>JAJXWP010000053.1 GCA_021781575.1 Pseudomonadota bacterium
CGCCGCTGGCATCGGCGCAGCTATCGCTGGCGCTCTGATATACCGATCCAAAGAGCCGGATGCGTGATCCGCACGTCCGGTTCTGTGAGAGGCGCGGGAGAGCAATCTCCCGTGCCTACTCGACGGCAAAAACCAAGGCTAGTGGTGAGAATTTGACGGATGGTACCCACACCATCCGTCAAATTCTCGCCACAATTCAATAAGTTGGTGGGCCGCCTGATCCAGGCGCTTGGGAACCAAGCGTCTGGGGCGGACCACTAGGGCATTAGCGCCAGCGATAATAGGAGCGGTAGTAGGGATAGTAGGCCGGCGCATAGTAGACCGGGGTGGGGGGCGGCGCGTAGTACACGGGGGGTGGCGCGTAATAGGCGGGGGGCGGCGCGTAATAGGCGGCCGGCGGTGCCACATAGACGGGTTGCGGCTGCACCACCACGGCCGGCGGCGGCACCGGTGGGGCCGACAGGATCAGCGCGGTGCCGAGGGCGGCGGCGCCGAGAATGGCCAGGCCGGCGCCGTCATGGGCATGGGCGGCGGACAAGGGCGTGGCGGCCAGCAGGGCGGCGGTGGCGGCGGCGCAGACTGCGATTTTTCCTCTCATGACCTCAAACTCCCGGTGAACGCCCAGCGTTCATAATGCAAGGGAAAGACGACCGAATTGTGGCGGCGTGCCCCATGGTCAGGACTCCTCGCGCAGCTTCGCCATGACGATGACGTCGACGAACCGGCCGCCGGTATAGACCGCCCGTCTCAGCACGCCTTCCCTGGTGAAGCCGGCGGCCTGGTAGATCGCCAGGGCCGGGCCATTGCCGTCGAACACCGCCAGCGCCAGCCGCTGCAGGTTAAGGTCGTTCCAGCAGTACTCGACGGCCAGCCGCAACGCTTCGGAACCGAATCCCCGGCCGCGGTCCTTGGCGTCGCCGATGCGCAGGCCGATATCGGCGGACCGGTTGACGCCGTGGATGTTGACGATCTGCAGATAGCCGATGATGCCGGAGGTGTCGGTCCTGCGGATGGCGAACACCACCTTGCTGTTATCGCGGCCGACGTTTTCGCACCAGTCCTTGTGGCTCGACCAATCGGTCGGGCGGTAGGGGCCGTTGAGCCGGGCGGCATCGACGTCGTTGGCCCAGCGGAACAGATGGGGGTGGTCTTCGGGAATGAGGCCGGTCAGTGAAACCAGCTTGCCGGCGATCATGGTCAAAGCGTCTCCCTCTCGTCTTCGGTTCGCCACTCTATCCGGCAATTCTTTTGCCCGGATGACTGTTCGGTAACGGCGTGTTGCGAAGGCCGGGCGCGGTCGGCGCACCAGCGCCGCAGGTCGCCGGCCAGGCGCCGCACCACCGGCGGCCAGTCGCCGGGCGCCGCCTGCCGGTAGAGGCGTGCGGTCGGATACCAGGGCGAATCGTCCCGATCCTCCAGCCAGCGCCAGCAGCCGTCGAAGCGGGACAGGATCCAGACCGGCTTGCCCAGGGCGCCGGCCAGATGGGCGACCGAGGTGTCGACCGAGATCACCAGGTCCAGATTTGCCAGCAAGGCGGCGGTGTCGGCGAAATCGTCGATCCACTCGGCGGCATCGAACAACATCATGCCGCTTGGCGGCGTTCGCGCCTGGGCGGCCGGCTGGCCCTTCTGCAGGCTGACCAGGCTCAGGCCGGGGATGTCGGCCAGTTCGGCGAAATGGGCGAGGGTCAGGCTGCGCCGCCGGTCGAGCAGATGGGCGTCGCGATCCTGCGGGCGGGGATCGCCCGACCAGGCCAGCCCGACCTTGACACCGGCGAGGCGCGCCAGGCGGTCCCGCCAGGGGGCGAGATCGGCCAGCGCCGGCGACAGATAGGGCAGGCGGCGGGCGATGGCGTCGACATCAAGGCCGAGGACCGCCGGCACGCTCATCAGCGGCAGATGCAGGTCGAACTCGGGCAGGGGGGCCTCGGTCGACACCACCTGGACGACGCCGGGCAGCGAGGCCAGCAGCCGGACCAGCGATGGATAGACGCGCAGGATGACCCGCCCGCCCCGGGCCGCCACCGTTTCGGCGAAGCGGCAGAACTGCAGGGCGTCGCCCAATCCCTGCTCGGCATACAGCATGATCCGGCGCCCGGCCGGCGGGGCGCCGTCCCATTCGGCTTGCGGCAGGCGGAGCTGGCGAAAGGGACTTTGCGGGGTTTTCCGGCGCCATTCGTATTCCGCCCAGCCGGCGCGGAAATCGCCACGCTTCAACAGCACGGCGGCGTGGTTGAAATGGATCTCGGCGTCATCGGGGCGGCAGCCGAGGCCGTGGCGAAAGGCCCGGTCGGCGGCCTCAAGGCGCCCGGCGATCTTCAAGGCGTTGCCCAGGTTGTTATAGGCCGAGGCGGCATCCGGCCGGCGGATGGCGGCCTGTCGGCAGGCGGCGATGGCGGCGGCGATGTCGCCGCGGTCCATCAGGGCGCCGCCGAGATTGATCCAGGCGTCGGTGAAATCGGGCCATTGGGCGACGGCGCGGCGGAAGGCGGCGATGGCCGGGTCGATCCGGTCACTCTCGATGAGGGCGTTGCCCAGGTTGTTCTCGGCTTGCGGATTGGCCGGTCGGATGGTCAGGGCGCGGCCCAGCGGGAGGAGCGCTTCGGCCGATAGGCCGCAGCCGGTCAATGTGGCGCCAAGATTGTTGTAGGGCTCGGCCTGAGCCGGCGCGAGAACCACGGCGCAGCGGAAAAATAAGCCAGCATCAGCGTGTTGTTGGATCGTGTTAAGACAGTTGCCGAGGTTGTTGTAGGCCTCGGCGTTGTCCGGCCGAAGGGTGATGGACCGTCGCAGCGGGCCCGTCGCCTCGGCCGGGTGGCCAAGTTCCGCCAGCGCCGCGGCCAGTCCGTTGAGCGCTTCGGCCGACCGCGGGTCGACGGCGACGGCGCGGCGGCAAGCCGCCAGCGCGCCGACGATGTCGCCAACAGCCTGGCGGGCCATGGCCAGATTGACCAGGGGCGCCGGCTCCAGCGGACGGAGGGCGATGACGTGGAGATAGCCGGTGACGGCCGCCGCCAGGGCTCCGGCGGCGTGATCGGCCACCGCCCGGGCGAACAGCCGGTTGATGTCAGGACCAGTCATCAGCCGAGATTACACCGGGACGCGCTCCGTCGTTCAAGATGTTGTGTCGTGCCGTGTTCTCGGGTTATCACCGCCGGGGATGGCGGACATGCAGGTCAAAGCCCGATCGGGCAAGCGCCGCAGGCGTAAAGAGAGTCTCAGCCGCCGCTGGCGCCGCTGGCGCAAGCGGGCCGCCGGGCTGCGGCGGAGATGGCGGGCGCTGCCGGCGGCCTGGCGGGGCATCGCCATGCTGACGGTGGCGCTGGCGGTGCTGTCGGCCGCCAACCTGGTCTATCAGGTGGTCCGCAAGCCCACCGAGATGTTCTTTCCGGCGGACAGCGCGCTCAAGAAGACGCCGGCCGAGACCTGGCGGGAATACGGAGGTCTGTTCCGCAAATACGCGACGGCGACCATGACCCCCGACTTGTTGGCGGCGCTGGCCCAGGTCGAGGCGGCGGGCAACCCGGTGGCGCGGACCTATTGGCGCTGGCGGCTGACCTGGCGTCCATTCGCCATCTATCAGCCCGCATCGAGCGCCGTCGGCATGTACCAGATGACCGACCCGGCGTTTGCCGACGCCCAGCGCTATTGCATCCGCGACCATGTGGTGGTCGATCACGGCTGCTGGCTGGGGTCCCTTTACAGCCGCGTCTTCCCGGGCGACGCGGTGGAATTGGCCACGGTCTATCTGCAGCGGAACGTCGACGCCATCCTGGGGCGATTGCGCGGCGGTTCCGTCCCGCTCGAACAGCGGCAGGAGCTGGCGACGATCGTCCACCTGTGCGGAGCGGGACCGGCGGAGGCGTTCGCCCGCAATCATTTTCACCTGGTCGCCGGCGACCGCTGCGGCGATCACCAGGCGGCCGCCTATCTGGCCAAGGTCGACAGGATGAAGCGCCTGTTCCGCCGGCTGGCGGCCGAGCAGCCGGCGCTATGACGGCCAGCCAAGCCGCCGCAACAGGTCCTCTTGCGCCTGGTATTCGGCGCGCCGCTGAAGGCCGGCGGCGGCGGCGGCGTCGAGGAACACCACGGCCTCCGGGTGCAACTGCAGGGCCGAGGCCGGCAGCATGGCCGTCAGCGGGCCTTCCAGCGCCGCCGCGACGGCCGCCGCCTTGTGTTCGCCGCTGGCCAGCAGCAGGATGCGCCGGGCGGCGAGAATGGTGCCGATGCCCTGGGTGACCGCCGCTTCCGGCATATCCTGCGGCGAGGCGAAGGCTTTCGCGTTGGCCCGGCGGGTGGTGTCGCTCAACCGCACGAGCCGGGTGCGGCCGGCGAGGCTGCTGCCAGGTTCGTTGAAGCCGATATGTCCGTTGGCGCCGATGCCCAAAATCTGCAGATCGATGCCGCCGGCTTCGGCGATGGCCCGCTCGTATCCGGCGCAGGCGGCGGCGACGTGGCTGCCGGGCGGCGCCTCCGGCCAATGGAGGCGCGCCGGCGGCAGGGCGACCCGGCTGAGGACCTGGCGCTCGATTTCGGCGCGGAAACTGGCCGGATGGCCGGCCGGCAAGCCGTAATATTCATCCAGGCCGAAGGCCGTGACGGCCGAGAAGTCGAGGCCGTCGCCATGGTGGCGGCCCAGTTCGCGGTAAAGTCCGATGGGGGTGGCCCCGGCGGCCAGCCCGAGGACCGTCCGCGGGTTCGCCGTGACGGCGGCGGCGACGAGGGCGGCCGCCTGCCGGCTCAGCGCGGCGGCGTCGGGACAGATGATCACACGCATGCGGGCTCCAAGGGGCGGAGGATCGACAAGGATTGGGGACGAAAATCCCGCCGCAGTCAACCGGAGTGCCAAGCCCGCGGCGATCTGCTACATTCTCGTCGCGATAGAATGTTTTGGTTGAATTGATCCAATGAGTAACCCTGCCTCCCCGCCTTCCGGCGACGAAGCCAAGGCGATCGCCGAGGCCAACAAGCGCATCGTCAATTATGGACTGGTCGCCCTGGTGATCGTCATCCTCGGCTTCATGGGCTGGGGGGTGGTGCAGTTCGCCCTGCTGATTCTGCGCTAGCCTTGGTTTTTGACCCTCGCCGGGCGGGCGCATCCGCGCCCTTGGCCGCCGCCTCAACGGCGGCTGGTTGGCGGATTTCCTTGTTCCAGCGCCCGGCGAGGGTCTTTGATAGACCTAGTGCACTGAGCCATCTGAATGGTTCAGTGCGCTCGAGCGTTTTGCGAACGGACTGAATCGCTTGGTGTTTTCGTCATCCCCGGGCTTGACCCGGGGATCCATGGATTGCCGGGTCAAGCCCGGCAATGACGATAAGGGGGCTGCTAGATTATCTATGGCCTCGCCGGGCGGGCGCGGTCAGTTCCACGGCAGCAGCTTCTTCCAGTTCCTCGGCATATATTCGAGGGCCTTGTTGAAGACCGGGGTGGCCTTGGCGACGGCACTGACATAATGCCGGACATAGGTTTTCCTGGCGTAGGATTTGGAGTCGACCCAGCAGAACTGCAGGCTCATGCGCTGGCTCTTCTGCGGCAAAAATCCGTGCCATGACTTGTCGGAAACCTTGAACAGGCACATCTTGCCGAATTCCGGCGGATATTCGAAGGCGTAGTCCTCGCGGTCGTCACTGCGCAAAATCCGCAGGCGCCCCCGTTGGTAGGGGTATTCGCGGGTAAAGCCGAGGAGCACGGTGAAGATCTTGTGCTTTGAATCCGGATGCGCATAGCCCTCGTTGTAATGACCGGTGGTGTTGCCCATCATCACGATGGTCGGATGGCCGCGCGAAAGATCGATGTCGAATTTGCGCTCGACCAGCTTGCGGAAGCGCGGGTTCAGCAGATCCTGGAGGACGGCGGCGAAGTTCGGCCCATAGCGCAGGTTGGGAATGCCGTAGGTGCCGCGATGGGGAATCTGTGGCGCATCGGCGAGGATTTCGTCGCGCCTGCTCAAGGGAATGGCCTGGTCGACGAAGCAGAAATCATAGGGATCATGGCGGACATCGGCGGCGGCGATGGCGGTCTCGTCCAGCATGGTAAAGGGGGGATCGCTGTCCAACATGAACATACCTCCTCGAGAACGCAGGCAAAGTCCTGTCATCGCCTGTCAGTGGCAATACATATCACGATATTCCCGCGAGACCAAAGGTCGGTCCACTTACCTTTTGGTAAGGTCGTGGGAATGACAGCTCTCGGCGGGGAAAGGCCATATCACGTCGTCATGGCCGGGCTTGGCCCACGGCTATCCATGGCTGGCGGCGCCGACCTTGCCGACGCCGAAGAGACGTTTGGCCTTCTTGAGGCGACCCGACATGCGGTGGCGCGCCTCTTCGCCGTTGCGCACGCTTTCGTCCTGGCAATAGTTCAGCATGACGTAGCGCCGGGGGCCGACGAACGGCTTGTGGCCATGCCACGAATTGGGCGTCACCTTGAAACAGACCAGGGTGCCGCCATGCGGCGGGACCTCGCCCACATAGTCTTCCAGATCGGTCGGCGAGCGCAGCAGCCGGAGACGTCCGCCATCGGCCTCCCACGGCTCGTTCAAATACAAAAGGACGGTCGCCAGCTTGAACTTCGAGTCGGCGTGGATGCGGCCGTCCTTGGCCTGGGCGCAGGCGCGGACCGTCACCATGGTGGGGCGGTCGGCCAGGTCGACCTGCAACTTTTCGGCGACCGTTGCCCGCAACTCCGGTCCCCGCATGATGTCCAGCAGGGCGGCGAAGGCCGGCCCGTACCGGGCCGCTTCCGGCAGGAAAAGGCCGGCCATGTCGAGCCGGGGAAAATCCTTGATCGCCGCCGCCACGTCGGCCTGGGAAAGGGCGCCCTGGGCGAGGAAATGGGGAAACGGGTCGGTGGTGACCGCCGCCGCCCGCAACACATCGAAATTGAGTTTCACCATCGCACTCCGTCACCGCGGCAGTTCAACTGTGTGGCGAATAGTGTTGCGATTTGCAATGATGAAAAGCTTATCTATGGCCTTCGGCCAGGGGCCCGGTCTTGAAATCTTGCAGGAAGGCGGCATCGGGCGACAGCACCAGGGTCGGCGCCGCATCGGCCAGGGCGGTGCGATAGGTCTGCAGCGAGCGGTAAAGCCGGAAGAACTGCGGATCCTTGCCGAACGCGTCGGCGAGGATCTGGTTGGCCTCGGCGTCCGCCTCGCCATGGGTGATCCGGCTCTGGCGTTCCGCTTCCGACAGGATGACGGTCCGCGCGCGGTCGGCCTTGGCCTGGATCTCCTGGGCCCATTCATTTCCCTGCGCCCGCAGCTCCTTGGCCTCGCGCTGGCGTTCGGATTTCATCCGGTCATAGACCGCCTGGCTGGTCTCGAACGGCAGGTCGGCACGATGCAGGCGAACCTCGGCGATGCCGATGCCCAGCGGCTGCGCCTTCTCGGCGACCTCCTTCTGGATATTGGCGACGATCTGGCTGCGGTCCTCGGACAGCAGCGTGCGCAGCGGCACCTGGCCCAGCTCGCGGCGCAGCGACGAGCTGACCAACTGGGTCAATTGCGCCCGTGCCTGCTCGATGGTCCTTACCGTCTGGTAGAACCGCAAGGGGTCGGCGATGCGGAAGCGGGTGTAGGGCTGGACCGCCAGGCGCTTCTGGTCGCCCAGGATGACCTCCTCGATGGAGGGCTCGAGCGGCAGAAGGCGGGATTCGTAATAGATGACGGTGTCGACCAGCGGCATTTTCATCTTGAGACCGGGGGTTCTGACGACGGCGATCGGCGCCCCCAGGCGCACCACCAGCGCCTGCTGGGTTTCGTCCACGGTGTAGAGCGAGGACGACAGCAGCCACCATGCGGCGATCAACGCGGCGCAGGTGGCGAAGAAGGCCTTGCGCTTCATCGGCGGGCTCCCTGGGCGATGGGCTTGTCCTGGTGATCGGGCAGCGGCATGTAGGGCACCACCCCCGAGACTCCCTTTCCCGATGAATCGATGATCACCTTGGTCGCCTTCTTCAGCACCGCGTCCATGCTTTCCTGATAGAGCCGCCATGCGGTGACGTCCTTGGCCCGGACATAGCTTTGATAGACGGCGAGAAAGCTCTTGGCGTCGCCTTGCGCCAGATTGACCACCTGCGCCTTGTAGGCTTCCGCATCCTGGGCGATCCGGCCGGCTTCGCCGCGGGCGCGCGGGATGATGTCGTTGGCGTAGGCCTGGGCTTCGTTGCGGGCTCGCTCCTGGTCGGCGCGGGCCCGCTGCACGTCGTTGAAGGCGTCGATGACGGCTGCCGGCGGATCGACGCGTTGCAGCTGGACCTGGGTGATCAGGATGCCGGCCTGCTCCTGGTCGAGCAGGTGCTGCAGCAGATCCTTGGTCTGGTCGGCGATCTGCTGGCGCTTGTCGGACAGCGCCGCCTGGATGGGGCTGCGGCTGATCACTTCGCGCAGGGCGCTCTCGGCGGCAACCTTCACCGCCAGCTGCGGATCGTAGACCTTGAACAGATATTGGCCGGCGTTCTTGATCCGCCAGAACACGGCGCAATCGGCTTCGACGATGTTCTCGTCGCCGGTCAGCATCTGCTTGTCACGGGCGGCGCTGCTGCCCAGTTGCCCCGGGGTGGCGATGTTGCCGAGCTGGAGCTGGTTGATCTCGGTGACCTTGGGGAACAGCACCGTGTCGATGGGGTAGGGCAGGTGGAAATGCAGGCCCGGCTCGGTGGTGTCGACCCATCGGCCGAAATGCAGCACCACGCCCTGCTCGTCGGGCTGCACCTTGTAGATGCCGGTCAGCAGCCAGGCGACCGCCAGCAGGCTGGCCATCAGGCTCAGCCCCTTGCGGCTGAAGCCGGGAATGCGGGTGAGGCGGCGGAGCTTGTCCTTGGCCAAACGGATGATGTCATCGAGGTCGAGTCCCTCGTCCAAGGGGGCGCCTTCGCCTCCGAGCGGATTCCAAGACATTGGTGCTCAGCCTTCCAACAGGGTCGTCGTCGCTTCGACAGCCGTCGCGGCTGTCGGGGGTGGGGGAATGGCGGGGATCGCTGCCGGCGGCTGGCGCTCGGCCTCGATGATGCGGCTCTCCAGCAGCACGAAGACGGCGCCGAGGAGCGGCAGGGCGACGGTCAAAGCCGGGGCTTCGCTGTTCACCCAGTGGGCGACCGCCGGGTCGGTCGCGGCGATGTCGCCGGCGACCCAGCCCAGCAACATCCCGCCGGCGCTGATGAGGATCGGGTATCGCCTGAGCAGGACCGCGACGAACAGGCTCCCGTACATCAGCAACGGTATGCTGAGGATCAGGCCGAAGGCGAGGACCAGGATGCTTCCCTTGGCCACCGCGGCCAAGGCGACGACGTTGTCGAGGCTCATGACCAGATCGGCGAGGACGACCAGGACCACCGCCGACCACATTTCGAGGGCCTGCGGGCTGAAGCGCCCGGTGGCGCCCGGCGGCGCGTCCGCCCGTTCGGCGTCTTCGGCGATCATCAGCTTGATGCCGATGATCAGCAAGGCGACGGCGCCGACCAGCTTGAGGAAGGGAACATCCAGAAGGTAGCTGACGACGGTGGTGAGGTAGACCCGCAACAGGATGGCCGCCGCCGTGCCGATCAGCACGGCGGTTCGCATCTGCCTGGGGGGCAGCGAGCGGCAGGCCAGGGCGATGACCACGGCGTTGTCGCCGCTCAACAGCAGGTCGACGAGGAACACCTTCAGCGACGTGCCGAAGAAGACGAAGCCGCCGTCAAGCCCCATGGCCGTCGATCCTGTCTGTCTTTGCCGGGGCGGCGAGGCTATGCGGAATGCCGTTCATTTTCTAGCGCAGGACCTCCTCGAGTCCGCCGAACATGCCGAGGCAGCAGGCGGCGGTCGAAACAGCGACGACGGCCCACAGGTACCAGCCGCGCAACCGGTAGGGCTCGGGCAGTACGGTCGCCGCCAGAATCACCAGCAGACCGATGACCAGGGGCATCAGGAAATCGTTGAGGACCTGCGCGGCGATGTTCAGCCAGATGAGGTCCGGTACGGCCCAGACGGTCGCCGCCGCTCCCACCACACAGGTGGCGTAGACGGCGAAGAACCATCCCGCCTCGAACGGGCGGAACTCGAGGGTGCGCCGGTAACCGGTGATTTCCCCGACGCCCCAGGCCAGGGCCAGCGACGAGACGATGGCCGCCACCAGGGAGGCGCCAAGGACACCGGTGCCGAAGATGAGCCGGCCCGCCACCTGCCCCAGGGCCGGCGTCAGCGCGGCGCTGATGTCGCCGACGCTCGACAGGCTTTTCGGAACCCCGGTCGAGGCGAAAACGGCGGCTGCGGTGACCAGGGCGGCTCCGGTCAGGCATTGGGTCAAGGCGGCGCCGATACCGGTGTCCCAGCGGGCGGTCGGGATGTCGCCGGGTTGCAGTTGCTTGTCGACGGTCGCCGACTGCTGGTAGAAGACCATCCACGGGCTGAAGGTGGCGCCGATCACTGCGGCGGCAAGATACATGAAGTCGTGGTTGGCCAGCGGCAGGTCGGCGGCATCCGCCGCCAGGGTCGTCAGGCTGGGATGGGCCAGCCAGGCGACGACGAAGAACGCCAGCTCGAACAGGCCGACCAGCAGCGCCATCCGTTCGACCCGGCGATAAGAGCCGGTGCCGACGATGATCAACAGGATGGCCGTGGTGGTCGGCAGGGTGATGCCCCGCGACAGGCCGAACAATTCGCCGATGCCGGCGACGCCGGTGAACTCGGTGACCAGCGAGCCGATGGTCGCCGCCGCCAGGCCAAGCACCGACAGCCAGGCCAGGCCAGGCCCGAAGCGCTCGCGGATCAACTCGGCATGGCCGCGGCCGGTAAGGATCCCCAGCCGTACCGTCAGCTCCTGCACCATGTAAAGCACAGGGATCAGCAACAGCAGCAACGGCAGCAGCCGATAGCGCCATTGGGCGCCGCTCTGGGCCGCGGTGACGACGTTGCCGGCGTCGGTATCGGCGAGCATGACCAACAGACCGGGGCCCCATGCGGCGACGAACCGAAAGGGCGACAAAATCCTGGCCTTGGGTCGTGCTTCGGCATCCATGCCGAGGTTTCCTTTCGATGACCGCCGGAGTGGCGGATCAAGGGACCGAACCTGTCGGAAAAAGGGCCTCTGTTCCGGACTTGCGTCAAGTTACGGTTTGGAAGGAATCCAGTGTGGCGGCCGGCGCATCCCTGGCGCCGCCCATAACGATTGACAATGGGGCGGCAAACGGGCTGTTTCAGGCGGCAATGCAAGAGTCCGATGTGATAACCCGGGTGTCAGTCCGGCAGCCCGCCCGTCCTACCCCCATCGAATGGTGGGCGCTGGGGGTGGTCCTTGGCATGGCCGCGGCGCGCCTGGTGGTGGCCGGATCGGCACTGCTGTCCGCCGACGAGGCCTATTACTGGCAATGGACCCGACCGCTGCAGCTGTCCTATTACGACCATCCGGCGATGGTCGCCTATTGGATCTGGGGCGGAATTCATCTGCTGGGGCAGACGGCGCTGGGGGTGCGCATCGCCGGCACCGTTTCCGCCCTTGGTGTATCGATCCTGGTGTGGGACGCGGGCCGTCTGGCCTTCCGTTCGCGCCAGGCGGGAGCCCTGGCGGCACTGTGGCTGAACTGTACCGTGTTGTTCGGCTCGGCCGGGGTGGTCATCACGCCGGATGCGCCGCTGCTGCTGTTCTGGACGCTCGCCCTGTGGTCGCTGGTGCGCCTGTTCGACAGCGGGCGCGCCGCCTACCTGTACGCGGCGGGGCTGGCGCTGGGCCTGGGGGCGATCAGCAAATACACCATGGCGCTGGTGATACCCGGCATCGTGGCGACATTCCTGCTGTTCCGGCCCCTGCGGCCGTGGCTCCGGAGTCGGCATGCGTGGCTGGCGGTCCTGCTGGCCGGCATCTGCACGACGCCACTGCTGCTGTGGAACCTGCGGAATGAATTCGCCTCGTTCCATAAGCAGCTGGGTCATGCGTTCGACAGTGGAACGGTATCGCCGGTGAAGAATCTGCTGGCCTATCTCGGCACGCAGGTCGGGCTGGTGACGCCGTTGCTGTTGCTGTTCTGCCTGTGGGGAATGGCATGGGCGCTATGGGCCGGCTGGCGGCGGCAGCGCCCCGCATGGTTCCTGCTGGGGGCGACCTCATTGCCGGTCCTGGCCTTTTTCGTCCACCACACGCTGAGCGGCGTGGTGCAGCCGCACTGGTCGGGCCCAGCCTATATCGGCGGCGTGATGGCGGCAGCGGGTGCCTGGGCAACCCGCAGCGAGCGGCCGTCCTGGGCGCGCCTGGCCTTCCTGGCCGCACCCATTGTCGGTGCGGTGATGACCGGCCTGGTGCTGTTCCAGGCGGCGACCGCCCTGCTTCCCATTCCGATCAAGATCGACGCGCTGAAGCGACTTGGCGGCTGGGACGAGCTGGCCGCCGCCGTCGAGCAGGAGCGCCGCCTGCATCCCGGCGCCTTCCTGCTGACCGAGACCCATCAGCCGACGGGCGTGGTGTCGTTCTATTTGCCCGATCATGCGCCGGTGTTCGTCCAGGGGCCGATCCGTCCCTCCTATTACACGGCGGCCGAGGTGGCCGCCTTGCGGGGGCGCGACGGCATCCTGATCACCCGGACCAAGGGCCAGCCCGCCGGCTCGCTGGCGCCGAGCGCCGCCGGCCTCCTACCCTATTTCGACAGGGTGACGCCGTTGCGGACGGTGATCCTGCACTGGGGCGGCCGCCCGGCCGATGTCTACAGCCTGTACCTCGCCGAGCACTATCACGGCGGCCTTCTGACCATGGGCGATGGTTTCCCCGGCGCCCTCGATAAACCCTGACGATGACGGCGAGGCAGTGCGACATGCGGGTTAAACCGGACATCGGCCTGGCGGGCCTGGCTATTCTGGTGCCGATCCTGCAGGCCTATTCGCCGCCGATCGTCGTCCCGATCCTGGCGCTGGCGGCTGTGACCAGCCTCGTGCTGCGGCGGCGCGACGTCCTGGCCTGGCGGTCCCGGCCGGCCAAGTGGCTGGCATTGTGGTTGGCGGCGCTGACCTTTTATGCGCTTTCGACGTCGTTCTGGGCGGTCAATGCGCGGCTCAGCATGGTGACGGGAGCGATGACGCTGGGCGTCTTCCTGTGCGCCCTGGCCATGCTGAACGCCGCCCAGTCCCTGGACGAGGAGCAACGGTCGCGCTTCGGCACGGTGCTCCTGGTCGGCTTTCTGCTGGGATTGGCCAATCTGCAGTTCAACCTGGAAACCGGCGGATTGGTCCGCACCTGGCTGCAGCAGGTGTTGAAGCCGATAATCGGGCCGCAACGGCCGCTGGTCATGCCGGTATCCTTCGACACCACCATGACGCTGGTGGCGCTGCTGGCCTGGCCGACGCTGATGGTGTGCGCCCGCCGGTTCGGTTGGATCGGTGCGGTGGTCCTCTATGCCCTGGGCTTCGCCGTGCTGCGGCAGGGCGGCAGCCTGTCCTCGATCATCGCCTACGCATTCGGCGGCGCCGTCTTCCTGGCAGCCCGCCTGTTGCCGCGAGTGATGGCGCTGGCCACCGGCCTCGGGCTGGCGCTGTGGGTGCTGGTTTCGCCGCTGGTCCTGCGTCCGGGGTGGACCGACGCCTTGTCCGGCACCGTCGCCGAATGGGCGTCGTGGCGGCTTAACTCGTTCGAGCACCGGCGGCGGATTTGGGCCTTCGTCATCAGTCGGATCCACCAGCGGCCCTGGCTGGGCTGGGGCCTGGGCAATTCGCGGGCGGTGCCGGGAGCGCATACCCAGATCTCTCCCGGCGTCGAACTGCTGCCGTTGCATCCGCACAACGCCGCCCTCCAGCTGTGGCTCGAACTGGGGTCGGTCGGCGCCGTGCTGGGGGCGGCATTCTTTTTGCTGGTCGTTCGCAGTCTCTACCGAGCGCTGCCCGACCGCACCGAATTCGCCCTGGCATTGGCGCTGTTGGCCGCGGCGGTGGTCAACGGAATGGTCAGTTACAACCTGTGGCATGCCTGGTGGCTGGCGTTCATCGCCGTGGCCAGTTGCTTCGCCGTGGCGGTTACGCATCGCTCCGAGCGCGGCGGCGAGAGAGGCGATCAAGCCGAGGGTCCGGTTGATCATGCATCGCCTGATCAGCTGATGGTTTGAAACGACTCCTCAGGTGAGCGCGGCAGGACGAGCCGGGCCAGCAGGCCGGGGCAGGCGTCCTCGAGGGTCAGGCTGCCGCGATGCAGCGAAGCGACGGCGGCGACAAGCGACAGGCCCAGCCCGTTACCCGGGGCGTGCCGGCTTTCGTCCAGGCGGTAGAAGCGTTCGAGCACCGCCTGATGCTTTCCGGCGGGAATGCCCGGGCCGTCGTCCCGCACCAGGATGGAAACCTGGTCCTGGTCCCCGATGGTGGTCAAGCGGACGGTTGCGCCGTCGCCGGCATATTTCAGCGCGTTGTCGATCAGATTGGCCAGGGCGCCGGCCAGCAGGTCGCGATCACCGAGGGCGGTCGGCGCCGCGTCGATATCGGCGGTCAGGGTTATGCCCTTGGTTTCCGCCACCGCGTCGTAAAGCTCGACGATATCGGTAATGAGGGGGCCGAGGGCAACCGGGGCGAAGGACTGGCGGCGGGTCCCCGACTCCGCCTCGGCGATCCGCAGCAATTTGTCGAAGACCATGATCAGTTCGTCGATGCTGGTGATGGCGGAGCGGGCGGCATCGGCCAACTGGGCGGGTGAGCGGCCGCGGCGCAAGGCGTCGTCGAGCCGGCCGCGGACGCGGCCGAGCGGTGTCCTGAGGTCATGGGCGATGGCGTCCGAGACGTGGGTCACGCCGTCCATCAGATGCTGGATGCGATCCAGCATGTCATTGATGTCGTGGCTGAGCCGCGAGAATTCGTCCTCGGGTTCGGGCACCGGGATGCGTTTGCTGAGATCGCCGGCCTCGATCTGCTTCGCCGTCTGCCGGATCACCCACACGCGCCGCTCGACCTGGCGGCGGAACAGGAACGCCCCGCCGATAGCGAGCTGTACGGCGAAAGCTCCGCCGGTGCCAAGCGCCGACCACACCAGCTCTTCAATGTCGCGGATATCCTGCAGGTCGCGGCCGACCACCAGCAATGCGCCGTCGGGCAGACGGCGGGCAAGAAGGCGGCTGACCGAGCGATGCCCGGCGCGGGTAACCACGCGGGTGACCAGGCGGTTGAGCGGGGTGGTCGCCCTGGGCCAGTCGTAAAGGTTGCCGAGGATCCTGGTGCCGTTCGCCGCTTCGACCAGATAGACCTCGGAATCGGTGTCGATGCCGTCGGTAAGCAATTCCTGGATCTGCTGGCGCAGTCCTTCCCAGCCGCCGCTTGCCGATTCCGCCATCAGGTGGTTGGAGACGGTGCGGAGCTTGGCGTCGATGCCGCGCGACAGGACGCCGACAGTGCCGAAATAAAAGACCATCGAGATCAGCGCCAGCGTGCCGATGGTCAGCAGGCCGTAGCCGAGCGCCATGCGTGCGGTGACGGTGCCGAGCAGGCGGCGGGTGTAGGACAAATGCCGGTCAGCGGGCAAATTCATCATTGGCCGCCAAGGTGTAGCCGATGCCGCGCAGAGTGTGCAGCAGGGGCTGATCGAACCCTTTGTCGATCTTCTGGCGCAGTCGGCTGACCTGTACGTCGATCACTCCGGTCTGCGGATCGAAATGATAATCCCAGACGGCCTGCAGCAGCATGGTGCGGGTGACCACCTGGCCCTGGTGGCGCAGAAGATATTCGAGCAGGCGGAATTCCCGCGGCTGCAGCGCGATCGGCTTGCCGGCGCGCTGCACCTTGCGGGTGCGCAGGTCGAGCTTCAGGTCGCCGACTCGCAGCTCGGTCGGCGCGTCGCGCAGCGACGACCGGCGAAGCAGCGCCTCGACGCGGGCCAGCAGTTCAGGGAAGGCGAAAGGCTTGGTCAGATAGTCGTCGCCGCCGCCGCGCAGGCCGCGGACGCGGTCATCCAGGCTGGCCAGGGCGCTCAGGATCAACACCGGCGTGTCGTTGCCCAGGTCGCGCAGGGTCTTGAGGACGGCCAAGCCATCGAGCTTCCCCGGCAGCATGCGGTCGAGAATGATGATGTCCCAGGTCTGGGTGGAGGCCAGATGCAGCCCGTCCGCTCCGTCCGCACAGGCGACCACGACGTATCCGGCGTCGCGCAGGCCACCCTGGATATAGCCGGCAGTCTCAGTCTCATCCTCGATCACCAGGCAACGCAAGTTCGATCTCCCCGAGGCCGCGGCCATCGCCGACTCTTAGCACGGGCGCCGCGACGTTGACAGCCGGGTCGATGGTCGGCGCCGTCTTTCATCACAAGAGGGTGCGCCGGCGAAATGTAACGCGACTATATTTCGGTTTACGCCTCCCCGCCAATGGATTATACACCGCTATATAGAGCGCGGTGATCACGCAGCCGCATTGGCGAGTTTTTGATGAGCAGGGGGAATGTATGTATCGTGGTGTAAAGGATAGTAAGGCGGGCGACAGTGAAACAGACGTACAGATGTCGCTGAATGCAATTGAAGTCAGTAGAGAAATGCCGGATATGCGGGACACCGAGCGTCGCGCGATGAAGCTATGCCGTGGTGTGCTGTTCGCAGCGGCGATTTGTGCCAACAGTGCCGCTGCCGGCGCCGCGGAGGCGGCAGCGGAGGCGACGCAGCCGTCCGACCTGACGCTGGCCAACTTCCTCAGCGACGGCTGGGACCAGGACTGGACCCAAAGACATCGCCTCACCCCCGACATGTCGCTTCTCAAGGTGCAGACCAACTTCATGGAAATGGAGTATCGGTTTGACTACGCGCATACCGCCGGCAATCAGCACCTGAAATACTCCGACATCGATTTCGTCAATAATCTGATCGCCTACAGCCCCAGCCGCCGCGTGCAGATCGAGGTTTTCGGCAACAATCAGTGGAATTCACCGAACCCGCAGATCAGAGGCGCCGAGGGCGTCTCCGGCCCGGCCATGGGCGGGCTGGTGCGGTTTCAGCTTGTCGACACGATGACCTCGTCCTACGCCTTCCAGGCGCGGGTGGCGACAGCCAACCAAGCCCTCGGCCAAACCCAGGACCTGACCACCTATTCTCTGGCCGGGTGGAATGACCTGCAGGCCCTGCTCGGCCTCGACCGGACAGGGCTTTACTATTCGGTCCAGTACGATCGTTGGCTGGGGTCGCATGGGATCGGCGCTCTTGAGAGCGACGTGGGCTACGACGTCTCGGTGGCGAAGACCTGGACACGGCCGGATGCGCCGGTTTTCGGCAGGTTCACGACCTTCCTCGAGGCCTATGCGACGACCAACCTCGATGGTGCCTATCAGGATCGTACGATCGCCACGCTGACGCCGGGCGTGCGCTTCTGGTTCCTGCCCAAGCACTCGCTGACCCTTGGGATCGATCTTCCGGTGACCCATCCCACTCCCTTCGGCGATGTCGTCCGGGCGACGTATATCTACAACTTCTTCTAGGGCAGGGCTCATTCAACCAGCCGGCCGCCGTCGAGGCGGCGGTCAAACACCGCCGCTGATGGCCAGTTGAACGATGCGAACCATCACCAGTCCGGCGGCCAGCAGCAGATAGCCGCGCAGGGCGAACATCCAGACCCGGCTCTGCAGCGACAGGCGGACCGGCGGCAGCTCGGCCAATGGCGGCATCACCCAGCTGTTCTGCAACGCGCGGTCGACCGGCGGCTCGGCCGCCGGGCCGCGGTTGCGGTCCAGCAGCCGGACGACGGTGGTGCCACCGACGGCCAGCAGGGCGCCGCCGGCCAGGATGCCGATGATCGTCTCCTCGCTCATCTCGGGCCACAGCACCGAGGCGGTGAGGATGACCGAGAGCACCACCAGCACGGCGATGACGGCGCCGGTGAAGACGTTCAGCCGCCGGCTGTTGACCCAGGGGCCGAGCACCGCCTTGTCGTTGCACAGCAGCAGCAGGAACACCGTGGCGCTGGGCAGCAGCACGCCGGCCAGGGTCTGCACGGCGTTGGTCAACAGGCCAAGCGGCGTGCCCGGCGTGAGGACCAGGGCGGCGGCGATGGCCACCAGGCCGGCATAGACGGCGTAGAAGCCCTTGGCGTCGGTGGCCTTGCGATGCAGCGAATGCTTCAGCGACAGCACGTCGCCGATGGCATAGGCGGTGGACAGCGACACCGCCGAGGCGCCGATGATCGAGGCGTCGATCAGGGCGATGGCGAACAGCGTGCCGGCGGTCTTGCCGGCATATGTCTCCAGACCCGCGGCGATGCCGCCGGCATCGGTGAACGCACCGAACCCGGCATGGCCGGTGAAGATCGCCGCGGTGAAGGCCATCATCGCCACCGCGCCGATGATCACCAGCACGATGCCCAGCCACAGATCGGCCCGCTCGTAGCGGATGAAGCGCGGGGTGATGCGCTTGTCGATGACGTAGCTCTGCTGGAAGAACAGCTGCCAGGGGGCGACTGTGGTGCCGACGATGGCGATGATCAGCAGCATGACGTCGCTGAGCCTGGCGCCCTTCGGCAACTGCGGCACCAGGAAATCATGGGCCACCTGGCCGAGGGGCGGGTGAACCATCAGGAAGATCGGCACCAGCACCAGGCTGCCCAGGCAGAGGACGATGGAAAAGCGCTCGAAGCGGCGGAAGTCGCCGGTGCCGGCGGCGGCCATGACCAGCACGGCGGCGGCTGCCACCCCCATCTCGCGCGAGATGCCAAGATAGTCCAGCGCCAGGCTGATGCCGATGAATTCGGTGACGATGGTGAGGGCGTTCAGCAGGAACAGGTCGATCACCGAGAACGCCCCCCAGAAGCGGCCGAAGCGCTCGAGGATCAGCCGGGCGTGGCCGACCCGCGCCACGGCGCCCAGGCGCAGGACCATCTCCTGGTTGACGTAGAGCACCGGGACCAGCAGCAACAGCGTCCACATCAGGGTGGTGCCGTAGTTCTGTCCGGCCTGGGTGTAGGTGCCGAAGGCGCCGGCATCGTTGTCGCCGACCATGACGATCAGGCCGGGGCCGATGATCGCCATCAGGGTCTTCAGCCGGGCCCACCAGCCGTTGCGCGGCGCGATGTCACCGTGCAGGATGGTGCCGAAGGCGCCG
>JAJXWP010000054.1 GCA_021781575.1 Pseudomonadota bacterium
CTGTCTCCTGATGATGCTTGGGGCCGGCGATCCCGGACCCCGTTGAACACACCATCACTCTGGGGGACAGCCACCCTGCCTAGCTACCGCCCGGCGCAAGGCCCATTACGGCATCTCGCCGGGCGGGGCGCTAAGATTGACATGATGCGCCGACCCATGTGAATAAGTCGGGGCACCGGTTCCTCCCTACATTCCCCTGACCTGCTTCCACTCTTGAGCTCGTCTCTTGGCTTGCTGATGCTGCTGCGCAGTCAGGCCGTGCTCCAGGTCGTCGCGGTCGGCGGTCGCCGTTTCGTCACCCATTTCGACGGCGAGTTCCAGGTACATGGCGGCGCGCACCACATCCTGTGGAACGATCCGCCCCTGTTGGTAGAGCCCGCCCAACGCGTGCAAGGCCTCGCCATATCCCTGGTCGGCGGCCTGCTGCAGCAAGCCGACTGCCGCCAAGGGGTCGAATTCGGTCTGAACGCCGCGCAGTTGGGCCATCGCCAGAGAATATTGGGCCGGCGCATAATCCTGGTCCGCCGCCGCCCGCAGCCATTGAACCGCTTCCGTCGTGGCCGGCGAGGGGCGATGCCCGATCACCTGTGCCGGATCGCCGTCGAGCAGCAGCATGGCCAACAGGTAGCGGCCTTCCGGGCTGCCCAGCTGCGCCGCCTTGCGGTACCAGACGGCGGCATCGGCCAGGTTCTTCGGCACGCCCAGCCCCAGTTCATAGAGTTTGCCCAGTGCCAACTGGCTGTCGACGTCATTCTTGTCGGCGGCCGGACGGTACCAGCGGGCGGCTTGCGCCTCGTCCTTCGGCACGCCTTGGCCGGTGCGGTACAGCTCGCCGAGGGCGAAGCTTGCCGACAGGTTGCCCTGCTGAGCCGCCTGGCGATACCATTCGGCGGCGCCGGGCAGGTTCTGCGAGGTCCCTTCGCCGTCTTCCTCCATCTGGCCGACTTCGTATTGCGCTTCGGCCAGCCCTTTGTCGGCTGCCTGGCGAATCCATTTGTAGGCCTGGCCCGGATCACGCCCGAGCCCCTTGCCGGCGCGATAGGCCATGCCCAGTTCGTATTGGGCCTGAGGATCGCCCGCCTTCGCCGCGACGGCCATTTCCCTCACCGCGCGGACATAGTCGCCGCGCGCCATGGATTGGGCTCCGGCGGTCTCTGCCCGGGATGCGGAGAGAGGAACAACGCCGGCGGCCAGCAACAAGGCAACCGGCAATACGCGAAGGAACAGGAACATTTGGAACGTCAGCCGTTTCGCTGGATAAGCGCCGCGCATCTTCACACGCCATCTCGCCCTTGTAAATCCGCGCCGGTGGGCCGCCCCCTCCGGGTTTCGCCCGTGCGGGCATTGGCGAGAAGCCGAAGGATAGGCTAGCATGGAACGCATGTTCGCTCGCCACAGCACGCCTCCCACGTTAGGCGACGTGGAAGATATCGCCACCGAAGAATTGAGCCGCATCCCCGACGAGCTGCGCCGTCATGTCGGGGCGGTGGTTCTGCGGATCGAGGAATTCCCCGACGAGGAAACCGAGGAGGAGATGGACCTGGAAAGTCCGTTCGATATCCTCGGCCTCTACCGCGGGGTGGCGCTGCCGCGCCAGTCGGTCCTCGACGTGCGCACTGCGCCCGACATGATCTTCCTCTACCGCCGGCCGATCCTCGACTACTGGTGCGAGACCGGCCAGGATCTGCGGGCCGTCGTCCGCCATGTGTTGATCCACGAAATCGGCCATCACTTCGGCTTTTCCGACGAGGACATGGACCGCATCGAGGACGAATAAGGCCGATCACCACGGTGCCGCTGCAAGACGATCGCCGGCCTCCCGCCGGATGTAAGCCCATGGTAGTATTCCTTCACCATCGTGATGGAAACTGCCGCTTGTCGTCATGACCGCCAAGAAATCCACACCCGAGATCGCGCCGCCCGACCGACCGGACGAAGGGACTCCCCGCGTGGAGTTCGATCATTGGTTCTTTCACAAGGTGGAGGATCTGCATTTCCAGCGGTCGGAGCAGAGCGGAGAGCCGGCCGTCCTGGTGAATTTCGCTAAGAACGAAGTGTCCATGTCGTTCCGCGGAGTCAAGCGCGAGTTCAAGATTGCCGACGACAGCGCGGACGGGCGAATGCTTGATCTGGTGGCGAATAGCCTCAAATTCGTCAAAGGCCTGCGCATGGGCGATCCACTGCCCCGCGAGATTTTGACGCGTGAAGCCTCGTGGGAGCTGACCCGGCGGCACCAGACCGTCGCCTATCAACGGGTCAGCATGCAGTTGGTCAACTGGATGACCGGCGGCCAGCAGGTGATCACCGAGCCCGACGAACTCCTGCAACTGGCCGACGACCCGCAGATCAAGAAACAGATCAACCGCGCTTTTGGTGAAGCGGCGGAAAAGCTCGGGCTGGGCCGCGACCACAAGGAGCAGGTGGTCCAGCATGTCGAGGTGCTGGCCAAGGAGCTGGCCTATATCGAGGCCCTGCGCGACCGCTTCCGCAAAGTCAAGGCGATGGAGGACAAGATCCAGACCCTGCGCCGGCTCTACGGCCGCGAACGCAGTGTTCTGCAGGTGGCCGATCAGGTGGCTCGCTTGGGCGGGCGGGCGGTGGAGGAATTCAACAGCCAATTCCTCGAGATCGATGCGCAGACCGGCGAAATACTTTCTGTGCTGCGCAATCTGCAGAGTCAGATCGCCTACATCCGCGACAAGCGCGATGAACTTTACGTCAAATTGATCGCCTGGGACGACATCCTGGGACAATGGGACAAGGCGGCCATGAAGATCCAGCCGGGCAACCCCGAGCTGCTGCGCCGCACTTATCACTTCCTGGCGCCCCGGTACATGCTGGTGAAGGAATGGGTGCTGATGACCAAGCTGACCCGCACCGAGGGAACCGCAGGGGCGAGCCAGCCGGGCGGCAGCGGCAAGCAGAAGACGCTGGGGCATGTGATGCGGTGGTAACGCCGCTTCCCACCGCCCTGCCGGCCGCCACCCTGGCAACGCTCTGTTGGCTGCTGGCCCTATGCCCGCCGGCCGCCGCCAGCCCACCGCTCGACTACCGCTCGCCGCCAGCCGATCCGCCCGGTTCCGGCCAGATCGAAACTCCTGGCGGCGGACGGATGAACGTCCCCATCCCCGACCCGCTGACCGGGCCCGGCGCCTTTCGGCGCTTGCCCGCCATCGATGAAAGCCGCTGGGTGGTCCTCGCCATCCGCAATGAGCCCTACTGGAAGGTCGGCATCCCGGACCCGCTGCTGACCAACGCCTGTCGTCTGGGCGATTTCGCCAGCCTGTCGCTGAACCCCATCGTGATGCGATTTACCGCGAAGGAAGGAAGCGGCGTCCTGCAGGTCGTGCCGCCGAACCGTCGACAACTTCTGGTCGACCGGCGCCGATTGGCGCTGCCCAGCCAGACCTACTATTTCCGCGATGCCGGCTTGCCCGATTGTCGGGTCTGGGTGGATGCCAAAAGCCGGGCGCGGTCCCTCGACCGGCAGCGCGGCACCTCGCTGCCACCGGCCGATCCGCAGGCCTTGCGCAAGCGCAAGGCGCAGATCGCCAGTTGGCCGAAGCGCTGATTGAACCGATTTTGGCCGCTCGTCGGGGAAAGCGGTCCGCTGAGGGATTATGCTGGACCAGCTCCCGCCGGGGCGGCGGCACGCGAGCGCAGTGCGGCACGGATCTCCTCGGCCAGGCTGCGGCAACTGTTCACGGTCTGCTCGAGATGCCGCCGGTCGACGGCGGCGCCATCATGCAGGATGGCCCCGGCGCCGGCGTCCAGCGCGGACAACAGGCCGCTTATGCGCGCGGTGACCTCGCCCTGCAGGCGGGGCGGCAGATCCTCGACAATCTGCTTCATGCGCAGGGCGAAGGCCGCCAGCCTGGCGGGGTCCGCTTCGTTGTGCCGGAACATCGTTTCGATGGTGTCGGCCAGCCAGCAGAACTGTACCGCATAGCGTTCCAGCTTGAGCAGGTTCAACCCGACCGCAGCCGTCTCCATGTCGTCCTTGAGCCGGTTGGCCGGAAGCTTGGCGATACGCGCCTGGAGCGGATTTGGCACCTCGATCAGGGCAACCTTCTCGCGGCCCGGGCGCGGCTGCTTGCGGCGATCGGGGCCGGTATAGTCCTGGGTCACGACGAACGGTTTGCGGTGAATGGCGAAACTGCCGATGCGCCTGAGCACCGGGCCGGGCGCCACCGGCATCAGAAGCATGTCGTCGGGGCCGCAGTCGATGACTTTGCGGACGTAATCCCCTTCGCCGGCGGCCAGCAGCATCATGACGATGGGAAAGGAATGGTGCGTCAGCTTGCCATTGCGCATTTCGGCAATGGTCTGGGCAATGAAGAAACCGCCGATCTCCGCGGCCATGATGATCAGGTCGAAGGACGCTTCGGAGATCGCCTGGTGGAACGATTCCTGGCTGAACGACTCGACGCATTTGCCGAAGCCCTCGTGCCGGAACGCCTCGTGGAGGCCCTTGCGAACAATCGGGTTTTCGATGGCCAACAGGGTCTGGACGGCGCTGTAATCGATCTTGGTCAACCGCTCTCGCCCTGCCACGCCCCACTTGAAAGCTGAAGTTACCGGTATCGCAGCTAGACGCCCAATGTCGACGATCGCAGCGAAGCCGGCAGGGCGACCTTCGGGTTTCGGCGAACGCGGAGGCATCCGCCGCCACTGTTGAATCCGAGGCCTCGTTGGGAAGCGGCGCAGCCATTTCCCAACGAGGCCCTTGATAGGTAGGATAACAGAACTTTCGGCCGAAGCCATGGCCATTGGGTCATCGTCTTTTTGCTCCTCGGCGGCGATTGGGGGCGAAACCCGCCGCCGGCACCCCTATCTAATCACTTATCGTGCTTATCATCGCATCCCTTGCCCGGCATGGTGACGCGGCAACGCATGATGGCAGGAGGCATGAGGCGAGATGGACCACGCACGGCGTATCGTGATGTCGAGCCCGGACCACTACGAGGTTTGCTACTCCATCAATCCATGGATGAAACCCGACGAATGGGCGGCCGACCCGGTGGCGGCCGGCCGCACGGCGCGTGCCCAGTGGTCGGCGCTGGGCGACCGGCTGCGCGGTCTCGGCCTGACGGTCGAGGTGGTGCCCGCGGCGCCTGGCCTGCCCGACATGGTATTTCCGGCCAATGCGGCGATTGTCCTCGACCGCCGCGCCTTGCTGGCGCGCTTCCGTTGCCCCGAGCGGCAGGGCGAGGAGGCTCTGTTTCTGGCGTTCTTCGACCAATTGAAGCGTCGCGGGGTGCTCGATGAAGTGAGGCAACTGCCGCAAGGCCTGTTCCAGGAAGGCGCCGGCGACTGCATCTGGGATGCCCGGCGCCAATTGTTCTGGGTCGGCTACGGCCAACGTTCGCTGGCCAAATCAGTCGACCATGTGGCTTCGTTTTTCGCCCGGCCGGTCCGCCGCCTGGAACTGGTCACGCCGCATTTCTACCACCTCGACACCTGCTTCTGCGTGTTGTCGGGCGGCGAAATCCTCTACTATCCGCCAGCCTTGTCGCCGCAATCGCAGGCCCTGGTGGCGGCCGAAGTGCCGGCCGAGCTGCGCATCGCGGCCACCGCCGAGGAGGCGGCGGCTTTCAGCCTGAACGCCGTCAACATCGGCCGCGACCTGGTGATGGCTAGCCCGCCGCCGCGCCTCAAGGCCATATTGGAAGCGCGCGGCTACCATTGCCACGGCGTGGACCTGTCGAGCTATATGCTGTCGGGCGGCGCCGCCTATTGCATGACCTTGCGCCTCGACCTGAGCAGCCGGGCGGCCGAGGACAACGCTGTTGCACAGGATTGCCAATGGACCTTCGGAACCTGACCCCCGACGACTACCTGACCATCGAACAGCAGCTTGGCGCCCACAACTACAAGCCGCTGGACGTCGTGCTGTCGCGCGGCGAGGGTGTCTGGGTGTGGGACACTGCGGGCAATCGCTATCTCGACTGCCTCTCGGCCTATTCGGCGGTGAACCAGGGCCATTGCCATCCGCGCATCCGCGACGCCCTGGTCGACCAGGCACAGCGCCTGACGCTGACCTCGCGGGCCTTTCACAACGATCAGCTGGCGCTGTTCTACGAGGAGGTCTGCCGCCTCACCCGGTCTCACAAGGTGCTGCCGATGAACAGCGGCGCCGAGGCGGTGGAAAGTGCCGTCAAGGCGGTGCGCAAATGGGGATACGAGGTCAAGGGCGTGCCGGACGGCCAGGCCGAGATCGTCGTCTGCGCCAATAACTTCCATGGCCGCACCATCGCCATCGTCGGCTTTTCCACCGACCCCACGGCTCGCCGGGGCTTCGGCCCCTTCGCTCCAGGTTTTAAAGTGGTGCCGTTCGGTGACGCCGAGGCGCTGGAAGCGGCCATCACCCCCAACACCGTCGCGTTCCTGGCCGAGCCGATCCAAGGCGAGGCGGGAGTGATCATTCCGCCGCCCGGTTATTTCCGCCGGGTCCGCGAGATCTGCACGCGGCGCGGAGTGATGCTGATTCTCGACGAGATCCAGACCGGACTGGGCCGCACCGGCAGGCTGCTGGCCGAAGAACACGAGGGTATCGAGGCCGATCTCACGCTGATCGGCAAGGCCCTGTCGGGCGGTTTCTACCCGATCTCGGCGGTGCTATCGAACACCGAGGTGCTGGGCGTACTGAAACCGGGAGAGCACGGCAGCACCTTCGGCGGCAATCCCCTGGCCTGCGCCGTCGCCCGCGTGGCGCTGAAGGTGCTGGTGGAAGAGGGGATGATCGCCAATGCGGCGGCCATGGGCGATTACTTCCTGTCGCAATTGAAGCGCCTGTCCGACGCGCGGATCAAGGAGGTCCGCGGCCGCGGCCTGATGATCGCCGTCGAATTCCACAAGGAGGCCGGCGGCGCCCGCCGCTATTGCGAAGCGCTGAAGGAGCGCGGCATGCTGTGCAAGGAGACGCACGAGCACACCATCCGTTTCGCCCCACCGCTGGTGATCCGGAAAGATGAGATCGACTGGGCCATGGCACGGATCGAAGCAATGCTGGCCGCAACCGACCCTGCCCGGCCGCATTAGGCCCCGTTCAGCAATGGCACGGTCATGTTTCCAGGCGGCGTCATTCAAGCCGAAAATTCAATCTGACCTCTTTCCCGGAGCAGGCCAATGAACACCGAAGCAATCGCCTATCGCCAAGACGATGCCATCCTTGAAGGCTACGCCGCGCACCCCGGCGGAACGGCCAAGCGGCCCGGCGTTCTGGTCGTTCCGGCCTGGAATGGCGTCAACGATTATGCGCGCAAGCGCGCCGAAATGATCGCCGGGATGGGTTACGTCGCCCTGGTCGCCGATGTCTACGGCAAGGGCATTCGTCCACAGAGCTTCGAGGACGCGGCCAAGGAGGCCGGCAAGTATCGGGCCGACCGGCCGCTGCTCCGGGCAAGGGTGGCAGCCGGACTGAAAGCGCTGCGCGAACTGCCGGGCGTCGATGCCGCACGGTTGGCGGCGATCGGCTATTGCTTCGGCGGTCAGGCGGTGCTGGAACTGGCGCGTAGCGGCGCCGACATCCTCGGGGTGGTCAGCTTCCACGGGGCGCTCGATACGCCGACCCCCGGTGACGCCAAGAACATCAAAGGAAAAGTCCTGGCATTGCACGGCGCCGACGATCCCTATGTGCCGGCCGAAGTCGTCCAGGCCTTCGAGCAGGAGATGCGCCAAGGCGGTGTCGATTGGCAACTGGTCGCCTATGGCGGCGCCGTCCACAGCTTCACCGACTGGGACGCCGGAAGCGACATCTCGCGCGGCTTCGCCTATGACGCCAAGGCCGATCGCCGTTCATGGGCGGCGATGCAGGGCTTCTTCGATGAGATTTTCGCCGAATAGTCTGCTGCTGGCGACACCGGGCGGCCGCACCCGCCCGCTCCCCTTGAACGCTTCCAGAGCGGCTCGCGATCACACGGGGTCAACAAGCCCAAGGGGTGACGAGACGAGTAGGCGATTCCGCCTGAGCGCGCACTGCTGTGCTTATCAGCGAGGGGTTCTATATGCGACATCGCTTATAGATTTTACTTGCTTTATCGAAAGTTACGCCATTACGCTTAAGTAATAGTAATTGTTGTTAAAATTTGTAACATTTTTTGCAGGGGATCGGAATGGATTATCGACGACGTTCGAGTATGGAGCGCGTCTCTCCATCCGAACAGGTCATTGTCGGCCCGGCGGCTCGGGCGATACCACCGCGCCGTCTCGGCTTGCGAATGCCCGAATAAACCAACGCCTTAACATTGTTACAGCCGTCAGCGATCGCCATTGCCGCGAACCCCGCATCGACGGGAGTGGAGAGACTCGATGGGCGGTCGTTCAAGGGGGAGAGCCGTAAGCATGTTCTGGAACGGACGAATCTCCCTGCGCATCTGGGCTGCGGTGGCCATTCCTTCCCTGGCGGCGGTGGTCGCCGTAGGAATCTCCGATGCGCAACTGTTGGAAACCGCCATCGCCACCAGCCGGATGGAGCAGGCGACAGGGCTTCTGGTCGAAACCGCCGCCACCGTGCACGAGGCCCAGAAGGAACGCGGCCTCTCGGTTGCCGCTGCGAGCGGAGCGGATCCCCGGATCCTGGCCAAACGCAAGGCGCAGATCGAAGCGACCGACCGCCAGCGCAAGACGATGGAATCGCAGGCCCAAGCCGTCCTCCGCCACATGCCGCCGGACGTTGCCGGATATTGGCGCGCCGCGACATCGGGCCTTCAAGCGATCGATGAGCTGAGATCCAGGCTCGATGCCGGCGGCATAAGCCCTGACCAGGTTGCCGATGAATACACCAAGCAGATCGGCAAGCTTATCGGCTTCGAGGATGCCGCGGCGGCGCTGGCGATTCGCCCCGATATGGTGCGCGGCATCATGGAGATCGTCCGCATCTCGAGGGCGAAAGAAGCGGCTGGCCTGGAACGGGCGGTGGGCGCCGCTGCCATCGTCGCCGGGCGGGTCGCGCCGCTCACGCGGCAGCGGCTGATGGAATTGGTTGCCGAACAGACGGTGGGGTTCACCGCCTTCATGAACGGAGCCACGGAAGCCCAACTGCGGGCTCTCAAAGGGGCTCTGGCCGATCCGGTGATGGCCGAGTTTTCCCGGTTCCGCGCTTCCCTGCTTGCCGGCTCCCTGTCCAGCCTGTCGGCCGCGGCGTGGTTCGATGCGGCCACGACACGGATGGATCGGCTGTACGCCGTGGAAAACGGCCTGCTGGTCGATATCCGCCATGCCGCACAGGCTCACAATACCGAGGCATGGCGGCAGATCGAGCTGCTCAACGGCCTGCTCGGGGTGGTCGCGCTCGTCGGCACGGCGTTCGTTTTCTGGCTGGGCCATGGCATCGCTCGGCCCATAGTGCAGCTGACTGAAACCATGCAGCAGCTCACCGCCGGCCGGAACCACATCGAGGTGCCGGCCACCGAGCGGCCCGACGAACTCGGCGAAATGGCTCGCGCCACCCGGGTTTTCCAACAGCAGGCGCTGAAGGTCGAGCGGATGACCGCCGAGGCGGAAGAGCAGCGCCGCCGCGGCGAAGATACCCGGCGGCAGGCCCTGGGCGCCATGGCCGAGACTATCGAAACCAAGACCGGCGAAGTGGTCGGGCGAGTCGTCCAGGCAAGCGGCCGGGTCAACGACACGGCCGGCCGTATGGCGGGGTCGGCGATCAGGGTCGAGGACAATGCCAGCCGTGTCGCCGCGGCGGCGGAGCAAAGCCTGGCCAACGCCCAGGCGGTGGCAGGCGCCGCCGAGGAACTGTCGGCGTCGATCCGCGAGATCGCCGCCCAAGTCGAGCGTTCGACCGACATCGTCAGCCAGGCCGTCCATGCCGCCGGCGGTGCCTCCGCCACCGTCACCCATCTCGCCGAGGCGATGGCCGCCATCGACGAGGTGGTCCGGGTGATCGCCGACATCGCCAGCCAGACCAACTTGTTGGCACTGAACGCCACCATCGAGGCGGCGCGCGCCGGGGAAGCCGGCAAGGGTTTCGCCGTGGTCGCCCATGAGGTCAAGAACTTGGCCAACCAGACGGCCAAGCAGACCGAGGAGATCACCACCAGCATCATCACGCTCAAGGAGATGGCGGGGCGGGTGACGGTGGCCATCGGCGGCGTGGTCGAGCACATCCATGGCGTCGAGCGGATTGCCGGCGGCGTCGCCGCGGCGGTCGAAGAACAGGATGCGGCCACCAAGGAGATCAGCCGCAACGTCCAGCAGTCGGCGCAAGCGGCCGAGGAGGTGACCAAGCGGATCATCGAGGTCGCCAGCGAGGCTTCGGCGACCGGCAAGCAGGCGAAGGCCGTCGAGATCCTGTTGGAGGCCATGACCAAACAGGTGGAAGAACTCCAGCACGCCCTCACAGGGGTGGTCCGCACGGCTACACCCGAGGTCAACCGTCGGGCCAACGAGCGCGTGCCGATGGCAGTTCCTTTCAGGGGACGCTTCGACGGTGTCGACAACCTGGGGCAGACGGTCGACCTGTCGGTCGGCGGCGCCCTGCTCGCGGTTTCCGACGGAGCGGTGAAGCCGCAGAGCACCGGCGAGATTCATCTCGATGGTGTCGGCCGCCTGACGGCCAAGGTGCAAGCGGTCAGCGGCCTTGGCGCCCATGTCAGGTTTATCGATACCGGCGTTTCGTCGGTCAAGGCGATCGAGACGGTGCAGCAACGGGTCAAGGAGCAAGACACCCGGTATGTGGCGATCGTCGGCGAAGTTGCCCGCAGGGTCGCTGCCGGCTTCGAGCAGGCCGTCGCCCAGAAGCGCATCAGCGGGGCCGACCTGTTCGCTACCGACTATCGGCCGATTGAAGGCACCGACCCGCCGCAGATGCTGGCGCCCCACACCGATCTGGCGGACCACATCGTCGGCCCGCTGATCGAACCGCCGCTCGCGGAGGACTGGCGGATCGCCTTCTGCTGCGTTTGTGATCGAAACGGGTATATTGCGACCCACAATCGGAAATACTCCGAGCCGCAACGCCAGGGTGACCCTGAGTGGAACGCCGCCCACAGCCGCAACCGACGCATCTTTGATGATCGGGCAGGCCTGATCGCGGCGCGCAACACCCTTCCGGGGTTCGCCCAGACCTATCCGCGCGCCATGGGCACGGGGGAGGTCATCATGCTCAAGGAATTCGATGCCCCCATCGAGATCGCCGGGCGGCACTGGGGAGCGGTGCGCCTGGCGATCAAGATGTAAGTCAAATCCACTCCCCGTCCAGCAGAAAGCCCTACAGCGGCGCCCCCTCTTCCAGTTCCCTGACCAGCACCGCCAGGAATCGGGCCGCTTCGCCGCCGGCCACGGCGCGGTGGTCGAAGGTCAGCGAGACCGGCAGCAGGCGGTGGATCTTGACCTCGCCGTTGGCCACCACCGGCTGGGCGGTCATGCGCCCGGCGCCGACGATGGCAACCTGCGGCGGCACCACCACCATCTGGGCATGGCGCGCGCCGATCATGCCGAAATTGGACAGCGTGATGGTCTGGCCTCGCAGATGTTCCGGCGGGATCGTGCGGTTGTGCACGTCCTCCTTCATCGCCGCCAAGCCGGCCTTCAAGTCCTCGGCCGAGCGGCCGGCGACATCGCGCAGCACCGGCACGAACAGGCCGTCCGGCGTATCGGTGGCGATACCGAGATCGACCCGGTCGTTCAGACGACGGGCCAGCTTGGCGCCGTCGAAGCTGGCATTGAGTGACGGCTCGGCGGTACAGGCGGCGGCGATGGCGCGGGCCAGGCGGATGGTCACGTCGCTATGATGATCGGCCCAGGCTTCCACATCGGCGACGTCGGTGATGCTGGCCGGCACCACTTCGGCATGGGCGCGGGCCATGCGCAACGCCATGGTCCGCCGCACCCCCGAAAGTTCGACCATGTCGGCCAGGGCCTCGGCGTCGCCGGCGGCGGCGGCCCGCTCCACATCGGTATGGGTGATCAGGCCGTGCTGGCCGCTGGGGATCACCGTGGCCAGGTCGACGCCCAGCTTCTGGGCCAGGGCACGCACCGCCGGCGCCGCCCGGACGCCGGGCGCCACCGGCTGGGCGTGGCGGGCGGCATGTGCCACACGCGGGGTGGCCGGTGGGGTTACCGGGGCCGAGACCGGCTCGAGCGAGCCGACCACCGATCCGGCATCCTGCGCCGGCCCTTCGTCAAATTCCACCAGGGCGGCTCCCACCTCGACGCGATCCCCGGGCTTGGCCAGCAGGCGGGCGATGCGCCCCGAGCGGGGCGCTGGCACGTCGACCACCGCCTTGTCGGTCTCCACCGCCAGCAGCGGCTGGTCGGCGACCACGCGGTCGCCTTCGGAAACGTGCCAGGAAACAATTTCCGCCTCGGTCAGGCCTTCGCCGAGGTCGGGCAGGGTGAACAGGCTCATGCGTACTCCAAGGTGCGAATCGCGGCGTCGATGACCCGCCGTGAGCTGGGAATGAATTGCTTTTCCAGCCGCAGCAGCGGCATCACCGTATCATAGCCGGTTACCCGCTGCAGTGGCGCGACCAGCGACATCAGACCGCGCTCGGCGATACGCGCGGCGATCTCGGCTCCGGGCGCGCCGGTCAGCGGCGCCTCATGGACGATGACGCAGCGACCGGTGCGTTCCACCGAAGCCAGGATCGGCTCCATGTCCAGCGGCTTCAGGCAGGCCACGTCGATGACCTCGGCCTCGACCCCGTCGGCGGCCAGGCTGTCGGCCGCGGCCATGGTTTCTATGACGCCGGCGCCCCAGGTGACGAGGGTGACGTCGGTCCCTGTTCTCAGCACGAAGCTGGTATCCAGCGGCAGGGCGCGGCCGTCGTCGGCCACCTCCTCCTTGACCGCCCGGTAGAGCCGGGGCGGTTCGAGGAACACCACCGGATCGGGATCGCGGATGGCGGCCAGCAGCAGCCCATAGGCCTTGGTGGGCGACGACGGCACCACCACCCTGAGGCCGGGAATGTTGACGAAGAACGCCTCGACGCTTTCCGAATGGTGTTCAGCGGCGCGGATGCCGCCACCATTGGGGGCGCGCAGCACCATGGGGCAGGACAGCCGGCCGCGGGTCCGGTTGCGCAGGCGGGCGGCGTGACTGGCCATCTGGTCGATGGCCGGATAAATGAAGCCGGAGAACTGGATCTCGGCCACCGGCCGGAAGCCCTGCGCCGCCAGGCCGACGGCCAGGCCGGCGATTCCGGCCTCGGCCAGCGGTGTGTCGAACACCCGTTCCGAGCCGAAGCGTTGCAGCAGGCCGTCGGTGGCGCGGAACACGCCGCCGTCGACGCCGACGTCCTCGCCCAGGACGAGGACCGTCGGATCGTCTTCCAAGGCACGCGCCAAGGCGAGGTTGACGGCGCCGACAAGGGTGACTTCAGGCATGCAGCACCTCCTCCTCGGCCAGGGCGTCGCGCTGGGCCTTGAGCTCGGCCGGCAGGGTGGCGAACAGATGGTCGAACATGCTTTGCGGCGACGGCGGCGGCATGGCCAGATAGTCGGTCACCGCCTTGTCGATCTCGGCGGCCAGCGCCGTCTGCATGGCTTCCTCATCGGCCTTGCTCCACACGCCCTCGGCCGTCAGGTAGCGGCGCAGCCGCACCAGCGGCTCCTCGGCCCAATGGCTGCTGACCGTGGCGTCGTCACGGTAGCGGGTGGCATCGTCCGAGGTGGTATGATCGCCCAGACGATAGGTGACGGCTTCGATCAGCCGCGGTCCCAGTCCTTCCCGCGCCGCGGCCAGCGCCTGGTCGACGGCATGGCGCACGGCGATGACGTCGTTGCCGTCCACCTGCTCGCCGGGGATGCCGGCGGCGATGGCCTTCTGTGCCAGGGTGGCGGCGGCGGTTTGCCGTTGCCGGGGAACCGAGATGGCCCATTGGTTGTTGGAGATGACGAAGACCAGCGGCACCTTCCACAGGCCGGCCATGTTCATCGCCTCGTAGACGTCGCCTTTCGAGGTGGAACCGTCGCCGCCGATGCAGACCACGGCGCGCTTCTGCCGGCGCAGCTTGATCGCCAGGGCGGCGCCGACAGCATGCGGAAAATGGGTGCCGATGGGCACGCAGACCGGGAAGTCTTCCGGCGGGCCGGCGACTGAACCACGTTCATCTCCGCCCCAATAGGCCAGGATGTCGATCAGGCCCACGCCGCGCCACAGCTGCGCTCCCTGATGACGAAAGGCCGGCACCAGGATGTCGTCGGGCGCCATGGCCGAAGCCAGGCCGATGGTCACCGCTTCTTCGCCCAGTGCGGCGGCATAGGTACCCAGCCGGCCGGTCCGCTGCAGCGAGACCGCCTTGGCATCGAACATTCTGAGCCGGGTCATGGAACGATAGAGGGGAATCAGCGCCTTCGCCTCCGATGCGAAGGCCGGCAACGGCTGAACCGCTTCGCCCGATCGATCGAGGAAGCGGGTGAAGCCGATCTCGAAAGTCGCGACAGCCAAAGGCTCCTCCCGGAGTTGACCGAACGATTGATCCTCACAGTATCCCGGCCGACATCACTCGGCAATGACAGCGGCCAGGGCAGCCCGATTGCGCCGACGGGCGAGGTCGCCCGTCATGCGCCCGGACCTGATGCCCTGACGCAAACTGAAGATTCAATTTGCGTCAGGGCATTAGTCTTGTCTTGGCCCCTCGCCGGGCGGGGCCATGTTAGCCCTGGTGCGTTGGACCATCCGAATGGTTCAAAGCACCAGGCGTTCCAGCAGCGAGGCCCCTTCGTTCCTCACCGAATTGACTGCCGGCTTGACCGGGTAGGTTTCCAGCAGCTCGGCCGGATAGGGCCGCAGCAAGGCGAGCAGCCGCTCCGCCTCGCTCGCCTGATCGCCCAACCACAGAGCATGGTCTGCCTGATCGAGGATGGCCGGCATGCGGTCATGCAGCAGGGCCAGCAGCTCATTGGCGGGAACGGTGACGATAGTGAAACTGCGCAGCCATTGCCCTTCCGGCATCTTCCAGTTTTCCCACAGCCCGGCGAAGGCCAGGGGAGCGCCGTCGCGGCGGTGCACGGCGAAGGGCTGCTTCGGCTTGGTACCGCGGCGCCATTCATAGAACGCGGTCGCCGGGACCAGGCAGCGGCGGCGGCGAAAGGCGTCGCGGAAAGCCGGCCGCTCGCTCAGGCTTTCCGCCCGGGCATTGATCAACTTGGCGCCGACAGCCGGATCCTTCGCCCAATGGGGGATCAGCCCCCAATGCAACAGGTCGAGGGAACGCTCGCCAGTTTCCGGGTTGCGGCGAATTACCGGCGCTTCCTGGGTGGGCGCCACATTGTAACGGGCCGGAATGTTGGATAGGGGATTGCCGCTGCGGAAGATTCTCCGCATCAGGTCGGGGGGAATGTCCGAGGCGTAGCGTCCGCACATAAAATAGATATGGATACGATTCCCGTCACCTCAATCTCTGCCGGAGGAGCGTCAAATCTTCCGGCGTATTGACGTTGAAGAACGGGTCGTTGTCGCCGCCCGGCCACTCCACGGTGGCCAGCCGGAAGCGGGCGGCCCAGGCGCCTACCTTGCGCAGGTCCTCCTCGACCAGGGCCTGGCGCAAAGCTCCGGACAGGCGCACCGGCCACAGGCCGAACACCGGGTGGCTGGTGCCACCCGAGGCGGCACAGGCCAAGTCGGCGGCGTCGTCGGCCACCGCGGCCAGCAGGCGTTCCACCAGATCGGCCGGCAACAGCGGTGTGTCGCCGGCGAAGCTGGCCACCCAAGCCACCCCCGGCAGGTTGCGTCCGACCCATTCCAGGCCGGTCAGGATGCCGGCCAACGGTCCGACGAAGCCACCGACGCTGTCGGCCACCACCGGCAGGCCGAATGTGGCGAAGCGAGCCGGATCGCCGTTGGCGCTGAGAATGAGCGAGCAGACCTGCGGCGTCGCCCGCTCGACCACCCGCTGGAGGATGCTCCGGCCGCCCGCCGCCAGCAGCGGCTTGTCGCCGCCTCCCAGCCGCCGCGACAGGCCGCCGGCCAGCAGGACTCCGGCAACCCGACGTTTCATTTCCGTAGTCATGTTTCCCTGCATGGCGAAAGAAATAGAAGCTGCAGCAGCATTTGTACAACCTTCGAAGGCGGCTATCCTGCCTCGCACCATAAGCCCGCCGGCGGCGGGCCGGCAATGGAAGGAACCATAATGAAAGTCAGCGACCGGCGCATTCTGGTATGCTCCTGCGAGGGCACCATGCCTCTCGATCCGCGGCGCCTGGCGCAGGCCCTGGCGGCGGACGAGGTCCCTCCCCTGCACCGGCACCTCTGCCGCAGCGAAATCGGCCGGTTCCGTGAGGCGCTGGCCGATGACCCGCCGCTGCTGGTCTGCTGCACCCAGGAGGCGCCACTGTTCACCAGGCTGGCCGCCGAGATGGAACGGCCGAAGCCGGACTTCGTCGATATCCGCGACCGCGCCGGATGGTCCGATGAGGCCGGTCGCGCTCTGCCGAAGATCGCCGCATTGATCGCTGAAGCGCTGCTGCCGGTGCCGCCGGCGCCGACCGTCACGCTATCGTCGGGCGGCGCCGTCCTGGTCTATTGCAGGGATGAGGCCGGGCTGGAGGCGGCCGAGCGGCTGGCCGCCGAGTCGCGGCCGGTGACCTGCCTGGTCGCGCCGCCGGCGGAAAAGCTGCTGCCGCCGGCGGTACGTAATTTCACCCTGTTGCGGGGTCGGGTCACCCGAGCCGACGGATATCTGGGAGCGTTCGGGCTGAGCGTCGACCGACCGACCACCGCCGCCGTGTCGGCGCGCGGCGCCCTGATGTTCGACAGCCCGGCGGAGGCCGCCGAACTTGCCGCCGACGTGATCCTCGACCTGTCGGGTGCCTCCCCCCTGTTCCGCGAGGGCTCCCGGCGCATCGGCTATCTTCGGGCCGACCCGGCGGCACCGGCGGCGGTTGAACGCGCCATCGCCGACGCCCGCCGGCTGGTCGGGACCTTCGACAAGCCGCGCTACGTCACCGTCGATCCGTCGCTTTGCGCCCATTCCCGCCATGACAAGCTGGGCTGCACCAAATGCCTTGACGCCTGTCCCAGCTCGTCGATCCGCGCCGCGGGAGATCATGTGGCGATAGACCCATATGGCTGCTCGGGACATGGCGCCTGTGCCGCCGTATGTCCCACCGGCGCCATAGCCTATGTCATGCCCGCCGGCGCTGCCTTGTCCGACCGCCTGCCTGTCCTGTTGGCCGCTTATCGCCGAGCCGGCGGCACCGGCCCGCAGTTGCTGGTTCATGACGGCCGGCAGGGTGAGGCCTTGATCCGGGCGGTGGCCAGGCATGATCGCGGCCTCCCGGCGGCGGTCGTTCCGTTCGCGGTGAACGAGGTGACGGCACTGGGTCTCGACTTTATCCTGACCGCCCTGGCCCACGGGGCCGCCCGCCTGCTGCTGCTGGCCGGGGGGCCGTCCGGCGACGATACAGAGACCCTGACGGCGGCCGCCCGCCAGGCCGACGAGATCCTGGCCGGCCTCGGCTATGGCAAAGACCGGGTGGTGCTGCTGGATCAGACCGACCCCTTGGGCCTGGCAAAGGCACTGCGGACGCCGGCGCCGAAACCGATCGAGCCGGCAGCGGCCTATCAAATTCCGGGGCGGCGGCGCGAGGTCTTTGCGCTGGCACTGACCCATCTGCACGGCCATGCGCCGATATCGGTCGATGTCTTGCCCCTGGCCGGCCCGGCGCCGTTCGGCCGCATCATCCTCGATCAGGCCAAATGCACGGTCTGCCTGGCCTGCGTCGGAGCCTGTCCGACGGCCGCCCTGGGCACCGACCAGGCCCGGCCACTGCTGTCGTTCCACGAAGGATCCTGCGTGCAATGCAACCTGTGCCGAGCCGTCTGCCCCGAGGATGCCATCGCCCTGGAGCGGCGCCTGGTGTTCGGAGCGGCCTGGTCCGACCGGCAGGTGCTGAAGGAAGAGGATGATTTCCCCTGCATCGTCTGCGGCAAGCCGGTGGGGCCGCGCTCCACCGTCGAGCGGATAGTCCACCGCCTGACCGGCCACCCGATGTTCCGCGAGCCGGGCAAGATCGACCTGTTGAAGATGTGCGAACACTGCCGCGTCGTGGCGCAGTGGGGCGTCGATGGCCGCGACGGACCGAAGGCTTAGGCGCCGCCTGGGCTTGCTGTTCGACACGGTTGTTTCGAATGAACGCTTGGCCATCGTCAAGGCGCAGAGAGGCGACACTCCCTATGTAAGAGAGGGGTGATACCATTGCCGAGCCGATGATGACCCAGGACGAACACAACCAACCAAGCTCACCAGCCTGCTGGGCCCATGAAGCGGACGACGCCTATATGGGATTTGCCCCGCGCGACGAACTGCTCGCCTTCCTCAACGAACTCCTCGAGGCCGAACGAGCCGGTTCCCACGTCGCTCTGCGCACGGCGGCCGAAGCCGCGGACGTCGAAACCAAGGCCCTGATCGAGGCCATCCAGCGCGACGAAGCGCATTGGTGCGCGGTCCTGATGACGGCAATCAAGGCGCTGGGTGGAGAGCCGTCAAAGCGGGTCGGCGCCTTCGCCCAGAAAGCCATGGCTATCGTCGAGTTGGGCGAGCGGTTGGCGTTCATCAACCGGGGCCAGGGCTGGGTCGTGCGTAAGCTGCGCGAAATGCTGCCGAAAATCCGCGATGACCGGATCCACCAGGACCTGGCCGAGATGC
>JAJXWP010000021.1 GCA_021781575.1 Pseudomonadota bacterium
GGATGCGGGGATTCTGCCCCAGGGCTTCCGCCCGGCTGTAGCCGGTGATGTGCGAGAAGGTGTCATTGACGTCGACGATGATGCCGTCGGCATCGGTGATGACGATTCCTTCGCGGGCATGGGTGAATACGCTGGCCGCCAGTTTCAGCCGCTCTTCCGCCAGCATCCGCTCGGAGACGTCCTCGAACATCAGCAGCAGATGCGGTTTATCCCGGTTCTGGAACGGGGTGAGGATGGTTTTCATCCACACCTCCTTGCCATAGCTGGTGAACAGGCGATGCTGGCCGTGCTGTTCGGCCCCGGTCGCCAATGCCCGTTGCGCGGCATCCAGCAGGCCCGACTCCTTCCACGAGTCGATGCGGCGGAAATTTTGTGCCAGCAATTGACTGACGGTTGCCCCGACGAACTTGGCGGCGGCCTCGTTCGCCATGACGCACGCGCCGGTCTCGGCCCGATAGGCGATGATGCCGATCATCGAGCTGGCGATGATCTTCTGGTTCAACTGGGCAATTTCGGTGGACTGCTGCAGCAGACGACGGCGCTCGGTAACATCGACCAGGCTGGCCCGCAACAGCCTGCGGCGGCGGTCGGGGAAACGCACCAGCGTCAGTTCGCAGAAGCGGTTCCCGCCGCCGGCGTCGCGAACCAGGCGCTCACAGCGGACGACCTCTCCCGCCAGCGCGCGCTCCACATGCTCGCCTATGCTTTCATCGAGCGGCCGCCGGTCGGGTTGCTCCGGCGGATAGAACCGCTGCGGCCCCCATTTCAGCAGCTCATCACGTCTGCAACCATAAAGCTTTTCCGCACTGGTATTGGCGTCGACGAAACGCTCGAGATCGGTGTCGTAGAGCAGGATGGCATCCGGCGCATGGTCGATCAGCTTGCGGAAGCGCTCCTCGCTGTCGCGCAAGGTCTCCTCGGTCTGCCTGCGATCGGTGACATCCACCAGGACGAAGGCCACCCCGATGATCGACCCGTCATTGCCGAGGAAGGGCTTGCCCCGCAGATGACCGATCAGTTCGCTCCCGTTCGCTCGCCGATAGTGCCGATCATAGTCGGAGAAGGCCAGCCGGCCACCGAGCAGCCCTCGCACCCTCTCTGCCGCCTGGTCGCGCTCGGCCGGAGACACATGGGCGAGGTAGTCACTGCCGATCAGCCGCTCCAGCGGGATTGCGAACATCTCCGCCATGCCGCGGTTCGCATGGACGATGCGCCCCGCGGCGTCGACGACGAAGATCGCCGCGTCGGAAGTATCCAGGATCTGGCCGAGCAACGCCTCGCGCTCGGCCAATGCCTGGTGCGCCGCCCGCAGCGCCTGTTCGTTGCGCTTGCTCTCGGCGATTTCGCGGGCCACGTCAAGCGCGCCGAAATCCTCATCTTCCAGTCGGCCCCTGTCGTCACGCGTTTCATTGGCGATGACTGTCGGGCCGGGGGGACGCTCATTCATGCGGCCAGAAATCCGTGTTTTATCCAAACTCCATAATATCCATTCCATCACCTTTGGTAAGCCGGATATTTAATTATAGATAATTTTGCCACGCTTAATGGTTGAATAGTTGACATCGAATCCGAAGTCGAAGCACTCGCCAATTCAAATGTTATGCAATGGCCCGATTATTTCGCGCCAAGGCCTAAAGGCGAAGCGGCGTTCCACCAGCCGCCGCCAAGGGCCGCGAACAGCCCGACCGTGTCCTGATACCGCACGGCGATCGCCTGTAAATCGGTGATCTGCGCCCGGTGAAACTGGGCGTCGGCGTTGAGCAGGTCGAGATAGGTGGCGGTACCGGCCGCATAATTGGCCTGCACCAGGCCAAGCGCCTGCTCGGCGGTGGCGAGGGCCTGGTCCGCCGCATGCAATGCCGCCGCGTCGTTGTCGAGCGCGCGAAGGGTGTCGGCGACCTGGGCGAACGCGCTCAGCACCACCTGCCGGTACGACGCCATGGCCTGCCGGTAGCCGTCGATCGCCGCCTTCCGCCGGTACCACAAGGTACCGCCGTCGAACACCGGCGCCGTCAGGTTGGCGCCGACACTCCAGAATGTCCCGTTGGCGGCGAAGATCCGGCTGGCCGATGTGCTGTCAGCTCCATAGCTGCCGCTCAGCGTCAGGCTGGGAAACAGCGCCGCCGTGGCGACGCCGACATTGGCGCTGGCGGTATGCGCCGTCGCTTCGGCGACAAGGATGTCCGGCCGCTGGCGTACCAGCTCGGCGGGGAGACTGAGCGGAAGGTCGTTCGGCAAGCTGAGATCAGCCAACCGAACCGCCGGCGGGGTCCACTCGGCCGGCAGATGCCCGGCGAGGGTCGCCAACAAGTCGTTGCTTTGCGTAAGCTTTTGCCGAAGCGGCGGCAAGGCCGCTTCCGAGGACGCCAGCTGCGAGCGCAGGCTCAGCACGTTCGAATAGGGCGATGTCCCCGCCTCGGCCTGAATTTCGGCCAGTTGCACCTGTTGGCGCTGGAAGCCGATCAACCGTTCGGTCGCTTCCAGTTCGGCCCGGTAGGCGGCCTGGGCGATCACGGTAGCCGCGACATTCGATGACAGGGTGAGATACGTCGCCTGCTCGGTTGCGCTTCGCAGATCCACCTGGGCGGCGAGGCCTTCGACGGTACGCCGTTCGCCGCCGAACAGATCGAGCGCGTAGCTGATCGTTCCCGACAGCGAAAACAGATTGAACACCGGTCCCGGCAGGTTTTCACCGAATTGAGCCGTCGCAAATCTTTGCCGCTCCGCGCCCAGTTGCGCCGCAAGGCCCGGGTAGAAGATCCCATAGCCGGCCCGCAGGTCGTTTTGCGCCTGGTGGAGACTTGCCTGGGCCGCCTCAAGGCTGGGATTGTGGGCAAGCGCATCCGCCATGACGGCGTCGAGCTGCGGCGACTTGAACAGGCGCCACCAATCGGCGGCGACGTTCCCCCCCGGAGTGAAATGCTGGGCGGTGCCGGCGGCGGCAGCCGTCGCCACGGGGTCCGTGCCGGCGGAATAATGGCTGACCGGCGGCGCCTCCGGACGGCCGAAGTCGGGGCCGACGGCGCAACCGGGCAGCCCGCCCAGGAGGAGGATGGCGGCGGCCGAGCGCCAAGCGCTACTTTTCGCCGATATAGACATCGACCAGCTGCCCCGGATAGAGGTTCAGCCCCGACGGCTTGTCGAAGCGAAAAATCACCGGGAGAACACGTACATCCACCCGCTCCCGGCGTTGGTTGGAGAGCTGGACTTTCGGCGAGACGTAGGGCTGGACGCGGGTGAAGGTGAGGGGAACACGCCGCTCGGTCCCTCGGATGACCATCTCGGCGACCAGCTTGTCCGGCTGGGCCAGGCGGTGAACCAGTATTTCGTCGATATAGGCCCGGACCTGCAACCTGGCCTGCGGTGTCCCCATCACCACCAGCGGAGCCAAGCCCTGGGAATAGGTGTCATAGGCCCCCTGGGGCGACACGTAGCTGCCTGGAGCGGCCTGGATCACCAACACCACCCCGTCCGCCGGCGCCCGCAGGGTGTATTTGGCCAGCAGCGCCGCCGACGCCGCATAAGCCTTCGCCAAGGCCGCACACTGCCGCTCCTGGTTGCGGATGTCATAGACCCAGGCGCCAGCCTTGGTCAGCGCATACTGCTTACGGAAGACCTCGAGATTGGTCTCCGCCATTTTTTGGCTGTTCCGGGCATTGTCCAGGGCGTCGCGGCTGACCGATCGGGGATCGATCTCGAAGGCCCGTTGCTGCTTGGCCAACTGATCCCGGGCATAGCGCAGGCCGGCCCGCGCGTTGTCGACCTGGGCGGCGGCGACGGCGAGCGCCTCCGGCCGCGGTTGCGCCCGCAGCGCCGCCAACATCGCCCCTGCCGCTTCGGCCTGGGCCCGTTGCTGTTCGGCAGTCGCCCGCTGAACCGAATCGTCGATGACGAGCAGCGGATCACCCTGATGCACGAGGGCGCCTTCGCTGACCAGGACCTGGGTGATGGGGCCGGACACTTCCGGATAGATATTGATGTTCTCGCCGTTCGCCTGATCGCTCTCGATGACGCCGTTGGCGTAAATGCCCTTGGCGTAGGGATTGGCGGCCGGTTTGAACAGAGGCGCCGGGACCGGAGGCTGTTGGCCGAACACCAGCGCGCTGACCAGCGCCAGCAGCATGCCGGCGGCGGACAGGAAAAAGACGAGCTTATCGCGCATCGAGATTCTCCCTCTCGATGCCTGCCAGCCGCCCGTCCTCCATCTGCATGATGCGGTCGGCGAAGTCGAAGATGCGGCCGTCATGCGTGACGATGACGATGCAGCGCCGCGATGTAAGAATGTGCCGGCGCACAAAATCGACGATATTGCGGCCGGTGTCGCCGTCGAGGGATGCCGTCGGCTCGTCGAAGATCAGGATATCCGGGCGGGTGACGATCGCCCGGGCGATCGCCACCCGCTGCTGCTCGCCGCCACTAAGCTTGAGCGGCGGCAACTCCGCCCGCCCCTTCAGCCCGACGACATCGAGGTCATGTTCTGCCTCTTTCATCGCCTGAGCCCATGCCCGCTTCTGGAGAATGAGGGGGATCGCCACGTTCTCGGCCGTGGTGAGCCGGGAGAACAGATGATAGTCCTGGAAGACGAAGCCAATTCTGCGCAGCCGGAACTCGGCCAGCGCATCGGCGGACAGATCCCAGATCGCCGAGCCCTCGATCGTCACCGCACCGGTGTTGGGTCGCAGGATGCCGGAAATAATGCTGAGCAGTGTCGTCTTGCCGCTGCCGGACGGCCCGACAACATACAGCATCTCGCCGAAATAGGCCTCGAAGGTGACGTCCCTCACCGCATAGGTCCGGGTCTCTCCTTCGCCGAACCATTTGTTGAGGCCCACCGCCTGGATCGCCGCCTTCACCAAGATTCAGCTCCGGAAGATGTCGAATGGTTCGATGCGCAGTACCTTGCGAACCCCGAAATAGCTGGAGATGGCGGCGATGGCGACGACCATGACGAAGGCCAGACCAAGGTTGAGAAAGGTGATGATCGCTGCATAGCCGGGAAGGTAGAGACGCGCCACCCAGATCATCAGCGCGCACAGGCCGACGCCGAGGCCGTAGCCGGTCAAGGCGACGAACGTCGCCTCGAACAGAATTATCGAGATCAACTCGCTGCCCTTGGCGCCGATGGCCTTGAGCGCGCCGAACTTCTCGATGTTCTCGATGACGAAGGTGTAGAAGGTCTGCCCTGAGATGGACAGGCCAAGGATGAAGCTGATCACCGTCATCAACAGAATATTCGTCCCCATTCCTGTCTGGTATTTGTAAAAATTCGAAATTTTATTGATGAATTCATCCTTGGTCAGGGCCAGATAGCCCGCTGCCGCCACTTCCCGCTGGATCTCCGGCACATCGGCAAGAGTTTTCGGCTCGACCAGAATGTAGGAAATGGTGAATCGCATATTGGGAATGTATTGGATTGCCCGATTGTAGGTCGTGTACAGGGTCGGCATGCCGAAAAGCCCGCTGGCCGCCACGCGGGCGGTTCCGACGATCACCCCCCGATGGTCGTTGAGTTCGAACTCGGCGCCGAGGGTCGGCTTGCCGAGCTTGCGGAATTCAGCATCCTTCACCGCGATGAAGGCGTTCTCGCCGTAGACGTCGTCAATCGCGCCGGAAAGCAGCGTCGGCCGCCCGAACAGGCTGGTGTCGTCGAGGCCGATGACGCTGGCGGATTGATAGACGCCATCGCCAAGCTTGAGCAGCGCCACGCCGGAATAAAGCGGCACCGCCCATTTCACCCCGGGGATGCTGCGCACCTCGTCCAGAATATAGTCGGGAAGCGGAATGGTGTTGGCGGCGGTCTGCACCGCCGGATCCATCACCCACACCGATGCACCGATGTTGATCACCGTCGCCGAGGAACGCCGAAGAATTCCCGAGAACAGGGATGTCATCTGAATCATCAGGAAAACGGCAAAAGTGATGCCGACCAGCAGAGCGGCGAACTTTGCCCGGTCATTGGCCAGGAGCTTGTAGGCGATACGCAGGATGCCCGGCACCTTGGCGCCTTTCCAATCGCCGGAAAATAAAATCCGGCGGCGATATTCCCTGATCGGGAAGCTACGGTCAGGTTAGGCGCCACGCCCCCAAGCGTCGTTGACTTGGGTTAACCTGCAGCGTCCCCGCCGAGCCGGCCGAATCGCCTGTCATGCGGCGCCCGCGGTGGGGTTGAATGGACCGCGGTTTCCAGGCAGAAGCGGCGCAGATCATCTTTGGTCGGCGAGCGCTTGCGCGTGGCGGCGAAGTGGCGTACCCGCAGCAGCACGGCACGCGCCTGCGCCTCGTCGAGGGTCAGGCCGAGCCCGGCACAGGCATGCATGACGCCGGCGACCCCCGAATGCTTTCCCAGGACAATTCGGTGGCGCCGCCCCAGGCTGGCCGGGTCGATCGCCTCATAGGTGCGGCGGTCCCGCAACAGCCCGCTGACATGGATCCCCGCTTCGTGGGTGAAGATGGCCTCGCCGACGATGCTCTTGTTGACCGGCACCGGCCGCCCCGAAGCCTCGGCCACCAAGCGCGAGACCGTCCCCAGGCGGCGCGTCGCCACCCCAGTGGCATGGCCATAGAGGTGATGGAGGGCTACTACCACTTCCTCCAACGGCGCGTTGCCGGCCCGTTCCCCCAGGCCGTTGACGGTCGTGCTGACATGACTGGCCCCTCCCCTCACCGCGGCCAGGGAGTTGGCGGTAGCCAAACCCAGGTCGTCATGGGCGTGGATCTCCAACTCGATGCAGCAAGCGCTGCGCAGGCGGCCGAACAGGTCTCGCACGGCGAAGGGATCCATGATTCCCAGGGTGTCGGCGACGCGGAAGCGGCGCGCCCCGGCCCGCTCGCAGGCTTCAACCACCCGGAGCAGGAACTCGGGGTCGGCACGCGACGAATCTTCGCCACCCACCGCCACCTCGAAGCCGAGGTCGCGGGCTCGCGCCACCATCCGTACCAGATGACGCAGCGCCCAGTGGCGGTCGCGACCCAGCTTGCCGGCCAACTGCAGATCGGACACCGGCAGCGACAGGTTGACCATGGCGACACCGGTGGTGGCCGCCGCCGCAAGGTCGTCCGCGTGCATACGGCACCAGGCGATGGCGCGAGCCTTCAGACCGACGCCCACCAATGCCCGAATGCTCTCGCACTCGTCCTCACCCATGGCCGGGATGCCCACTTCCATTTCCGGTACGCCGGCGGCATCGAGGGCCTTGGCGATGGCCAGCTTCTCCTCCAGGCGGAAGGCCACCCCAGCGGTCTGCTCGCCGTCGCGGAGCGTGGTATCGTTGATGATGATGGCCGCCATGGCTTGCCTCCCCTTCTAACCCGCCTTGCCGCAACCGCCGCCGCCGGCGGAGGCGCACAGGCGCAGGCCCGCGACGGCAGGAGCAGTCAGTTGACGCATGGCGGCAACTCCTTGCGAGAAGGACCCTGTCGGATCGGCGACCAGGCCAGACGGGCCAGGGGCTCGCCGTCCTCGGCACCGAAGCAAAGGGAGAAGTCGGTGCAAATCTCGCAGCTGGGCGCCTTGCAGATGGACACGCCTTCGCGTTCGCAGAGTTCGCGATAGAAGAACTTCTTCCATTTCATGTCGCGGTCATTGCGGACGGCCAAGGGCGCAAAATGGCGCTTGAGCAGACCGCTCAGATCGCCGCGGCCAGCCAGTCCCAGATCCTGCCAAAGATGATTGGCGCCCAAAGAGCGGCGGGCCAGGATATGGGCCAGCCAGCGCTCGATCGGAGCGCCCCTGGTGCCGTGCTCGATCAGCAGGGCCCGCAGGTCCGGCTCCTCGATCGCCTGCGGCCCCTGTCCGTCGCCTGGCAAGCCGGCAACGAGGAACGCGGCATGGGGAAAGACCTCATCCATCATTGCCGCCAGTTCGGCCGGAGCCAAGCCGAGAGTCAACGCCAGCGACGGTTCGGTGTCACTCCAGGCGTGCGCCAGCATGCAGGCCAACACATGCCCGTCGGCCGGATCACCCCGGGCGCCGTCGACCAGCCAGCGGTAGAGGTCGCCCGCCATCAGGCCGGCACCAGTTCCGGCGCCGGACCGTGGACCATGGCCTTCTTGCCGCAGACGGTGCGGCAGGACTCGCAGCCGATGCACGCGCCGGAATTGGCCAAGGTCATGATCTTGCGGTTCGAGTCGTCATCCTCGTCGTCCGGATCGCAACGCTCGCCATCCTCGTTGACGCCCATCATCTTGAGCACGCCCTGGGTACACACCTTGAAGCAGCGGCCACAGGCGATGCACAGCCTGTCATCGATGGACAGCAGGTATTTCGGCGTCCAGGGCGTGCCGTCGCGGGTGGTGAAAGTAAGAAAGCTCATCCTTGGTTCTCCTGTGGTTGATCGGGTCAAGCCGCGGCGGCAGCGGGAACGCCCGCGACGGTGGCAATATCTTCGTCGACCGGCGTTTCGCCTCTCTCGGCTATCGTTTCGAAAGAGTCATTGAAGGCCTCGGCGCTCATGCCGGCTTCTCCTCGTCGACGAATCGGGCCGGCCCGGCATCCACACGCTGCATCACCTTGCGCAGCCAGGGCGGCAGCGATCCCTTCATCATCGCCTGCACGCGGGAGATGACCTGGGAGATGGGCTCCGGCTCAGACAGCTTGATGGGATGGACCATGCGGCGCACCACGCGGGCCGCCGCCGGCCCGCCGATGGCGCGGACGAACAGCAGGGCCACGCCGTCCAACGCCTCGATCTTGGCCGACAACCGGTCTTCGCCGTCCTCCGCGGCGTGTACTCCGTCCTCGTCGCTGACGCTGTCGAACTGCACCGCTTCCAGCAGGGTATGGTGGTCCGCCGACACCTCGAACAGCATGAACGTTCGGGCGCTGGCGAAATGGGCGTCCACGTGGTGGAGGTCGTGGGTGGCGAAGGCGACTTTCATTGTTCCTCCTTCCTCGGGCCGCGCCGCCGTCAGCGGCGCCTCCGATAAATTGTGCGGGTTAACCAGCCGCAGCCTGCGCAGGGTCATGGCGATGCTCCGTGACGAGATGGCTCCCGGCATCGGCCAGAGCGCCGGCCAGGGTGAAGATCAGATCGCGTGTGCCACGGTAGCCGGCGCCGGCACGCTGGGCGGCGCCCAGGCGGTCGAACACCGGGAAGCCGGCGCGAAACAGGGCGAGGCCCCGGCGCCCGGCCAGTTGTGAGGCGTTCGAGTTGGCGATCAGCAGGTCGCAGCCGCCGGCCTCGGTGATCTGCTCGTCGAGGTCGTCGAAGTCGCCGACGATCACCCTGTCGGCCGGGAACTCGGCGAGGAACGGTGCCGCAGCGGTAGTCACGGCGGCGACCACGCGGCCCCCCATCTCGGATACCAGACGCCCCATGGACCACAGCAGATCGGGCTCCCCGGCCAGCGCGATGCGCCGACCGGCGAAGGCGAACTGGCCGTCCAGCATGGCGTCGATCAGCTGGCTGCGCTGACGCCGGTACCGCAACGGCACCGGCCGCCCGCTGACATTGGCCAGCGCCACCATCAACCGGTCGACGGGATCGAGGCCGGTGACGCGGTCGAGGACCAGCACCGGCACGCCGGTCCGCCGGCGGAGAACCTCGGCCGGGCCGCGCATATGTTCGCCGACGGCGATGGTGAGAAGGGAGCGGCTCATGCGGCGGACCCGCGCAAGGCTGGTGCCGCCCAGGGTGGTGGAAATCCAGCCGCTGGGCAGGTGCCCGTCGAGGGCGCCCGACAGGTCGGGCAGGATCAGCGGCTCGAGCCCGAAATCCTCCGCGATGGCGTGCAGTTCCTCGACGTCACCGGGGGTGAGGTGGGAGCCGGGAAGGATGTTCACCTGCTCGGCCTGGGAGATCTGTGGACCTTGCGGCAGCCAGCGGATCATCGCCTCCACCGCCTTGCTCCATCCGGTTTCCAGGCTGCCGTCGTAGTCGGGGGTGGCGGCAGGCACAACGGCCACTCCGGCCAGCTCGGGATTGCGCCCCAGGATGACGCGCAGGTCGCCCTCCATGTCCTCGCCGCGGGTTTCCGTGAGGGCGGTGGACAGCAGGCCGATAACCTTGGGATTGGCCCGCCGCGTGATGTTCAACAGCGCCTGTTCCACATTGTCCATGCCGCCCAGGATGGTGGTGATTTCGTCCATCGCCGTGGTCTGCAGCGGAATGGCCTCGCGGAAGTGGCGAACCATGGCCACCACGGCGAAGGCGGTGCAGCCCTGGGCGCCGTGGAACAGCGGCAGGCAGCCGTCCAGTCCCATGAAGGCCAGCGCCCCGCCCAGCGGCGCGCTGATCTTCAGCGGGCTGACCGACAGCGGCTTGGGGGGCGAGACAATCAAAGCCATGACGGCGCCTCCAGCGGTCGTCCATCGGCATCCCATGGGTCGGGGCGGCGGACGGCGGCCCAGACGGGGTTGTTGAGGGTGAGGTCGATCTGACGGACCAATTCCACCATGCCGTCATAGCCGGCATAGGCGTGGTGGCGCTCCTGGTTGATGTCGAGCCAGGGGGTGCGGCTCTTCAGCGCGACGAACTGGGTCCGCCCGCCGGACAACAGGATGTCCGCCTCGCCCGCCTTGAGCATGCGGTACATTTCAGCGTTGGGAATGGCGTCAAAGGTGGAGCCTTCCTCGCCCAGCAGGGCTTTGGCCCGTTCCTTGTCCTCGGGCGTGGACTTGCGCACCGAGGTGCCGATCACCTCCATGCCGATTTCCTTGAGCGCCGAAACCACCGACCAGCTCTTCACCCCGCCGGTGTAAAGCAGCACCTTGCGCCCCGCCAGCCGCGGCGCGAAGTTGTCCAGCCTTGCCCAGGCGCGCCGCTCCTCCTCGGCGACGAGGGCGTCGGCGCGGGTCAGCAGGTCGGGATCGCCCCCCCGGTCGACCAGCAGACGGACAATGCCCCGCAGGGTGTCCGAGGTATCCTGGATGCCGTAGAACGAACCCTCAACGTAAGGAATGTCCCAGCGCTCGCGCATCTTGCGGGCCAGCGTCACCATGGCCTGCGAGCACAGCATGATGGCGGCGCGAGCACGGTGCGCCGAAGCCACCTCCACATAGCGGGAGTCGCCGGTAATGCAGGCGCGTACGCGAATGCCCAAGCGGTCGAGCAGCGGCCGGATCTGCCACAGCTCGCCCGCCAGGTTGTATTCGCCCAGGATGTTGATGTCGTGGGGGCCGGCGTCCCCGGGCTCAACGGTGCCGATGACGTGGTCGAGCAGCGCCTCGCCGCCCAGGCGGTTGCCGAGATTCTTCGACCCGGCGAAACCCGGGGCCACTACCGGAATGACCGGCAGGCCGAGGCGCTTCGACGCCTCGCGGCACACCGCCTCGACATCGTCACCGATCAGGGCGGTCACACAGGTCTGGTAGACGAAGATGGCGGGCGGCCAGAAGCGTTCGGCGGCGGCGCGGATGGCCTGATAGAGCTTGCGCTCTCCACCGTGGATGATGTCGAGTTCGGAGAGATCGGTGGTGAAGCCGCGGCGGTACAGGGTGCATCCCGAAGACGCGGCGTTGCGGCTGTCCCAGGAATTGCCTTCGCAAGCCAGCGGCCCGTGTACCAGATGCACCGCATCGGTGATCGGCTGCAGGGCGATCTTGGCCCCATCATAGGCGCAGCCGCCGGCGGCTGCGCCGGGGAGCAGCCTCTTGGCGCCGCAGCCCTTCTTCTTCTCGGCCGTGGACTTCGCCCGGTTGGTTGCGCATCCGGGCTCGTTCATCAGCTCCTGAACCTTCCGCTTCAGCATAGGAGGCCTCCTGGCGCGTGACGGAAAGCTGCGTTGCATGTCCCATGCCAGAGCAGAAGGCCGCGAAAATCCTAAGGATGAGGGTTTAGGTTGGAGGGCGATGTCGGGAGTCCGACACGACATTGTCGGCTCCCGGCCTTTGGATACCCGCCGCTTTCAAGCCCTTTCACCGCGGGGAGCGCCTGCGAGCCGGCGTAGCCCCTCGGCATCGAGCCGGTAAGGCTGCCACTCTTCCAATGCGACAAAGCCCAGCCCTTCGTAGAAAGCGCGCGCCGGCCGGTTCCAGGACAGAACGGTGACGTCGAAGCGGCAGCAACCGCGTTCGACGGCGAGCCGGGCCGCCGCCGCCAGCAATTGCCGACCGATTCCCCGGCCGCGGGCGCCGTCCTCGACATAGAGGTCGTGAACGATCATGGCGGGCTTGCCGGCCCAGCTCGAATAGGCGTCGAGGAGTACCACACCGCCGCGGAGCCGTCCGTCTCCCTCCGCGAGCAGCACCGAGAACTTCGGCTGTGGACCAAAACAGTCACGCAAGACGGCGCCCTCGGTAAGGGCCGGCATCATCTCGCTGCGCTCAAACGCCGCCAGTCGGCGGATCAAGGCGACGATAGCCGCCGCATCCGCCGCGACCGCGGCTCGGACGATGAGGGGTGGCCTCGCCGTCATTCCGCTACCGGGCGAAGCATGGTCATCCCCCGAAACATGTGAGGCTCCCCGTGAACACGGGGAGCCTTCATACTTGTCACGGCGGTCAGCGGGTTAGGTCGTAGGAGATATCGCTCGACGCGTCGGCGATCTCGAAAATCCGGTCCAGGATCTCCACGAGGATTCTCAGCGCCCCCTGATAGCCGAAGGTCGGGAAGCGGTGGTGATGGTGGCGATCGAAGATGGGGAAGGCCAGGCGGATCAACGGTGTTCCGGTGTCCTTCTCGAGATACTTGCCGTAGGAGGAGCCGATCAGCAGATCCACCGGCTCGGTGAACAGCAGTGAGCGCATGTGCCACAGATCCTTGCCGCGCCATACCTGGCCGCCGGCACCGTAGGGCGAGGAAGCCAGCAGGGCCTTCACCTTTTCCTCCCACTCGGCCGAGCCGTTGGACGAGAGGACGTGCGCCGGTTCCATGCCCAGCTCCAGCAGAAAGGCGGTCATCCCGCAGGTGTAGTCGGGATCGCCGAACAGGGCGACACGCTTGCCGTGCAGCCAGTGGATGCTGTCGGCGATGGCGTCCACCAGGCGGCCGCGCTCCACCTCGATGGCTTCCGGGATCGGCTTGCCGGTGAGTTCGGCGACCTTCATGAAGAAGGCGTCGGTGCCCGACAGGCCGAAGGGGCTGTTGAGGGCGGCCACCTGCTGGCCTTTGCCGGCGATGTATTCCAACGTCTTCTCGGTGGACCATTGCTGCAGCGACAGGGTCGCCTTGGCGTTGATCGCCTTGCGGCTGTCGTCGAGCGTTGTGCCCCCGTAGTAGATCTTGTAGGTGCCGTCGGTCGGGCTGTCGAAGGTGTCCGACACGTCGGAGATCAGGGTGTAGTCCACCCCCATCAGGTCCAGGTAGCGCTTCAGCTCGCGATTGTTGGCCGGCGCGTAGCCGTCGAAGCCGGGAATGATGTTGATCTTGCCATCGGCCTTGCGCTCGAGCTGCGCTTCGCGTTCCCAGAAGTAGTTGAGCACGCCCTTGATCATGTTGTCGTAGCCGGTCAGGTGGCTGCCGACGAATGAGGGCGTGTGGGCGAAGGGTGTGGGCAGGCCGGCCGGAATGACCTCCTTTTCCTTCGCCGTGGCGATGAAGGCCGACAGATCGTCGCCGATGACCTCGGCCATGCAGGTGGTCGAGACGGCGATCATCTTCGGCTTGTAGAGCTGGTTGCAGTTCTGCAGGCCTTCCACCAGGTTGTTGAGGCCGCCGAACACCGCACCGTCTTCGGTCATCGAGTCCGACACGCAGACCGAGGCATCCTTGAAGTGACGCGACAGATGCGAGCGGAAATAGGCGGCGCAGCCCTGCGAGCCGTGCACATAGGGCATGCAGCCTTCGAAGCCGGCAGCGGCGAACACCGCGCCCAGCGGCTGGCAGGCGCGCGGCGGATTGATCACGGCGTGCTGGCGGGCGAAGTTCTTCTCGCGGTACTCCCAGGTCTTGGTGTATTCGAGTTGCTTGGCGACTTCCTCTTCCGTCGCCCGGCACTCGTAGTGTTCCTTCTTGAACCGGAAGAGCTCCTTGTACTCAGGTTCCTGGAACAAGGAAATGTGGTCTTTGACCTTGTCTGCACTCTGGGGCATGGGAAAACTCCTTAACTTGTCCGTGGCTCGTCACCCCCGCAAGAGCGGGGGCCCATGGATTGCGGCTTTCGCGGCAATGAGGGTTACGCAGCCTTCCAGGGAGCCTTGATCTTGTTCCAGACGGGGGCGTTGATGGCCCGATCCATGTCGCGGGCGAACACGGCGAAGCCGTCGTAGCCGTGGTAGGGACCCGAGTAGTCCCAAGAGTGCATCTGGCGGAACGGCACTCCCATCTTTTGCGTTCCGTATTTTTCCTTGATGCCCGAGCCGACCAGGTCGGGGCGGATCTTCTCGATGAAATGCTCCAGCTCGAACTCGGAAGCATCGTCATAGACCAGCGTGCCTTCCTTGAGATAATGGGCGGTGCGCTGGTAGTCGTCGTTATGGGCAAATTCATAGCCCGTACCGACCACCTGCATCCCCAAGTCCTCGTAGGCGGTGGCCGTGTGACGCGGGCGCAGGCCGCCGACGAACAGCATCACCCGTTTGCCGTCCAGCCTCGGCTTGTACTTCTCGATTACCGCATCGGCCAGCGGCTGGTACTTGGCGATGACTTTTTCGGCGTTCTCCTTGATCGTGTCGTCGAAGAATTCGGCGATCTTCCGCAGGGACTTGGCGATCTGGGTGGGCCCGAAGAAGTTGTATTCGATCCACGGGATGCCGTACGTCTCTTCCATGTGCCGGCAAATGTAGTTCATCGATCGGTAGCAATGGATGAGGTTGACCTTGGCCTTCGGCGCCCGCTCGATTTCCGCCAGCGTCGAGTCGCCGGTCCAGGAGCCGATGACCCTGAGCCCCATTTCCTCGAGGAGCTTGCGGCTTGGCCAGGCATCGCCGCCGATGTTGTAGTCGGCGATCAGGTTGACGTCGTAGGGGCCGGTCTCCCACTCCTGCTCGCGCTTGCCGAGGATCCAGTCCCGGATGCAGTCGTTGGCGATATGGTGGCCGAGCGACTGGGAAATACCGCGGAATCCTTCGCACCGGCAGGGCACCACCAGTTTCCCGGTATCGTTCGCCTTCTTCTTGGCGACCGCCTCGATGTCGTCGCCGATCAGGCCGACGGGGCATTCCGACAGGATCGAGTAGCCGCGGGCCAGCGGGAACAACGTCTCCAACTCGTCGACCATCTTGTCCAGGTTCTTGTCGCCGCCGAATACGATGTCCCGTTCCTGGAAGTCGCTGGTGATCTGCATGGTGACGAAACTGTCGATACCGACCGTGCCGGTGAAGTAGTTGCGGCGCTGCGACCAGGAGTAATGGCCGCAGCCTACCGGGCCGTGGGAGATATGGACCATGTCCTTGATCGGGCCCCAAACCACGCCCTTGGCGCCGGCATAGGCGCAACCGCGCTGGGTCATGACGCCGGGAACGGATTTGATGTTGGACTTAACCCCGCAGGTGGGGTTGCCGTCCGAGCCTTCCTTGACGGTGCCAAGGTGGCGGGCGCGCTTCTTGCCGGCTTTCTCGGGATGGACCTCAACGACCTCCTTGATCAGGCCTTCGTTGAATTGGCCATCGACTGTGTAATCGAGACTCATGGTCATACTCCTTCATCCGGCAATCAGCTGGCGACGCAGAGGTTCTTTTCCTTGGCTTCCAATTCGGCCAACTGCTGCTCCTCGGTCTTCATGATGCCGAACTCGAGCAGCATGTCCTCGAGTTCTTCCATCGAAATCGGAGTCGGGATGGTGCCTTTGCCGCCGTTGGCGTGGATTTTCCTGGCGAGCGTGCGATACTCTTCGGCCTGCTTGCTTTCCGGCTTGTACTGGATGACCGTCTGGCGGCGCAGCTCGGCATGCTGGACAATGTTGTCGCGCGGCACGAAGTGGATCATCTGGGTGTTCAGCTTTTTGGCCAGGGTCTCGGCCAGGTCCAGTTCGCGATCGGTCTGGCGCTCGTTACAGATCAGGCCGCCCAGGCGCACGCCCCCCGAACCGGCATATTTCAGGATGCCCTTCGAGATGTTGTTGGCGGCGTAAAGAGCCATCATCTCGCCCGACATGACGATGTAGATTTCCTGGGCCTTATTCTCGCGGATCGGCATGGCGAAGCCGCCGCAGACCACGTCGCCCAGCACGTCGTAGGAAACGTAGTCGACGTCCTCATAGGCGCCGTTCTCTTCGAGGAAGTTGATGGCGGTGATGACGCCGCGGCCGGCACAGCCAACGCCCGGTTCCGGGCCGCCGGCCTCGGTGCACTTGATGCCCTTGTAGCCGACCTTCATCACGTCTTCGAGTTCCAGGTCCTCCACGGAGCCAGCGGCAGCGGCCAGGTGCAGCACGGTGTCCTGCAGCTTGGTGTTGAGGATCAGGCGGGTCGAATCGGCCTTGGGGTCGCAGCCGACGATGAGGATCTTCTGGTCCATCTCCACCAGAGCGGCGAGGGTATTCTGGGAGGTCGTCGACTTACCGATGCCGCCCTTGCCATAGAAGGCGATCTGACGAGGCATGGATGTATTCCTTTCCAACTGGCCTGCGATAGGGTCGGCGAAGGAGCGTCCTCCGCCACGCAAAGCCTAACTGCAGCCCCCGTGCCAACTACCCCACGACAACGGAAATTTAAGTAAATTCAACGATCTGCCCGGATCGTCGGCAGATTGCATGTTTTCCCGGCATCTGTGGGGAAAGCGACAAAGGCTGCCCCGCGTGTCGGAAGCCGCACAAATTGTAAGACCATTGGCGCGACGCGGTGCCGTTGGGCGCGGCATGTGGCTTGCATTGCCCCCAATGACCACAGGACGAGGATGGAATGGGCGGAACGGACCGGATCGGACATAGCACCAACCTCGTCGGTGTACCGACGACGCTTCTGGCCAGCGCCCGGTTCAACGACCACCCCATTCCGCTGCACATTTCCGGCGTGCGCGAAATGAATCCGTCACTGTTCGAGATGCTGGGCGAGGCCGAAGACCTCCATGATGCCGGAGAGGCCTTCTACAAATACATGGTTGCCGTGTTCGGCCTGGACCCCGAGCAGCGCGAGAAGAGCGCCGGCTGCGGCAAAGTCCGCCGCTATCGGTCTAGCTTCCTCCGCCTGCTCAAAGGGTGGGGCTACGACAGCAACGGCCCGGAAGGGGCGGTGATGAAAGGCTGGGTGGAAAGTCGCTTCGGCCTGTTCCCAACCTTCCACAAGGGTCCGATTACCGACTTCACCGAGACTTGGGTAGGCTATGTCGAAGAAAAAATGTCGAGCCGTTTCCACAACAACTCCATCTACGCCCAGCTCGACCTGCTCTACGAATTCTGCCAGTGGGCACTGGCCGGCTTCGCCGCACCGAAGCAGGCTTGTCTGCGGCTCTATCGGGGCGTCAACGATTTCTCCGAGCACCGGCTGGTCGAACGCCTTGACAGGCGGCGATGCGTCGTTCGGCTGAACAGCCTGGCGTCGTTCACCAGCCTGCGCGACGTCGCCGAGTGCTTCGGGGACACCGTTCTGGAGGCCGAGGTGCCCCTGTCAAAGGTGGTATTCTTCAACACCCTTTTGCCGACGCACCCGCTGAAGGGCGAAGGCGAATATCTGGTGGTCGGCGGCGATGTCCGCGTCACCACGGCCTATTGGTGAGGAGGACGGATGAGCGTCGACCTGCTGGACCGGGCGCTGGGCGCCTATCTCGGATTGGCGGTGGGCGACGCGCTCGGCGCCAGTGTCGAATTCATGACGCGCCGCGAGATCGAGTACAAATACGGCGTCCATTGCCGGATGATCGGCGGCGGATGGCTGCATCTGGCTCCCGGCCAGGTGACCGACGACACGGAAATGAGCCTCTATCTGGGGGCGTCCCTTGTGCGCAAGAACGGGTTCGACCTGAAGGATGTCTGCGAGTCCTTCGTCACCTGGCTGAAAAGCGGGCCCATCGATGTCGGCAACACCTGTCGCCGCGGAATTCGCCGCTACATGATGCAGGGATTGGTGGAAGGTCCGCCATCGGAGGGCGACGGCGGCAACGGCGCCGCGATGCGCAACCTGCCGGTGGCACTGGCCAGCCTGGGCGACGATGCGGCGCTCAGCGCCTGGACATTGGCGCAGAGCCATATTACCCACAACCATCCGCTGTCCGACGCCGCATGCCTCGCCCTCGGCCGCATGGTGCACGGCCTGGTATCGGGCCAGGGCATGAAGCGCTGCCGCGAAATCGCCCGTGCGCTGGTGGAAGGCACACCCTCCTTCCGTTTCGAGCCGTACCGCGGACAATCCTCGGCCTATGTGGTGGATACGATGCAGACCGTGCTGCATTTCTATTTCATCACCGACAGCTTCCGCAGTTGCATGGTGGAGACGATCAACCAGGGTGGCGACGCCGATACGACCGGCGCACTGGCCGGCATGCTGGCGGGAGCCACCTATGGCGCCTCGGCCATTCCCAACGCCTGGCTGAAGAAGCTGGACCGCAAGGTGGTGGAGGAAATCCACCGACAGGTACCGGCGCTGCTCGAGATCACCCAAAGCCGCAAGTAGGCCCCCTCGGTCGCCTGTGGCTGGCCGCCCCCTATTCCCCCGCCAGCTTGCGCGCATCCAGCGTCAGCGGCACCGGGGTGTCGGCGGGCAAAGGGGGGATTTCGAAGCGCCAGCCGTTTCCCAATTCGACCCACCCTCCCCAGAAGCCGGGATGTTCCATGGCCACCACCGGCTCTTCGAGGTCCTTCTTGGCGACATAGACCTCCCAGCCGGAAGCCTTCCTGCGCACGGTGATCTTCATGCGTCCTCCTCACGCCCGCTGCTGATGGCTGTCCGCCAAGGTGGCGCGGTACCAATCGGCCAGGGCGGTTTCGACATACTGGTGCGGATAGTTGTCGATTACGGTGATACCGGCCTCGGCCAGATCCTGCTTGGGGCAGGAGCCGATCTTGGCGGTGAAAACCGTGTCGATGCCCTGCAGCACCGCGACGATCCCCCCCATGCGGTCGTCGTCGCCATAACCGCCCAGGCAGTAGTTGTCGGCCTTGCGGTGGCCGACGAAGCGCACGCCGCGGCTGTCGACCTCGTAGACCAGGAACTCGCGGGCATGGCCGAAATGCTGGTTGATTCGGCCACCGCTCTTGCTGCACACGGCCACCAGGCGGGCCGGCGCAGAGGCTTGCCTGAGGCGCGATCGGGCGGATTCGGCCGCGGCGCGCCGGTCCGCCCGCTCCCGCTCCACCACCTCGCGGTAGAGTGCCCGCGGCTTTGGGTCCCAGGCCACCGTGGCGGGCAGCTTGGCAAGGGTGAAGTCCTGGCAAGAGTCCTCGCCCAGCATGCCGACGGCGTCGGCGCGGCACTGCCGGCAATGGCGCATCAGGCGCGCCCCACCCTGCAGCCGGTCCTGGAGATCCTTCAATTCCGCCGGAGTGGGACCGCGCCGGCGGTCGAGACCGAAGCGGGTACCATGGGCCGGGTCCGAGATCAGCGGCAGCAGGTTGTGCAGGAAGGCGCCGCGAGCGCGGATGGCGGCGTTGACCGCCACCAGATGGTCGTCGTTGATGCCCGGAATCATCACCGAGTTGACCTTGACCAGCACGCCCTTGGCGATCAACCGCTCGAGGCCTTCCATCTGACGCTCGTGCAGGATGCGTGCGGCATCGAGGCCGGTCCAGCGGCGGTGGTTGTAGAAGATCCAGGGATGGATCCGCGCACCGACGGCAGGATCGACCATGTTGATCGTGACGGTCACGTGGTCGATATTGCGCGAGACGATCTCATCCACATGGTCGGGCAGTGCCAGGCCATTGGTGGACAAGCAGAATTTGAGGTCAGGCAGGGCCTGGGCGACGCGATCGAAGGTCTCGAAGGTCCGCCGCGCGTCGAACAGAGCGTCGCCTGGTCCCGCCACCCCCAACACCGAGAGCTGTGGAATCTGCGCGGCCACCACCAACACCTTCTGCGCCGCTTGCTCCGGGGTGAGCCGCTCCGAGGTCACCCCCGGACGCGACTCGTTGGCGCAGTCGAACTTGCGATTACAGTAATTGCACTGGATATTGCAGGCGGGGGCCACCGCCACATGCATGCGGGCGAAGTAGTGGTGGGCATCTTCGCTGTAGCAGGGATGATCCTTGATCTTGTCCCACACCTCGGCCGGGATGTCGCCTGGGTCGGCCGAAGAGCCGCAGCCCCCGGCCGAGCACCCTGTCGTCGACGCCGACGGGGCCTTCCGGGCGATGCTGCTCAGGGGAATGACAGTGTGGCTCATGGTGGCGACCCTCCTCGTTGCGGGAACGACGAAGGGATCTGACGCAAGCCCTATGCCAACGGCTACTCTATTGATTTTGCACGATTGACGGATGGGGCACTGTCCGAACCCCGACGCCTCCTTGTCGGAGAGCCGACAAACGAAAGACCCCAGACCGTCATCCCGACGAACGAAGCGAGGAGCGGCCTCGTGGGGGCGAGAAATGCGAGCTATAACCGCCGCAATTCAATGCCGTGCTTCTTCAGGGCATAGCCGATCTGCCGCGGCGTCAGGCCGAGAAGGCGCGCGGCCTTGGCCTGGACCCAGCCGGAGCGCTCCATTGCCTGGACCAGCCGGTCCCGCTCGCCCAGGCCCTCGTCGCCGGCCGCATCGCCGGCCGGAACGGCGGGTGTCGCCACCGCCGGGCCGGGCGGCGGGCCGCCGGCAGCCGGATCGGCCGCCGCGGTGCCCTGCGGCGGCCACAGGGTGGCGGAGAGGCAGGAATTACGATGGCAGAAGAGGTCGTCGGCGCGAATAATCCGGCCGCGGGTCATGGTCGCGCTCCGCCAGACGCAATTCTCCAGTTCGCGCACGTTGCCGGGGAAGAAGCAGTCCTGCAGCCCGTGCAGAGCCTCCTCCGAGAAGGCCAGCTCGCGGCCGTTTTCCTCGTTGAACAGCTTGAGGAAGTACATGGCGAGCAGCGGGATGTCGCCGCGCCGCTCGCGCAACGGCGGCAGGCGGATCGGCACCACGTTGATGCGGAAGTAAAGATCGGCGCGAAAATCGCCCTTGTTCACCGCCGCCTCGAGGTCGCGATTGGTGGCGGCGATCAGCCGGACGTCCACCTTGATGGTGCGTGTGCCGCCGACCCGCTCGAATTCCCCTTCCTGTAGCACGCGCAGCAGCTTGGCCTGGAACGCCGGCGAAATCTCGCCGATCTCGTCGAGGAACAGGGTGCCGCCATGGGCAAGTTCGAAGCGGCCCTTGCGCTCCTGGGTGGCGCCGGTGAAGGCGCCCTTCTCATGCCCGAACAATTCGGACTCAAGCAGACTCTCGGAGAGCGCCGCGCAGTTCACTTTGATGAACGGCTTCTTCGAGCGTGGGCTGAGGATATGGACGGCACGCGCCACCAGTTCCTTGCCGGTGCCGCTCTCTCCGCGCAGAAGCACGGTGACCTTGGTCGGCGCAGCCTGCTGAACCTGGGCGAAGACCTCGACCATGGCCGGGCTGCTCCCCACCACATCCTCCAGTCCGTGCACCGGGACCATCGGCTTGACGTCGGAAGCCAGCTTCTGTAGCCGGGCGTTATCGGCGATCAGCGTCTCGCGGTCGGCGGCGATCTTCTGATGCAGCGCCACGGTCTGTCCGATCATGGTGGCCACCATATTGAGAAAGCGCACGTCATGCTCGAAAACATGGTGCGATTCCTCGTCCGAACTGCGCTCGACCGAGAGCGCGCCGATGGTCCGCTCGGCCGTCTTGATGGGGACGCAGAGAAATGACACCAATTCGTCGTCCAATGTGCCGGCGGCGGCCACGTAGTTGGCCAGCAGCGGCTCCTTGGTCACGTCGACGGCGACCAGGGGGATGGCCGAGGACACGACCTTTTCGACGGCTGCGAAAGGGTAGAAGGTGCCGGTGCCGCCCAGCATTTTGGCCGGCACCCCATCCATTGCGGTCAGCTCCAGCTTCCGCTCGGCGTTCAGCAGGACGACGGCGCCACGCCGCATCTGCAGGAAGGAAGTGAGGATATTCAGAACGTCGTGCAGCGCGTCGCCAAGACTCAGCGTCGAACCAAGGATCTTGCTGACCTCGTAGATCCCGACCAAAAAGAGGGCGGCATCGCTGGGGCTATGAGCGTCGCTACGGGGCATAGCGGTATACTGCCACATTTATAGGCACAGACCATACCGTCCTATTATTTAGGCATACACTACTCCGGTTTCCCACCGCTCTGCCAGCGGTCTGTTCATAATTCCGTGACCGGCCGCCCGACGCGGCAGGCGGATAGCTCACATGCCAATTGCTCGAGCGTGCTCCGCCCTCAACCAGGCAGGCAACTGGCTTGCCGGCATGGGCTATCGGCTACGTCTTGACGGCGACTGAGGGAAGTTGAAGGATTAATGGACATGCATGGGCTCAGGAAGATACCGATGCAGCCAAGGCAAGCGGAGCAATCGCAATTCATCGAGCACACCATGAGCTTCATCGGATCCCTGCTGGGGTCGGACAAGATTGCGTTCTACCAGGTCGATGAACATCAAAGACTAATTGAATTCCGGCTTCGAAACATCGATCGCGAGTTCCACGACGCCTATCTGGACGGAATGCATGCCTATGATCCGCTTCATGTCACTAGGCTGAGCCTTGCCGACTCTTCGCGGAACATCTTCCAGCTTCACGATGAGGAGTGCGACGGGCCTCCTTCCAATATTGTGAAATATCGGGAATTCCTTACTTTCTTTCAGGTTTCCGATGTTTTCGAAATGCTGTTCAGATGCGAAGGCCGGGTCATTGCCGGCGCCAGTGTCCTGTACGACGAATTGGTGTCGTTCAATCGCCCCCTGGCGCTTCTGCAGACCGTTCATGCTTATATCGAATTCAATTTGATGAGATACATTCGGCAGTCCGATCATTATATGCGGACAATTCTCGGCAGCCGCTATGGGCTATCGTCCCGCGAGATCGACGTCGCCGAACTGATTTGCTGCGGTCGCACCAATGCAGAAATCGGCCAATTGCTGCGCGTCGGCCTCGCTACCGTAAAGACGCATCTCATCAAGATTTACCAGAAGCTGGGTGTCGAGAATCGCGCCAGCGTCGTCGCTTTCATTTCGCACCTCAGATAGCTCTCCACCGTTCGGTTGATTGGCAATCGGCGTCGAAGCCGAGAAAAATCCGGTCTTGATCAGGGCGAAGCCCGACACAGCCGGAGCGAAAAGAGCATGAGCGCCAATAATCCCGCATGGATCATGGTCGGGGATCTGGAAAAAGGCTTTGCGCCAGACAACAACACATTGCCACAAAGCGGCGGCCTGGCAGGCAAGAGCCTTCGCCTGATCGGCGATCCCGTGGGCGGTGCGACGGAACTTCGCTTCGAAACGCCCGAGCGGCTGGCGTGGGAGCTGTCGCCGGAATCGCGGCGCGGGACCGAGCGCTATACGGCGACCACCTTGCGCCAATCCATCTATTTCGTCGATTACCTTGCCAGCAGCGCCGCTGCGACCAGCGTGAGCATCATTCTCGACCTCGCCCGCAATCTTTACACCTCGGTAACGGCGCGCATGCCGGCGGAAGATCAAATCGAGAAAAGCCTTTTTCGACGCGCCGCCGAGGGACAGGAACTGACCGCCGTCGACGTGACCATCGTGTCGGGGATCCTTGAAGGCGGCAATTCAACCGGCTCGCCAATCCACCGGCCGACAGATGAGATGGTCGGCAAGCGCATCATGTACACCTACAGCAATACTGAATGCTACGAACACATTTACCTCAACCAGAACTTCTACACTTGGCATTGCCTGGAAGGGCTCGAGAAAGGATTGGCCGACACAGATCGCTGTCATTACATCAAGGTTGACGAAGATCTTTATCTGTTCGTGTGGCGCGAAAAGATCATCCCGACTGTCGGCGTGGTGATGATCGATCTCGATCGGATGAAAACAACGGGAAAGATTCTGGGTTACGAAGGCCAGAACGTCGGCCTGCTATCCAACTTCCCCGTTGGCGCCCATGCCCGCCTGCTCAACGTCACCAGCCACAGGTGACCGGCCGATGCCGTTCCAAGGAACCAGCAACATGGACAACGGACAGCCGCTGGCCGAACCTCCCGCCGCGGCCGGGATTAACCACCATCGCGACAATTTCCAGGCGGTTCTGGGATTTCGTGCGCTCTTTTCGGGCGCGGTGGGAATCGTCGTCGGGCAGAATGCCATCGTCTCGGTTCTGCATGGCGTGGGCTACGGCGGGTTCGATTTCCTGGTAGTTCTGGGGATCGGCTTCCTGTTCGCGCTTTGCAACGCCGCCACCTTCTCGGAGCTGTCGCTGATGTTACCGAGGGCAGGCGGGCTTAGCACCTATACCGAGGTGGCTCTCGGCAACTTCCCGGCCATCGTCGCCACCTTTTCCGGCTATGTGGTGGTCGCCATGTTCGGCCTGTCGGCCGAAATCAAGCTGGTCGACGACGTCATGGGAACCCTGTTTCCTGGCGTGCTGCCGCCCTTGGTGCTTCCGTTCACGCTGCTTGGGGTCTTCGTCGTGCTGAACATCCGCGGCACGGATGTTTTCGCACGCCTGCAGAATGTCCTTACTTTCCTCACCATCACAATCTGTCTGGCACTGGGACTTTCAGCCCTCACCCGAACCGGCGCCCCTCTGCCGCCGGGGCAGGTGCCCTTCGCCGACTGGGGCGCCCTGGATGGCGGCATTTTCAACCTGATGACTCTGGGTATCTGGGCCTTCACCGGACTGGAATTCATTTGCCCCCTGATCGAGGAGGCGCGCGACCCCGCCCGTAACATTCCACGAGCCATGTTGCTGGGCAGCCTGACCATCGGGATCGTCTATCTACTTCTCGCCCTGGGAGCGGGAACCTATCTGAACCGCAGGGCCTTGCTCGGCCCTGTCCCACACCTGATTTACGCGGTCGCGGTGTTCGGCAAGCCAGCGCGCATCGCTGTCGCCGTCATCGCCCTCACCGCCTCGGGGAGTGTCGTCAATACGGTTCTCGCCGGCGTGTCGCGCATGCTCTACGGCATGGCCCGCAACGGGCAGGTGTTCCCCGTCTTCAAGAGACTACACCGAAAACACCAGACGCCTTCGGTGGCCATCGTGTTCATGGCTCTGATCACCGCCGTGCCGCTGACCTTGATCGGTAGCGACCCCGACGCGATCACCACGCTTCTCATCGCCGCGTCGGCCTCCTGGCTGCTGGCCTATATCGTCGCGCACCTCGACGTGATCGTCCTGCGCCGGCGCATGCCGACGCTCGCGCGGCCGTTCAAGACACCGCTCTATCCTCTGCCGCAAGTCCTGGGTATCGGCGGCATGACCTACGCCATCATCAACAATTCGCCGTCCCCCGAAATGACCAAAACGGTGTTTCTGCTGACCGGCGTGGTCCTGCTCGGCGTGTCCGCCATGGCGGCCTACTGGGTGAAGGCTGTCATGAAGCGCGGATTGTTCGAACCCTCCGCCACGGGGAGGGCGTCATGACCCACACCGGCGGCAGTCAAAATTGCGTCGGCGGGCCGGACCTTCCGTGCAGTGGAAGCAATATTCGCAAGCCCCGAAGGCACGCCACCGCCGCACAACGGCCCGTTGCACAGCGTTGAGATGCGCGTCCGTCACTTGGGAGCGGCGCCGCCGAGCCCACAGCATCCAATGCCATGAACACAGCGTTCCGCTGGTCTGGACCGCTACAGTGCGAAACCGGCCTTGCCGACCAACAACCGGTGAAAGTCGCGCAAGGCATCGCGGGCTTTCACCGGATCGGCGATACCTTCGACAAAATGTTCATCGAAATTGGGCTGACGCAATAATTCGATGGTGCGCTGGCGGGCGCGCGTGAGGGCCCTGCCTTCGGGCAGCACGCCCGATGAGCAAAACTGCACAAGCCGCAATGCGCGATCGCGCAGCGCCGAGCCTGGGTGGTCGAGTCTTTCGATAATCTTTTCTTCAACCAGATATTCATCGAGCAGCCTGTCGATATGCGAAAGGACCGGCTGCTTGATATCTTGCGCATAAGGGGCCGCCATCACCGCATTGAATGCGCAGGCCGCCCGAAGCATGCGATCCTTTGGCGACAAGCGGCTTTGGACGAGGTTGGTGATGTGCTGGCCTTCGATCCCCGCCGGGTAGGTTTCGGCCAACTTCATGGCGGCTTCCGCCGCAAACTCCCCATGCGCCAACTCACACAGATAAATTATGCCGTAAGCCCGATCGGGCATGGCGCGAAAGACGCCGCTCACGGCATCGAAGCGGGCGCCACCCTTCGTCAAATGAAGATAGCGATGGGTCAATGCCAAGGCAGTCTTAGGGCCGTCGAGCAAACCGCGGAGCGTAAGAAGCTTGAGCAAGACCTTTTTGAACGCGTCATATTCCTGCTGGTCGTCGCTGCGGTAAAGCGGGCTGGCCGCCGAAACTTGACGATGCGCCCGATCGATCATGCCCGCTCGGCTCTCCGGCAACCGCCGTTCGGCAAACAGCCTGTTGAGCAGCGCCGCCGCCTCCGGAGCGTCGCTTTTCCGGTTGGAAAAGGTGCCGTCGGCAAGGTCGATCATGCTGCAGATGGCAGCCCCCAACCCCGCTTGCCACCCCAGAATTTCCTGGACGGCGCTGGTTTCCAGAAGTTCGGCGATGAAGCCGTCCATGAGGGCGGCCAAAGCGGGAACCTCGACCCCTTGGGCAAGTTTGCACAGCCGCTCCAACTTGCCCGAGAAGCTTCGGATATCCTTCAGATCGCGGGTAAGCGCAGTCCGTACCAAATAATCGCGCTCCCACTGGTCCGTTGTCGGCGGCAGTCCGTTGACGATGTCGGTCAACGAATTCTTTTGGCTGGGCAGCCCGATAGATTCCAGATTGCGGGCCTTGGCAAGGATGTCCTCGATGGCCTTGAATATTTCTTCCCTGCGCGCTTTGGCGTCACCCCCACTGGCGCGCGCCTGCAAGGAAGCAACCCGGTCAACCGCCGACGGCACCATGGTCCCCTTGTCCCGCAGGCGCTTCAGGTCGCGGCTGCTGTGGAGCACCTCGGTCGGCGTGAGTGTGACCTTGTCCAGATAGCTGTGAAATATTCGCCCCATCACCAGACGGCTGGCCAAGCCGAAATAATCCTCTAGCTTCTTGCACGGCTCCGGGACCAAGTCGACATGGTCGATGTGATCGACACTGTCCTCCCTGACCGTCTGCGTCTTGCAGAAGATCTCATTTTCCATTTCCGTACCGTCGGCGCGCAACCAGCATCGCAACACCCGTACGCCCTCGCACTTGGGGTCTGCGACGCGGCTCTGCGCCGTTGTCTTGGCGACATCTTCGTCGGTCAGGCGAGTTTCGGTGGCCCAGCGGCCACCACGCATGATTTGGATATCATAGCTCGTGCGGCTTCGCGGTGCGGTCATGGCAAGCTCGCTTTCAGAGCCCGTTCCATGGAACGTTTCACCGCGTTAATGGAGACAGGCTTGACCAGATAGCCGTTCACTTTCAGGTCCTTGGCGGTCAAAACGGCCTCCTCCCCGGCATCGGAGGTCAGCATTATGACCACTGTGGAAGCGACACCGGCCATTGGCGAGTTCCTGACCTCGCCAACGTAGACGAAGCCATCCTCGCCAGGCATATGAATGTCGCAAAATACCAGGTCCGGCCGTACACGCATGGTTTCGACAAGACCCGCCTGAACCGAATCCGCCTGGTAGATGCTCTTTACACCGATCTGGAGCAGAATTTCGCTCAGTGTTGAGCGAATGAAGGACTGGTCGTCAATCAACAGAACCTTCAGCTTACGAACATCGATGATCATGCGTTGCCTTTTTATGCAAGAAACGTGGACAGGGCCGAACGGAGTTCATCGAGAGTCGGAGCCATGAGGGGGGTCAACATGCGGATGATCTTGGACTGCCCGGCGACCGCGGCCGCTTCGATGTCGGCAGCAAGGCGGCCAAGTCTGATCGCCCCGGCGGTGTTGGAGGTTCCCTTGAGGGCGTGGGCTATCTGTCTCAGCCGTTCGGCGTCTTCGCCACCCGCGGCGGTTTCCAGGGCCGAAACCTGTGTCACCGCGTCCGCGACGAATCCCGCCACCATCGGCTTCAAACGAGCCATATCCCATTTGTAGATCGGCCCCATCCGCTCGAAATCGAAAATATCGGAATCAATTTCCGGTGGGTTCCAATTGCCGTCCGTAGCCGCGGCGGCAACCGGAGCCGGCTGGCTTGCCCACTTCAATATGGTTGCCACCAAGGCGTCCGGATCGATCGGCTTGGCCAAGTGGTCGTTCATACCGGCGGCAAGGCATTTTTCGCGGTCGGCCTGCATGGCATTGGCCGTCATGGCGAGGATGGGCAGATCGGTCCGGCCCGATTTGCGGATTTCGGCGGTGGCCGTGACACCGTCCATCACCGGCATCTGCATGTCCATCAGCACAAGGTCATAACGGCCGCCTTTGACCTTGTCGACCGCAACTTGGCCGTTCTCGGCCACCTCGACTACCATGCCGGCATCCGCCAGCATCTCGGTGGCCACCTGCTGATTGAATTCATTGTCCTCGGCCAGCAGGACGCGCAGCCCTTTGAGCGTCGCCAGGTCGGATTTGGGTGTCGCGCCGCCGTCCCAACCGATGGCGCCCTCACCTGCAGCATCGCCTCCAAGAGCCCGAATGACGACATCGAACAGCATCGAGGGGTTGACCGGCTTGATCAGAATGTCCTCGAATCCCAGATCCTCGGCGCTCTTCAGGACATCCTCGCGGCCATAAGCCGTCACCATGATCAGGCGCGGTTCCCGCGACAGCCCCAGCGATTTGATATTCCGGCCTGTCTCCAGGCCATCCATTTCCGGCATCTGCCAGTCAAGGAACACGATGTCGAATGGATCTTCGTTCGCCGCTTTGCGGACCGCAGAGATGGCCGCGTCGCCAGACGCCACCGCCTCGACCTGGAATGACATGGACGACAACATGTCCACAAGCACCAAACGAGCGTATTCATGGTCGTCCACCACCAGCATCCGCCTGCCGCGAAGGTCGATCCCCGGAAGCAGGACTCGGGGCGCGTGCCCCTTACCCAGCCGCGCCGTGAACCAGAAGGTGGACCCCTTGCCGGGTATGCTTTCGACACCGACGCCACCGCCCATCAGGTTCGCCAACTGCTTGGCGATGGCCAAGCCGAGCCCGGTGCCACCGTATTTGCGGGTGGTCGACGTGTCAGCCTGCTGAAAGCTTTGGAACAGACGCCCCATCTGCTCTTCGGTCAAGCCGATGCCGGTGTCACGGACCTCGAAGCGAAGGGTGACGTCTTCGCCGTGGTCCTCCGCCAGGCGAACGACAATGTCTATTTCTCCCTTCTCGGTGAACTTGACGGCATTATTGGCGTAGTTGATGAGAATTTGTCCCAGCCGCAGCGGGTCTCCCATCAGATGGAGGGGAACGTCTGCCGCAACGTCGAAAACCAGTTCCAGACCTTTCGCGGCCGTTTTCTCGGAAATCAGATTGGCGAGGTTTTCCAACACATTGTCGAGATGGACGTCGATCCGTTCGACCGACAGCTTGCCTGCCTCGATTTTCGAAAAATCGAGAATGTCGTTGATGATTCCCAGCAGATGTTGACCGGATTGCTGGATCTTCTTCACGTAATCCTTCTGGCGCGGATTGAGATCCGTCTTCAGGGCCAGATGCGACATTCCGATGATGGCATTCATCGGAGTGCGGATTTCATGGCTCATATTGGCCAGGAAGTCGGCCTTGGTCCGGGCCGCGGCTTCGGCGGCGGTCTTGGCGGCGGCCAGTTCGTTCTCAAACCGCCGCCGTTCGCTGAGATCGCGGATGATCTCGATCGCCCCGATGATCTCGCCGTCGGCATCGCGTAGAGCCGAGGCGCTGCCCTCGAAAAAGGTCTCGCGCGTGCGGGTGGAAATGTGGCCTTCGCCGATCAGAACGCCGCCCAGGCGCCGCACATGGCTGTACTTGGTCAACATGTCTTCTTCCGGCAGGAAGGCCAGGTCGATGAGGATCGGCCGTCGCTCGCCATAGAAGGGCAGCGCATATTCGTAATCGCCTTTGCCGATCATATCCTGGGCCTTGACGCCGCTGAGATCTTCGATGGCCGGGTTCCACGCGGTGACGACGCCATGCCGGTCGATAACGAATGTGGCGTCGGGCAGATGTTCAAGGATGGCGGCGAGGTGGCGCCGTTCGGCGTCCAACGCCTTCTCGGCCTGCTTGCGCTCGCTGATATCGCGGAACGAAACCACCGCCCCCACCGGCTCACCGCCCCTAAGCGCGGGCGTGGTGAAATATTCGGCCGGGAAGAACGTCCCGTCCTTGCGCCAGAGAATCTCGTCAGCGCTGGTCCGGCTACGGCCGTCGCGGGCAGCGCCGCACATGGGGCAATTCGCTTCGGGCACGACGGTGCCGTCCGCCCGGCTGTGGTGGATCAGGGCGTGAATTGCCTGGCCGGTCATCTGCTCGGGATCGTAGCCGAGCATTCGAGCGCCGGCGGCATTGACGAACGTCACCTGCCCCTCGGCATCGAGGCCGCAGATTCCCTCGTCGATGGAGCCGAGAATCAGGCGCGAGCGTTCCTCGGCTTCGGCCAGATCCAAGGCCTGTTCCTCGACCCGCCGCCCCTGCTCGGCCATCTGCTCGTTGATGAGTTCCAACTCTTCCTTGCGGGCCGCAATCTGACGTTCCGAGGCCGCCAGATTGGCCGCTTGGATCTGAGTCTCCTCCAGCAATTTGCGCGTCTTCAGGTTGCCAGCCAGGATTTCGATGTTCAGCGCTACCGTTGGCAGAAGTGCGTCGACAAGGGCTTGCTGCCGTTGGTTCAGCGGGTCCACCGGCGCCAACTCCAGGACGGCAGCAGCGGCTCCCTGGCCCACGATCGGCAGGATGACCAGGCCGCGCGGTCGAATTGTTCCTTGGCCGGCTGTGATATGAACGCAATCTTCCGGGACGGTCGTGATGGTTCTCGGCCGCAGATCGACCGCCGCCTGACCGACCAATCCTTCTCCGCGGGCGAAGCTCCTGGCATCCCCCGGGGCATCGATGGCATGGCCGCCGACACGGACCAAACGCTGGCCAGCGTGATCGGCCACATAGAATGCGCCGTAAAGCAGGGGAATGGAGAGGGAGACATGACTCATCAACGCGGCGGCAAACCCCTCGAAATCTTCGGTCGCCTGCAAGTCTTCGATGGTGGCGGTCAGTTCATCTTTTACCCAGGTCTGAATCTCCTGACGCCGCGATGCGCCCTGCAACACCTCCAGCGCACGGCCAATCGCCCCGATTTCGTTGGCATAACCGAGATAGGGGACCGTCACCGCATGGTCACCTCTGGCCAACGAATCCATCACTCTGGTGGTGGCGGCCAGCGGACGGCAGATGGCTCGCGCAATGGCATATCCGGCCATCATCATCAGGGCGAGACCCGTCAGCATGACGGTGGTCAAGGTCCGGCTCACGGCGAGCCCGATCTGCCCGGCCGCCAACCTGGCAGCCAGCGCGTCGGCGCGGGTGCGCGCGACCAGCGACTGGATAGTCGACTGTACCGAACGGAAGGATTCGTTCAGTCTCGCCTCAACCTCGGCTTGACGGACCGAGCCCGACACCGTACCCGCCGGCCCGACCGTACCATTGCGATCGTCCGTCGCGCGCTGGAACATATCCGCATATGCGTCGACGTCCCGGCGCAGGCGTTCGATCTGGCTGCGGCGGACATCCCTATCATCGAGGGCTGCGGTGATGGCATCCAATGTCCGTGTGATGGTCCGTGCGTATCTATCGCGATCCGCCACCAAGGTGGGATTGGCCTGACGCAGCGATTCCATTTCGCTTTCGCGCCAGTCACGCAGCACGACTTGCAGCGCGACGGCCTGCTCGGCGATATTGCCTTCATTCGCGGCCAGATGATCGGCAGCCACCGACCGGGAGCGCCCGCCCCACAAGACTGCCACCGACACGACGAGGATGATGCCGGCCAAGATCACCAACGAGCCGACCTGCGCCTTCAACGAATATCGGGACAGAAATCGTTCCATTGTGGCTTCGGCCCCCGCTTTGCATATCCATGGTAGAGTCTGACATGCAAATAAATAAACAAAACAGATAACCGCTACCTATTCAGCAAAATAAAGTACCCACTTTTTTCATACGGGGAAAGTCTAGACCTGCCATAAGCAGGCCTGAATTCTGCCAGAACGGAGGGAAAGGAGCTTGTAAGAGGGGCGAGAGGTCGGAGTGACATTTGTACGGCCCGCGCCATAGAAGCCTTGCGATGGGTAATCGCCCCCTTCGCCTTTGGGCGCCGCAGCTGCTGTTTCAGGCCGCCTGCATGTCGAGACCGGAACCAAACAAATAGTCGATGTCGTCGAGTTCGAGCGCCGAGACATCATCCGCCTCGCCAAGGGCGATCGTCGCGAGAGCGGCCTTGCGCGCCTGCAATTCGACCATCTTTTCCTCGATTGTTCCGGCAGCGATGAGCTTGTAGACGAACACCGATTTCGTCTGGCCGATGCGGTGAGCGCGGTCCGAGGCCTGGTCCTCGACGGCCGGATTCCACCAGGGGTCGTAGTGGATCACCGTGTCGGCGGAGACGAGATTCAACCCCCGGCCGCCGGCTTTGAGACTGATCAGAAAGAGGGGAACCTCACCCGCCTCGAAGGCGCGAACGGGTTCGGCGCGGTCCCGTGTGTCGCCCCGCAGTTCCACGAAGGGAATGCCTGTCTCCTCCAGCCTCGGCTTCATCAGGTCGAGCATCGAAGTGAACTGGGAAAACAGAAGGATCCGCCGCCCCTCGGAAATCATTTCGCCGGCCATCTCGATCAGATCGTCAAGCTTGCTTGATGTGTCGACAAGACGCGCCGAGGGCAGTTTCACGATCCGGGGGTCACAGCAGACCTGCCGCAGTTTCAACAGCGCATCCAGAACGACGATGCGGCTCTTCATCAGCCCGTGGGCGGCGATCCGCTCTCGCACTTCCTCATGCAGCATGGCGCGGATAGCCTCATAAAGCTCACGTTGCTCCGGTGCCAGTTCGACACGACGCAATACGACGTGTTTGGGTGGCAGTTCGGTAGCGACTTCGGACTTGGTCCGCCGCAGGATGAATGGGCTGATCCGGCGCACCAACTGGCCGCGGCGGATCACATCGTTGTTCTTCTCGATCGGCGTGCGGAACCGCTTGTTGAAATTCTTGCGCTCACCCAGCAAACCGGGCATCAGAAATGCGAATTCCGACCACAATTCGCCGAGATTGTTTTCGATCGGGGTCCCGGTAAGGGCGATTTTGTGGCGCGTATCAAGCTGGCAGACGGCGCGGGTGGCATTCGAGTCCGGGCTCTTGATCGCCTGGGCCTCGTCCAGAACGACGAGATGCCAAGGGAGTTGCCTCATCTCCCCGATATCGCGGGCCAAGACCGTATAGGTGGTGATGGCGACGTGAATGCCGTCCATTCGATTGCGCCGTTCATGGCGATCCACCCCGTGCAGAACCAAGGTCCGCAGATGTGGCGCGAACTTGGCCAACTCCGCCGTCCAATTGGGAACCAGACTGGTCGGCACCACGACCAGGACAGGCCGGTCCAAACGCCCCGATGCCTCCTCGATGGTGATGTGTGCGATCGTCTGGGCGGTCTTTCCCAACCCCATATCATCGGCAAGAAGACCGGAAAGACCATGCTCACGCAGATGTTGCAGCCAATCGACGCCGTGCTGCTGATAGGGTCTGAGGGCAGTCTTGAAGCTTGCCGGGACCGTCGCCGCCGGTATCGGGGCTCCGTCGCGGAATTTTCCCAGATAGGATTGGATGCGCGCGGCATTTTGCCACCGCGTCGTCAGCAATTCTTCCAGCTCAAGAACAGCGGGAGCCTCCGCTTCGGGAAGTACCAGAACCTTGCCGTCACGGCCTCGGGCCGCTTCGACGAGATCGCCGAGCGTGGCGAGCAGTCGCCCGATACGATCGGCGGGCAGCGCCAGAGCGCGGCCATCGGCGAGACTGGTGATCACTTGGCCATCAACGATTTGAGCAGCCTCCATCCCGCCCCGATCAAGAATCTGAACGAGCATCGGCAACAGGTTCTGTCGCACTCCGTCGATCTCGATGCCGAACTCGACGGAAAATTCGCCCTCGCCGGCATCCCCGACCTGCAGGTCAAAGTCGCCCACCGATTCCACCGCACGTGGACCGAAATCGGCCTTGACCTCACATCGCCAGCCCAGTTGTTCAAGCTCGGGGATCCGCGACAGGACGAAACGTCGCCAGTTGTTCGACGCGTTCTGACCGCGGAAGAGGAAGACCCGTCGGCCTTTGGCGCTGGCGCCATCGGCGACGCGCATCTCCATCAAACCGTCTTTCCGCAATGTCTCGATCGCCGCCGCTTCCTGTTGCGGCTTGCGCCGGACAAAAGAGGGTCCGGCGCTGCTCTCCATCCGCACGAATTGTCGCTCGTCATCCGCATGGGTCGTGGCTTCCCCATAACCGAAATCCAGCACGAGGGCATCGAGCCGTTGCGCCCGCCCAAATCCATCCGGACCCTCGATCTGCGTCAAACGAAGAACAGGGACGAGAGGATGTTCGATAATGACCGGTTGACTTGCCTGGATGGAAGCCCGTCGGGGCCGTTCAGGCCGATAGATCTCCGGTCGCTTCGGAACCGGGGGCGTTGACACCGTCTCCACCACCCGAAAGGGGCCAACCGCGCCGCTGGCGGAATCCACATACCATGTCCCGTCCTCGCCCACGAGCACCGCCGATTTCGGCGGCAGGTCGGGGATGGTGAACCGGGCGAAAACTCGTTCTTCGCCGTGAACGAGGGGCTTGCCGCTCGGCATCCATTTTGCCTGCCCAGACTCCACCAGCATCCTGATCAACCTGCCGAGCGCCGCGGCCTTGACGCCTGTCCGCGTTGTGTCATCGCCGCCAAGCAGTCTGGCCAATGCCCGCGCCCGCTCGCCGCTTTCCCCATCGGCCAGGATCTTGCGAGGTGTCGTCGCGTCCAGTTGGACGGTACCCTCCCGCTCCAACAGGGTCGAGACGAAGCAGGCGAAGGGCGCTCTGCCGGGGGACAGATAGAAGACGAGACGGCGTCGCTGAATCTTCGGGGAAACCAGCAGCGCATCGAAGAAGTTCCCCTGCTGTGGCTTCCGCAGCGTGGGAAAGCGATCAAGCGCCGCCAGGGCGGCGGCGGCGGCGTGGGCACAAGCGCCCCGTTCGCAGCCGCAGTCCGCGGTGACGAAGACGCGGCCACCGCGCAATAACGGCGTCACTTTCACGGCGTGGCGGATATCCCCATCCCGCACGCTTCCCAGGATGGTCTCGCCGTCGAGAGTGACCTCGACGCAGTCCCGAAGAAGCAGGGTACGGCCTCGGATGATCGTGTCGGACTCGAAAACGCGGCCGAGATCCTCGGAAGAGAAACGAACTGGCATCAGGGACGGAGAAAATCGCGTTGAGAGGGAGGCACAGGATCTGATCGCCAAGGGGTCACAGTCAAGCTCCCGGTTGCGACGAAAACACTTCGCGCGCACGGAGGGCCAAGCCGCTGGCCACCGAAATGAATTCGCCGCCCGCGCTCAGCTTGGCCGCGCCGAAGCGGCGGGCAAAAATGGCGCGAACGGCAGGAACCAGCGACGACCCGCCGGTGAGAAAGATGCGATCGACGGCGCTGGCCTGAATGGCGGTCGCATCGAGCAAACCGTCGACGCAGGCCTCGATGGCGGCCAACTCCGGAGCAATCCAGCCCTCGAATTCGGTACGGGTGATGGGGCGCCGGATCCTCACCGGATCGTGATCAAAAACAAGAACGGTGGCCTCGGCATGTGACAAATCGATCTTGGCCCCCTCCACCGCGCGATAGAGGTGGTAGCCCAAGTTATATTCGATCAGCGCCAACAATTGCCCCAGTTGCTCGGGGCGGTCGATCTTTCGCTCGAGGTCACGAAGCAGGCGCAGCGTCGAGGGAACATTGAGGAATCCGATGTGGTGCCAACGCTCGAGTTTACCGTAAATCCAGGCCGGTACCGGCAGGATCTTATCGTCGCTTTCAAAGGTCGCATCCTTACCAAAATGGCTACCGAGACCGTTCTGGACGATGCGGCGGTCGAAAGCGTCACCGGCAATACCGACACCATTGGTGCCGATGATGGCATCTTCGGGACGGTCAAGAGCGGCGCGCCCTGGTCCCAGGCGGATCAGGCAGAAGTCACTGGTTCCGCCGCCGAAATCGGCCACCAGGACGGTCTCATCGTGACTCAGCGCCTTTTCGTAGTAATAGGCCGCGGCCACCGGCTCGTATTCGAACACCACCTCGTCGATGCCTGCCTTGGCAAAGGCTTCGAGCAGGCGGGTGGTGGCGAAATCATCCTCCTGCTCGCCTCCCTCGGCGACGAAGCGGACCGGCCGCCCGGCCACGACGCGCTTCACATCGGCACCGGTGGTCGTCGCCACATGGTCGCGAAGAGTTTTGACGATCAGCGCGATCAGATCTTCCAGTGTGTACGAGGCGCCCAGGATCGAGGTGCTGGTGAATACCCGGCTGGTCAAATAGGATTTGAACGACTGCAGGAGCCTGCATTCGCCATCCCCTTGGAGATAGGTGTCGATCGCATGGTGACCGACCAGCGGAGCAATACGCCCCGCGGCCCCTCGGTGGCGCTTGTCGAATGCCAGGACCGAGCGCAACGTCGACGACGGGCCGGCGGCAGTCGAGAACTGGGCGATGGCGGGGGGGCCCTCCTCCGCTGCCACCGCGACAGCACTGTTGGTGGTGCCGAAATCCATGCCGATATGCATAAGAGAATCCCTCGTCAGGCCAAGGCGATCGCCAGCCGCGCCAGGGCCAGGGCACCGTTTCGGCTGCGGGCGCCGCAGACGAAACGCGCAGGGTGACAGAAGGTGGCATCCGGCACGGTGGAAATCGCGACCAGGGCATCGTCGCGCAATCCGGCCCAGGCATCCGGAAGGGGCAATTTCTGCGCGAAGGAGCCCTTGCTCGGCGGTACCGCACTGCACGTCCAGCCGTTCCCTGCTGGCCGCACCACATAAAGAACGTCGGCCAGGCCCAATTCGAAGACGGCATCCTCCCAGGGCATTCGGGTTTCCAGGACAAGAATGCCGGGGTGCTCCGCCGCACGGGCCGCCTCGGCGACGGTATCGATGGCCAGCACGGCGGCCCAGGCGCGCGCACATGCCCGCGCCAGGACGAGCGAAGCCAACCCAGCGGCCTCGAGAAAGGCTTTGTTCTCGTCGCGGCCGTCTTCGACGAAGGTGGGATTCCACGCCTCCAGCAAGGTGGAGAAATGCCCCGGCATGGGCACCGAGGCACCGTTGTCCATCAGGTCGACGTCGCGAATCAGGCTCACGTCCAAGGACCGCCATACCTTGTCCAGCGCGGCCTCGCCGGCCTCGGGAAGCATGGCCCGCACGGCTTCGTGGCCGAAATCGCGCCAGATCAGACCGGCTGAGCTGTAAGGCGCAGCATCGGCGCGCAACGGCTTGTCGCGCATGTGATGGTCGTAGCGGCGCGTGCCCGCGTCGAAAATTCCGCCAACGTCGAACACCACGTCCACCGCCGCCAGAATTTCGCCGTCGCGGGTTCGTGTAAGCTCCAGTTGCCCCGCGGTGGCGGCCTTCAGGATGGCGTAGGCAAAGACGTCATCGGCATGAAACGTGCCGCTGTGGGTGGCCACCTTCAGCAAGCGCCTTCTCCTGTTTGGCGGGATGACAAGAAGCGGAGGAAGTGCGCCAGCCACGAGGAAACCTTCGTGGCACGGCGGCGCCACTGCTTATTCCATTTTCGATCGCGATTTCAAGCCATCTGAACCTGCGGAAGCGGTTCCAATAGCGCACCGGGGTGGGCACCGCGACGGGGCGCTCGCTCGGGCTTGGTCGCCGACGCGATGGTTTCGCGCCAAACCCTGACCGTCCAGGGCCCGGTTCATAACAAAGAACTCAACGAGGCCCAGCAATAGGTCGATGGCAAGGACCGAACCGTTCATCTTTTCCTCGGCCGGCCGGAATGTTGCATTGCTTGCAATCACCCCGTGGCCGGCCGGAATGTCCGAGAGCCGTTTGCGGCTACGTGAATATGAGGCTGGCTACAGCCAGGACATCACTTTGCGGTAGGCCTTCTCGTAAAATGGCATGGACTGATGCACTGCTGGTGACGCGGCGGCCGAGGCCGGCGGAGCCATATTCTTCTGCCCGGTTGTAGCCGGTGCCGTGGCGGCAGGTGCGGCGGTCCCCGCGGTGGCCGGCGCGACGGGTGTTGGCGCGGTATCAGCGGCAAAGGCCGCTCCTGCAACAATTATTGCGACAAATGCGGCAATACCGATGGCCGTCTTTTTCATGATGTTCACCTCCTCGGCTTTGTTGGGCGTCGATCACGATCAATATTCTGAACAACGGTCGGACGCTTGCGGCAAAATGATGGGAATGATTGTGGCGATTCTGCGGTTGCGATCGGCGGCTGTTCGCCCTTCCCTGGCGAACGGCCGTCCCGGCGCTGCGCACTGCACTGGAATGGATCGCGGAGGTGTCGCAGATCGATGCGCCGCGGTGACGTCGTGGTTGTCGCGGCCGCTGGCGATTATGGCAAGTCCCGAACCGGCTCGGCAGCAATGATCTAGAAGTGCATATCCAAACCTCAGAAGGGGCCGACGAGATAGCGGATCTCGTCCGTGCATCCGTTCAACTGAAGCAAAGTCTGGTCAAAGCCCGCGAGATCGAAGCCATCGCCGCCCGGCAGAAAGAAGAAGCCGAGCAGCAGCGGAAGCGGGAGATGCACCAGTTGGCCAACCATTTCGAGCAGTCGGTCAAGGGCACTGTGGAATCGGTGTCGGCGAACGCCGGCCAGATGCAAAGCCTTGCCACGTCTTTGAGCGCCATGGCGGAGCAAACATCCCGTCAATCGGCGACAGTAGCCGCTGCATCCAATCAGGCGACGAGCAACGTCCAGACCGTGGCGACAGCGGCGGAAGAGTTGTCTGCGTCTATTACGGAAATCGGGCAGCAGATGGAGCGTTCGGCCAAGGTAGCGCAAGTCGCCGTCCAGGAAGCGCGCGACGCGGACGCAACGATGAAGGGTCTGGCCGAGATGTCGGCCAAAATCAGCGAAGTGGTCAACCTGATCACCGATATCGCCTCGCAGACGAACCTGCTGGCTCTGAACGCCACTATCGAAGCGGCGCGGGCCGGTGACGCAGGCAAAGGATTCGCTGTCGTCGCCAACGAAGTTAAAAATCTCGCCAACCAGACGGCGCGGGCCACGGACGAAATCAGCCAGCAAATCACATCCGTCCAAGGCGCGGCCAACAAAGCGGTTCAGGCCATCGGCGGCATCGTCGGACGTATCGAGGAAGTCAACGATATCGCATCGTCCATCGCGGCCTCTGTGGAAGAACAGACAGCGGCAACGTCCGAAATCGCCCGCAACGTCCAGCAGGCCGCGCAAGGCACGCAGGAAGTTTCATCCAACATCACCGGCGTGTCTGGCGCCGCCAAAGAAACAGGTGAAGGCGCACAGCAGCTTCTGTCTTCCGCCCGGCAGTTGACTGAGGAAGCCGGCAATCTGCAAACGGAGGTGAACTCCTTCCTCTCCACAGTCAGGTCGTCCTAGAACCCGGTTTTCCCAGATAGACGAGCCGCCTCGACACGGAAAGCGGCGAATTTGATATAGAAATCAAGATGATGCTTGCGGCAATAGAGGCGGAAAAATGGAAATGGCAGCGGGGGAAGCGGAACCAGCCGATCTGCGGGTCGTTTTTGACCGTCGTGTCAAGTTGGAGTTCCACGGTTGCAAGGTCACCTTCGTGCCAGGAGTCGCGCCTGGTGGTGAGAATTTGACGGATGGTACCCACACCATCCGTCAAATTCTCAGCACAATTCAATAAGTTGGTAGGCCGCCTGATCCAGGCGCTTGGGAACCAAGCGTCTGGGGCGGATCACTAGCCGCTGTGTCCGCACAGTTGAAAAAAGGTCTGCCCCCGCGCCTTTTCGCCTTTCGGCAGCGCTGCGATCGGGCTATCCTGCTATCAACCAAAGTATAGATGGGTCGTTCATCTGGGGAATTTGGTTTCGAAACCAAAAGCGACATTCGCCATCCGAAGAATGGGGGACGGAAATGGCATCTCCGACAGTCATCGAATTCGATCAGGCCCTCGCCGGGGGATTGAATGGCGGCTTCCTGGGCGACGGTGTCGTCGTCGGCTCCAAAGAAATATTGACGACTTACAACACGGTGTTCGACTCCAGCGGGATGGTCCGCACCGTCTTTCTCGAAAGCAGCCTGGTCGGCAATCCTTCGCTGTCGTTCACCGCCCATGGGGATGCGGCGAACGGCATCGCGGTCGTCGATATTACCGATCCGTCTTTTTCCGGTTTCACGGCATCCGAGATTGCAAACTTGCAGGCGAACTACAGCGGTGGGGCCGCCTCGTTCACCTATGTTGACGGCGGGTCGGTCTCGGGGACCAACACCGAATCGGTGGCCGTGTCCGGCAATACGCTGTCGATTTCCAACCCCGCAACCTATCTCTTCCAGAACGCCTCCATGCCCGGGGCACCCGTGTGGACCGACGGCGCCACCTCGGCGACCGTCGACGGGCTGATGACGTCGGCGAGCCAGGGCATCACTTTGAACCAGACGGCCGTGACCGAGGTTCAAAATGATTTCGCTTCCGCGGGAAACTATTCGGTGACGACCGCCATCGCCGATTATCAGCAGGGAACCCTATCCTTTTCCACCACGGTCGCCGACACGGCGCAGGATATCCTGGCGAACCTCGGAACTCTCGAAGCGATCGCCCAGACGGGCAAGCTGATTGCCGTCGATTTCACCGATGGCAGCGCCCCGACCCTGGCGTTGAGCTACGCGCAATGGGCTACCGATGCGACCCTGATCGGCGAGTTCTCGGGCAGCTACAGCATGACCGTGGCCGGGGTGCCAGCCGCCAATGCCTCCGGCATCTTCACCGGCAACAGCCATGTCGTATCGGTCTCGGTCAGCGACAGCGCCGCCAATATCGCGACCAGCCTGGACAAGCTGGAATCGCTGGCCTCATCCGGCAAAGCAACCTCGATCGCCCTGACCGATTCCGGCACCCCCATTCTGTCGATTACGGCGACTCAGGAGAATCAGGACGCGGCGGCGCTGAAACTGATCAGCGGCAACTACCATCTGAATGTGACTTCCGGCAGCTCCGGCTCCGGGACAACGACAAATGTCGTGCAACTCGAAACCATTTCCAGCAACCCGAATATCTCGGCGACGGGAGACGGATATGTAAACGCCGTCTTCAGTTCGACCGTCCCCGTCAGCGTAAACACCTCCGCCGGAACGGTGTCTGTTCAGGACGACGTCGTAGCCTATGGCAGCGGCCATTTCCGCCTGGAATTGTGGGCACTCACCGCCCCGTTCCCGACCGGTTCCCAGTACGATTCGCCCTACGGTACGGTAACTGGCTATCGGGTGGCCGTCGATGACCTCGGATCTCTCCCCGTCTTCAGTACTGGAGAGAATGTGAGCGGGTCGCTTTCCGGCCTCCCCAGCGGCAGCTACTATTTCACTGCCGTGCTTACCGAATCGGCCGGATCGAGTTCCAATGACGGCTTCGTCGCCGACAGTCTCATCCAGGCGAACACGGCAACCACCTATACCGGTGGTGGCGGCCCGGTGACCATCACCGCCGCCGAGGCGAGCACGGTCCTGACCGAATCCAATGTGACATCGGCAACCGTCAGCGACAATGCCGCCGATGTCACGGCCTGTATCGATGCGCTCGGAAGCTTGGCGTCGGCTGGCAAGCTCTCTTCGATCACGCTGACCGATTCCGGCACTCCGGTCCTCACCGTCACCGCCGCTCAGCTTTCGGCAGACAAGGCGGCCCTTTCGGATATTTCCAGCGGATTTGATCTCTCGGTGACCGCGCCTTCGACCAACACGACGATAACGGGGCTGTCCGGCCATGCCAATACGGTCATCCTTTCCGGCACCGGCAATCTATACAGTTTCGACCCGACCGGAAACGGCACCAGTTTCACCCTTAGCGGCAACGGCGTCACCGACCAGATCAGCAACGTCACCGCCCTGCAGTTCTCCGACGTCACCGACATCGTCGCCAGCCAGACGCCGTCGACGGCGGGCGCCGTGAGCTCGGCCCAGGTGACGGAACTCTATGGCGCGGTGTTTGGGCGCACCCCGGACGTGGGTGGTCTCTCCTTCTATGAAACCTATGCCAGGGCCAATCCCTTGACACCCTTCCAGCAGTACGCCGAATGGTTCCTGGCTTCGTCCGAGTATACCGCCAATACCGCGCACAATTACCCCCAGACGGTCGCCGGCGACGAGCGGTTCATCACCGACTCGTACAGCAATCTGCTGCATCGGACGCCCTCGGCGAGCGAGATCGCCTATTACGAGAACAACGTCATCGCCCCGGCACTGAAAGGCCTTTCCTCCGGCACCGCTGGCTACGCCTCGGCCCAGGCCGCAGCCCATGCGCAGGTTCTGGTCTATTTCAGCCAGTCACCGGAATTTCTGAGTGACGTTACCGTCACCGCGCAGGCCCACTCATCCGCCAGCCATTGGCTGGTGCTGATTTGAACCAGCGCCCGCCGACGCTGGTGATCTTCTTTGGCCCTGATATGCCGGGCTATTGCAGGATCCTGGCCCAACTTGAATACCTCGACTCGACAATGCTTTGATATCCCTGGATGATTCAGGAAAATCCTTGACGCGCGGCACTGCGCCGAGGGCAGCCGCGGCGATTTGGGGTTTCGGAAAGAGGGGGTGGCATCGGCGGCCCGAGGACCTGGGCGCAGGGCGGCAAAGCGATATGCAGGACCTTCATCACCGCCGGCCCGCCCCACCGTCGCGGCGACGCCCCATTCAGGGCTAATCCAAGCGGCCAAAGGCTGCGGGATGAAAAGGAGTTTCTGCAGTGGACATTCCACGGATATTCAACATTACCGAAAGTGCTCATCGCATCCATAATCCATTCACCCCAGAAAAGCTCGCCACTCTCGGCGCGGCTTTGCGTTTGGAGGCGGGGACCCGTGTGCTCGACCTCGGCAGCGGTTCGGGCGAGATGCTGTGTACCTGGGCACGCGATTACGGAATCGGTGGTACCGGCATCGACATGAGCCAATTGTTCACCGAACAAGCGAAGCTCCGCGCTGACCAACTGGGCGTCGCCGATCGGGTCGAGTTCGTTCACGGAGACGCTGCCGGCTACGTCGCCGACCAAAAGGTCGGTGTGGCAGCCTGTGTCGGCGCCACTTGGATCGGTGGCGGAGTGGTCGGCACCATCGAGGTTCTGGCCAAGAGTCTCCGCACGAGAGGGATCATCCTTATCGGCGAGCCATATTGGCTGCGATTGCCATCGACGGAGGAGGCCGCCAGAGGATGCGGCGCCCGTTCCATCTCGGACTTTCTCTTGCTTCCAGAACTTCTCGCGTTTTTCAGCGACCTCGACTACGACGTCGTGGAAATGGTCCTGGCAGACCAAGATAGCTGGGACAGGTACGAGGCAGCCAAGTGGCTCACGATGCGCCGATGGCTCGAAACGAATCCCGACGATGACTTGTCGAACGATGTTCGAGCCGAACTGACCTCGGCGCCCGTACGCTACGCCACCTACACCCGTGAATACCTGGGCTGGGGTGTGTTCGCGCTTATGTCGCGGTGATGTGAGCCAACTGCCGCGCAACGGCCAGCGCGGCGCTCTACTCGGTCACTCGACTACAACCCTCACCCGTTGATCACCGGCACGCGCCGCTTCGGCTGTTGCCGGCCCGTTATCCGAGCCCCCGCCCCATTCCCCGCCCGTTGAGGATTCTCGGATACCTGCCGAAGGCCGTCGTTGAGGTGCCGATGGCAGGCGTCCGAAACCCCTCAACGTTAGCAGACGACCGGATGCTGCCCCCCATCCATGCCAATGGTGACCCCGGTGACGTAGCTCGCCTTGTCCGAGGCCAGAAACAATACCACGTCGGCAACCTCCTCGGGCGAGGCCATGCGGCCCATGGGGATGCTTTCGACGCCGCGGCGGCGGGCCTCGGAAAGGCTGATGCCGGCCAGGCGGGCAGCCGCCTCCATGCCTTCGGCAACCCGGCCGGTATCGGTCAGGCCCGGGTTGACTCCGACGATCCGCACGCCCTTCGCCGCATAGGCCGTGCCCAGCCCGGCCGTCGCCAGCATGAGGGCGGCATTGGCCGCGCCGCCGGCCAGATGCGTCGGCGCGGCGACTTTTCCGCCAATGCCGATGACGTTGACGATAACGCCGCGACGCCGCGACGCCATTCGCTTCACCAGAGGGTCGATAACGTTGATATAGGTGAAGAACTTGGCGTCAAGGGCGGCCCGCCACAGCGCTGGAGTGAGTTCGTCGGGCGGCGTCCGCTTCGCCGCACCGGCGGAATTGACCACGACATCGATCGGCCCCAGGCAAGCCTCCACCGCCTCGATGGCGCCGGCAGCGGCGGCGGCTTCGGACAGGTCGGCGGTGACGCCGAACAGGTTCGGCACCGCCGTCCGCGCCCGCTCGATATTCTCCTGGGAACGGGAGCATGCGGCAACCTTGGCGCCTTCGGCGGCGAAGGCGGCGGCACAAGCCAAGCCAATGCCCTTCGAGCCGCCGGTCACCAGCACCACCTTGCCGCTGAAACCCAGATCCATCCGTCTCACCATAACATCAGTCGGCCCGCGGCGGCGGTCAGGATGAGACGACGGCTTCCGCGCCGAAGTCGCCGCCGGAGAAGGAGTCTTCCATCAACCGGGGACAATGCTCGCGGAAGGTGGCGAGGATTTCCTCCACCGGCACGTCCGCGTAAGTACCGCGATAGTCAACGTACTCCATGTGGCGGCGATCGTTCCGGTCGTAGGGATGGAAGATCGAATCGTTGCGGCCGTCGAAGTCCAGCGGCAGGACGCCGAACCGTTCGCATAGGCTCAGGTTGAAGGCGGGCGTCGCCTTGACGAACTTGCCGTCCAGCCACAGGTCGGCATAGGCGTGCCAGAAGAACACGTCGCCACCGTTCATCTCCAGAAGCCGCGGCGTCGCCAGGTGGTTGCGCACATCGGCGAAGCCCAGTCGGGCGGGGATTCCCTGGGCGCGGCAGCATGCCGCCAGCAATGCGGCCTTGGCGACGCAATAGCCGCGTCCGCGCTGCAGCGCCACCCGGCCGGAATACACCTCGCGACGGGCATAGATCTGATAGGGATCGTAGAGAACCTGGTCCCGCACAGCGTAGAAAATGCTGAGCGCCCGCTCCACCGGGTCGGCGATCCCGCCCGCCGCGGCTTCCGCGAAGGCGATCACCTCGGGAGCGTCGCTCTCGACATAGCGCGCGGGCTGCAGATAGGCTGGATCGATCATTGGAAGTCTCCCGGTACGGCTGAGCTGTTCTTCATTTCGATACATTTTATCCAAGAAACCATCTGCTTCTGCATCATAAATCATCAAGAAACGATGCCGAGGCTTGGAGAACCGCCTGAGGCTGGTCGCGATGCGGGGAATGGGCGCATGCCGTCAAAGCGAGCCTTCGGGTGCGGGGCAGTACGGCTTCGATACGGTCCAACTGGTCCAACGTGCCGTATTCGTCGTCCAACCCCTGGATCAACAGGGCCGGCGCGCCGATGGCCGGGAGCAGCTCCTCGATGTTCCAGTCGCGAAAGCGGGGGTCCAGCCAGATATCGTTCCACCCCCAGAAAGCATGATCGGCATCGGCATGATAGCGGCCCAGACGGCGCCCCAAATCGGTCGTTCGATAGGTCGTCTTGGCTTGGGCGATGCTGTCGACGGTCAACTGTTCGACATAGACATGGGGCGCTTCGAGGATCAGGGCGGCAACCCGCTCGGGGTACCGGGCCGCGGCGATCAGGGCGATCGAAGCGCCGTCGCTATGACCGAACAGCACCGCCTGATCGAGCCCCAAGGCATCCATCAGCGCTGGAACGGTGTCGGCTTCCCGATGCATATAGTCGGGGTCGCGGGATGCCGGCAACCGTTCCGAATGGCCATACCCACGACGGGACCAGGCGATCACGTGCCGTCCGGTGGCTGCCGCCAGGCGGCTGGGGAAATCCCGCCACATGGCCACCGAGCCCAGTCCTTCGTGAAGCATCAGGATGGGAGTCCCCTGCCCCGCCCATTCCCGCACCTCCAGCCGGATCCCCTGCACCACGACGAACTCGGGCCCGACCGCTACCTGTTTGTTCATGACGTCTCCCTTGCCTTCGCAACCGGCCTAAATGCCTTACACCCGCTCCAACAGCATCGCGATCCCTTGGCCGACGCCGATGCACATGGTGCACAGGGCGTAGCGTCCACCGATCCGATGCAACTGGTTGACCGCCGTCGTCACCAGCCGCGCACCGCTCGCCCCAAGCGGATGGCCAAGCGCGATCGCCCCCCCATTGGGATTGACCCGGGGATCGTCGTCGGCAAGCCCCAGATCGCGCAGGACGGCCAATGCCTGGGCGGCGAACGCCTCATTCAACTCGATAACGTCCATTTGCGCCAGCCCGTGCCCGGTCATTTCCAGCAGCTTGCGGGTTGCCGGGGCCGGCCCCATGCCCATGATGCGTGGCGCCACACCGGCCGCCGCCATCCCGACGATGCGGGCCTTCGGCGTCAAGCCATGGCGTGCCGCCGTCTTTTCGTCGGCGATGAGCAGGGCGCAGGCGCCGTCGTTGACCCCGCTGGCGTTGCCCGCAGTCACCGTGCCGTCAGGCTTGACCACGCCCTTGAGCTTGGCCAACGCCTCCAGGCTGGTCTCGCGCGGATGTTCGTCGGTGGCGACGATCACCGGGTCGCCCTTCTTGCGTCCGACCGCGACCGGCACGATCTCGGCGGCGAAAATGCCGGTCCGCTGCGCCGCAAGGGCTTTCATCTGGCTGGCCAGCGCCATCCGGTCCTGCGCCTCGCGCCCGATATTGAAGTCCGCGGCGATGTTCTCGGCGGTCTCCGGCATGGAGTCCGTTCCGTATTCCTTGCGCATCGACGGATTGACGAAGCGCCAGCCGATGGTGGTGTCGTAGAGAGCGCCATCGCGACTGAACGGCGTTTCGGCCTTGGACAGGACGAACGGCGCCCGGCTCATGCTTTCGACCCCGCCGGCGATCATCAGCTGTGCTTCGCCGCTGCGGATCGCCCTCGCCGCCGTTCCCACCGCGTCCAGACCGGACCCGCACAACCGGTTGATGGTGGCACCGGGCACCTCCTTGGGCAGGCCGGCCAGCAGAAGACTCATCCGGGCGACGTTGCGGTTGTCCTCGCCGGCCTGATTGGCGCAGCCGAACAGCACATCGGAGACGGCCTGCCAGTCCACATCAGGATTGCGCGCCATCAGCGCCCTCAGCGGAACGGCGCCCAGGTCGTCGGTGCGGACCGACGACAGCGCGCCGCCATAACGGCCGAAAGGAGTGCGAACGGCGTCGCAGACGAAAGCCTGGGTCATGGTGTCGGGCTCCGGTTCAAGGTCAGAGTGTAGGGCCGTCGCCACCGCGGCGCAGCCAGGGACTCAAGCGGTAGCGTTCGCCCCGATAGGCGGCGTCGAGCGCATCGATGACGGCGGCGACGCCGACAACGCTCCAACCGCGCAGCCATTCGAAGGGACCGGCCGGGTAGTTCACCCCCAGCTTCATCGCCGCATCGGCGGCGTCGGGCGTACAGACGCCCTGCAGTACCGCGTCGGCCGCCTCGTTGATCAGCATGGCCAGCGTGCGGGCCACCACCAGGCCCGGCGTGTCAGCCACCGGCAAAGGCAGGAAACCGAGCCGTCGCAGCCATTCCGGGGCCTGTTCACGCCAGGCGGAGCCGGCGCCGGAATGGACCGCATAGGCGAGCGCGCGGCCGTCAGCCGCCGGCGGCAAGGGTGGACGATCGAACACGGCAAGATCGGCGACGCCGGTGGCCGCGGCGATTTCGTAGGCCGCCGCGCCCTCGGTCAACATCAGGCGCCCGCCGTCAATCTCCAGGCCCGTCCAGCCGGAATCCCGTTGGCGGAGCGGAGCCAGCCCGAGGGAGGCCAGGGCCGGCCGCAACGCCTGTTCCAGCATGTCGGCAACGCCGCCCAGCCCGTGGACCACGACCCGCCGCGCCGTCAGCGGCCGTTCCGCCGGCAGCGCCGGCAGCGCCGGCGGACCGGCGGGATAGGTGTAAAAGCCGCGACCGCTCTTCCGGCCCAGCAGCCCGCCGTCCACCATTTCGCGCTGGACCAGCGACGGCACATAGCGCTTGTCCTGAAAATTGGCTTCATAGACCGAGGCGGTGACGGCGAAATTGGTGTCGTGGCCGATCAGGTCCATCAGCTCGCAGGGGCCCATGCGGAACCCGGCGCCCCTCAAGCAGGCATCGAGCACGTGCGGTTCGGCGGCCCGTTCCTGCAGCAGGGCCAGCGTTTCGGCGTAATAAGGCCGGGCAATGCGATTGACGATGAACCCGGGAGTGCTCCTGGCATGCACCGGCACCTTGCCCCAGGCCTGGCTCAGCCGGAACACAGCCTCGGCGACGGCGGCGTCGGTGGCCAGGCCGCTGACCACTTCCACCAGCCTCATCAGCGGCACGGGATTGAAGAAATGCATGCCGACCAGCCGGCCGGGGCGCTTCAGCCCGTTGGCCATGGCGGTGATGCTGATCGACGAAGTGTTGCTGGCCAGCACCGCATCGGCCGCGACGATATCTTCGATCTGGCGAAACAGCTCGCGTTTGGCATCGATCCGCTCGACGATCGCCTCCACCACCAGCCTCGCGTCCGCCGCCTCGGCCAGCGAGCCGATGGGCCGTATCCGCTCCATCGTCGCCTCCGCCGCCTCGGGCGTCATCTTGCCCCTGGCGGCCAAGCCCTCCAGGGTCGCGGCGAGCCTGACCCGGGCCTCGGAAGCGGCACCCTCTCGCATGTCGAACAGCCGCACCGGATGCCCGGCCTGCGCCGCCACCTGGGCGATTCCGGTCCCCATGATGCCGGCGCCAACCACCAGCACGGGGAATTGAGAAGGGCTCAACGGCATGGCGGAACCCACTTCGCCGGACGTTTGGCCAGGAAGGCGGAGAATCCCTCGCGTGCCTCCTCGGTGCCGCGGACGCGGGCGATCGTCCGGGCGGTCAGCTCGCGCAGCTCCGCAGTGACCGGCCCGGGGCTCAGGGTGGCGAACAGCCGCTTGATCTCCCGGTGGGCAGTCGGCCCGCCGATCAGAAGATCAGCCACCACCGCGTCCACAGCGGCATCGAGATGGTCGGCCGGCGCCACCTGCTGCACCAGGCCGATGGCCAGCGCTTCCGCCGCATCGATGCGCGAGGCGCTCAGCGCCAGTCGCCGCGCCTGGCGCCGGCCGACGGCGTTGGTCAGATAGGGGCCGATAACGGCCGGCAGGATGCCGAATTTTGCTTCGCTGACAGCGAAGCGGGCGTCATCGGCGGCAATGGCGATATCGCAGGCCGAAAGCAGCCCGACGCCGCCACCCAGGGCCGCTCCCTGGATCCGGGCGACAGTAGGCTTGGCGCACCCCTCGATGCGTGCCAGCATCCCGGCGAAGCGCCGGGCGTCCTCGAGGTTCCAGTCGACCGTGGCGGCGCTGGCCCGCTGCATCCACTGAAGGTCGGCACCGGCGCTGAAATGCCGGCCTTCGCCGGCCAATACGATCACCCGGACTTCCGCGTCGGCCTCGAGCGCGGCAAAGGCGGCGTCCAGTTCGGAGATCATCTCTTCGTCGAAGGCGTTGAATACCGCCGGACGCGACATCGTCACCCGGGCCACGGCCGGTGCCGGGCGGCTGACGGCCAGCCTCTGCCAGGAACGCATCAACGGGTCTCCCATCAATAGGTTTCCATGTGGAGGCGCCCCTGACGCTTGAGAGTGCCGGCGACCGCGTCCCAGTTCAGACCGGCGCCTTCCGCCACGTCGCGCAGTGCCAGCACCACGCCGTCTTCCATGGCCTTGAGCCCGCAGACATAGAAATAGGCATTGGCATCGGCCAGCAGAGGCGCCAGGTCGGCGGCGCGGGCCCGGATCAGGTCCTGCACGTAGCGCTTGGGCGCCCCCGGGGTGCGGCTGAACGCCAGGTTGATGTCGATGAAGTCCTTGGGCAGGTTTTGCAGCGGCCCGAAATACGGCAATTCCTCCTTGCTCCGCGCGCCGAAGAACAGCAACAGCTTGCCACCCTCGAACTTGCCGCTCTGACGCAGCCGGCGGCGCCATTCGGTCATCGCCCGCATCGGCGCGCTGCCGGTGCCGGTGCAGATCATCACGATGTGGCTCTTCGGATGGTTCGGCATCAGGAAGGTGGTGCCGAACGGCCCCACCACCTGCACCTTGTCGCCGACTTTCAGGTCACACATGTAGTTGCTGGCAACCCCACGCACCGGCTTGCCCTGAGGGTCCTCGAGCACGCGCTTGACGGTCAGCGAAAGATTGTTGTAGCCGGGCCGCTCGCCGTTGCGCGGACTGGCCACGCTGTATTGGCGGGGGCGGTGCGGCCGCCCGGCATCGTCGGTTCCGGGAGGAATGATGCCGATGCTCTGCCCTTCCAGGACAGGAAACGGCATGGCGCCGAAATCCAGCACGATGTGATGCGTGTCGTAGTCCCTGCCGACCTCGGTCACCCGCACATTGCCGGCCACCGTGGCGGTGATGCTGGCTTCGGCGGCCTTCGGCCCGTAGAGATTGGCATAGGCATGGGCGGCCGACCATGGCGGCACTGTCGCCGTATAGGCCGCACTGTTGAGCCTCTCCTCGACGACGGCCGGCGCAGGCGGCGCGGCCGGCACCGCCGCGACGGCCGCCATTTCCGCCTCGGCCAGCCGGTCGGCGGGGAGTTCGGCCGGCAGCTCGTCCCACTCCAGCTGCTCGGCCACGCTGTAGGCCTTGGCCCGGGGCATGGTCCGCCAGTTGTCGATGCTTCCGGTCGGACAGGGGGGGATGCAGGCCAGGCAGGCTTTGCATTTGGCCGGATCGACCACGTAGTTGCGCGAATCATGGGTGATCGCGCCGACGGGACAGGTCGACTCGCAGGTATTGCACCGAATGCAAATCTCCGGATCGATCAAATGCTGCTTGATCACCAGTGCTGCGGGCTGATGCATGGCTTGTCTCCCTACCCCGCAGTGCCGGATGGCTCGGCACTGGACCTAGTTGAACCGCACATACTCGAAGTCCACCGGCTGACGGTTGATGCCCATGGCCGGCGGCGCGATCCAGTTGGCGAACTTGCCCGGCTCGGCCACCCGCCCCATCAGGCTGGCGACGAAGGCCCGGTCGGACGCGGAAGGCAGCCACTGGTCGACCTTGGCCGCCCACTCGGCTTCCGACACCACCCGCCCATCGGGCGACAGCTTGGCGCCGGCCAGGGTGCCGATGCTGCGGTGGAACGCCTTGTGCGGGGCGCGCAGCCGGAACGCGATGCCGGCCTTTTCGATCACTTTGTTCCAGCGCTCGATGCCGGCGATGCTGTCCTTGATGTAGTCGTCGCGCAGCACCTCGTTGAGGGCGTTGAGCATCGGCACTTCCGCCTCGACCAGCCGGCCGTCGCGCAGCTGCAGCACCTTGTAGCCGGCACCCTTCAGCACATGGTCGTCGTCGCGCTTGCTCTCCTCGAAGCGTCCCTTGAGGCCGGTGCTGTAGAAGGTCGCCGCGTTGCTCGACTCGTCGGCGCCGAACAGGTCGATGGTGACGCTGAAATGAAAATTCAGGTAGCGCTGGATGGTCGGCAGGTCGATGACGCCGGCGGCCCGCAATTGGGCCGGATCGTCGGTCTTCAGCTCGCGCATCACCTGGCAGGTGCGCTGGATCACCCGCGACACGCCGCTTTCGCCGACAAACATGTGATGGGCTTCCTCGGTCAGCATGAACCGGGTGGTGCGGGCTAGCGGATCGAAAGAGCTTTCGGCCAGGGCGCACAGCTGGAACTTGCCGTCGCGGTCGGTGAAATAGGTGAACATGAAGAAGGACAGCCAGTCCGGCGTCTCTTCATTGAAGGCCTGCAGGATACGCGGATTGTCCTGCTGGCCGCTGCGGCGCTCGAGCAGCGCTTCGCCCTCTTCGCGGCCGTCGCGGCCGAAATACTTGTGCAGCAGATAGACCATGGCCCACAGATGCCGGCCCTCCTCGACATTGACCTGGAACAGGTTGCGCAGGTCGTAGAGGCTCGGCGCGGTGCGGCCAAGATGGCGCTGCTGCTCGACCGAGGCCGGTTCGGTATCGCCCTGGGTGACGATGATCCGGCGCAGGTTGGCGCGGTATTCGCCCGGCACGTCCTGCCAGACGTCGGCGCCCTTATGCTCGCCGAAGTGAATCTTGCGGTCCTTCTCGGCCGGATTGAGGAAGATGCCCCAGCGGTAGTCGGGCATCTTGACATGGCCGAACTGTGCCCAGCCCGCCGGGTCGACGCTGACCGCCGTGCGCAGATAGACGTCCAGATTGTGGCTGCCATCGGGCCCCATGTCATTCCACCAGTCCAGGTAGTGGGGCTGCCACTGCTCGAGGGCACGCTTCAGCGTGCGGTCTTCGCCGAGATCGACGTTGTTGGGGATTTTCTCACTGTAATCGATTGCGGACATCACAGTCTCCGTGGGAATTCCATTGAAATCAATCTGGCCGGGCGGCGGCTTGTTCCCGCTCTCGCCGCGCGCAGGCCCCGCCTGCTTGGCGGCCACCTCAACGGCGGCCTGCCGAGGTCCGGATCGGGCTCTCGCCCGATCCGGACCTTTGTCACACGCGGTTCCAGTCGAACGCCGCCTTGTCGCCCTTGCCGTAAACCTTGAGCGCACCCTTCTCGCCAACCGCGTTCGGCCGCTGGAAGATCCAGTTCTGCCAGGCGCTGAGTCGGCCGAAGATGCGGGTGATCATGTTCTCCTGGCCGTTGAAGCGCAGGTTGGCCTCCATCCCGGTCAGCGCATCGGGGCTCATCGCCAGCCGCTCCTCGATGGCGATGCGGGTCTCGTCAGGCCAGTCGATGTCATCGGGATTGCTGGTCACCAGGCCGAGAGCGAAAGCCGCGTCGGCATCCAGCGGCCGGCCGGCTTTGGCGCGCACGGCGTCCAGCGGCGACTGCTCACCGTAGAAGCGGCGCTGCAGGCGGCTCTGGCCGGTGGCCATCGGGTAAAGGCCGAAATTGGCCTCGCCGACAATGACCTTCGGCGCCCGCGCCTCGTCATCGGGCAGCGCCAAGTGATAGCTGCGGTCGCAGGCCAAGGCCAATTCCAGAAAGCTGCCGGCGAAGCATGAGCCCGGCTCGATCAGGGCGAACAGGCTGCGCGACGACAGGTCGAAACGGCTGAGGGTACGGCGCAGATAGCCGATGGTTTCGCGCACCAGCCAATGGTCCTGATGGGCCAGCAGCGTCTCGTCCATCGCCAGGACCGCTTCCGCCTCGCCGTCCGTCTTGATCACCCACACGCCGATATCGAGTTCGTTGGTCCGCATCGACAGGATGGCGTCTTCCAGTTCGCGGGCCAGGGCCAGCGGATACCATTCGGCGCCGGCCGCTTCGATGTCAGCCACCCCGCTCGGCTGCGGCCCTTGCGGGCCCTTGACGGTGAAAATGGCGACCCGCTTGGCCCGGTCAATTTCCACCGTGACATTGGCATAGCGCAGCGCGTCGTCCTCGATGCGGCGGCGGATGGGAGTGAGAGCCACGCCCCGGGCGCCAGCCGGCCGATCGCTCCCTGCGCCCAGTTCCAGCGCCCGCTGGCGGATTCTGGCGGCGAATTCGGCCGGCTTGGCGATGTCGTCGACCAGGCCCCAGGCCTTGGCCTTCTGGCCGCGCACCCCCTCGGTGGTGGTGCAGAAGATGTCGGCGAGATCGTGCCGCACATGGCGCTTGTCGGTCAGGCGGGTCAGGCCGCCGGTACCGGGCAGAACACCCAGCAACGGGACCTCGGGCAGGCTGACGGCGCTCGACCGATCATCCACCAGGATGATCTCGTCACAGGCCAGCGCCAGTTCGTAGCCGCCGCCGGCGCAGACGCCGTTCACCGCGGCGAGGAACTTCAGTCCGCCGAACTTGGAGGAATCCTCCAGGCCGTTGCGGGTCTCATTGGTGAATTTGCAGAAATTCACCTTCCAGGCATGGCTGCTGACCCCCAGCATGAAGATGTTGGCGCCCGAACAGAACACCCTGTCCTTGGCGCTGGTGAGCACGACTGTGCGCACTTCCGGATGTTCGAAGCGGATTCGGTTGACCGCGTCGTTGAGCTCGATATCGACGCCGAGATCGTAGCTGTTGAGCTTCAGCTTGTAGCCGGGCCGCAGACCGCCATCCTCGTCGAAATCGGCGGTAAGAGTGGCGACCGGCCCGTCGAAGCTCAGCTTCCAATGACGGTAGATCGATGGGTTGGTCTGGTAGTCGACACGGGGCGGATGGCTCACGGCACTCTCCCTGGAACGCGAATATGATGCACTTTGTTTCCATGCACCATATTGCGCATTGTAGACCGCCGTCAAGCCATTAATGCATTTTATTGCATCTTCGGCATTTCAGATCCCGCCACCAGGCGACCCGCCCTGCGACGGGCGAAAAGCCAACCCGCATGGCGAGAATAAGACGGGCGAGCCCCCAAATCTTCGAGTGGGGCAGGCAGGACGCCCGCCCCACTCGCCGGGGGACCAAATGTCGAATTCCAACCACCAGCACACTCCGCCGCACCGGAGCGCCAGGGCACCCACCGGATGGCGCACCCACTGAAGTCATGCATTATGTTGCTTGACACGGTGTTTTACAGGTTCTAATTTGCATAAATGCATCATATTGCAGTTCCGCTGGTCACGCAAGCTTCCCGCCGGTCATCGCCAAGGCTATCGGCCGGCCGGCCGCCGATCCCGGAACCGATCACTCCACCATCCCAGCAGCGATGACGAGGCCCTCATGACTGACCTCCTGTTGAACCATCTCGGCGGCCGATGGGTCGCCGGCAGCAGCAAGGGCTCGACCCTGGTCGATCCGGTGCTGGGCAGCGACCTGGTCCGCGTCGATTGCACCGGACTCGACCTGGCGGCGGGGTTCGGCTTCGCCCGCGATGAAGGAGGCGCGGCGTTGCGCGCGCTGACCTACCGTGAACGCGCCGAGCTGCTTTCGGCGGTGGCCGGCGTATTGCAGGCGAACCGCGACGCCTACTACCAGATCGCCTGCGCCAACAGCGGCACGGTGAAGAACGACTCGGCGGTCGATATCGAGGGTGCCATCTACACTCTCTCGACCTACGCAAAATTCGGCGCGTCGCTCGGCGACCGCCGCGCCCTGCCCGATGGCGACGCCCAGCGGCTGGGCAAGGACGCCTCGTTCCAAGTCCGCCATGTGCAGGTGCCGTCGCGTGGCTTGGCGCTATTCATCAACGCCTTCAACTTTCCCGCCTGGGGCCTTTGGGAAAAGGCTGCGCCGGCGCTGCTGTCGGGCGTGCCGGTGGTGCTCAAGCCGGCCACCGCCACCGCATGGCTGGCGCAACGGATGGTCAAGGACGTGATCGATGCCGGGGTGCTGCCGGCGGGCGCCCTGTCGATTCTGTGCGGCAGCCCGGCCGGGCTGCTCGACGCCCTGCAGCCCGTCGACGTCGTTTCGTTTACCGGCTCGGCGGAGACGGCGGCGCGGATCCGCGCCCATGACGCGGTGACCCGACGCTCGGTTCGGCTGAACGTCGAAGCCGACAGCCTCAACTCGGCAGTGCTGCTGCCCGGCGAGGCCGCTGGCACGCCGGCCTTCGACCTTCTGGTCAAGGAGGTGGTCCGCGAAATGACCGCCAAGTCAGGGCAGAAGTGCACGGCCATCCGGCGGGTGTTCGTGCCCGTCGATCTGTTCGACGCCGCCGCCCAGGCACTCGCCGCCCGCCTGGCCGGTGTCACCGTCGGCAATCCCCGCAACGAAAGCGTTCGCATGGGGGCGCTGGCCAGTCGAGCGCAACTCGACTCCCTGCTGGATGGACTAGGCCTGTTGCGTCAGCAGGCCGAACTGCTGCATGACGGCGCAGCACATAGACTGGTCGATGCCGACCCCGCCGTGGCCTGTTGCGTGGGCCCGACATTGCTCGGCTGCCGCGATGGCGACGGCGCCGACCGCGTCCACGACATCGAAGTGTTCGGCCCGGTCGCGACGCTGGTGCCGTACCGCGATGTGGGCCACGCCGTGAGCATGGTACGCCGCGGGCAGGGCTCGCTGGTCGCCTCGCTTTATGGCAGCGACCCCTCGGCATTGGCCACCTTGTCGATTGAACTGGCCGACAGCCATGGGCGCGTCCACGTCGTCAGCCCCGAGGTCGCCGCCAGCCATACGGGACACGGCAATGTGATGCCGCAATCGCTGCATGGCGGCCCCGGCCGCGCCGGCGGCGGCGAGGAACTGGGCGGCCTGCGGGCGTTGAACTTCTACCACCGCCGGGCGGCCATCCAGGCCGGCACCGCGGTCCTGGATGGCCTGGCGCTCTGACCGCGCCCGCTATCGTGCATGCCGATCCGTCAAAGGAACCGACCATGAGCGCCATTTCCGCGGGCAGCATCCCCGGCCCGCCCCCGCCATTCTTCAATTTCGCCGGCCATCTGTTGACGCTGAACCGCGGCCGCGGCGGCAAGACGGCCTATATCGACGACTTGGGGCGTCTTGGCTACGACCAACTCGACGAGCGTATCCGGCGCATGGCGAGCGGCCTGCGCGCCCTGGGAATCAAGCGTGAAGAGCGGGTGCTGCTGGCGATGCAGGATAGTTGCGATTGGCCGGTGTCCTTCCTGGGCGCCATATTCGCCGGGATCGTGCCGGTGGCGGTCAATACCCTGCTGACCGCCGAGGACTACGCCTACATGCTCGAGAATTCGCGTTCGCAGGCGGTATTGGTTTCCGGCGCCGTGCTTCCGGCGTTGAAGGAGGCGCTCAAACGAAGCGACCACGAAGTGCAGAAGATCCTGGTATCGCGCCCACTCGCGCCGCTGGACTTCGGCGAAGCGGACCTCGACGAGTTCATCGATCGACATTCACCGTTGCCCCGGCCGGCGGCGACCAATGCCGACGACCCCGCCTTCTGGCTCTATTCGTCGGGATCGACCGGGAAGCCGAAGGGGACGGTGCATTCCCACGCCAACCCCTATTGGACGGCGGAACTCTATGGCAAGCCCATCCTCGGCCTGACCGAGGAGGACGTCTGCTTCTCGGCGGCCAAGCTGTTCTTCGCCTACGGTCTCGGCAACGCCCTGACCTTCCCTCTGACCGTCGGCGCCACCGTCTTGTTGATGGCCGAACGGCCGACGCCCGAAGCGACATTCAAACGCTTGACCGGAGGGGTGCCAGCGGCCAAGCCGACGGTGTTTTTCGGAGCGCCCACCGGCTTTGCCGGCATGCTCGCTTCGCCATCCCTGCCCGCCCGGGGCGAGGTCGCCTTGCGCCTCGTCTCCTCGGCCGGCGAAGCCCTGCCGGCCGACATCGGCGAACGTTTCCGCAGCCATTTCGGTGTGGACATCGTCGATGGGATCGGCTCCACCGAGATGCTGCACATCTTTCTCTCCAACCGCCCCGGCATGGTGGCCTACGGCACCACCGGGCGCCCGGTGCCGGGCTATGACATCGACCTGCGGGGCGACGACGGCACCCCGGTTGCCGACGGCGAGCCGGGCGATCTTTACATCCGGGGCCCGTCGGCAGCCCTGATGTACTGGGCCAATCGGCTCAAAAGCCGGGATACCTTCCGCGGAGAGTGGACCAAGAGCGGCGACAAGTACATCAGGAACACCGACGGCACCTACACCTATGCCGGCCGCAGCGACGACATGCTGAAGGTGAGTGGTATCTATGTCAGCCCTTTCGAGATCGAGGCCACCCTCGTCCAGCATCCGGCCATCCTGGAGGCCGCGGTCGTCGGCGTGACCGATGCCGATGGCCTGACCAAGACCAAGGCGTTCGTCGTCCTGAGACCGGGCCGGGATGCCACGGAAGCCGAGTTGAAGGCCTTCGTGAAGGACCGCCTTGCGCCATACAAGTACCCACGCAGCATCCAATTCCTCAGCCGCTTGCCGAAGACGGCGACGGGGAAGATCCAGCGCTTCAAGCTGCGCCAAAGCGGCGAGGTCGAGGACGCCGGGCAATGAACTGGCAGCCTACCAGCTCTTTGAATTATGGTTTTTGCCCCCTCGCCGGGCGGGCGCGGATGCGCCCGCCCGGCGAGGGTCTTTGATAGACCTGGTGCAGTGAACCTCTTGAATGAGTCACTGTACTCTAGCCGCCGGTGAATTCGATGGCGCCGCCGGGCAGCAGGTAAAGCACATAGGCCGTGCCCTCGGTGACCGTGGGGCAATGGGCCGACCCGGGTCCGTAGACGTACCAGCCACGGCCTCTTCCGTCGAATTTGGCCTCTGCCGAAACCGGCACGATCATGCCAATCTCGCCTTCGGGATGGACATGATGCGGTCCGACCACCGGGTCCATCCGCACCACATCGACGCTGAACATTCCCGCCTCGGCGCCAGGCTTGACGACGCGGCCGAACCGGATGCCGCCGGCCTCGCGCTGACAGAGCCATCCTTCGGTGTTCCCCGCCTCGATCAGCCCGGCCAGTCGCTCGAACGGCTTTTCATTTGCCGGATAAGCCGCGTTGAGCCAAGCTTCCAAAGCAGCGTCAAGGGGACGGTGGCCGATGGCGGAAGCGATCTGACCGATGAGATCGAGAAACTCCTGCTGCGCAACGCCACTCGGATCGACGGCCATGCGTCCCTCCCATTCATCTAAGTTGCATAATATTGCATGATCTTGCAATTGATGTCAACCGACATCTGTATTATACTGCAGCTTTCTCCGATGGATCTATCATGACCCAGGGTAACGGAAAACTCCGCGACGATCACGATCAGGACTTTCTGGTCGAACTTGGCCAGCGTGTTAGGCGGATGCGCGGCCTGCGCGGCATGTCGCGCCGCGTGCTGGCCGAGACCTCGGGTGTGTCGGAACGCTACATCGCCCAACTGGAAACCGGCCACGGCAATCTTTCGGTGACCCTGCTCCGCCACATCGCCGCGGCGATCGGAACGCCACTGGAAGACCTGGTGGCCGAGGCCGAGCGCCAGCCGGCGGAATGGCCGCTGTTCCGCGAACTGCTCAGCCGCGCCTCGCCGCCAGCCCGCCAGGCTGCCAAGGCCGTGTTGAGCGGCGAGCACTTCGCCGCGCCCGGCGGCGGCCGCGCCATCGCCGTCGACCGCGTCGCCTTGATCGGCCTGCGCGGCGCCGGCAAGTCGACGCTGGGGCGGCGAGCCGCCGAAACCCTGGGCTGGCCGTTCGTCGAGCTCAACAAGGAAATCGAGCGGGAAAGCGGGTTTTCGATGACCGAGGTGTTTTCCCTTTACGGGCAGGACGGCTATCGCCGCCTCGAACAGACCTGCCTGCGCACCATCACCGAGCGAACGGGGCCGATGATCCTGGCAACCGGCGGCGGCATCGTCTCCGACCCGATGAGTCTTGAATTGCTGCTGACCTCGTTCTTCACCGTCTGGGTCAAGGCATCGCCCGCCGAACACATGAACCGAGTCCGCCAGCAGGGTGATCTTCGCCCGATGAGCAACGAATCGGCGGCCATGGCCGAGCTGGTCACCATCCTGTCGAGCCGCGAACCGTTATACGCGCGGGCGCGGACCACCATCGACACTTCGGGGCGCAGCATCGACGCCTGCCTCCAGGACCTGCTGCACACCATCGGATCCTATTGCGCCGCCGCCTGCCCTTACATCTCGTGCAATCGCGCGCCGTGACGGCGGACCGGACGGGTGGCCGCGGCGGCGCTTCAAGCCATTCGCCGCCTATCGGAGACCGGGTACGACATCGCCGTTGAGACGATGGGACTTTCCCCGGAATAGGGCGATGGTCACCTGACGGCCGGGGCAACGGACGACGACATCGTAGACGCCGGTCCGCCCGCCGGCCGCTCGCTCGATTGCCTCCGCCTCCAAAATGTCACCAGTCTGCGCAGGCGCCAGAAAGTCGATGTGACAAGCCGAGGCGACGGCAATCCTGTTGTGGCTGTTGCAGGCGTAGGCGAAAGCCGTGTCGGCCAGGGAAAAGATCTTTCCACCATGGCAAATCCCCAGCCCGTTGGCCATCTCCGGCAGGACCGCCATCTCAATTCTTGCGTGGCCGGGCCCGATCTCCTTCAGGCGCATACCAAGATTTCGGCTGGCCTGATCCTGCTCCCACATGGCGCCACCGACAGCTTTGGCAATGCGCTTCCTGTCTGACTCGGTCATGGTGCTTCTTTCCACCCGGGCTGGGAGGTCGTTCGGCGATGGCGCAGTCATCGCCGGACAACCGCTTTCGAAGAGGGCCGCCGTCATTCGCCGGTGAAGCGCGGTGCGCGCCGTTCGGCGAAGGCAAGGACGCCCTCGGCGTAGTCTGGACTCCAGCCAAGCTCGCGCATGTAAAGCCCCTCCAGGGTGAGTTGCTGCTCCAGCGTGTTGCCGACGGCTGCCCGCATGGCCTGGCGCGTGCGCACCAGCGCCTTGGTCGGCGCTTGCGACAATTGTTCCGCCAACCGCGCGACCGTCGCCGGGAACTCCCCATCGTCTATCGCCGCCCAGATCAGGCCCCACAGCTCGGCCTTTTCCGCCGACAGCTTTTCGGCGAGAAAGGCGAGCCCCATGGCGCGGGCCATGCCGACGCGGTGAGGCAGCTGCCAGGTGCCGCCTGTGTCGGGGATCAGCCCGATCTTGGTGAAGGACTGAAGAAACGAGGCTGATTTGGCGGCGACGACCAGATCGCAGGCTAGCGCGATACTGGCTCCCGCCCCCGCGGCGATGCCATTGACCGCGGCGATGGTAGGAACTCGGAGATTGGCCAGCCGCAGGATCAACGGCTTGTAGTTCCGCTCGACCGTATCACCAAGGTCCGGGCCCCTGCCCGATTCGCCCCGCACCGCCGCGTCGCCGAGATCCTGCCCGGCACAGAACGCGCGGCCGGCCCCGGTCAGAACCAGCACCCGCGCGGAGGGGTCGCGTTGAATGGCGTCGAGCGCCCCGCGCAATTCCTCATGCATCCGTTCCGTCAAGCTGTTGAGCTTGTCGGGGCGATTGAGGGTGATCCAGGCCACGCCATCCTTCACCTCGAAGAGAATATTCTCCAATGCCATGGCGACCTCAGACATGGGAACGGCGTGAGACGACGCAGAAGCGGTCGGCGACAAAGGCCGAATTGGTGTAGGAGGCATTGGCGGCGGGATTTCCACCGGTGCCGTGGTAATCGGAAAATGCGGCCGACTGATTGACGAATACGCCGGCGGTCAGATTGATCGACAGGGCGACCTTGGCGTTCCAGGTCGCTTCGGTCATGGCGTCGATAACGGCCGGTGACGTCGAGTAGAGCCCGACGGTCAGCGCCCCGTGTTCCGCGACCATTCTTTCCGACAAGGCGATGGCGGCCTGGCTATCCGTCGTCTTGACGATGAAGCTGATCGGGCCGAAGCGCTCCTCCATGTAGGCCGCCGTATCGCTGTCGGCGCAGGCAAGCAGCACCGGCGTGCGCACCTCGGCTTGCGGAAACTCGGGATTGTCGAGCTTGCGCGAGGGGAGGACGACCCTGCCAAACTTGCCGCTATTGGCGTCGTCGATACGGACCAGCGTCTCCGGCGACTTGATGGCGCCGAGAACGCCCAGGGCCGTTGGCGGCTTGGCAAGCAACTCGCTGATGGCGGCACCAAGGTCTGTGCAGACCTCGTCGAATGTCTTCAGCCCTTCGTCGGTGGCGATTCCCCGCCCCGGAAGCAGTATTGCCTGCGAGGTTGTGCACATCTGGCCGGAATACAGTGACAAAGTAAAAGCAATATTACGCAGCATTCCCTTGTAATTATCAGTAGAGTCGATAACAATATTATTTATGCCTGACAATTCTGCGTAAACCCTGGCCTGACGGCAATTATCGATCAGCCACCGGCCGAAACTACTTCCCCCGGTAAAGTCAACGGACTTCACCGAACGATGCGTCACCAGCCTTTTCGTCACCGCAGGGGTGTCGGCGACGCAAAGCGTAACCAGATTGGGGTCGAGATCATTCTCGGCCAGGACCGCGCGGGCGGTCCTTACCGTCAATGCCGCCGGCAGAATGGCGTCGCCATGCGGCTTGACGACAACCGCGTTGCCGGTGGCCAGGGCGGCGAACAAGCCGGGATAGGTATTCCAGGTGGGGAACGTGCTGCAACCGATGACCACGCCGATGCCGCGGCCGACGATCTGGAACTCCTTGGCCATGACCAGCGGCGGGTTTTTACCCTGCGGCTTCTCCCATAAGGTGTGGTCCGGCACGAAGCTCTGCTCCCGCCAGGCATAGGCGACCGCCTCGAGCCCGCGGTCCTGGGCATGCGGACCACCGGCCTGGAAGGCCATCATCCACCCTTGCCCGGTGGTCATCATCACCGCATGGGCCAGTTCGAAGCTCTGCTTGTTGAGGCGATCGAGGATTTCGCCGCAGACCCCGGCGCGACCATCGGCTCCGATGGCCTGCCATTGCCCCATGGCCCGAAGCCCGGCAGCGACCAAGACGTCGACATCACACACCGGATAGTCGATGTCCAACGCCACGCCGTACGGCGAGCGCTCACCGCCATACCAGGCCGTCTGCCCTGGCTGGTCCAATGTGAACCGCTCACCGAGAAGGGCCTCGAATGCTTTCTTGCCGTCTTCCAGGGCCGTTTCGCCATAGGCCCGGGGACTGGGGCTTTCATTGTAGGGCGACCAATACCCGCGGGTCTTAGTCGCAGCGACCGCTCCTTCGAGCGTCGCGCGGTGCTTCTCGAACATCGGATGGGGCATGGCTTCCTGGTTCCTTCCGGATACGGCCTGGCATCGACGTCATCTTTAGCGATGCAGTTTATATGTTTCATTCATTGTTTTTGTATCGCAATCGGCGGCACTAGGCAAGGCTCTTTTGAATAATTTCCATCCGCATTATACCATTCTGATATCTCGTATATACTATTTCTCCGATCAGGATCAAAAGGCGCGGTTATCGGTGCCTCGCACCAGCGTGCGGTGGCGGCAACGACATTTGCCACTGTTCGTCGTGATACCTTTTTATTGACATGCGCTACAATGTGGTATCACATTCGCGGGCAAGCCGGGCAGCTACCCGACCCGGCTCTGGAACCAGCCGGGAGGCACTATGGCAGCGCTCAAGGAACGGTTTTCCGACAGAATGGAATTCCCGCCAGCGACGGAACAACCCAACATCTTCCCGCTATCGTGGCACCGCCACACGGCGAAGCTTCACGAGATTTGGCAAGCGGCTCTCCGCGAGAATTGGGATCCGGAGAAGCTTCCCTGGGATACCCTGGATGTCGACGGTTATTCCTGGGAGGAACGCGAATCCATCGCTTATTGGTGGACGCTGCTTTCCGTCTTCGACGCGTCCGCCCCTCCTGTATTCGCCGAGGCCTTGACCAAGACCTACGAGGTGCATGAGGAGGATCCTATTCGAAAATGTTTCTTCTCGGTCGCTCGCGACGAGCAGAACCATGAAATCATGTGCGGTCTGGCGATCACCAGGTTCCTGGGCCATCCCGATCCATTGGCCTACGAGCCGAAAACCGAACTCGGCCGGCGCCTGCAAAAAAATGCCAAGTGGCTCTACTTCAACGGCGGCCGCTATTGGACGGGTTATAAATCGGCATTGCCGAAATATGATCTGGCCGTGCTCTTCAGTTCGTTTCTGATGGGCGAAATCGCCGCCGCGACGATTTTCAAGCAGATGTTCGATAGCTCCCGCGAGCCGGTCTTCAAGGAAGCTTTCCGTAATATCGGCCGTGACGAGGGCCGGCACATGGCTATCTGCATGGCGATGATGGAGCGGGATTATCCCAAGATGGGCGCGGAGAACAAATCAGTCATCACCAGGCAGATTCGCGCCGGATATCTGTTCCTGTCGGCCGTATTGTTCGAACCCCCCCTCGAGTTCTGGGATCTGCCCGCCGACTTCATCGCCACCCAGCGCGAAGCTGAGGAGGTCGCCCGCGCCGCAGGCTTCGGCGTCCCCACATACGAGGCGAAACGGGAGAACTGGCGCAATGCGATCCTCAATTTGAAGGCCGTGCTCGACCGTTACGACATCCCCTTCCCCGCCATCCCCGAAGTCGACATCAGCGGCGAGGAGATTTCCGAGACAGCCATGGAAGATATCATTCCGGTCTTCTGAGGCCGTTCCCGGCCTCGGTGCAGAACGAGGCCGACGACTTTGAACAGGAAAGGAAGAAGCGATGGCCCGTATCGTTATGCGGCCGTCCGGCAAGTCGGTCGAATGCGCCGGGGGTGATACGGTGCTTACCGCGCTGGAAAAAGCCGGGTACGCCCTACCCAACAATTGCCGTGCCGGAGCATGCGGCGAATGCAAGATCAAAGTGCTGTCGGGCCGCTTTGATCAAGGCATGGTCCTGGATATGGCTCTCAAGCAAGACGAGCGGCGGGACGGCTTCGGCCTGATGTGCATGGCGAAGCCGATTTCCGACGAACTCGAGATCGAATGGGGGACCGAGGACGCACGGCCCAAGCTGTTTCCCCCACGCGAGAACGCGCTCTACGTCGTCGTGGACAAGCGGTCGATCGCCGCCAGGGTGGCGGAAGTGCGCCTCCGCCCCGTCGGCCAGCCTGTCCGCTATTGGCCGGGCCAATACGTCACCTTGGGCGATGCGCAGGCCGGCGTGCCCGCACGCGCCTATTCCATTGCCAATGCGCCCCGCGTGGATGGGGAAATCATACTGCAGGTCGCACGGGTCGACGGCGGCGCCACCAGCAACTGGGTCCATGATCGGCTACAGGTTGGGGCACCGGTCAACATTTCGGGCGCCTATGGAACATTTATCGGAGATCCGTCGGTGGACACTCCCGTCCTATGTCTAGCCGCGGGGACCGGTCTGGCGCCGATCCTCGCATTGGCGGAGGCGGCATTGCGCCGCGGTTTCAGGCGCCCGGTAACACTGCTTGTTTCGGCCCGAACGCGCCAGGATCTCTATGCCCAGGGCATGATGGCATGGTGGCGGGCCAAGCACCGCAATTTCGATTTCAACGTCACTCTCACGCGCGAGATCGCCGACGGTTTCCTGCAAGGCCGCATCGACACCGTCTTGCCCCTGCTCTTCCCCGACTTGTCCAAACACAGCATCTTCGCCGCGGGCAGCCCCGCATTCGTCGAGACCTGCATCGGCGCGGCGAAGCAGCTTGGTGCGGAAGAGGCCCTGATCAACTCGGAAGGGTTCACCTCGCAGCAGGGCACGGGGTGAGTCACCCGCCCGCCATTGGCCCCGACGACGATCTTACTCTCCCCGAGACATTCCCCGGCGGGGCGTCGGCGCAACGAGCCGCGGAAGCACTTCGGCGGCGATGCGGTCTCGGAAAATAGAGTCCGAGCTCAAGTCTTGCCGATCATTGTCGGCCATCCGGCCGGATCGCCCGGCACCCGCCGTCGTTGGGGCTCGTAGCGGCGGAAGACCACGGCATAGAGCAACAGGTAGACCAGTTGCAGGACGGCAGCCAGGAAGAAGGGCACCCGCAGACGTCCCTCCTGCAGCAGATAGCCGGCGATGACCGGCCCCGCCGTCGACGGCAGGATCATCGATACGGCATTGAGGCTGGCCGCCAACCCGCGTCGGGCGTCGCCGACCAGGCCGAGGACCAGCGCCTGGCGCGCCCCGACCGTCCCGCGGCCCACCGCTCCAGCCGAGCCGAGCCAGGTAAAGCGCGAAGCCGACGATCAGCGCTCCCTGGCCGATGCTCCTGACGAAGCGGGCGGCAAGGAGGTTGCGCGTCGCCGGGTGAAGGGGAGCCGGAACGAAACCGAAGCGGCGCTGCATGCTAGTGGTGAAAATCTGACGGATGGTCCCCACACCATCCGTCAAATTCTCACCACAATTCAATAAGTTGGTGGGCCGCCTGATCCAGGCGCTGGGGAACCAAGCGTCTGGAGCGGACCGCTAGGAACCTGGAAGCGCCGTGGGTCTTCGCGCCGCCTGGAAAGCCGCGGCTTCCGTTCCGACCTAAGACGGCAGGGCAGGTACCGACTGCCGTTCCCAGAGGTTTCCCGATGGCGACACATTCCGTAGGAGCGCTTGTCGACGACGTGTTGGCGACAGTTCCCAGCCACGAGGCGGACAAACTGCGCGACGAAGCCCTGGGCCTCGCGCTCAATCTCTTGCTCGAGCCGGCGGAAATCACCGCTCTGCTCGCCGAACTCGAGTCCCGGACGGGGAAGAAACTGGACCGGCGAATCCAATCCCGCGCCGGCCATCCCGCGTCGCGTCGCTTCGAAGGACTCTGACTTCGCCCCGCCGCTTGGGGTCGGACCCCGTTACGGTTCGCTGGACGGGCCGTCGCGGGCCGTCGGGTAATCTTTCGCATCAGGCAACCGCGATGCTCTTGTCCTTCCGCCGGCTGACCTGAAGCTGACCGTCTGTCCCTTTGACGTAGGTGGTCTTGCCGACCGCCAGGTTGTCCAGGATGGTGACCAACGCCCGCGGCAGGCCGGCGAATTCCTTCGAGCCGCGAGAAGCCGTCTGGTAGACGTTGATGGCCGCTCTGATCGCTTCCCTGGTCAGCGGCTTGCCGTCGTTACCGATCATCGCTTATCCCCGTCGTCAATTCGCCGCCCGCTGCAGCAGATCAGCCGCCAGCTCGTCGGTACCCCGGTTGCCGGCCTCCCTGGCGATGGTGGCGAGGATGTCGCGGGTCTGGCGGAGCTAATCAGCGCGGGTAGTGGTGGTCATTGGCCGGGCTGCTGGTCTGGTCACAGGGCAACGAGACGCGACCCTGGGGTAACGCTCCACACCCACAGGCGGATTCTGTTACCCCAGACGTTACCCCAAAACTCCTTGGTTAGCGGTTAAAGGTTCGAAATCGACCGCTAATTCATTGAAAATTCTGGCGCGCCCTACAGGACTTGAACCTGTGACCTACCGCTTAGAAGGCCGGCCTCCCCAAACGAAGTGATTGATTTGTATTGCAACATCCATCGGAACATATCGCGAACCGTGCCGGCGCCAATTGGAAAGTTGCAAACCGATTCGCAAACAGGACCGGCGGCATCGACGCCTGTCAGTGCGATTTGCCATCGCCAAACACGGCATCCAGCGTCGGTGCGTCCAGCACCCGATCGAGCCACTGATCGAGCACATCGATCTCGGCCGCGGTTACGCGCGCCCGAACCGCTTCGGGAACCGGGCCGAATCTTTTCTCCAACAGGCGGATCAAGCTGCGAGCCTGGCCGTCCCTCTGGCCAAGGACCATTCCCTCGACTTTGCCTTCTGCCTTCCACTGTTCTGCGGCAATCGACATGATCCTCTCCTCCTTCCCCGGTACGATTTCTGCCAACACGTCCCGCAACACCCGGCCTTCCACCTCGTTCGGTTCCGCCAACACGTAACGCACCAGCGCCACCAGATCATCGAACCCCAGCGCCAATGCGGCGCGGCCAAGGGTCAGCAGCGTCTCCCTCAGATCAGCCTCGCGCGCCCCATGCTTGAGGATCAGGAAGCCGATCCGCAGCACCTGTTCGCGCGACAACCGCCCGTCGTCGATGCGCCCGAGATCGACCAGAATATAGCGCAGATCGGGCAGCCAGGGGCGCAACTCTTCGTCGGCGTCAGTTGCCGAGGTCAACGATAACGGAACGTTCCAGGTCGCCTCGCCGTTGTAGACGACCATCGACATGACCGCAGGAAGCGGCAGCAACGCGCCCTCCGCGCTCCTGCCCTCACGGCGGTCCCACCATTGAAGGATCTGCGTCGCGTAGCCCATCAACTGAAGTCCGACGCGCTGATCCGGCGCCGATTTGTGTTCGACGACCACATGGATGAAGACCGGCCGGCCGCTCTTGGTCCGCGCCCGAAATAGCCGATCCGTCCGGTATTCCGCCAATTCCTTCGGAACGAACGAGCCGGCGAGCAGTTCGGGCACGTCATCGGCAAGAAGGGCCGCAACTTTCGGCGGAAGGCGCTCATGCAGAAGGGCACCGGCTGCGCCCGGCTGATCGAGCAGGCGTTTGAAGAATTGGTCGTGCCGATGGATCAGTCGTGAGGGCATCTCCCTCCTCTATCATGTCCGAAGGAAATGACCATGGGAAAAGGTTCACTCGGGCATCAGATCCGGTTTCGATCCGCACCCCGACGGGACGACGCCCACTCACCGGGTAAAAGGAATCCCCCTCCGACAAATCTGCCGGAGGGGTCGAGCATGTCATTTCATGATCCTACGATTGGAAAACCAACTTACCGTGGCTTCCCTACCGACTCCCACGGGAAACTTTTCATTTCTGCCCAAAGGAGTCAAGATTATCTTCTTTTGATTGTACCAGTAATTGAGGGTTGCGATGGGCGACCAAGCTATTTTCCTAGGCATCGACCTGGGCATAGGATCCTGTGGCTGGGCACTGGCCACCGAGAATTCAGTTCTCGCCTTGGGGGCACGCACCTTCGACGTACCGGAGACGGACAAGACTCGCACGCCGACCAATCAATTGCGCCGCACCGCCCGCGGTATGCGGCGGGTCACCAATCGTCGCCGCCAGCGCATGAATTTGGTTCGCGAACTCCTGGTCCGCCACGGGCTCCTGAACGATGACGGCAAGGATGCGCTTGCCGGCGGCGGTGACGATCTCGACCCAACGAGCAAACGACAGGAGGCCTTGGCGCACCGGCCGGCGGACAGGAGCGACAGCTGCAACCCTTGGAAGATCAGGGCGGAAGGATTGGACAGGCCGCTGAGCCGCGGTGAACTGGCCCGAGCCCTGGGACATATTGCAAAGCACCGTGGTTTCAGATCCAACGCCAAACGCGACAGAGGTGAAAACGCACCACAGGAATCGAGCAAGATGCTGGCGGCGGTCGCCAAAAACCAGGAGGCGTTGGCGCAATGGCGGACTGTCGGCGAATTGTTCTGGAAGTCTCCCGAATACAGGGACCGGAAGCGCAACCGGGACAATGACTACTCCCGTTCCATTTTGCGTGCTGATTTGGAGGCTGAAGTTCGTACGTTGCTGCGCAGGCAACGGGATATGGGAAATCAGGCTGCCTCGGCTGAGCTGGAGCAAGATTTCATCACCGCAGCCTTCTTCCAGCGGCCGTTGGCCGATTCAGAAGACAAGGTCGGCTTCTGCCCCTTTGAACCGGCAGAAAGGCGGGCACCGAAACATTCCCCTTCATTCGAATTATTTCGCTTGCTTGCCCGGCTGACCAGCATTCGGGTTGGCGAGCGCAATCTGACGCCCGAGGAATTGTCGGCCGCCGTAAGGGATTTCGGCAGCCAGCAGGGAATGACTTTCAAGCGTCTGCGCAACATTCTTGGTTTACCGGCAGATGAACGTTTTCAAGGCATCCCGGCCGACGAAGAGGGCAAACGGGATGTTGCGACGCGCGCCGGCAAAACGGCGCCTGGTAGCGCTGCATTGCGCGAAGTGTTGTCGGAAGCCGGGTGGCGGTCCCTCCGGATGACGCCAGAAGTTCTGGATCAGGTCGCAGCCGTGCTGGCGTTCCGCGACGACGCAGACCACATTCGTACCGGGCTGGAGGAATTGGGGCTGGCGCCGCCAACCTTGGCCGCACTGTTGCGCGGTGTCGAGAACGGCAAATTTGGCGGATTCAAAAAGGCGGGGCATATATCGGCCAAGGCCTGTCGAGCACTGATCCCGTACTTGATGCAAGGCCTGGTTTACTCCGAGGCATGCAAAGCCGCTGGATACGATCATTCCCGACAAACCGAAACGGACCTTGAAGCGATTGCCAATCCCATCGCTCGGAAGTCATTGACTGAGGCGATCAAGCAAATCCGCGCCATCGTGAATGCTTACCGCAAGCCAACACATATTCATGTCGAACTGGCACGCGACGTCGGAAAGAGCTTGGAAGAGCGCCTCGAAATCGAAGCCGGCATTGAAAAGCGCAACAAAGACAAGGACCGTTTGCGTCTGCAATTCGTAGAGACCGTCGGCCGAGAGGCAGCCGGCCCGGAGGATCTGTTGCGCTTCGAGTTATGGAAGGAACAGAACGGCCGCTGCCTTTATACCGACGAGGCAATTCCTCCTGACGCCATCGCGTCTACGGACAACCGAATACAGATCGACCACATCTTGCCGTGGAGCCGATCAGGCGACGACTCCTTCGTCAACAAGACCTTATCTTGGGCCAAGGCCAATCAAGACAAGAAAGGTCGAACGCCTTTCGAATGGTTCGGTGATGATGACAAACGCTGGGAGGCATTCACGGACGCCGTTGAGGGCTGCCGGTCCATGAAAGGGCGAAAAAAACGCAACTTTCTTTTGAAGAATGCCGGCGTATTGGATGAGAAATTTCGTAGTCGAAATATCAACGATACGCGCTTTGCCTCACGCTTGCTGCTCAACATATTGAAAGCGACTTATCCGGGCGTCATCGTTGCCGCCCGACCAGGCCCGCTGACTGACCGACTGCGCCGTGCATGGGGAATTCAGAGCCTGAAAAAGACATCCGATGGCAAACGTCTGGACGACGATCGTCACCATGCCCTCGACGCCGTGATCGTCGCGCTCACCAGCCAGTCCGTCCTACAACGCTTGACCAAGCTCTTTCAGGAAGCGGAACGTCGGGGGTTGCCGACCAATTGGCATGGCATTGGCCACCTTGCGCAGATGTTCCGCGAGACGGGCGGATTGCCCGCCGATTTCATTGCACTGGAACAGCCTTGGCCCGGTTTTCGCACCGAAGTTGCCGAGGCCTTGCAAAACGTAACGGTTTCGCGGGCAGAACGCTGTCGCGCCAGAGGGGAGGCCCACGCGGCCACCATACGTCAGGTCAGGGAACGCGCGGAACAGAACGTCGTGTATGAGCGTAAGCCGGTCGACAGCCTCACCGAGAAGGACCTTGGCCGCATCAAGGATGCCGAGCGAAATGCTGCCGTGGTCACCGCCCTTCGCGAGTGGGTTGCAAAAGGAAAGCCGAAGGACGCGCCGCCATTGTCGCCCAAGGGCGACCTAATCCGTAAAGTCCGGCTTATGACGAACAAGAAGGTCGACGTCGAAGTGCGCGGTGGAGCGGCCGAACGCGGTGAAATGACCCGAGTCGACGTGTTCCGCAAATACAACATGAAGGGAAAAGCTGAATACTTTCTGGTACCAATTTATCCGCATCAGGTCTTCAATCAGAAGGACTGGCTGCAGCCGCCAAATCAGGCGGTTGTAGCATACAAATCCGAGGATGAGTGGCCTATGTTAGACTCCAGTTATGAATTTATGTGGAGTGTTCATCCTTTTTCCTGGATCGAAGTCGAAAAGTCTAACGGCACCTTCATTGACGGATATTTCCGAGGGATGGACCGGTCGACAGGCGCCATACTTATCTCACCTCACCACAGCAAGACTATTGTGGTGAAAGGTATCGGCACAAAAACGCTCGCCTCATTCCGAAAATTCACCATGGATCGCCTCGGTAATCGATTCGAGATCGTCAAGGAAACCCGGACATGGCGTGGCGCGGCCTGCATCTGAGTCAGGCCGCGCGACTGTCGCTGGCCGATGCGCAGATCGTGGTCGAACAGGCCGATGGCGCCGTTAGACTGCCCATCGAGGACTTGGCTTGGCTCGTTCTTGATACGCCGCAGGCAACGCTAAGTGCAGCACTTTTGTCGGCCTGCATGGAAGGCGGGGTCGTAATCATATCGACTGATGCAACTCATCTTCCCAATGGCGCAATGCTTCCCTTTCATGGCCATCATCGGCAGGCAGATGTCGCCTGGCGGCAAGTGGCGATCGGAGAACCTTTCAAGAAACGCGCATGGCAAGCCATCGTCCGCCGCAAGATAGCTAATCAGGCAGCCGTATTAGCTGCACGGGGCCACGACGGAGCGAACACGCTGGCAGAGATGACGCGTCATGTTGCATCGGGAGACCCGGGCAACACTGAAGCCCGCGCCGCTCGCCATTATTGGCAATGTCTATTTCAACAGTTTCGTCGCGAAGACGAGGCGGACCGTCGAAACAAGCTTCTGAACTACGGCTACGCCGTCATACGCTCCGCAATCGGCCGGGCACTGGTGGCCAACGGATTGCTTCCCGCCTTCGGCTTGCATCATGCGAGCGTCAGCAACGCTTTCAATTTGGCCGACGATCTGCTCGAACCATTCCGCCCATTCGTCGACATGCTGGCCTGCGCCCAGACTGAGGGCAACAACCACGGCGACCTGACGCTGAGCGACCGCCGCGCGATGGCCGGTGCATTGCTGATCGATGCTCGCATGGACGACGAAACGACTACTCTCTTGGCCGCTGCCGAATTGGCGTCGTCCACCTTGGTTCGCGCCATCACCGCCAACGATGCCGCCGCCATGGTCCTGCCCTCATTGCCCCCATGAAATCGGCGGAGGTGCGCGTCTTGTGGCTGTTCGTCCTCTTCGATCTGCCGGTCGGAACAAAGGCTGAGCGTCGCGCCGCCACCCGTTTTCGGAACTACCTGAAGGACGATGGCTATATGATGCTGCAGTTGTCAGTCTACGCTCGGGTCTGCCGCGGCGAGGACGCGGCCGAAAAGCATATCGCCCGCGTGTGCAAGAACCTTCCAACAAGCGGCAGTATTCGGGCCCTGCAAGTGACGGACAAACAATACGCCCGGATGCGATTGCTGCTGGGCAAGGCGGAAAAAAATGAAAAGATCGGCGCCACTCAACTCGTTCTCCTCTGATTTCGGCCTGGCAAAACAGGCGGAAATCAGAGGATTTTCAACGGGTTCCCGCAGAGGGAGCCTACCATGGGGGAGTCGGTAGGGAAACCACGGCACTGGGTGAAGCGACCGCAGGTGTCGCAGCAGCCTACCATGGGGGAGTCGGTAGGGAAACCACGGCCCCGAACGTCACATAGGGCGACAGCGCCAGAGCCTACCATGGGGGAGTCGGTAGGGAAACCACGGCGAGGGGGGCGTGCGATGACGGGAGTGGAAAAGCCTACCATGGGGGAGTCGGTAGGGAAACCACGGCTGTGACGTTACGATAGTGTTTGTGCTGGTCAGCCTACCATGGGGGAGTCGGTAGGGAAACCACGGCATACCAGCCCATCGCAGCCCCGACGCCGTTAGCCTACCATGGGGGAGTCGGTAGGGAAACCACGGCGCGGAACATGTCCGCATCAAACGGCGCGCGAGCCTACCATGGGGGAGTCGGTAGGGAAACCACGGCGGCGTTGGCGTCGGATCGTGACCTTGTGGTAGCCTACCATGGGGGAGTCGGTAGGGAAACCACGGCGACATTGCCGCAGACGCGGTTTTCCCCGATAGCCTACCATGGGGGAGTCGGTAGGGAAACCACGGCAGAGTGGGTGAACGGGCTGAACGAGGTGGCAGCCTACCATGGGGGAGTCGGTAGGGAAACCACGGCCTGATCGGCCGACGAACCCGAACGCCGAATAGCCTACCATGGGGGAGTCGGTAGGGAAACCACGGCCGTATTGAATACGTTTCCCGAAGTGTGCCCAGCCTACCATGGGGGAGTCGGTAGGGAAACCACGGCCCCAAGGCTGGATGGTTGCCAATTGGCACGAGCCTACCATGGGGGAGTCGGTAGGGAAACCACGGCCTGGCCAGTGGGGGCTGTACGCGGTCGGCAAGCCTACCATGGGGGAGTCGGTAGGGAAACCACGGCTGTATGAAGACAACAATGATAATCCACTGCAGCCTACCATGGGGGAGTCGGTAGGGAAACCACGGCTCAGATCGCGGGGGGACGCTGCCGGGCGCCAGCCTACCATGGGGGAGTCGGTAGGGAAACCACGGCGTGGTAGTCAAGCTGCTGTTTCGCTTCCTCAGCCTACCATGGGGGAGTCGGTAGGGAAACCACGGCAAGAGTCTCGACCAACCGCTGAAACGGCGTAGCCTACCATGGGGGAGTCGGTAGGGAAACCACGGCACGCCGATTCGCTGATCGAGTTCGCCGCTTAGCCTACCATGGGGGAGTCGGTAGGGAAACCACGGCGAAGTGCAGCATCAGCCAGCCCACAAGGGGCTAACTAATGCCGCAGCGCTCCGCGCGGATGCAACCAAAAGGATTCATCTGCATTCCCTTGAACGCTCAGCCGCCACCTCCTCTGGCCTCGATCTCCTTGCAGACCCGCTTCCAGACACGACGCACGGCGTTCGCAGTCGGTGGCGCTCCCTTGGCCCCCAGGACGCCGTCCTCCTCCATGATTGCGGCGATCATCCGCCAGCCGGGCTGCCATTTGACCAGCATCTCGCTGAGCTCGGTGTGGTTGTCCCATAGCCAGCAAAACACCGCCTGCCGGGAGTTGTGGGGGTAATCGTTGAGCCAGGCGAAGAAGGCCTTTTCGGCCTCGGTCTTCGGGCGCGGCTTGCTCCACTCCTCGATGACGGCGGCGAGGGTCCGCGATTTTCGGTGTTGCATGCCGACAACATCGGAAGGTTCGGCGCGAACGGGTAACGGTCGACATCCGTGCCCCCTTCACGTCCATCCCTGACCCACCCTGGGTCCACGCATGGCCGGCTAAAGGGCCATGATGGGACCGGGCTTCGTCCGTGGTCGGCCCATGTATCGTCCACGGTATGACCGTGATTCGCCCACGCTCGGGCTGCCTGCCGGCCACCCTCGGCCCACAAAACGTCCACGAATTCGGGCATCCATGCATCCATACACCATTGCACCCTTCGTGCGACGGACCTCCTTCGTGACGTGTCGTTCATGCGGCGCTGACATTCCACTGCTGTGCCCATTGCGCACTCATCGCATGGCGGGCCGCGCCGTCATGGCCACGACCGGCATGGCTGGGCTGACCAACCTAAACGCATGCACATCGTCATGGCCTTCTGGCCTGCATCCCGTTCGCGCCGGGCACCGTGAAGCTCTGCGCGGCATCTGGGACAATCCTCTCAATTCATCGACGGGTCAAACCCGATGCCGCCAGCCGAAAACTGCGAAAGGGTGCCGACCATGAGCGTGCGCCGCTCCATCACAGTCAGTGAAGCCGCCGAGATAATCTCGGCATCCGTTCAGACCATCAACCGGATGCTGGAAAATGGCGAGATCGAGGGCGACTATCTCCGCCGGGAGCGCCGGGTCTATCTTGACAGCCTGGCAACCTACCAGGACCGACATGCCATCAAGCCACGGCAGGCGGCGCCGGCCCGGATGGATCGGCAGCCCGAGACCCGCCAAACCGACGCCCGGCGCATCTTGAATGCCGCGCGACAAACAAGATGGGGATTGAACGACAATCAGGATGAGAAGGTGCCGTCGGGGGTGGGGGTACCCCCACCCCCGACGGCGGCGCGCCTTTGACGGGGCGCGTCTGGCAGTCGCGATGGT
>JAJXWP010000022.1 GCA_021781575.1 Pseudomonadota bacterium
TGAGGCGGCGGCCAAGGGCGCGGATGCGCCCGCCCGGCGAGGGTCAAAAACCAAGGCTAGTGCACTGACACAAACTGTATCTTCAGTTTGTGTCAGTGCGCTAGGAGGTAACCCTACGGCTCCTCGACCACGGCGACGCGCAGGATGTTGGTGGTACCCGGAGTGCCGAAAGGGACACCGGCGGTGATGACGATCTGATCCTTCCACTGCGCTAGTCCCTGCGCATGGGCCGACTCAACCGCCACGGCCACCATCTCACCGAAGCTGTGGACGTCGTGGGCGACCACGCTGTGGGTTCCCCATACCAGTGCCATCTGGCGGGCCACGCTGACATCGGGCGTCAGGCAGAGGATCGGCACGTCCGGGCGCTCGCGCGCGGTGCGGAGCGTGGTCGAGCCGGAGGAGGTAAAGGTCACCACAGTGCTTACCGCCAGGGTGTGAGCGACCTGGCGGGCGGCGGCGCTGATGGCGTCGCGCGTGGTTCCGGTCGGCTGAGGCCGCGCGGCGTCGCGGATCATCTGATATTGTTCGTCCGCTTCAACCCGAGCGATGATGCGGTCCATCATGGTGACCGCGTCGACCGGGTACTCGCCGGTAGCAGTTTCGGCCGAGAGCATGACGGCATCGGCACCGTCGTAGACGGCGGTCGCGACGTCGGAGGCCTCGGCCCGTGTCGGCGCCGGTGAATGGACCATCGAATCCAGCATCTGGGTCGCCACCACGACCGGCTTTCCCGCCTTGCGCGCCGCATGGATGATGCGCTTTTGCAGGATCGGCACGCTTTCCGGCGGGCATTCCACACCCAGATCGCCGCGCGCCACCATGATGCCGTCGGAGAATTCGATGATGGCGTTCAGGTGGTCGATGGCCGACGGTTTTTCCAGCTTGCTCATAATTCGTGCCCGCTCGCCGACCAAGCGCCGCATTTCCAGGACGTCTTCCGGCCGCTGGACGAAGGACAGCGCCACCCAGTCCGCTCCCATCTCGAGGGCGAACTGCAGATCGGCTCTGTCCTTCTCGGTCAACGGCGAGATCGGCAGGACCACGTTGGGGACATTGACCCCCTTATGGTTGGACAGGTCACCGCCGGTAATGACGATCGTGTCGGCGAAATCGGCTCCGTGCTTTTCCACCCGCAGCCGGACACGGCCATCGTCGAGCAGCAATTCGCTGCCGATATGGAGGGCGGCGAAAACCTGCGGATGGGGCAGGTTCACCCGGCGTAGATCGCCGAGCTCTTCATTGAGATCCAGGCGGAACTGCTGGCCCGCCTGAAGATGTATCTGGCCTTCGGCAAAATTGGCGACGCGCAGCTTGGGCCCCTGAAGGTCGGCCAGTACGCCGATCGGCCGATCGAGCTTGCGTTCGATAGCGCGAATAATGTCGTAGCGCGCCTGATGATCCCGGTGGGTGCCGTGACTGAAGTTCAGGCGAAATATATCGGCCCCGGCGGTAAAAAGCCCCTCGATGGCTTGTGGGGTTGAGGTGGACGGACCAAGTGTGGCGACTATTTTCGCCTTACGCGCTCTTCTCATGACCTGCTGTCATCCTTTGCCATCTCGCTGCCGAGCATGCCTGTAGCGGCGTTGCTTCGCACCTTATCGTTTTATTGCGCCTTCCAAGGGAAGTATATGGCACGGAAGTCATTGACGTTGGTCGGTGTAGGGACGTCGGCGTTAACGAAGGCGCGACTCTAGGGGCCTTGGGCGGATGCGTCAACCGGCGCAGGTTGTGCCGGATTGCGCGGCTCTGATAAGATTCCGGCGGCGGGCAACCAGTTCGGGGATGTGGGGAGTCATGGGTTTTCGTATCGCCGCCGCTCTTTTCCTCGGTTTGGTGGCGGTTGAGCCGGCCTTCGCCGAAGGCGTGGGTGAGCAGATCGATGCCGCCCGCACCGCCTATGCAAAAGGAGATAGCCTGCATGCCCTATCTGCCCTGCAGGCCGCCATCGCCGTCCTCAACAGCCGTCTCGCCGATCAGTTTTCCAAGGTGCTGCCTCCGGCCCCGGGCGGGTGGGATGCCGGATCGGTAGATGTTCAGTCGCTCGACACCATCGGCGGAGGGATCAGCCTGTCGAAGGGATACAGCAAGGGCGAGTCGACCTTGAATGCCACGCTGATCGTCGACAACCCGGCGGTCGGCGCCTCGGCCGCCATGTTTCAGCCCACCTCGCAGGTGGACGGCCGGCCCGGATGGAGCCGCTTGCAACTGGCCAGCGAGGAAGCGCTGGTCCGTTACGACGGCGCCGCCCGCTCGGGCGAGATCCTGCTGCTGATCGGCGGACGAGTGCTGCTGCAGGTCGAGGGAACCGAGATCGCCAATCGTGACATTCTGGTCGACGCGGCCAAGGGCTGGAACATTGGGGCCATCCGCAAGCTTATTGCGCCAGGGCCCTGACATGGCGGATGGGTTCGCCGATGCCGTCGGCATGGTGGCCGGCACGCTGACGACCGTGGCCTTCCTGCCGCAGGTGGTCAAGACATGGCGATCTCGCTCGACCGACGACATCTCTCTTGCCATGTTTCTCGCCTTTTGCGCCGGCGTGGCGTTGTGGCTGGTCTACGGACTGCTGGTCGGGGCCTGGCCAATTATTGCCGCCAACACCGTGACGCTGGTTCTCGCCGGGCTGATCCTGGGCATGAAGGTCAGGCATCTGATCGATGAAAAAGGGCGGCGCCATGGAAGGCGCCGCCCCTGAATACCGGGCTGGATGGGATCCTGCCGGATTTCAGTCGGTAACCGCCGGCGGGTCGAAATCGACATCCCAATCCGCCTCAGGTTCCTTGACCGTCGCCGCCCATTTTTCCAGCATCACCACGTGCTGGGCCTCTTCATCGGCGAACTGCTGGGCCAGTTTCTTGACCTCGGCGTCCGTCGCCTTGTAGGCAAGGTCGGCGTAGTATTGGTGACCCCGCCGCTCGTTGGCGAGGGCCAAGTGGATGCAATGGTACGGCGTCATGCGATAGTGAGTCCGCTCCACAGGAGCGGATTCCGGGCCTTCAGCCGCATGCCACTGGTATTCCCAAGGCTTCAGGTGGGGCAGATCGACGCCCTTGGCGGTTTCCTTCACCTCGGCCAGATGAAGACGGGAGAACTTAGCCAACTGTCTGAACAGATCGGCGACTTCCATGTTGTTGTGCACTTCCATGGCGTCGGCGAGTTCATCGTAGCGTTCCACCGCCTCGGCTTCCAGAGCGACGGCGTGGGCCAGGAAATTCGCCACTTCGGTCATGATTCGAATTTCCTTTCCAAATCGGCGAAGCTCGCCGTGTTCTTGCCGATCGGCTGGAACGGCGCCCGATTGCCCTGGAACAGAACACCCGTGGTGAAGCCGTCATCAGCCGCCATGCGATGCATGGCCTCCGCCATGATCTGCGCCGGGCTGGCATCGGCGGGATGGACGATCGACTTCCATTCCCTCTGCTCCGGCCGATAGGTGACGCAGGGGCTCAGCACCTGGACGAACGAGAAGCCGGGGTGGTTGATCCCCTCGACAATCAGGCGGGCCACCTCGTTGGGGTTGCCGGCAAAACCGCGGGCAATGAAGTTGGCACCGGCCGCCAGGGCCAGGCGGCAGGGATCTACCGCAGAAATGCCCGTCCCTTCCGGCGTCAGCTTGCTCTTGCACCAGTCGGGCGCGGTGGTCGGCGAGGCTTGACCCTTGGTCATGCCGTACACCTCGTTGTCCATGACGATATAGGTCATGTCGACATTGCGGCGGCAGGCATGCATGAAGTGGTTGCCGCCGATCGACAGACCGTCTCCGTCGCCGCCGGCGGCGATGACGGTCAGGTCTGGGCGGGCCACTTTCACACCGGCCGCGATGGCGAGGGCTCGGCCGTGCACGCCGTGAAAGCCATACACGTTGGTGTAGGCGGGAATGCGCGACGAGCAACCGATGCCCGAGATAAAGGCGATCTGCTCACGCGGCCGGCCAAGGTCGGCCAAGGCCCGGGTGACCGCCGACAGAACGGCATAGTCACCGCAGCCGGGGCACCAGATGGGCTTGACGTCCGACTTGTAGTCGTTATGGGTGAGGGGGGCAGCTTGCACGTTCATGGCGGTCAATTCCAGCTGGCAAGAATGGTTTCGATCTGGGCGGGGCGGATGGGCAGCGGGCCCGGACGGCTCAGCACCGACACCTGCGCCGGCAGGTCATAATGACCGCGCAGGAATTTGTGGAATTGCTGGCTGTGGGACTGTTCGACCACCAGCAGCTTCTTCACACCCTTCAACGCCTCGGCCATCTTGGCCGGTTGTGCCGGGGCGATCAACCGTACGGAGATCAGCTTCGCCTTGATGCCCTTGGCCTTGGCCCGCTGGATGGCCTCCTGCGCCGGGCCGGTGCCGGAACCCCAGGTCAGGACAGCGATCTCGCCTTCGCCCTCGACATCGGCCCAATGCGCGCCATAGTCGAAGTTGTCGAGCTTGCGGGCCCGCTTGTCGAGTTGTGACTGGTGGTCGCTGGCCTGCGAAGACGGGGTGCCGCGTTCGTTATGCTCCAGGCCGTCGGCGACATACATGCAGCCGGGGGTGCCCGGAACGGCCATGGGGGATACGCCGCTGTTGGTCAGTGCATAGCGCTTGTAGCTCTCGGCCGAATCTTCGGCAACCAGGCGCTTGGCGACGAAGCCACTGTCTTCCGGCTTGGGGATGACGCAGCGGGCCTGGCCCATGGCCTGGTCCGACAAGACGATCGCTGGAGTTTGGAGCGATTCGGCCAGATACACCGCCCACTGGGTGGCAAACTGGCAGTCGGCGATGGAATTGGGCGCAACGACCAGATGGGGGGCGTCGCCGTGCAGCCCGTAGACCGCGATGTTGAGGTCCGACTGCTCGGACTTGGTGGGAATGCCGGTGGACGGGCCGCCGCGCATCACGTCGACGACCACCAGCGGGGTCTCGGAAGCGACGGCCAAGCCGATCGATTCGGTCATCAGAGCCAAGCCCGGGCCCGAGGTCGCGGTCAGCGAAGGCAAGCCGGCGAAAGACCCGCCGATCACCATGTTGATGGAGGCCAGTTCGTCTTCGGCCTGGACCAGCACGCCGCCCACCTTGGGCAGATTGGGAGCCAGGTATTCCAGCACTTCGGTGCCGGGGGTGATCGGGTAGGCGGCAACGAACTTGATGCCGCCCTTCAGTGCGCCAAGGCCGGCCGCTTCATTGCCGCTGATGTTCCAGCGGGCGGCGCCGTCATGCTTGTGGGCCGGCAGCTTCGCCACCTCGGGCAATTCGGCAGCCGCTTCGGCACCAGCCTTAAGGCCGGCTGTCGCGGCGGCGAGCACTTCCTCGCCCTTGCGCCCCAACTGGGCCGTAAGCACGCCGAGAACGGCTTCCAGAGGCAGGCCGATCAGAGCGGCCGCTGCGCCGACGCCGACCATGTTGATGCGGCCGCCCGGAATGGTGGCCGCGATCGTCTTCATCGGCAGTTCGGCGATGCGGGCGCCATAGACGCCGATGGCCTCGGGCACATCTCCCTGTTCGGGGTCGGCGATGATCAGGCTCTGAGCGGAGAGGGGAAGCTCGGCGGAGAACCGGTTGATATTGCCCCAGTCGAAGGCGACCAGGATGTCGTAATGATCGTCGAGGGAGGTCACAGGCTCGGTGGAGATGCGGAGCAGCGCGGCTGCCTCGCCGCCGCGGATCTGCGGTCCCATCGACCGGGTCATCAAACCATAGAATCCAGCCTTCGAAGCCGCATCCAGCAGGATCTGACCCGCCGTCATCGCACCCGCGCCGCCACTGCCGGTCAACGCAATAGAAACAGAATGAAGCGCCATTGCCTCCCTCACACCTGATAGATGGACCTCAGCCGCTCGTCGGCGAAGACCAAGGGGCGGCCCTCCGCTGGGACACGGCATCACGTACTAAAATTGTCGGATTGCCGCAGTCCGAGCAGGCTTGTTGCTTATGGACCCCGATGATCGATAAATCAAGGAATAACTAACTGCCGGCGTGACAGGCATGACAATTGGCATGCGGACACCGCCGCAAGGTCGCGGAGCTCGCGGCCTTTATGGTTGTTTGTCCGGGCTTCTACTGATTCCGTCACCTTCGTTGCCGAGGGACAAAATTTTTATTACGAATTTTCTTTTGGTATTTTAATCGTCGGTTGAGAGGCCGCTGTCCGGTGTTTCACCGACGCTCTCCTCCCCGTTGGCCGGTTCGGTCGCGGCGATGGCCCCGCTCTCGGCGGCCACCTTCGTCTTGCGGCTGCGTTTCTTTTTCGCCGCCCCATCCGGCGCCACGGCTGTCGTCGCCGCGGCCGTCGCCGTCTGCTTTTCAGCCGTTCCGGGCAGGTTCACCGCCTGCAGGATGAAGTCCGGTACATGGGAGCCGAAACCGACGACGTTGTCGGCATGGTGCATTTCGCCGATCCCATGGTCCTCGTGGCGCCAGCGATCCCGTCGGCCCCATTCCTTGCGGTCGCGACCGCCGCGTGGCGGCTCGCGGACCGCTGTTTCCGCCGCGGCGACTTTCCTTTCGCGCTCCGGCTTGCGTTGCCGCGGTTTTTCCCGCTCAGCGCCATGAGCCGAGCGGTCCTTGCCGCCGCGTCGGCGGGCCTTGCCTTCCAAGTCGACAGGTAGTTCCGGCAGGCCCTCGATGGGAAAGCGTGGAATGTCCTTGCCGATCAGTTTGACGATGGCGCCGAGGAACTTGCCGTCGTCGGGCGTGGCAATGGTGAATGCCCGGCCTTCCTTGCCGGCTCGGCCGGTGCGGCCGATCCGGTGAACGTAGTCTTCGGAATGGTGCGGGACATCGAAGTTGAAGACGTGGGACAGGTCGGAAATATCGAGTCCTCGAGCTGCCACGTCGGAGCATACCATCAACCGTACCGCGCCGGTCTTGAATCGCTCCAGGGTCTCGGTGCGGGCCGCCTGGGCCATGTCGCCATGCAGTTGCACCACGTCGAAACCGTGCTTGGACAGGGAGCGGTAGAGAATGTCCACATCCCGCTTGCGATTGCAGAAGACGAGGGCGTTCTTGACGTCTTCAATGCGGATGAGGTGGCGCAAGGCCTCACGCTTGTCGATTTCTTCGCAGACCACCAGGTACTGGGTCACGGTGGCGGCTGTGGAGGCCGGAGGCGCGACCGAAATTTCCTTGGGATTCATCAGGAAGGCGTCGGCCAGGCGGCGGATTTCCGGCGCCATGGTGGCCGAAAAGAAGAGCGTCTGGCGGATCTTCGGCAAGAGCGAGACGATGCGCTCGACATCGGGGATGAAACCCATGTCCAGCATGCGATCCGCCTCATCGATGACGAGGACCTTGACGTCGTTCAGCAGGATGCGCCCGCGCTCGAACAGGTCCATCAGACGGCCGGGTGTGGCGATCAGCACGTCGACGCCGCGATCCAGAAGCTTTTCCTGATCGGCGAAGCTTTCGCCGCCGATCAGCTTGGCCATGGAGAGCTTGTGGTACTTGCCGTACTTCTCGAAGTTCTCGGCCACCTGCGAAGCCAGTTCCCGTGTCGGCGCCAGAATCAGCGAGCGCGGCATGCGCGCCTTGGCCCGGCTGCCGGCCAGGATTTCGATCATCGGCAGGGTGAAGCCGGCCGTCTTGCCGGTTCCGGTCTGGGCGACACCCAGCACGTCGCGCCCCATCAGCACGACGGGAATCGCCTGTTCCTGTATGGGAGTGGGCTTGAGATACCCCGCTTCCTCCACGGCCTTAAGGAGTTCGGGGCCCAGGCCCAGATTGGCGAATGTCATGCGTGTTTATGTCCGGATGCAACCGTGGCGACCACGGGGTCTAGTGTAAAGATCACAAGATGATGTGCAGGCGGATAATAATAGGTCAAGCGGACCTGTCAAATATATGGTTGGGTAGGCGTCTCGGGCTATGCGGCTTGGCTCGCCGTCGGGCCGCGGGTATGGTTGTGGCCGGCGCCGAATGGCAGGGAGGAATCAATGCTGATGCGGTCCGACAGGTCTTGCCTGCTTATCGTCGATGTTCAGGAACGTTTGGCCCCGGTGATGAGCGACCCGCGCCGCGTCATCCATGGATGCAGCCTGCTGATGAAGGCGGCGCACCGCCTCGGTGTGCCGGTGGTGGTGTCGGAACAGTACCCCAAAGGGATCGGGCCGACCATCGTCGATTTGCGCGAATGGATGCCTCCGGAAGGGGCCTGCGCCAAGATGCATTTTTCTTGTGCCGATGACCCGGCGATCATGGAGCGGCTGAATGGCATTGGGCGCCCACAACTGCTCCTCGCCGGTATCGAAGCCCATGTCTGTATCCTGCAGTCGGCGTTGGGACTGAAAGAGCAGGGCTTCGAGGTGTTCGTCGCGGCGGAGGCCTGTGCGTCTCGGCGCCCGGCCAGCGAAGAGTTGGCCTGGGCCCGATTGCGAGGTGCCGATATTCCTCTGGTCTCCCTTGAAATGGTTCTGTTCGAGTGGCTGCGCATCGCCGGAACGGCCGAATTCAAGGAACTCATCGCCCTGGTGAAATAGGTGGCGGGATCGATCGACATGGAAAAGTGTCCCCTGGTGCTGTGTCCGGGCCTGTTGAACGACGCCGCGCTTTGGCGCCATCAGATCGAAGGTCTGGCTGAAACGGTGTCGCCGCTGGTGGCCGATCTTACCGTCGCCGACACCATCGCCGGGCTGGCCGAGGCGGTTCTCGCCGCGGCACCGCCGCGCTTCGCGTTGGCCGGGCTTTCCATGGGCGGGTATGTTTCGTTCGAGATTCTGCGCAGGGCGCCGGAGCGGGTCGAGCGCCTGGCCCTGTTCGACACCTCGGCCAGGCCGGATACCGCCGAGTCGCGCCAGCGCCGCCTGGATATGATCGACATCGCGCGGCGTGGCGGCTTCGCCAAGCTGCCGCTGCAGATCCTGGCTGGCCAATTGCATGCGGACAGCCTTCGGGACGAACGAATTGTCGGGGTCGCTCGGGCCATGGCGGAACGGATCGGTGCCGACGGATTCATCCGTCAGCAGACTGCCATCATGAGCCGCCCGGACAGCCGTGGCGACCTGGCGTCGATCAAGATCCCGACCCTTGTGGTGTGCGGGCGCCAGGACACTCTTACCACGCCCGACATCATGCGTGAGATTGCCGCCGGCATTCCGGGCGCCAAATTCGTCCTGGTCGACGGCGCGGGCCATCTGACCCCGCTGGAACAACCGCAAGCCGTCACCGCGCTGCTGCAGTACTGGTTGCAGATCTGAGCGGGTGCTGGCGCTGCGCATTTTCCCCGCCCCCTTCAACCCGCACGGGCCGCAACCTGACTGCGGCGGGAGCGGGGTGACGTGTCTGGGCGGAGCGCCCGGGGTCAAGGCGCGGAAGCCAGCGGCTTCCGCGCCTGACGAATGGTCCAGGCGGCGCTTGAGCGTCGCCGTCAGGATGGCCGCACATCCGCTCTAAAGGAAGCGGTTCCACCATCCCTTGCGCGGTGGCCCCGACGGCTCCTGCTCGGCCGACGGCGCCTCTTCGGCGGCGGTCGATGCGGATCCTTCGCCCGGCACAGATTGAGGCGCCTCATGCTCCGCCGGGTGCAATGGCCGTTCCTCCACCAGGGGCGGCACCGGCTCGGCCGCGGCTTCGCTCGGCGCTGGTTCGGCCGGCTGCTCAGCCTTTTTGCGGGTCCGGCTGCGTTTGGGCTTGGCCGGCGGCTCGGCCGCCGCCACCGCGGTCACCGGTTCGACCAACTCGGCGGTCGCCGCCTGCGCCACGGGCTCGGCCTTTTCCGCCTTCTTGCGGGTTCGGGCGCGCTTCGGCTTGGCCGGAACTTCGGCGACAGCCGGTTCGGCCGGTAACTCGGGCTGTTCCGCCGGAGCCTGCTCGGCGGGAGCGACCGGCTCCAGCGGCGCCTCCGCCGCTACGGCGGCCACCCTCTCGGCGGAGGCAAGCTCGGTGACGAGCTCAGCCACGGGTTCCGCTTGCGGGATGGCAGGTTCCTCGATGCCCTCGGGCAAGCCTTCGGCTGGAAGGGTTTCGGCAAGGCCTTCACCCATATCTTCGCGCCGATGCCGACGGCGGCCGCCGCGCTTGCCACGACGGCGGCGGCGCGCCGACGACTGGCCTTCGATCAGCGTCGCACCAGCCTCGACGTCCTCGTCCTCGCCTGCGGGCTCTTCCTCCTCGGCCGGTGGGCCTTCGGTCGCTTCCGCTTCAGCCGGCGCCGCTTCCTCGGCCTCACCCCCGGTTACTGCCGGCGTCTCTCCTTCCTCGCGGCGCCCGCGCCGCCGACGGCGACGGCGGCGACGGCGGCCATCGCCTTCTTCACCAGCAGCCTCGGCGGCCGCTGCGCCATCGCCTTCCGTCACTTCGTCGGCCTTTCCGGCCGCTTCCTCCTCCTCCTCCTCCTGGTCTGCCTCTTCCTCCGCTTCGATGATCTCTTGCTGCGGCTGAATCGGCTTGGCATGGGGGAGTTCGATGGGGGCTTCGGCCTTGATGCGCTCCATGCGATGAGCCGGCGGGATCAGGTCGTCATCTCCGGCCAACAGGACGCGGAAGCCGTAGCGGGCTTCGATTTCGCTTAGCGCGGTGCGCTTCTGGTTCAGGATATACAGCGCGACGCCGGGATGCACGGTTACCGTCACTTCGCTCGAGCGTCGGCGGATGCCTTCCTCTTCGATCGCTCGCAGCACATGCACCGAGGCCGACTCGACCGAGCGGACGACACCCGTTCCGCCGCAGTGGCTGCAGGGCAGAAAGCTGGTTTCCATGAGGCTGGGGCGCAGGCGCTGGCGAGACAGCTCGAGCAGGCCGAACGGGCTGATCTTGCCCAACTGGATGCGCGCCCGATCGAAACGCATCGCTTCCTTCAAGCGGCGTTCTACCGTGTGATTGTTGCGCGACTCCTCCATGTCGATGAAGTCGATGACGATCAGCCCGGCCAGGTCGCGCAAGCGAAGCTGGCGGGCAATCTCATCGGCCGCTTCGCAATTGGTTTTGAGCGCCGTCTCCTCGATGTGCCGTTCCTTCGTGGCGCGCCCGGAGTTGACGTCGATGGCGACGAGCGCCTCAGTCTGGTTGATCACGACATAGCCGCCGGATTTCAACTGCACCACCGGGCTGTGCATGGCGTCCAGTTGTGCGTCCACCTGGAATTTGTGGAACAGCGGCATGGCCGGATCGCGGAACAGTTGGACCCGGCGGGCGTGGCTCGGCGTCAGCATGCGCATGAAGTCCTTGGCCAGCCGGTAGCCTTCCTCGCCGTCCACCAGGATTTCGTCGATGTCACGCGAATAAAGGTCGCGGATCGAGCGCTTGATCAGATTGGCTTCCTCGTAGACCAGTGCCGGCGCCGTCGACTTCAGGGTCAGATCGCGGACGCTATCCCACAGGCGCAGCAGGTATTCATAGTCACGCTTGATTTCCGGTTTGGTGCGCTCCGAACCGGCGGTTCGCACGATCACCGCCATGCCGTCGGGGATATCCAGTTCGGTGGCGATGGTCTTCAGGCGCTTGCGGTCGGCCGCGTTGGTGATTTTGCGGGACACACCGCCGCCGCGCGCCGTATTGGGCATCAACACGCAATAGCGGCCGGCCAGCGACAGATAAGTGGTCAGGGCGGCGCCTTTGTTGCCGCGTTCCTCTTTGACCACCTGCACCAGGACGATCTGCCTCCGCTTGATCACTTCCTGGATTTTGTAGTGACGCAGGCTCTTCGGGCGGCGACGTTCCGGCTCCTCCGCATCATCGCCGCCAACCAGATCGACCACCTGCGTGTCGGCGCCGTTGCCGTCGCGCGGGGACGCGCCGTCGCCAGAGTCCGTGTCGCGGGATTCGTCGGCCAGAGCCTCGGCCGCTGCTTCGCTGCCATCAGGTTCCGCCGGGACGTCGCGGTGCGCATGGCGGTGCGCCTGGTCATCGCCGTCGCCATCGCCGAAGTCGGCCGACGAGGCGGCCGCGCTTTGCTTCATGACTTCACGCTGTTCGGCCAGCAGGGCTTGCCGATCGGCGACCGGAATTTGGTAGTAATCGGGGTGAATTTCGCTGAAGGCCAAGAATCCATGGCGGTTGCCGCCGTAGTCGACGAACGCCGCCTGCAGCGACGGCTCGACCCGGATGATCTTTGCCAGATAGATGTTGCCTTTCAGCTGCTTCTTGGTAGAGGTTTCGACGTCAAATTCTTCGAGACGAGTCCCATTCATCACGACCACACGGGTTTCTTCCGCGTGCGTCGCGTCGATCAACATACGTTTTGCCATTAAAATCAAAGCTCCAAGACGCTTTCGCGGGCGCAGCCGGCGCCGTCGCGCAGCATGGTGATCCGACGAAGCCGGCGGCGCCTGCGGTCTCCAGATTCAGCGTCTTGGTCGTATGTCTGACAAAGTGCATGGAGGGAGGAACCCTGGCGGGCTGCACGCCCGGCTTCGAAATCTGTACAAAACGAACGCATGCGGCCAATGATTGCCGTAGCGGCCCCGCGAACCCGACCAAGCCCATAACCCGATCACATCCGGCGGAAACACGACACCACGCTTTTGGGCGGTCACACCCGAAGGAAGCCCGCCAGCCGCAGCATTCGCGCCCCAAACATAACCGCAGCAAGCGCCTTCCGGCAATGGCCTTCTTCGCAGCCGGGTGGTGAAAGCCTGACGGATGGCGTGCCCATCACCTGTCAGGCTCCCGCCACAATTCAACCAGTTGGTTTTCCTCTCCGGATGGTCGGGAACCAAATGTCCGGGAAGGGCACCCGGTGCATCGCCGACGGTCCGGCCGCCACCTTCGAAGGTGTGGGAACATCTTTCGAAATCAAAGGCTTTTACATTGAACTGGACTGATCCTTTTGGCTATATGGGGGCGCGTTTGCTATAAGGACGACGCAAAGATGCGCCCGCGCGCCTTGGTCTGCCGGTTTTTTCTTCTCGTTTTGACGCTTGGCGCGATATCCGGGCTTTTTGCCCCGAGTTTTGCCTTTGCGGCGGAGCAGGGGGCGGAGCGGCCGATGGTGACGGCGGTGCGGGTGGCTGACCATCACGGCGTCACGCGTTTCGTTATCGATGTCACCGCGCCCGTGACATTTGCGCTCAGCGCCGAAGCGCAGCCTGCCCGCGTCATGGTCCAATTGCCCGATCTCGAATGGCGGGCCGACGTCAAGAGCCTGTGGCGGCCGGTCGGAGTGCTGCGCAATTTCAGCTTCGCGACCGAAGGAGGAAGCAGCCGAATCCTGCTCGAGACCATCGAGCCGGCGGCGGTGAAAAAGGCCTTCCTCATACCCCCGAGAGGCGGCGCGACCTATCGCTTCGTTCTCGATCTCGAGGCCGCCCAAGGCGATTCTCCGCTGGACAGGCAAAAGCAAGGTACGGCGGCAGCCGGCGATCCGTTGCCGAACGCCAAGCCGCCAACCCCTCCTGTCGCAGTTCCGATGCCGGCTTCCCTGGCGCTTGCGGCTCCGCCCGAGCCCCGGCGGAGGTTCAAGGGGCGCAAGGGCGGGCATGCCGGCAAGCCGGTCGTCGTCATCGATCCCGGCCATGGCGGCATCGATCCGGGCGCCACCAGCCTGACCGGCGCTTACGAGAAGACCATCGTGCTGGCGCTGGCCCGCGAAGTGAAGGCGCAGTTGACGAAGCGAGGCAAGGTTAACTGCGTGCTGACGCGCGACCGCGACATCTTCATCCCGCTGCACGAACGGGTGGTGATCGCCCGAGCCGCCCATGCCGACCTGTTCATGTCGCTGCATGCCGACACTGTGGCCGATCCGGAAATCCGCGGCTTGTCCGTCTACACTCTGTCGCAGACCGCCTCGGACACCGAGGCCCAAACCTTGGCCGACAAGGAGAACAAGGCCGATATCGTCGCCGGAATCGACCTGTCCCACGAATCGCCGGAAGTGACCAATATTCTTATTGACCTGGTGCAGCGGGAGTCGATGAATCTGTCGGCGGTCTTCGCTCACTACATCATCCGGGAGGTCTCGAGCGAAACGCACGAACTCCTGCAGAACACCCATCGCTTCGCCGGATTCGCCGTGCTCAAGGCACCTGACGTGCCTTCGGTCCTGGTCGAAACCGGCTATCTTTCGAATTCGCGCGACGAGCGGATGTTGCGCCAGCCGGAATACCGGGCCAAATTGGCCACCGCCCTGGCGCGCGCGATCGAGCGCTATTTCGCCCGGACCCCGAAGGCCCGACGTTCCTGAGGGTGTCAGCCCCAGCGTCGCCATATTCCGGGGTCATGCTCGACGTTCGCTCGCTTGTCTTCGCGTAAGGTTCTTCGCATAGGATTGCGTCCACCATGTTGCGGTTCATCGCCCTTTTGTTCAGCACTTTGATCCTTTTTGCCATCATCGGGGCGGGCGGGGTGTTGGCGGTGTTCTGGCATTACGGACGCGACCTGCCGGATTACCACCAACTGGCCCATTACGCTCCTCCGGTAACCACCCGGGTCTATGCGGGAGACGGCCGGCTCGTGGCCGAATATGCGGTCGAGAGGCGCAGCTTCGTTCCGATCGGTGCCATGCCGCAGCGGGTCATCCATGCCTTTCTGGCGGCCGAGGACAAGAATTTCTACCAGCACTCCGGAGTCGACCCTGTCGGTATCCTCCGGGCGATCCTGATCAATCTGAAGAATCGCGGCATGGGGGCTGATCGCCGGCCGGTCGGCGCTTCGACCATCACCCAGCAGGTGGCGAAGAACTTCCTTCTCAACAATGAAGTCTCGTTTGAACGCAAGATCAAGGAGGCCATTCTCGCCTTCCGCATCGAGCGGACCTTCAGCAAGCAGCACATCCTCGAGCTCTACCTGAATGAAATCTACCTTGGCCAGGGCAACTACGGCGTCGCCGCCGCGGCGCTGAACTATTTCGACAAAGGGCTTGACGATCTGACCGTGGCCGAGGCCGCCTTCCTCGGCGGCTTGCCGAAGGCGCCCAACAATTACAACCCGGTGCGCAACCCGGTGGTGGCCAAGGATCGGCGCGACTGGGTCATCGGGCGCATGGCCGAGGACGGCTATATCACCCAGGCCGAAGCGCGCGCCGCGATCAGCGCGCCGCTGACCATCAGGCCACGCAAAGAGACCGTGCTGGTCTCGGGTGGCGACTATTTTGCCGAGGACATCCGCCGCGAGATCATCGACGAATACGGGGAGGATACCCTTTACAAGGGTGGGCTTTCGGTGCGGTCGACGCTCGATCCGACCTTGCAGGCGATCGCCACCCGGGTGCTGCGCCACGGACTTATCGCCTATGACCGCCGCCACGGGTGGCGCGGTCCGCTGACCCGCATCGACCCGGGCCCGGGTTGGATCGAACGCCTGGCCGCGTTGCCGCCTCATCCGGCACTGGCGCCCTGGGTGCCGGCGGTCGTCTTGGCGGTGACCGACAGCCATGCCGAAATCGGGCTGGCCGATGGTCGTCATGGCCATATCCCGCTAAGCGAACTGAGATGGGCACGGCCGACATTGCCGCAACAGATGGTCGGACCGACGCCCCGAAGGGCATCGGAAGTCCTGCGGCCGGGCGACGTGGTGGCGGTCCAGCCGGCGGCACGCAGCGACGATGGCAAGGAGCAATACGGCCCCGACACTTACGCCTTGCGGCAACTCCCGAAGATCGAGGGGGCGCTGGTGGCGATGGATCCTCACACCGGGCGGGTCCTTGCCATGCAGGGCGGCTTCGCCTATTCGCGCAGCCAGTTCAACCGAGCGACGCAGGCCTTGCGGCAACCGGGATCGTCGTTCAAGCCATTCGTCTACATGGCGGCGCTCGACAGCGGCTATACGCCGTCGTCCCTGGTGCTGAACACGCCGGTGGAATTCGATCAGGGGCCAGGATTGCCGAAATGGCGGCCGAAGAACTACCACACCGGCGAGGGGGGGACAGTGACCACCCTGCGCGTCGCCGTCGAAAAATCCCTCAACCTGGTGACCATTCGGCTGGCTGCGGCCATCGGCATGAGCAAGGTGGCAAGCGTGGCCGAGCGATTCGGAGTGGTGGACAAGCTGCCGCATGAACTCGCCATGGCCATCGGCGCCTGCGATACGACCCCGCTGCGCATGGCCACCGCCTATGCGCAGATCGTCAACGGCGGCAAGAAGGTTACGCCGACGCTCATCGACCGGATCCAGGACCGCAATGGCAAGACCATCTACCGTCACGACAACCGCATCTGCACTGGTTGCGAAGCGACATTCTATACAGATCAGGACATGCCGGAGATCTCCGACGCGCGCCAGCAACTGATCGATCCGATGACCGCCTACCAGATGGTCCACATCATGGAGGGGGTGGTCCAGCGCGGCACCGGCCGCATCGTTGCATCGGTCGGCAAGCCGCTGGCCGGCAAGACCGGGACCAGCAATGATTCCAAGGACACCTGGTTCATTGGTTTCTCTCCCGACCTGACCGTGGCGGTATTCGTCGGCTTCGACGAGCCGGCGACGCTGGGCGAGCATGAAACCGGAGCCACGGCGGCGGCCCCGATCTTCCGGGATTTCATGGCCGAGGCGCTGAAGGACAAGCCGGCGACACCCTTCCGCGTGCCGCCGGGCATCCGCCTGGTACGGGTCAACGCCACCACCGGCAAGCCGGCACAGCCGGGCGACACCAACGTCATTTACGAGGCCTTCAAGCCGGGCAAGGTGCCGATGGGCGGTGACGAGCAGGTTCTCGACAACGAGGGCGGGATGGACAGCCTGTCCTACGGTAACTTACCCGGGACTCCGGCCACCGACGGTGGCGCCGTGCCCGCTGCGCCGGCCGGAGAGGCTGATCCGGGTATCACGGTGGCACCCCAGGGGGCGCCGCCGAGCGCCTCGATCGAGATGTCGCCGCCTTCGCCCGATGCGGTTCCGCCGACAAACCGGGCACCGGCGTCGGAACCGATGGCCGGCGGATTGTATTAGATTGCAGCAACGGATGGTTTCCCCTAAAACGGCCGTTTCCGTACAGTCCGGATTGTCATAGGAACCGATCATGCGCGCTGAGATCGAGGCGATCGCCAACGAAATACGGCAGTCCCTGGACTTGCTGCGCCGGCATCTCGACTGGGACAACGCCCTCGTCCGCCTGGACGAATTGAATGCCCAGGCTGAAGATCCACAACTGTGGAACGACGCTGCCCTGGCCCAGACGGTGATGCGCGAGCGGACTAACCTGGAGTCTGCCACCACTACCGTGTTCGCCATCGAGCGGGAGCTTCAGGATTCCCTCGAACTGATCGAACTGGGCGAGATGGAGGGCGACCAGACCGTGGTCGCCGACGCCGAGGCGACACTCCGGCAATTGGGCGAGCGGGCCCGCAAGATGGAACTGGAAAGCCTGCTTTCCGGCGAAGCCGACGGCAACGACTGTTATCTCGAAGTCCATGCGGGCGCCGGCGGTACCGAAGCTCAGGACTGGGCCGAGATGCTGTTGCGGATGTACACCCGCTGGGCTGAGCAGCATGGCTACAAGGTGGAATGGCTGGAAGAGAGCGCCGGCGAAGAGGCCGGCTTGAAATCAGCGACGGTGCGCATCGCCGGCCACAACGCTTATGGCTGGATGAAGACGGAAAGCGGCGTGCATCGCCTGGTGCGGATCTCGCCATTCGATTCGGCGGCGCGGCGGCACACAAGCTTCACGTCGGTATGGGTTTATCCGGTCATCGATGAGACCATCGATATCCAGATCAACGAATCCGACTGCCGCATCGACACCTTCCGCGCTTCAGGCGCCGGCGGACAGCATGTCAACAAGACCGATTCGGCGATCCGCATCACCCACATCCCCAGCGGTATCGTGGTGAGCTGCCAGGCGGATCGTTCGCAGCATCGCAACCGCGCCATGGCATGGGACATGCTGCGCGCCCGCCTCTATGAAAGCGAATTGCAGAAGCGCGAAGCGGCAGCCCAGGCCGAGGCCGACGCCAAGACCGATATCGGCTGGGGGCACCAGATCCGCTCCTACGTGCTGCAGCCCTACCAGATGGTCAAAGATCTGCGCACGGGCGTCGAAACCTCCGACACCCTGGGGGTGCTCGATGGTGATCTCGACCCCTTCATGGCGGCGTCCCTGGCCGCCCGCATTCAAGGCGGCGTCGGTAACGACGCCACCTAGCAGTGACTCATTCAAAAGGTTCACTGCGCCAAGTCTATCAAAGCCCCTCGCCGGGTGGGCGCATCCGCGCCCGCCCGGTGAGGGGCAAAAACCAAGGCCAGTGCACCAGGCTCAGAGCGACCGCAATTGTTCGAGTACCTTGGTGGCGTGGCCGTCGACCTTCACCTTGCGCCACACCTTGCGAACCGTTCCCTGCGCATCGATGAGGAAGGTCGACCGTTCAATGCCCATATACTTCTTGCCGTAATTGCTCTTCTCGACCCACACCCCGTAGTCTTCGCAGACCTTGCCGTCGGCGTCGGAGGCCAGGGAAAAGGCCAGGCCGTACTTGGCCTTGAACTTGTCGTGGCGACCCGGTTCATCCTTCGATATGCCGACGATCGTCGCATTGGCCCCGGTAAAGTCGGGCAGCGCCGCCTGGAAGGCGCAGGCCTCGGCGGTGCAGCCCGGCGTGTCGTCCTTCGGATAGAAATAAAGAATGACGTTGCGGCCCTTGAGCTCCGACAGGGACAGGCTGCCACCGCCGTCGGTGGGCAGGGTGAAGTCGGGAGCCGGTCCGCCGGCTTCGATGGTCATGGATGAATATCCTTCTGCTGCTCGCGCAATGATTTTGCCGGATCTTCGATCAGACGGCGATAGATCGCAAGCACTTGGCCGGCGCGCTCGGCCATGGAGGATTTCAGGCCTTCGAAATGGGTGCTGCCGGTGGCCCGTACCAGAATCTCCCGCAGATGTCCCGGGGCCGTATCCTCGCGGAAGTCGCCGGCGATGGTCTGGCGCAGGACCTGCTGGATTGCCGACCACAGCCGCAATGCGTCCTTCAGCACCTCCGACTCGTCTTCGGCCAGCAGGCCCAGGCGTGCCGCTTCGCTCAGCACCTCCGCAGTGCCGTTGTGCAGGATCGACGGGTGCTCATGGGCCCAGCGCAGCTGCAGATACTGGGCGATGAAGTCGATGTCGACGGTGCCACCCCGCAGATGTTTGACTTCCCAGGGCGTGTCGGCCTTGTGTTCGCGCGCCATACGGTCGCGCATGTCGGCTACGTCGGCCAGGAGCTTGGCGGGGTCGCGGGGGCGCCGCAGAGTCTCGGCGATGATCGCCTCGATGGCGGAACGCAGCACCGGGCCGCCGGTCACCACCCGCGCGCGGGTCAGCGCCATATGCTCCCAGGTCCAGGCTAGGGTGGCATGATATTGAGTGAAGGAGGCCAGGCTGGTGGCGATCGGGCCAGCGTTGCCGGAAGGGCGCAGGCGCATATCCACGTCGTAAAGACTGCCTTCCGCCGTCTTGGCGGTAAGGGCGTTGATGATGCGCTGGGTGAGGCGGGCATAATAGGCGCTGGGGGACAGTGGCTTCGGCCCGTCCGAGGTGTCGGCGCCGTCGACCTGATCATAGACCAGGATGAGGTCGAGGTCCGACGTGGCGGTCATTTCGCGGCTTCCCATCTTGCCCATGGCCACCACCGCAATGCCGGTCCCCGGCAGGCGGCCGTGGCTCTGGGCGAATTCCGCTTCGGCGCGGGGTTGCAGGACGTCGAGGGCGGCATCGGCAACGTCGGTGAGATGGCGCCCGGCCTGCGCCGCGTCGAGCATGTTGCGCAAGGTCTGAACGCCGATACGGAATTTCTGCTCATTGGCCCAGCGGCGCGCCACATCCAGCATTTCCTCGTAGTTGCCGGCGTCGTCCAGCAGACGGGCCAACTCGGCGGCCAGCGCCGGTCCGGGCGGCGGAGAGTCAAAGAAGCCGCCGGCCAGCACGCTGTCCAGTAAGGTGGTGTTCCTCGACAACCACTCGGCCAGCCGCGGAGCGTCGCCCATGATTTCGGCGACAAGATCAAGCAGGCTGGGGTTGTTGGTGAATAGGGCGAACAGCGGTACACCCGCTGGCAGGCCGGACAGGAAATGGTCGAAGCGGTGGAAGGCCGCGTCGGGGTCGGCGGCGCGGGCCAGAGCCTCGAGCAGGGCGGGGGTCAGTTCGGTGAGCATTTCCCGGGCCCGGACACTGCGTGTCGCGCGGACGCGGCCGTGATGCCAGCCGCGGATCTGGTGGGATACGGCCTCGGCCTGGGTGAACCCCATCGCCGCGATGGTCTTCAGGGTTTCGGGATCGGCTTCGGCTCCGGTGAACACCAGGTTGCCGCCGGTGGACAGCGGCGGCGCATCCTCGAACAGGTGTCCGTAGTGGCCTTCCACCGTCTGCAGTACCCTGGTCAGCGCGGCGGCAAAGTCCTCGGTGCCGGCAAAGCCCATGAACACCGCTACCGCCAACAATTTCGCCGGATCCTCGGGCAGGGTCTGCGTCTGCTTGTCGTCGACCATCTGCAGGCGGTGTTCAAGGCCGCGCAGAAAGCCGTAGGCGGCAGTCAACTCGCTGACCACCGAGGGATCCAGGTGGCCGGCGGCAGCCAGCGCGGCCAGCGCGTCGCAGGTGCGCGGGCAGCGCAGGTCGGACTCGCGGCCGCCCCAGATCAGTTGCTGTGTCTGGGCGAAGAATTCGATTTCGCGGATGCCGCCGCGGCCCAGCTTGATGTTGTGGCCGGCGACGGCGATGCGTCCTCCGCCGCGATGGGCGTTGATCTGGCGCTTGATCGAGTGGATATCCTGGATGGCGGCGAAGTCGAGATGCTTACGCCAGACGAAGGGGCGCAGGAAGCGGGTGAAGGCGGTGCCGGCGACACGATCCCCGGCGACCTGCCGAGCCTTGATCATTGCCGCCCGCTCCCAGTTCTGTCCAACCCCTTCGTAATAGGCTTCCGCTGCCAGCAGTGAGATCGCCAACGGGGTCGAGCCCGGGTCGGGCCGCAGGCGCAGATCGGTGCGGAAGACATAGCCGTCGGCCGTCCGTTCGTTCAGGATCCGTACCAGGTCGCGCGCCAAGCCGACGAACAGTTCCTGGACCGAGCGCCGCCCCCGGTAGTCGACCTTTTCGTCGTCGTAAAGGATGATCAGGTCGATGTCGCTGGAGTAGTTGAGTTCATTAGCGCCCAGCTTTCCCATGGCGAGAATGATCAACCCGGAGTCCCGTTCGGGATCATCGGGATGGGCCAGCACCAGGTCGCCGCTCCGGTGCGACCGGTGCAGCAGATGGCGCGCGGCCAGGGTGACCGCCCGGTCGGCAAAGCGGGACAAGGCTCCGGTGACCTGATCGAGGGACCAGGCGCCGGCGATGTCGGCCAGGCCGATGACCAGCGCCGCGCGGCGTTTGGCCAGGCGCATGGTGCGCATCAATTCTGCGGTGCCGGTGTCGTCGGCGACGGTGTCCAATTCCGCCATCAGCCGGGAAAATACCTCGTCCGGTCCGCTTTGCAGCAGCCCACAGAGGAAGGCGGGCTCGGCGATGGCCGCCTGGGACAGGAACGGGCTGTTGCCGAAAATTGACGCCAGCAAGGCCAGCCAGCCGGTATCGGCGGTCAGATCCGCGGTGAAAGCGGGGAATTGCCGGGCATCCAGCTGAGCGGCTGCCTCTCGCCATTGTTCGAGGTGCCGCGCGGTCATGGCAGGGTCGGCCGGTCGCGGCAGCCGGTGCGGTTCGAACTCGAGAGGCACTGGATCATCCCGATGTTGTGTTTTTTGCCAGACTGGGCAAAGCTCCGCCGGGAATCAATAATGGAGATCGCAAAGGGTGGTGCACGGCACCGTTAGAAGTCTGTTTCAGCTTCTGGGCGCCATAGGCGTGACGTTCCTCGTCCTCACGGCTTGGTTCGCCTACCGCCTGTCCGAAGGACCGTTGAGCCTTTCATTTCTCAAGCCTTATATCGAGGACGCCCTGGTCACTCCCGACGGGAGCCTGGCCGTAAAGTTCGATCAGACCGTCTTGGCATGGAACCGCGACGACCGGACACTGGAAATCCGGGCCGAAGGCGTGCGTGCCATCGCCGGCGGCCAAGGCGCCATCGCCGCTGTTCCCGAAATGTCGGTATCATTGTCGGTACCGGCGCTGTTGCGGGGAGACGTCGCGCCGAAAAGCCTGCGCCTCTACAACCCGCAAATTCGCCTGGTGCGCGATGCCGAGGGGCATTTTCATTACGGCATCGGTCAGATCGAGGTGGCGGGCGCCGAGGCCTCGCCCGCCGTCACCGACGCGTTTCAGGCATTGCTGGCAGCCCCGGGGGGGGAAACCGCGACGGGGCAATTGCAGCGTATCGAAGTTGTCGCCGCCGACCTCGAGATCCGCGACGAGGCGCTGGGGGTGAAATGGCATGCCCCGCGGGCCGACCTGAGTTTCCGGCGCAACGACGTGGGCATCATGGGGCATGCCCGCCTTCAACTTGACCTGGCCGGCCAGATGGCGCGCATCGAAGCTCACGGAGCCTACAGTATCGCCGCCCGCGCCGTCGACGCCACCTTGGTCGGCGACGATATCCAGCCGGCGATGTTCGGCGCTCTGGCCGCCGGCTTGCAGCCCCTGGCTGGGCTGCATCTGCCATTGGGCGGAATGGTCAGCCTGCGCTACCAGCTGGACCAGGGATTGACTGCTGTTCGCTTCGATCTGACCGGCGGCCAGGGCGTGATCGACGCATCTTCCTGGCTGGGGGTCAGCTGGCCGGTCGCATCGCTGGCGATCAATGGAGCGCTGACCGATGGAATGACGCGGCTGTCGCTCGACCGATTACGCGTCGATCTCGGTGGCCCGGTGATAACGGTCACCGCTTCGGGCAAAGACTTGGGAGGGGACGCCACGCTGGACGCATCCGCCCGTGTTGACGATCTGCCGGTCGACATGGCGAAGGGGTTGTGGCCGCCCGAGATCTCACCCCATCCGCGCGACTGGATTCTCGCCAACCTGTCCCATGGTCAGATCCGTTCGGCAACCGCCCGGCTTGCCGCGCATTTGCCGGCGGGGATGCCATTCGGCGCGCTGATCGTCGACCGGCTTGACGGCGAGTTGGTGCCGGAAGGAGTCACCGTTCGCTATCTGCGGCCCATGCCGCCGGTGAAGAACGTCAATGCGATCGCCACCTTCGATGCCAGTCGCTTCGACCTCAAGATCACGAGCGGCGAGGCGGCGGGGCTCAAGGTCGCCGAGGGGAAAGTGGTGTTGAACGGCCTGTCGGACGCCGACCAGACGGCCGATATCAGCCTGAAGATCACAGGACCGGTCAATGACGCATTGCGTCTCATCGACAGCGACCCGTTGGGCTGGCCGCGGAAGCTGGGGCTGGATCCGGAGCGGGTCAAGGGCGACGCCGTCATTCACCTGAACCTCGGATTTCCTTTGGTGAAGACGCTGAAGCTCGAGCGGATGAAGGTGCTGGCCCGCGCCGAGACCAGCCGCCTGGCCATGCCGGCCGCCGCTCTCGGCCTGGATCTCAGCGACGGCAATCTGAATTTGCGCGCTGATCCGGCCGGCCTGGATGTGGCCGGCAAGGCGTGGCTGGGAGGGTTGCCGGCAGAGATCAAATGGCGCGAAAATTTTGCCAAGGCCGCCTCCTATCGCAGCCGGTATCAGGTCAAGGCGGTGCTGGATGACGCCGCGAGGCGAATGGTCGGGCTGGACGGCGCGCTGTTCCAACCGCCTTTCCTGAGTGGCGGCGTTCCTGTTGATGTGATGGCGACGCTGGGCGAGAACGGGCGTGGCGACATTGAGGTCAAGGCCGATTTGTCGCCGGCGGCCATGCAGCTTCCCGGCTTGAACTGGGCCAAGCCGGCCGGTGTCGCCGGCACGGCTGCGGCCAGCCTGCGCCTGGCGGGGGGCAGGCTGAGCGACGTGCCCCGGTTTGACCTCGCCGCGGCCGACGGTCTCGATATCCGAGGCCAGGTGGCGTTCGATGGCGGGAGGGCGCGGCAAGTGACCCTTGATAGGGCGAAATGGGGGCGTACCGAGATCGAGGGGACGGTGACCGTCAGACCAGGTGACGGCGGATTGGCCATCGACGTCTCGGGGCCGAGTTTCGACGGAGGGGAACTGGTCTCCGGCCGGCGCACCGATGGCAACGCCGACCGGGCCGGCGGCAAGCCGGCGGCCGCCCCCGTGGTGCCGAAGCCGGCGCCCGACAAGCGGAAGCCGGTGACGCCTTTGACCGTGCGGGCGCGGTTTGGGCAGGTCTGGGTTTCCGACAATGGGCAGGTCAGGAACGTCACGGCCAGCTTGGTTCGCGACAGCCTCGACTGGCGGCAGGCACGCATCGACGGGCTGGTGAATGGAGGCAAACCTTTCCATATCGAATTATCACCGGCCGGCCCGGGCCGGCGCACCCTTAAGCTGACCAGCCCAGATGCCGGTTCTGTATTCCGAACCTTCGGCCTGTTCGACAACATGGTAGGCGGCCAACTGGTGCTGAACGGCGCCTACGACGATACCGATCCCCGACAGCCGCTGACCGGCATGGCCACGGTCACCGACTACCAGGTGGTCAAGGCACCGGCCTTGGCCCGCCTGCTGACTGTCGCGGCGCTGACCGGAATCGTCGAGGTTCTGTCCGGCGAAGGCATCCATTTCTCCACTTTGAAGGCGCCGTTCACGCTTATCGACGGTGTGCTGGAACTGCGCGACGTGCGCGCCCACGGCACGGCACTCGGCATCACGGCCAAGGGGCAGGTCGACCTCGATACCGATATGTTGGCCCTTGAAGGCACCGTCGTTCCCGCCTATGCGATCAATTCGGTGCTCGGCGACCTGCCTCTGGTCGGGAAGCTGTTCTCGCTGGAAAAGGGCGGAGGGATCATCGCGATGAACTATTCGATGAAGGGATCCGCCGACGATCCCAGCGTGACGGTCAACCCGCTTTCTGCCCTGACACCGGGCTTCCTGCGGAAATTGTTCGACGTGTTCGATACCGGCACCGAAACCGAAGTGCGGCCGAAAAACCCATCGGGCAAGGAGGCCGTACCGGCTCCCGCACCAGCGCAATAGTCAGTTGTCGTTGACGCCGCCCATCGCGCTCTGCAAATAGTTCGGCAATCCCAGCTTGTCGACCAGTTCGATCTGGGTTTCCAGATAGTCGATGTGATCTTCGGTTTCCTCAAGGATGTGCGACAGCAGGTCGCGGCTCGGGTAGTCTCCCGATGTCTCGGCCAAGGCTACGCCGGCGGCCAGATCGGCACGCGAACTGCGTTCGAGCGCCAGGTCATTGCGCAGGATTTCCGGGACGTCCTCACCGATCAGCAGCTTGCCGAGATCCTGAAGATTGGGCAGCCCTTCGAGAAACAGGATGCGTTCGATCAGGGCGTCGGCATGCTTCATTTCCTCGATGGATTCGTCATAGGCGCGCTTGCCGAGGGTTCTCAGTCCCCAGCTTCGCAGCATTCGGGCGTGAAGAAAGTACTGGTTGATGGCGGTCAGTTCGTTCCTCAGGTTTCGATTTAGGTGCGCAATGACGTCCGGACTGCCTTTCATGGTCGTTCTCCTGTCGGCGCGAGGGGCTCAGGCTGTTATTGCGAATCATTCGCAGTTATGCATAATAGCGGTGAACCACAAGGAGCCGCATGCCGTGTATGTATGCATTTGTCACGCTTTGAACGATCGCGACGTCGAAAAGGCCAAGTGCGACGGCGCCTGCCGGGCGGGAGACATTCACCGGCATTACGGCGTGAAGGTGCAATGCGGGCGCTGCCTGCCGATGATCAGGCAGTTGCTGGATACGGACAAGAAAGACGGGGCGGGCTGAGCGCTATTCCGCCTTCACCAGGACGTGACGCTTCTTGCCGGCGGTCAGCTTGATCACGCCGTCCTGAAGATGATCGCGGCCGATCAGTTCCACTTCGTTGGTTACCGGGGAATCATTGACCTTGGCCCCGCCGCCCTTGATCAGCCGGCGCGCTTCACCGTTCGACGCGGCCAAGCCGGCCTTGGTGAACAGGGCGAAGGCGGGGAGTCCGGCATCCAATTCAGGCCCCGGGATGGTCACTGTCGGCAGGCTGTCGGCCAGTGCCCCTTCTTCGAAGGTGCGGCGTGCCGTCTCGGCAGCCTGGCGGGCGGCGTCCTCGCCATGGGCGAGCAGGGTGGCGGCATTCGCCAGGACCTTCTTGGCTTCGTTGATATCGGCTCCCTGCAACGCTTCCAGGCGGGCGATCTCATCGAGCGGCAATTCGGTGAACAGGCGCAGGAAGCGGCTGACGTCGGCATCCTCGGTATTGCGCCAGAACTGCCAGTAATCCCACGGAGAAAGTTTGTCGGCGTTGAGCCAGATGGCGCCCTGGGCGGTCTTGCCCATCTTGGCCCCCGATGCCGTGGTCATCAGCGGGGTGGTCAGGCCGAACAGGTCAAACCCCTCGACCCTGCGGCCCAGTTCGACGCCGTTGACGATATTGCCCCACTGGTCGGACCCGCCCATCTGCAGCGCGCATCGATGGCGCCGGGCCAGTTCGAGGAAGTCGAAGGCCTGCAGGATCATATAGTTGAACTCGAGGAAGGTGAGCGGCTGCTCCCGTTCGAGACGCAGTTTCACCGAATCGAAGCTCAGCATCCGGTTGACCGAAAAGTGCCGGCCGTAGTCGCGCAGGAAGGCGATGTAGTTGAGGCCGTCGAGCCAATTGGCGTTGTTGACCATCACCGCATCGGTGGGGCCATCGCCGAACGTCAGGAATTTGCCGAATACCGTCTTGATCCCCGCCATGTTGCGGGCGATGTCGTCGTCGGACAATAGCTTGCGCGCCTCGTCCTTGCCCGAGGGGTCACCGACCTTGGTGGTGCCGCCGCCCATCAATACGATGGGTTTGTGCCCGCTCTTCTGGAGATGGCGCAATAGCATGATGGGCAGCAGGCTTCCCACATGCAGCGAGTCGGCAGTGCAATCGAAGCCGATATAGGCTACCACCGGGCCGTCGCTCATTCGGGCGTCCAGGCCTTCAAGATCGGTGCACTGGTGCAGGAAGCCGCGTTCGGATACGGTTCGTAGAAAGGTGGAACGGAGCGCTGTCATGGGGGGACCCGATCATTCGAAAGCGGGGCCGTCGTTTAGCACGAATACCGTGTCCGCACAACGGGATGGCATCTCGTCGGCCGGTTCTTGAGGAGAGAGCTCATTGACCGAACATATGCTTAGCCTGGGCCTGATGTCCGGTACCTCGCTCGACGGTGTCGACGCGGCGCTGATCCGGACTGACGGGCATGCGGTCAGCGAGCACGGAGCGGCCTTGACCCTGCCCTATCCGGCGTGGCTGCGTTCCCGCCTGCGCGGTGTCCTGGGCGGGAACGGGCCGGTGGCCGAGGTCGAACGGGAAGTCACCCTGTTTCATGCCGAGGCGGTGGATGCCTTGTTGCGTCAGGCCGGCCTTCCCGCGTCAGCAGTAGCGGTGGTGGGCTTCCACGGCCATACCATCCTGCATCGGCCGAAGGAGAGACGCACCTGGCAAATCGGCGATGGATCGCTGTTGGCGGAGCGGCTAGGCCTGCCGGTGGTCAACGACTTCCGCAGCGCCGACGTCGCCGCCGGCGGCCAGGGAGCCCCGCTGGTTCCGGTTTTTCATGCCGCCTTGGCGGCGCCGCTGGAACAGCCGCTCGCCATCTTGAACCTGGGAGGCGTCGCCAATGTCACCTGGATCGGCGAAGACGGCCGGCTGCTGGCGTTCGATACCGGACCGGGCAATGCCCTGATCGACGATTGGGCACTCCATCACACCGGGCAGCCGGTCGATGAAAACGGCGCCTTGGCTGCGGCAGGCCGTGCGGACGGGGCCGCGCTGGCCGAGTTCTGCGCCCATCCGTATTTTGCCGGGCCGCCGCCCAAGTCGCTGGACCGCGATGACTTCCGCCAGCTGGCGCATCGGTTGACCGACAGTCTGTCGGCCGAAGACGGTGCGGCGACCCTGACAGCCTTCACCATCGCCGCCGTCGACATGGCGCGGCGACACCTTCCGGCGGCGCCGCGGCGCTGGCTGGTCTGCGGCGGCGGGCGCCGCAACCCACAGGTGATGGCCGGCCTGCGCCGGGCGCTGTCGGTTCCGGTGGACGCGGTCGATGCCGTGGGCTGGGACGGAGATGCGCTGGAAGCGCAGGCCTTCGCCTTCCTGGCGGTGCGCAGCCTGAAACGTCTGCCGCTGACCTGGCCGAGCACGACCGGCGCTCCGCGGCCGCTCTGCGGCGGCCGCCTTCACCGGCCGGCGCTCGTGCGGGTGTGAAAAGCCGCCGGAGCGGTGGGCGGTCAACCGACGACGGCCGCTTCCACCGGACGCTGCAGCTGAAGGCTCTCCAGGTAACCGTCGAGGGTTGTGGTCAGTTCGTCCAGCTTGGTGCTGAAGGAATGGTTGGCCCCGGCGATCGTCCGGTAATTCACGGTGATGTTGCGTTGTGCCGACAGTTTGGTCGCCAGCTTGGCCACCGACGGCTCGGGCACCACTTCATCCTGGTCGCCGTGCACGATCAGGCCGGACGACGGACAGGGGGCGAGGAACGAAAAATCGTACACATTGGCTGGCGGAGCGACGGAAATGAAGCCGTCGATTTCCGGCCGTCGCATTAACAGTTGCATGCCGATCCAGGCGCCAAAGGAAAAACCGCCGACCCAGCAACTGGCCGAATTGGCGTTGAACGATTGCATCCAGTCCAGTGCCGCCGCCGCATCGGATAGCTCGCCCTGGCCGTTGTCAAAACGCCCCTGCGACCGCCCGACTCCCCGGAAGTTGAAGCGCAAGGTCGAAAAGCCGCGCCGGACGAAGGCGTGGTACATGGCGTACACCACTTTGTTGTTCATGGTGCCGCCATGTTGGGGCTGCGGATGCAGGAGCAGCGCGATCGGCGCATTTTGCATTGTGCCATGATGGTAACGGCCTTCCAGCCGCCCATCCGGCCCGTTGAAGATCACTTCAGGCATGGCTTCTTGTCGAACTCATAAGCTGACCGGCGGGGACAACTTGACGTGGCCGGTATGGATTGATGGAAAACAACTCAGCAGTTCGCGTGGCCATTCTTGACCCGCTTTGTCGGATATCTTATATTCTCGCTCAAGCACCATCTAATCCGGCCGATGGCGCGGGGCTCCCCCTTTTGTAAGCGGCGTACAATAACATATTGAGGACTATGGTTTTCAAGAGACTTTGGGAAGAAATCGACTCGATCCGTGCGCGCGACCCTGCGGCACATTCGGCGCTCGAGGTTCTCCTTTGCTATCCCGGCCTGCACGTCCTCGTGTTCTATCGCTTTGCGAATTGGGCATGGCGCCACCGCCTGCATCTCCTCGGCCGGTTCGTTTCGCATATAGGCAAGCTGTTGACCGGTATCGAGATCCACCCCGGTGCGCAAATCGGTAGGCGCCTTTTCATTGACCATGGGACCGGCGTCGTGATCGGCGAGACGGCGGTGGTCGGCGACGACGTCACCCTGTATCAAGGCGTTACCTTGGGTGGCACTTCGCTCCACAAGGGTAAGCGCCATCCGACGCTCGAGGATGGAGTGATCGTCGGCTCCGGCGCGCAGGTGCTGGGGCCGATCACCATCGGGGCGGGAGCCCGTATCGGCGCCAACGCCGTGGTCCTGTCGGACGTGCCGCGGCAGGTCACCATGGTCGGTATCCCCGCCCGGATGATCATGCGCCGTAACAAGGAAGCGGAATTTCTCGCCTACGGCTGTGACGCGGATCTGCCGGACCCGGTGGCGCGGACCATTGACGGGCTTCGTCAGGAAGTGGCGCGCCTGCTCGATCGGGTCGGGGAATTGGAAGGCGAATTGCACGGCCATTATGGCACGGCGGCGGTTCGAGGGCATCGCGTGGTCGACGGTTCCTCCGCCGACGAGAACGGGTCGCCGCGCACGCAACTGCGTGGCTGATTCTCGGGTTGTTTGAACATGGGAGCGGGACAGTGAGACTCAGCACCAAAGGGCGCTATGCCGTCATGGCGATGGCAGATCTGGCAAGTCATAGCAACGGCAGTCCGGTAGCCCTCGCCGACATTGCGGAACGTCAGGAGATCTCGCTCTCCTATCTCGAGCAATTGTTCGGCAAGCTCAGGAAGGGCGGACTGGTCAAGAGCGTGCGCGGACCGGGCGGCGGCTACCTGTTGGCGCGGCCGGCGCCGCAAACGCGTATCTCGGATATCATCCTGGCGGTTGACGAGCCGATCCAGACCACTCGGTGTTCGCCCGGGTCGCCCGCCGGCTGCCACAATCACAAGGGCCGGTGCCTGACCCACGATCTGTGGGAGGAACTGGGCAACCAGATCTATCTCTACCTCAGTTCGGTGTCGCTGGGCGACGTGGTGGAACGCCGCATCCTTGGCTCCAGCGGCATGTTCCACGGCGTTGCCGGAGGCGGCCCCAGCGTCGCCGCCCAATAGGCCGGCGCGAGAGGCCCGTTCGGCGCCATCCTGACGAGCGGAGGGAGGGGGTCAGCGTGATCCCCGGGGTTCGCCCGATGTTCTATCAGGTGGACGGCTCGGCAAATGCCCACGACCCGCGATCCCGTTTATCTCGACTACAATGCCACGGCGCCGGTTCGTCCCGGCGCCGTGGACGCTGTTCTTGCCGCCCTCGCGACCACCGGGAATCCCTCGTCGGTGCATGGTTTCGGCCGAACTGCGCGTCGCCTGGTGGAAGAGGCGCGGGAGAGCGTGGCGGCCTTGGCCGGCGGCCCGGCGGCCGGCGTCGTATTCACCTCGGGCGGCACCGAAGCCAACGCACTCGCCTTGACGGGACGCGGCCGCAGCCGCATCTTGGTGTCGGCTGTTGAACATCCATCGGTTCTCAAGGCGGCGGGAGCCGAGGTCATTCCGGTGGATCGGCACGGGGTGGTCGAGTTGGCGGCGCTGGAGCGGCTGCTGACGGCGGATCGGCGGCCGACGCTGGTGGCGGTGATGCTGGCCAACAACGAGACCGGCGCCGTTCAGCCGGTTGCCGAGGTGGCCCGTGTGGCCCATGCCCATGGCGCCATCGTTCATTGTGACGCCGTCCAGGCGGCCGGCAAGATCGCCCTTGACTTGGCGGAACTGGGAGTCGATTCCCTGGCCCTGTCGGCCCATAAACTGGGCGGCCCGCAGGGAGTGGGAGCCCTGGTCCTGGCCGATGGCGATGCCGATATTCATCCTATCCTGGCCGGTGGTGGACAGGAGCGGCGCCGGCGGGCGGGGACCGAGAATGTCCCGGGAATTGCCGGCTTCGCCGCGGCTGCCGCCGAGGCGCGAGCCGGTTTGGCGGCGGCCTTGGCCCAGGCGGCGTGGCGCGACCGGCTGGAGCGGATGGCGCGCGCAGCGGTGCCGGGTCTGGTGGTGTTTTCCGCCGAGACGGCACGCCTGCCCAACACCAGTTGCCTGGCGGTGCCGGGGATGGCCGCGCAGACGGCGCTGATCAACCTGGACTTGGCCGGCGTGGCGGTCAGTTCCGGGTCGGCCTGCAGTTCGGGCAAAGTGGCCGCCAGCCATGTGCTGACGGCCATGGGCGCTGATGCCCTGGCCGCTTCGGCGTTGCGGGTGAGCCTGGGCTGGGCCAGCCGGGAAAGCGATGTCGATCGCTTCGTCGATGCATTGGCGCGCTTTGCTGCGGGGAATGCCGGGGCCGCGCGCGGCAACAACAGGTCTGGAGAGAGGTGACGACGGTGCAGGAGGCGAGGAACACAGGGGCAAGGCGGCCGATCTATCTCGACTACCAGGCGACCACTCCCTGCGACCCGCGGGTCGTGGACGCGATGATGCCCTATTTTACCGAGCGATTCGGCAATCCGCACTCGCGCAACCATGTCTACGGCTGGGAAACGGAAGAGGCGGTGGAACTGGCGCGTGGCCAGGTGGCTGCGATTATTGGTGGCGCGGCGAGGGAGATCGTTTTCACCTCGGGCGCGACCGAGTCCAATAACTTGGCGCTGAAGGGCGTTGCCGGCACTTATAAGGAACGCAAGAATCACCTGGTGACCGTGATCACCGAGCACAAATGCGTGCTGGAATCCTGCCGGCGGCTGGAAGAGGAGGGATGGCGCGTCACCTATCTGCCGGTGCAATCGAACGGCCTGATAGAACTGGCTGACCTGGAGGCGGCGATCACGGCCGAGACCGCCCTGGTTTCGGTAATGGCGGTCAACAACGAGATCGGCGTCATCCAGCCGTTGGCCGAGGTCGGCGCCGTCTGCCGCCGGCGCGGTGTGCTGTTCCACACCGACGCGGCGCAGGCGGTGGGCAAGATCCCGCTCGACGTGGAAGCCATGAATATCGATCTGATGAGCATCTCGGGGCACAAGGTCTATGGCCCGAAAGGCATCGGCGCTCTGTATGTGCGGCGCCGGCCGCGGGTCCGGCTCAGGGCACAGATCGATGGTGGCGGCCAGGAGCGGGGCATGCGATCGGGCACGTTGGCGCCGGCGCTTTGCGTCGGCATGGGCGAGGCCTGCCGCATAGCGGCCGGCGAATTGGCGGTGGAGTCGTCGCGTCTGGCCGGCCTGCGCGACCGGCTGCTGGCCAGCCTGCGCGATGGCCTTCCGGACGTTCAAGTCAACGGCGACCTGGTGCGGCGCATCCCGGGGAACCTCAGCGTCAGCTTTCCCTTCGTTGATGGAAGCGGGCTCATCGCGGCGATGAAGGAAATCGCCGTGTCCGCGGGCTCCGCCTGCAGTTCGGGCTCGCTGGAGCCCAGCTACGTGCTGCGGGCGCTCGGCGTCGATGCTGAAATGGCGTTCGCTTCTCTCCGGATCGGGCTTGGCCGCTTTACCACCGAAGAGGATGTGGACCATGCCGTGCGCCATATCATCGAGGCGGTGAACGCCTTGCGCGAAGAAAGTCCGCTTTGGCAGATGCATTGCGAGGGGATCGACATTAAATCAATAGAGTGGGTCGAACATTGAAATCGGTCCAAATACCATTCGACAGTGACGAGGTGACCTCCGATGGTTCAACGTTTTAGTCCTCTGACCCTGACCGATGCCGCGGCCGAGCGGGTCAAGGTGCTGTTGGCCGGCCGCGACACGCCGGCCGTCGGCATCCGTATCGGCGTGCAGCCGAAGGGCTGTTCGGGCCTGTCCTACACCATGGAATTTGCCGAGGCGAAGGGGCCGCTCGACGAAGTGGTGGAAACCAAGGGCGTGACCGTGCTCATCGATCCCCGGGCGACCATGTTCATCCTGGGCACCGAAATGGATTTCGTCGAAGACAAGATGCAGACCGGCTTCGTGTTCCGCAATCCCAACGAGAAGGGGCGGTGCGGCTGCGGAGAGTCGTTCCACGTATAGGTTTTCCTTGCCTCTCCTCCCTCTTTCGCCGCAATGCCGGCAAGCCTGCGATGATGTCTTGCCGCGGGGCGGGGGCGGCGCTATCCATTCGCCGGTAGCGCATTGCTCGATGTTCCGGATTTGGATGAGGAGAGGCCTCGAATGCTCAAGATGACATTTGTCGCAGCGGACGGCAGCCGACGGGAAGTCGATGCGGCCGAAGGGCTCTCGGTCCTTGAAATCGCCCACCGCCATGGGATCGATCTGGAAGGGGCCTGCGAAGGCTCGCTGGCCTGCTCGACCTGTCACGTCGTCGTGGCGCCGGAATGGTTCGACAAGCTTCCGCCGGCCAGCGAAGACGAGGAAGACATGCTCGACTTGGCCTTCGCGCTTGCCCGTACCTCGCGTCTGGGTTGCCAGATCATCATGAACAAGGAACTCGACGGTCTTGTCGTGACTCTTCCGCCCGGCTCGCGCAACATGATGGCAGGCAAATAAGTAAGCGACCAGGAGCGGATAAGGCCATGAAGCCGGTAGGCCAAACTCTGTTTTCCCGCCTCAAGGCCGCCTGCGCCACCGAATGGGATGCCTTCGTGCGCCACCCCTTCGTCCTGGAGCTGGGCGACGGCACGTTGCGGCAGGAATGCTTCCGTCACTATCTCGGCCAGGACTACCTGTTCCTCATGCAATTCACCCGAGCCTATGGGCTTGCCGTGTACAAGAGCGACAATCTCGAGGATATGCGCCAGGCGGCCGCCGGCATGGCGGCCATCCTCGACGAGATGGGCTTGCATGTGAAGTATTGCCACGAGTGGGGTATCAGCCAGGATGAGATGGCGAGCCTGGCCGAAGCGCGAGCCACCACCGCCTATACCCGTTATGTACTGGACAAGGGGCTGGCCGGCGATCTCCTGGATCTGCATGTGGCCTTGGCGCCTTGCGTCATCGGCTATGCCGAGATCGGCACCTCGCTGCGTCTCGACCAGGCGGAAAGCGCGGACAACAACCCTTATCGTGCCTGGATCGACAGCTATGCCGAAACGCGCTACCAGGATTTGGCCCGGACCCAGACAGCGCAGCTCGACCGGCTGATGGCGGCGCGCGGCGGACCGGGGCGTTTTCCCGCCCTGGTCGAGGTCTTCCGCCAGGCGGTGCGCCTGGAAACGGAATTCTGGGAGACGGGGATGACCCTGGCCCAATGAGCATGGGAAAACGTATCGTCGTCGCCATGTCGGGAGGCGTGGATTCTTCCGCCACCGCCGCCTTGTTGCAGGAGGAGGGATGGGAGGTGGTGGGGGTCACCCTGCAGCTGTACGATCATGGCTGCGCCACCGGCAAGACCAACACCTGCTGCGCCGGCAAGGATATCCACGATGCCCGGCGGGTAGCCGACAGGTTGGGCATCGCCCATTACGTCATCGATTACGAATCAACCTTCCGCCAAGATGTCATCGAACGTTTCGCCGACTCCTATGTCCGCGGCGAAACTCCCATTCCTTGCGTCCTGTGCAACCAGACGGTCAAGTTTCGCGATCTGTTGAAGGTGGCTCGTAACCTGGGCGCCGACGCGCTGGCCACCGGCCATTACGTGCGGCGCCAGGAGGGCGCGGCCGGGCCGCTGATGCTGCGCGGCGTCGACCACGGCCGGGACCAGAGCTATTTCCTGTTCGCCACCACCCGCGAGCAGTTGGCCTTCCTGCGCTTCCCGCTGGGCGGCATGGCCAGCAAGGACGAGACTCGGGCGATCGCCCGCCGTTTCGCCCTGCCGGTCGCCACAAAGCCGGACAGCCAGGACATCTGTTTCGTTCCCGACGGCGATTATGCCAGCCTGGTACGGCGGATGCGGCCTGGAGCGGTGGGCGAGGGCGAGATCGTCCATCTGGACGGCCGCGTGTTGGGGCGCCACCAGGGCATCGTCCATTACACGGTGGGGCAGCGTCGCGGCCTGCGGCTGGGCGGCGGCGAACCGCTCTATGTGGTTCACCTTGATCCCGGCAGCCGTCGGGTGGTCGTCGGTCCGAAAGAGGCGCTGGCCCGGCGGCGGATAACGCTGGCCGGCGTGAATTGGCTGGGCGACGGCGACGGGCGTGATGAGCGGGTGACGGTGAAAATCCGCTCGACCCGTCCGCCGGCGCCGGCCCGCCTGACGCTCGATGGCGATGGTCGGGCGACGGTCGAACTCGACCAGGCGGAGGAAGGGGTTGCGGCCGGCCAAGCCTGCGTATTCTACCGCGGCGAGCAGGTTCTTGGCGGCGGTTGGATCCGGCGCGAAGATCAAGTTGACTTGGGTCCTCCAACCTTATAAAAAGTCGCCCTTCGCGCCTTGCGGCGGAGTAGCTCAGCTGGTTAGAGCAGCGGAATCATAATCCGCGTGTCGGGGGTTCAAGTCCCTCCTCCGCTACCAAATCAGGCCCGCCAATTCAGTCAGTTGGCGGGCCTTTTTGCGCATCGTGGGGCTCGGGGTGGCTACCTGCGTTGCGTATACACGTGTTGCGGTCTGACCGTAAGGCGGGTATAGTAGCTCGATGATCCGGTCCTTCGCCGACAAGGATGCCGAGGCGCTGTTTCGAGGGCGATTCGCCCGTAAGCTGCCGGCCGACATTCAGCGGGTTGCCCAACGCAAGTTGCGGCAGATCCATGCGGCGGAAGATCTGGCCGATCTTCGGGTGCCGCCGGGTAATCGACTCGAACCCCTGAAAGGCGACCGCGCCGGCCAGCACAGCATTCGAATCAACGACCAATGGCGTGTCTGTTTCGTCTGGAGAGACGGTGGCGCCGAGGATGTCGAGATCGTCGATTACCACTAGGAGCAAGGTATGCCACAGCGCGATTTGCCCCCAATCCATCCCGGTGAGCAACTCCGTGAGGAGTTCATGAAGCCATTCGGGTTGTCTGCCTACAAACTTGCCAAGGATATCGATGTTCCGGTGAGTCGTGTCCAGGATCTGGTGGCCGAGCGGCGTGCCATTACCGGCGACACCGCTCTTCGTCTTGCCCGATACTTTGGAACGACGCCGGAATTTTGGCTGAACTTGCAGCGCGACTACGACCTCGAATTGGCCGAGATCGAAGTGGGGGACCAGATCACGGCCAAGGTCCATCCGAGGGCGGCCTGAAACCAGGGTGCCGCGTCACCGATGTCCGGATGCCGCACCATTGCCGCAGCGGCTGCATAATGCTTTGATTTCCCACGATCTTGAGCCGTATCATAATCCGCGTGTCGGGGGTTCAAGTCCCTCCTCCGCTACCATATCAGGCCCCTGCCGGATTGTCTCTGGCAGGGGCTTTCCATTGATGGGCCGGAATGGCTTTCCCAAATTGGGAATCCCTCTTTTTCCCAGAATGGGAAACTGCTAGAGTGCTGTTATGAACGTCATCAAGCGCGCTACGCTCGAAGCCTATTGGGCAAAACACGCCGAGACAGAGCAGCCCTTGCGCGAATGGTTTGACACCGTGAGGCAAGCCAATTGGACCTGCATGGATGACGTTCGAAAGACCTATGTGAAGGCGAAACCACTGAATGACGAACGGGTGCGGTTCGAGATTTGCGGCGGAAACTATCGGCTTATCGTGGCGTTCAAGTTCAGCGCCCGGATCGCTTTCGTCAAGTTCATCGGCACCCATGCCGAATACGACCGTATTGACGCCCTGACCGTGGCGCAGTTCTAGGAGACAAGCATGCAGATCGAAATCCGGCCGATCCACACCGATGAAGATCATGCGCAGGCGGTCGCCTTGATTGAACAGTTCTGGGATGCCGCGCCGGGGACGCCCGAACACGACACCCTTGAAGTTCTTGGAGCTCTGGTCAGCGCCTATGAAGACCGGCGCTGGCCGATAGATCCACCTGACCCGGTCGAGGCGATCAAGATCAGGATGGAACAAACCGGTCGTTCACAAAAGGATTTCGCCGAGCTTGTCGGCTCGCCCTCGCGCGCGTCGGAAATCCTGAATCGCAAGCGGCGGCTCACGATGGAAATGGCTTGGCGCCTGAATCGCGAATGGCATATCCCGGCCGATATTCTGATCCGCCCCTACCAGATTGAAAGCATATCCTGACGTGCTCGGGCGGGACCGCCAATGCCGCATGGTTGCCGCAGGCAGAGCCTAAGCCGCTGATATTCCTCAGTCTGAAGCCGTATCATAATCCGCGTGTCGGGGGTTCAAGTCCCTCCTCCGCTACCAAATTTTGCTGTATTTTCAGCATATTAGAAAGAGCCGGTCGGCAACATCGTTGCCGACCGGCTTTTTTCTGTTGAAAAATCCTCTTTAGATCTCAATCGGTTAGCGGTGCAACTAATAGCCGATGGTACATGGTCGGTGGTCTGTTAAAAAAACATCGCAGTATCAATGCGGTAGGTGCTGTCGAGCACCGGATTTTGAGGGGGCTCAGTGACGCTTCATCGGAGATTGGAGATTGTTCACAAATCAACCGTCGCGGCATCGCCATTTTCTGGCAATGAGGCGGCGTTTGTGCCGTCGCATCTCAGGGGATTTGGCAACAGCTCTTGACAGCATGCGGTGATTAGGCGCTACATTCGCCGCATTTATGCGGCGAATGTCTTGCCCCTTGCGGTGATTGGTTGATATAATCGCCGCAAGTCTGCGGTTATTGAGGCGTTCGATGTACATATGGCAGCAACCGGACTGGCCAAAATTCTTCTGGAACAATGATGTCCTGCTGCCCGCCGTCGCCTCGGCACGCTTCCGTCAGGGCCAGTACCTGGGGGTAATGCAGGCGGCGGGCTTTGACGCCCGCCTTCAGGCCGAATTGTCCGCTACCTGCGAGGACGTCATCAAGACCAGCGCCATCGAAGGAGAGGTGCTAAATCCGGCCAGTGTGCGGTCATCGATCGCCCGGCGCCTGGGCATTCCTGACGGTGGTGTGTCGCCGCAGGACCGTGGGGTCGATGGCGTCGTCGAGATGATCCTCGATGCCACCAAGGATTTCGCCAGCCCTCTGACGGCCCAACGCATTTTCGGGTGGCATGCGGCGCTTTTCCCGACAGGATACTCGGGTAAGGACAGGATCGATGTCGGCCGATGGCGCACCGACAGCGAGGGCGCGATGCAGGTGGTGTCCAATGTCTATGCCCCGAATCCCACCGTCCATTATGAGGCCCCGCCGGCTGACAGAGTGGCTGCAGACATGGATCAGTTCATCGGCTGGTTCAACACGGGTGGCAAGGAAATGGACGGCTTGATCCGGGCTGGGTTGGCCCACCTCTGGTTTGTCACCATCCATCCTCTGGACGACGGCAATGGACGGGTCGCGCGTGCCATCGCCGATCTGGCGGTGGCGCAGACGGAGCGCACCGGGCAGCGCTTTTACAGCATGTCGAGCCAGATCGAACGGGAAAAGAAGCGGTATTACGAGGTCCTCGAACAGACGCAAAAGGCCGGTCTCGACATCACTGAATGGCTGACATGGTTCATCGGCTGTTACGTGCGGGCCATCGACGCTGCGGACACGCTCAGCACCATGGTCATCAACAAGGGAAAGTTCTGGCTGGCGCAAGCCAGTCAACCGCCGTTCTCACCCCGCCAGGAGAAGGTCTTGGACAAGTTGCTTGAGGGTTTTGAAGGAACCGTGACGGCGCGGAAGTGGGCGAACATCTGTCGCTGCTCACTGGACACGGCGCAACGCGACATCGCCGATCTGCTCGCCCGGGAGTTGCTCGTGCGCAATCCGGGCGGCGGGCGGAGCACAAGCTACTCGTTCAAGTGGCCACCCGTTTCCTCATGATTCGGATTTTGTCTGCCAACACCTGCGGTCAGCAGGGAAGGAAAACCCCGCCCTGTTGAAGGCATTGCTTCTAAGCTCAATTTAAGTGTAGTAAAGGTTGATGAGTAAATGGCACGCACTAAGCAATGGTTGCCAAATCTCCTGTTCTCTTCAATGGCTTCGAGCGTGCGGTCGATAATCGGACGCCGTCCAGTCAGATTTGGCCTTTGGCGCGCTGGCCGTCAGCCAAAAACGTCAAACAATATCAATGTCTTATAATGCAGTCCAGGGTGCAAAAGAGGTGTTTGGGCGAATGTCGGCGCAGCGCCGGATACAAGGGCGCAGGGTGAAAAACAGCTGCCAAGTCAGTTTTCTTCGGCCGCTTTGACCGCCTCGGCGATCGTCGCGAGCGGCAGGATCAGCTTCAAGGGATCGTCTAGCAGCACCACGGCCCCGAACCGGCCGTACCAGGCGGCGGCGCGCGCGTCCTTGGCATCGATGGCCAGGGCGACGCCCCCGACTTCGGCCGCCACGGCCAGGGCGCGCAGGCCGGCCGCCAGCAGCAGGTCGCCGCCCAGGCCCCGGCCCTGCGCCGACAGGCTGACCGCAAGGCGGCCGAGGCGGAAAACCGGAACCTCGTAACGCCCCAGTTTGCGGGTCAGGGCGGCGGGGACACGGGCGAATTCGACGGCGCCGGGACTGATCGCATAATAGCCGAGCACCCGCGCCGGCTCGGCCGGGGCTACAGCGACGAAGGTCTTGGCGCCGCCCGATTCGTGGTTCTGCCGGGCGTAGCGCTGGAGATAGAAGTTAAGGTCGAGCGAGCCGCAATCGAAGCCCTTGCGGTCATGCTGCCGGCCGATCGGTTCTTCCCGCCAGTCGCGCGGGTCGCTCACGGCCGGGCAAGACGGCGGCGGGCGGCGGCCAGCAATGCAGGCGTCGGGGCCGGCGGATTTTCCAGCAGCGCCAGAACCCGCTCGCTGTCACGGGCGGAGAGCACCAGACGTTCGGCGCGGTCCACTACCTCTCGGGCGGTGGGCAGAACGTTGCGCATGATGAAGCTGGTGACGTCCAGCCGCTCGTAAGCCGCTGCCGCCGCGAGGAGACGTTTCTCCTCCTTGGTCGTGCGTAGTTCGATGCGGTCGTCGCGTGTCGTTGCGGGGGTCATGGGCATGGCGGCCTCCCTTTCCGCACGGATGATATCCGTACAAGGTGGGGGCGGTCAATGCGTCGGGGAAATCTTTGGGGATGGGCTGTCCCAGCCACATCCCACCATTTGGGCTTGGCGAGCCTGTGCCGGGCCGCGTCGGGCGGTCAAGGACGGCCTGCGGCCGCCGCCTGCGGCGGGCATGCTCCTTGACAGCCCGCCTCCAGCGGCCCGGCCCGCTTGCCGGCAAGCCCAAATGGCGGGGTCCGCCCCGACGGGGCGGGAGCCGGGCTCTGGGCGGGAACGGTCACTCCTCTTTGGTGGTCTTGGCGGGGGCGTTATCGTTGGCCGCCCCCTTGGCCAGCATCGCCGCCACCGAATCGAGAAACGCCTGGTATCGTTTCTCGCCCAGGGCCTGCGCCTCGGCGCCCGGTGCCGGCAGGGTGGAGGCGTAGATCAGCTGGTGTCGGATGAAGCGGTAGAGGCTGTGGCTGATGATAAAGCTTTCAGTGTTGCCCTTTTCCACCGCGCGGGCGAGGCGATCGAGCTTGCCGCCGATGCCGTCATCGGTGGCCGAGCGGCGGTTCATGTAGGCGTCGACCAGCTTCACACCATCGTCGAAAACCAGGTTGCCGCGGACGACCCGTCGGCCGTACGGCGGGCACTGGCGCGAGTGATGAAGGAAGGCCTGGATCGTCACGAGGCCATCCACGCCATCGCATGGGCGCTGACCGATCAGCTACACCAGGTGGCCAACGACCGTACCGATTTCTCGCCTGCCAATTACGAGGCCGCGCTCGACGACCTGACGGAAAGCCGCTGGCGTGCTGCCACCGAAGGTGACGAGGACGATTGAGGCGTCGTCACCTTCGCGCCAAGGGGCATGAAGCCACTTCCTATACAAGAGTTGCCGTAAGCATTGTCATATCACATATGATGTGACACTATATTTGATGCGACTGGTTCTCGACACAGACGTCATCGTTGCTGCCCTGCGTAGCCCGCGAGGGGCGTCGGCGGCTTTGCTGTTGGCGGTCGATGACGGACGGGCGGACCTGCTGGCGACGGTACCGCTGTTCCTGGAATACGAGGCTGTGTGCCGACGGGCAGAGCATGTTCTGGCGGCAGGTTTGCAGCCGGCCGACGTCTCGGTGTTCCTCAACCGCTTGGTTGAACTCATCATCCCTGTCGAGCCGTGGTTTCTTTGGCGTCCGCAACTACGTGATCCTGGGGACGAATTGGTGTTGGAGGCGGCGGTAAACGGGCAAGCCGATTGCCTGGTGACGTTTAACCGTCGGGATTATCTGCCGGCGGCCGAACGGTTTGGTTTGCCGGTTGTGTTGTCGGGCGAAATCTTATGGAAGGTGGTGTCATGACGACGAAGACCTCGACCTATCCGCTCCGCCTGCCGGTCTCGATCAAGGCCGAGGCCGAACGCTTGGCGGCCGAGGAAGGGACGAGCTTGAATCAATTTGTCGCCACGGCGGTGGCGGAGAAGTTGGCCGCCATGCGGACGGCTGAATTTTTCACGAGTCGCAAGGGTCTTGGCGATCGGGCGGCTTTCCGCCGTCTCCTCACCAGGGATGGCGGCGAGCCTCCCCAGCCCGGGGACGAGATGCCGACCTGACGAGGGCACGATCCCTGTACGGGACAGGGACGGTACATTCGAACCCTATCGCTTTGAGAACAAATGGATTTTGGCGGAATCATAATCCACGTGTCGGGGGTTCAAGGCCCTCCTCCGCTACCAATAAAAGCCCCTGCCAGGTCAACGACTTGGCAGGGGCTTCTGATTTTGTTCCGCAAGCCTTTCCGGCCATTCGGCTGGCGTCCTTTATTCGGTTCCACCGATCTTCCGAATTTCCGGCGGTGGGCCCTGAAGGGCGTCTTTGAGCGGATTTTCCGTCGTTTCTCCACCGAATTCCCCATGGGGCGCCGAGTGTCGGGATTTTTTACGGATATGCAATCTTAAAGCTGTTTTACCTATAGTCGTTCCGCTGGTGACTTGCTTTTAGCGGGATTTTTTTTGCCTCATTACACGGCACGCGATTTGCTTGGGTGTGCTCGCAGCCAATCGGCAACGTCGGCGCGGTTGCTTGACGTTGCCTTAGCGTGGACTGGAGTAGATCCTATGCGTAAACACCTTCGCCTGAGTTGCGCTCCAATCAGCTTGATGCCGATCGCGCTCGCCGCCCTCCTTCTGCCTTGCACTGCGCAGGCAACGCCGGTTTGGCTCACGGTGGTCAACAACGGCATGGTCGCACCAACCTCAACCCCCCCGACGAACACGCCGTATTATTTCAGCTATAATCAGCCGGCGGTGAACGATGCGGGGCTGGTCGTCTTCAGGGCAAGGGCAAAGCCCATAGCGGGCGGCGGTGAAGAAGGCGGTGGTGGTGGCGGTGGTGGCGGCGGTGGGGATGGCACGACGCAGGGCATCTACACTCGAGACATGAGTGTGCCCGGAGCGCCAATCATCGTTCAAGCGGACAACAAAGGTATTGGGGTACCGGCGCCGAACGCCGCCGGGGCGACGTTTGTCGAGTTTCCCTCCACACCGCGGATTGACGCCACCTCCTCGGCCATTGCCTTCCGCGGGCAAACCCAGCCGGTGTACTCCCTGCCTGACGGCACCAAGACGGGAACCTCAGGCGTTTTTACCAACGCCGGCGGGACACTCATCACCGGGGCAGGTCAGCTTGGTGATGCCGGGTTCACGCAGTTCGCCGTTCCAAATGCACCGGCTGGAACCGGATTCGACCAGTTTCCCGGCGCTCCAACGGTGACCGGATCGACCGTCGCCTTCAAGGGGAACTATACCGTTGGCGGTGTTGCCGAGACTGGAGTCTTCTATCGCGATACGAGCGGGGGGAATGGCGGCGCCGTTCAAACAATCGCGCGATCCGGGGATGCGATTCCCGGCGTCAGCGGCGCGACTTTCGGATCTACGGCACCGCCCTCCGCCGCCGGCTCACAAGTCGTCTTTACCGGGCTCGACAACGAAAATGCCCCAACAGCGGGGGGCATTTATCTCGCCCCGTTGTCGCCTCAGCCGTCATTGACACCGCTCGTGCAGATCGGCGGCGCCGTGCCTGGGGCCGTCGGCCAGACCTTCAATGGATTTGGTGAAGGGCTGTCATTCGATGGCACGCATGTCGGTTTCTGGGGCTCCTGGGGCACCGACACGATGACCGTCCATAAGGCCTGTCCAACCGATGGCAATGCGGCCAGAGTCGCCTATTGCCTGGCTCTTTACCCGAACGGCGCAGACCTGATCGAACCGGTCCATCAAGGCATGTTCTCGATCGATACCCAGACCGACGTCGTCTCAATGATCGCGCAGACCGGCGTCGACGGATTCACCGATTTCCTCAACTGGAATTTTTCGGGTCAGGTTGACAGCACCGACGCCGAGCCGGCGCGCTGGCGCAGTTCCGCCTACCTAGCAAATTCAGGCGGAAATGTCGCCTTCCTTGGTCAGCAGGGCACCGTTGAGGGGCTTTTCGTCGGTTCATCGGCGTCCAGCGAACTGAAGACGCTGCTGAGCACCGAGATGCCCGGCCAAGTCCTCGACCCGATGGCGCCGGCAGGTTCCTTCATCTCCTCGCTGGGGCTGGAACGCGATGGGCTGCGCGGCGACCTGCTGGCGATTAGCGCGTCAATGTTGGATCCGCAGACATTGGAAAGTTGGTCCGGCATCTATCTCGATCCGGAGGCCGTGGCAGTTCCCGAGGCATCCTCGCTCCTTGCCGTGTCGACCGGACTGTTCGGCATGGGCCTGCTGCCGCGCCGGCGGCGTCGCCGGCAGCCCGCGTAGTCGCATTATGTCACCTGTGGCCTCCGCGACGATGGCGGTCTTTCCGGTTCTTGCCGATGGGCTTGCCCGGGGAGCCTCAGGCGGCTTGTCGGGACCCTCGGGCCGTGATGGGGTGAGCGGTGCAGGGTCGCGGCATTCAGCGCTTAAATGATTGATAAGCGAGGGGCCGAAGCCGTATCATAACCGGCGTGTCGGGGGATCAAGCCCCTCCGCTATCAAATTTGCCAAAGGGGTCAGCTTCTGATACGAGCTGACCCCTTTGGTTTTCGCTGACAGCGGTCGACATCCGGCTGTGAAGTTGGGATACCCCATATCGCGGCTCGCGTGACCCTCCGCTACCGAGAACTGGATCAGACAGATGAACACTCCCAAAGCCCCGGCCGAAGATCAGGCCAGCCTGATGGATGAGATGGACGTTGAGGATCTTCGCCACGAGATCACCGAACTGCGTCGTGAACTCGAGGAACTGCGCTTCGAAGCCGACCTCGATTCCTGCCATATTGCCGGCTTGACGGCGCAGATCGCGGCGCTGATCGCCGAAAGCGAAGCTTGCCCCAACAAGGCTGCCCATCGCTTGGTGGAGCGGGTGGAGTATGTCGATAGCCGCACCGGCGAGCCGATAATCCGCACCCGGGCACTGCCATTGTACCGCGAGGCCTTCGATGCCGAAGCGCGCGAGTGCGGCATCACGGAGCCGGAAAAACATCGGCGCTGACCGGGTGAGGAAAAGGCCGGCCCGGCCCGATCCGTTTGCCGTGCCGCCGGTAGAAGATTAGTGTTCAGGGTGACGCCGAGGGGTGGAACTGCCGAGGTGTCAGAGCGCGGCCAGGATCGCCGTCAGCAAGTGCCAGGTCCGGCTCACCGAGGCGATATCCACCCGTTCGCCGGGGGCGTGCGCTCCCTTGATGGTGGGGCCGAAAGAGATGATGTCAAGGTCCGGATAGGTGCCGGCAATCAGCCCGCATTCCAGGCCGGCGTGTATCACCTGGGTGACGGCTTCGCTCTGGAATTCGTGGCGATAGACATCGCGGCACAAGCCGAGCAAGGTCGAACGGGGATTGGGTGTCCACCCCGGATAGGCTCCGGCGATGACGGCTTGGCAGCCGGCCAGCGAGAACAGGCTGGTGATCTCCTCCGCCAGCGCCATGGTTGCCGAATCGCGCAGGGAGCGGACCATCAGGGCGGCATCGAAGCGGCCTTCGTCAAGGCGCATGATGCCGAGATTGTTCGATGTCTCGACGACCCCAGGGAAGGCGGCGCTCATCCGGCGGACCCCGTGAGGCGCGGCGTGCAGGGCGGCGAGCAGGCACGCCTGGTCGGCCCTGTCGATGACCGGCCCTGTCAGGCCTGGGCCCAATTGCAGGGTTACGCCTTCGTCGGCTCCGGCCAGCTCGTCGCGGTACAGGGCCTGCTGGTCGGCAAGGGCCGATTCCACCAGGTCGACGTCGGCCGCCGGCAGCGCCACCAGGGCCCTGGCTTCCCGCGGCAGGGCGTTGCGCGCCGTGCCGCCGGCGAGGCCGGCCAGGTGCAGGTCGGTTCGCGTCTCAAGCAGTCGCAACAGGCGCAGCAGAAGTTTGTTGGCGTTTCCGCGCCCGCGATGGATGTCGATGCCGGAATGGCCGCCCTGCAGGCCGGACACGGCGATCTGGCGCACCAGGTAGCCGGCCGGAGGCGGGACCGTCCGGCAGTTCCGGGCGACCATGACGTCACAGCCGCCGGCGCATCCCACGGTGAATTCTCCCCATTCCTCGGTGTCGAGGTTCAGCATCCGGCTACCTTGCAGCAGCCCGGGGGATAAGCCGCGGGCACCTCCCATGCCGGTTTCCTCGTCCACCGTGAACAGCGCCTCGATCGACGGGTGCGCCAACCGCGGATCCTCCAGGGCGGCCAGCGCTAAGGCGACCCCGATACCATTATCGGCTCCGAGTGTCGTCTCTTTGGCTATCACCCAGCCGTCTTCGACCACCGGGCGGATGGGGTCGGCGGCAAAGTCATGCGCAACCCCGTGGTTGGCTTGGCAGACCATGTCGAGGTGCGCCTGCAGGATGACCGCCGGGCGTTCCGTCCGGTCCGGCGAAGCCGGGCGGCGAATCACCAGGTTGCCAGTCACGTCGGTTTGCGTAGCCAAGCCGCGCCCGGAAGCCCAATCGAGGAGATATCGGCGCACCGCCGCCTCGCCGAGGGAAGGGCGCGGAATAGCGCAAAGCGCGGCGAAATGCCGCCATACGGGCTGCGGTGCAAGCTGGTCGAATGCGAGCATGGGCAATGTCCACAACAAGCTGCGCCTGTCGGCGCGACGGTGGGGGATCTGGCAAATTCAATATACGATAGCAGTGGCGCAACTATGAATTGGCGCGATTGTGGCGCACCAAGTGATCGACTTGCGGTCTGTGCCTAACCACTCAGTGTATCCCTCTTGGTGGTTAACGAAAATTAATGAATTTTAAACAGGCGCAATTCAATAATGCCCCATCAGCATAACGGCACAAGTAAATAAAAATCGATAAGTGGAGTGCGTGTGATGGTAAACAGTAAGTATAACTATAGGGATGACATGGTTAAGGGTGGGGCATTTGCTAATTTGACGCCTTACGGTACTTTGGGGGTCGATCGGCTGTCCCCTTCCGGCACGACGACCTCGGCTGGGGCGGAGTCGCGCGCCGTCGCCGCCGCCGAAGGGACCTCCGGGATGGCCGCAGGCGCAGGCGACGGTGCTCCGCGACCGGATCATGGCGCGACGATGGCGCATCTGTTCTCTCCTGTCGCCGACACGATCGACCTTTCTTCCCTGTCCCTCAGCCGGCACCCCGGCCCCTCCTGGCCGCAGCCTGCAGACTCGTCGCGGCCATGGCCGGGCCTCGACCATTCCGGGGCGATTGCGACCGGCCATGTCGACGGCTCTCCGGGCTTGGTGGATCACCTTGGGCTGCCGGCGGTGCACGATTTGCGGCACCAGGATGCGGATGTCTTCACCGAGCATCTCGGCCATCATGTCCATCACGAATTCGGCTGATATCCGCATAATGACCGGCGGCCCGACGCGGGGACCCTTGTTCTTACTGTTTCCCGCTCTTCCCGGTCGGAAAGCTGGTCTCCCAGCCGCCGCCCAGGGCCTTGTAAAGGGCTACCAGATCGGTCGATACGGCGGTCGTGCTGCCCGCCTCCTGTCGCTCGGAGGCGAGCAGTTGCTGCTCTGCGGTCAGCACCTGGAGGAAACTCACCAGGCCTTGCCGGTATTGTTCCCGCGCCAGCCGCAAACGCCGCCGGTTGCGCTCGACGGCACTGGCGATCGCTTCGCGACGCTGCTGTTCCGCCTCATAGGCGACCAGTGCGTCGACCACTTCCCTCCAGGCATTGAGTACGGTGCGCTGATAGGCGACGGCGGCTTCCTGCTGGCGGGCCTTGGTCAGCTGCAGGTTGCCGGCAAGCTGCCCACCGTCGAACAGGGGAAGGCTTAAGGTTGGACCTAGGGTGGCGGTGCGCGATTGCCAGCTTCCCAAGTCCGAGAATTTCAGCGCCTGCAGGTCGAACATGGCGCTGAGGGTGACGTTGGGATAGAAGCTGGCCACGGCGACGCCGACTTCGGCGGTCTGGGCGTGCAGTTGAGCCTCCGCTTGTCGGATATCGGGCCGACGGCGTGCCAGTTCGGCCGGCAGTCCGACCGGCACGCGCGGCGGTGGCGGCGGTACGGGATGGGGCGTCGCCAATTCGGCGGCAAGGCTGCCCGGCGGGCGTCCCAAGAGGAAGCTCAGGCGGTCGATGGCCTGCGCCTCGCTTTGCTGCAGCGGCGGGATGGTGGCTTTGGTCGTGGCAACCTGGGCGTCCGCGGTCGCCACGTCCAACTGACTGCTCAAGCCGCCGGTGGCCCGCTGCGTGGTCAGCATCAGGCTGTCTTCGGCTATGGCCAGGTTCTCCTTGCTGATCCGTAGCTTGGTCTGGGTTCCCCGCAGCAGCAGATAGTCGCGCGCCACTTCCGCCAGGACTGAGATGAGCGCATCGCGGCGCGCATCGGCCGATTCCTCGATCGCGGCGTCGGCGGCCTCGACGGACCGCCGTACCCGCCCCCAAAGGTCGAGTTCCCACTGCGAATCGAAGCCGTATTGCCAGAGGTCCAAGGAGTGGAGACCGGTGCCGGCGGTTGGAACGCCGGTTGGTCCGGCGATGCCGCCGCCAGCGGCGGCGCTGCCGCCGGCCCCGGCCCCGAAAAGGCTGAAGATGCCTTTCTCGCTCGGCTTCTGGCGCTGATATGTCGCATTGCCGTGGACCTGCGGGAAGGCGGCGGCGCTGGTAATTCGCCGCATTGCGCGGCTTTCGGCCAGGCGGATGGTTGCGGTGCGCAAATCGAGATTGGCTGCGGCGACACGGTGCTCCAGCGAGGTCAATTCGGGGTCGTTGAACGCCGCCCACCAGTCGGGGGTGATCGGCTCGCCCACCGGCTCGCTGATAGAGCCTTGCCCGCCCGCAGCCGGAGTTGTCGTGCCCGGCCAGGAGGGGGGCAGTGACGGCCGGGGGCGGTGAAAATCCGGCCCGACAGTACAGCCGGTGGCCAGCAGCGCCATGATGCCGGCCGCCCAAGCTTTCCCCGGCCTAACCCGCATGTGCCCTCCCGCCGACCTTGCCGGTCAGGGCAAAGGTGAAAGGGATGACACAGGCGGCGATGATGCCGCCATAAGTGAACAAATCAGAATAGGCGAGGACGGAAGCCTGGGTCTGGAAGGTCTTGTAGAGGAGACCCTGGGCCGTCCGCCCCGATGTCGCGGGGTGTTGGCCATAGGCCCTTACCGTGGCCAGATAGTGTTGGAGCGTCGTGACGTAGCCCTGGTCGAGCGGTGTCATATGCGGCGCCAGATGGGCCAGATGGACCTGCGTCTGCTGGGCCAGGATGGCGGTGGTGATCGAGATCCCGACCGACCCCGTCACATTGCGGAACATGGTGAACAGGGCCGAGGCGTCGCCATTGTCGCGGCGGCTGATGTTGGCGAAGGCGATGGTGGTCAGCGGGGCGAAGAGAAAGGCCAGGCCCGCCGCCTGCAGCGCCCGCATCAGCACCAGTTCATTGAAGCCGACATCGGGCGGGATCCGGTGTGAATAGAATAGCGAGAGGGAAAGAATGGCGAAGCCGAGGGTAACCACGTATTTCGTCTTCACTAGGCGCTGCAGTCGCTCGGCCAGCGGGATGAGGACGATCAGCAGCGCGGCGCCGGGAGACAGCAGAAGCCCCGACAAGGTGGCGTCGTAGCCGAGGACCGTCTGTGCCAGCTCGGGCAGGAGCACCACGCTGCCGTATAGGATGAAGGCCATGGCGGCCATCAGGGCCGACGACATGGCGAAGTTCCGGTCGGCGAAGACACGGATGTTGATCACCGGCTTCTTGGCGTAGAGCAGCCAGGTGACGGCACCCAGCAGGCCGATGGCGGCCATGGCGGCGAATGTGCGGATGAAATCCGAGGCGAACCAGTCCTCGTCCTGGCCGCGATCCATGGTTACCTGAAGGCTGCCCAGGCCGAGGGCGATCAGCGAGATACCGATGGCGTCGATCTCGCGCAGGCCATGCGGCCGGGCCCAGGGCGGATCCTCGATCAGTCGGCCGACGGCGAAGAATGTCAGCAAGCCGACCGGAAAGTTGATGAAGAAGACCCATGGCCAGCCGTAGGTGTCGGTGATCCATCCGCCGAGAGCCGGCCCGACCGCCGGAGCCACCACGGTGGCCACCGCCGTCAGGCCGAAGGCGCGCGCCCGCTGCGCCTGACCGAAGGTGTCGAGCAGGATCGATTGCTGGGTGGGCTGCAACCCTCCGCCGAAAAAGCCTTGCACGGCACGGGCGACGACGATTTGTCCCAGGTTGGACGACAGGCCGCACAGGACGCTGGCGATGCTGAACATGGCCACGCAGATGAGGAAATACCGCTTGCGCCCCAGCACCCGGCCCAGCCAGCCGGAGATGGTGAGAACCACCCCATTGGCCACCAGGTAGGAGGTCATCGTCCAGGTAGCGTCGTCGTAGCTGACCGACATCCCGCCGGCGATGTGCCGCAGGGAGACGTTGACGATGGTGGTGTCGAGAACTTCCATGAACGCCGCCAGGGTGACGACAACGGCGATCAGCCATTTGTTGCTCTTGGGCTGCCAGTCGGAACTCTTCGTCCCGTTCATCGCAGATACACGGTGGGCTCCACGGACAGGCCGAGCGGCAATGGTCGGGCGGGGTCCAGGCCGCTGTCGATGACGATCTTTACCGGCACGCGCTGGACGATCTTGACGTAATTGCCGGTGGCGTTCTCCGGCGGAAAGGCGGAAAACCGGGCCCCTGATCCCTTCTGGATGCTGTCCACATGCCCTTCGAGCCGCAGGTCGGGATAGGCGTCAACATGGATGCGCACCCTCTGGCCCGGCCGCATGCGCGCCAGCGCCGTCTCCTTGAAATTGGCGGTGACCCAGACCTCGGGTTCGACAATCGCCATGATCTGGGTGCCGGCCTGGAGATAGTTGCCCATTTCCACATTGCGCCGGGTGACCCAGCCGTCGTGCGGCGCGGTGACCCGCGTATAGCCGAGATCGATCGCGGCCAGGTCGAGCTTGGCTTGCGTCTGGCGCCGCTCGGCTTCCAGCTGCTTCACCCGCGCCTCGGCCTGGGCGATGTTCTGCCGAACCAATTCGGCACGGCGCAGCTGGCCCTTCGCCTGGTCCAACTGCCCCCGGGCGATCCGTTGATTTGCGGTGGAACTGTCGACGCTTTGCTGGGTGGTGGCGGCGCGGGCGATGCGATGCTGCCGCTGGTAGTCGCGCTCGGCTTGGAACAGGCGCCCCTGGGCCTCGATGAACTGCCCCTGGGCCTGTGTCAGTTGCGCCGGAAAGGTGACCCGCGCTTTGTCGAGGGCGATCCGGCCGCTGTCCAACTGTGCTTCGATGGCGGCCAACTGGCTGGCCGCCTGATGTTGCACCGCCAGGAAGTCCTTTCGCTCGATCTGCACGAGGAGATCGCCGGCATGGACGAACTGGTTGTCGTCGACCGCCAGCACCGTGACATAACCGCTGACATGGGGTGCGATAATCACTGCCCTGCCGTCGGTATAGGCGTCGTCCGTCGTCTGCTGGTCCTTGGTCTGGTACCAATAGATCGTCGCCGCCACGGCGGCGGCTGCGATGCCCAGGCCAAGTGCGACCAGCGGCCAGCGAGTCCGCCTGGGCGGGCGTTCCCCCTGATCGCCGTCATTCTCGTCCTGGCCGCCCCGCCCGGCGCTGCGTGACGGGGAAGGGGCGTCTTGCCGCCGCGGCGGCTGGTCGTTCTCGGCCTCCCTGGCGGGGGCAAGGCCAATTTCCGTCCAGTCGAACATTGTCCTCCATCCGCGCCGGAGGCGGGTGCCTGGGGTCTGAGAAATGCAGGTTAAACACGGACGGCCTTGCCGGGTTCCGTCGCCGGCCCCGAACATGACGGGACGACGAAAGCCCGTCCTTCCCGCCAAAGAAATCGCGTCTTGCGCCACCTGCATTGCCGCCATGGCCCAATCGCCGTGATCGCTGCGCCTGATCCTTGCCGCAAGCGTCGGCGGGTGCGATAACTCGTCAGCCCGTTCCAATGGATGCCGCCCATGCTTGCCGCCGACGTGATCCGTGCCGCCATTCCCCATGTGCTGACCGAGGCGCACTTTCCCCAACTGCCGAATTATTACCGGGGCAAGGTGCGCGAGAACTACGATCTTCCCGATGGCCGGCGAATTCTGATCTCGACCGACCGGCAGAGCGCCTTCGACCAGGTGCTGGCGGCGGTACCGTTCAAGGGGCAGGTGCTGACCCAGACCGCTCGCTTCTGGTTCGAGGCCACGGCCGATATCTGCCCGAACCATGTTCTCGACTACCCGGATCCCAACGTGGTGGTCGGGCGCCGCCTGACCATGCTGCCGGTGGAGATGGTGGTGCGTGATTATTTGACCGGCTCGACCGACACGTCCATCTGGCCGATGTACCGCGACGGCCGCCGCCAGATGTACGGCGTTAGCCTGCCCGACGGCCTGAGCAAGAACGACCGGCTGCCGGCGACGATCTTGACTCCGACCACCAAGGCGGCGGTGGGCGGGCACGACGCGCCGATCTCGCCGTCCGAGATCGTCGCCCAAGGACTGCTGACCCAGGCGCAATGGGAAGAGGTGGCCACGCTGTCGCTGTCGCTGTTCGGCCGCGGCCGCGAGATCGCCACCCGATCGGGCCTGATCCTGGTGGATACCAAGTTCGAATTCGGCATCGACGCGGATGGACGTGTCACCCTGGCCGACGAGATCCTGACCCCCGACAGCAGCCGTTACTGGCGGACCGCCAGCTATGCCGAGCGCCACGGCCGGGGCGAGGAGCCGGAAAGCCTTGACAAGGAGTTTCTGCGCCTGTGGATCGCCAGCCGCTGTGACCCCTATCACCAGCCGATTCCGCCGATCCCCGAGGACACATTGGTGGAATTCAGCCTGAAATACATCGCTCTGTTCGAGGCGGTCACCGGGCAGGTCTTCAGCGCTCCGTCGGTTGATGAACCGGTCAAGGACAGGATCCGGAGAAACCTGGCGGCCTATTTCGGTTAGGCGGCGGCCATTGGGTCGGATGGCCCCGCACGGCGAGGGAGCGGCAGGTCACCGCAGGGATCTTTCCTCGTAGGCGCCGATATAGTCGCGGCTGAAGGGGACGCCGCCGTCCCGCTTCGCCAATTGCAGCTGGAAGACCATGAGGCCCTGGTGCCGGAAGGCGGCTTCGGATCCGGCCAGATAGAATTCCCACATGCGGCAGAACCGCTCGTCGTACAGCCGGGCTGCCTGGTCGCGGTTGGCCAGGAAGCGATGGCGCCACTCGCGCAAAGTATCGGCGTAATGGTTCCTGAGAATTTCGATGTCGGTGGCCACCAAGCCTTGGCGTTCGACCACCGGAAGGACTTCCGACAGTGCCGGCATATAGCCGCCGGGAAAGATGTACTTGCGGATCCAGGGGTTGGTCGTCCCAGGACCGTGAGACGAGCCGATCGAGTGCAGCAGTGCCACTCCGTCCTCGGCGAGGTGGTCGCGCAGCGCGGCAAAGAACGCCGGGTAATGTCCGATGCCGACATGCTCGAACATGCCGACCGAGACGATGCGGTCGAAGATGCCGTCGACTTGGCGGTAGTCGCAAAGCTGGAAGCGGACACGATCGGCCAGCCCGCGGTCGGCGGCACGCCGGGTCGCTGCGTCCAGTTGTTCGCGTGACAAGGTGATGCCCAGCACCTCGACGCCGGCAGCCGCGGCCAGGTCCAGCGCCAATCCGCCCCAGCCGCAGCCTATATCCAGCACCCGTTGGCCCGGCTCAAGCAGCAGCTTGGCGGCGATGTGGCGCTTCTTGGCCGCCTGGGCTTCTTCCAGCGTCATCCCGGGGCGGGCGAAATAGGCACAGGAATATTGGCGGTCGCTGTCGAGGAACAAGTCGTAGAAGGTGGAGGAAAGATCGTAATGGTGTGCGGCATTGTGCCTTGCCCGCGCTTCCGGATTCCACTGGTGCAGCCGGCGCGCGAGAGTGGCGGCACGGCCGGCCATGCGCAGCAACCAGGGGCAGTGCGGGCGCTGCAGGTTGTAGGTGGCAAGGGCCAGGAAATCGTACAGATCTCCGCGTTCGACGGTGAGTTGGCCGTCCATGTAGGCTTCACCCACGGCCAAAGTCGGACGCAGGGCGAGCCGCCAATCGAGTGCGGCGTCGTGCAGTCGGATGGTCACCGGCGGAATACCATCCACCGAAGGACCGGCAAATATCCGCAAATGCCCGCGGGGATCGATGAAGGTCAGCGTGCCCTGCTGGATCAGTCGGTCGAGCAGTCGCGGGAACCATAGTGTTCTTCCCGGAGCTGGGGAAATATTCGAGCGGCGCGCCGACATTGGCGATGCGCTCGGAGGGCAGGTTTCTCGCGCGGACATGGCGTTAATTCCAGCGCAAACGGGGGTTGTGCTCACTAACCTGGATCAAAGCTGGCGGCGCGATATGGCGTTTCGCCAGTTCTCGTGCCTTGCCGGTTCGACTAGTGTGTCGCTGACGTTAACGGCGGAGCCTCCGCCGATGGGGAAGCCGATGGTATGAGCACGCCTCTCGCGGTTCTGATATTCGATGTCGACGGCACATTGGCCGAAACGGAGGAGGCCCACCGCCTGGCCTTCAATCGGGCGTTCGCCGATTTCGGGCTTCCCTGGTCGTGGGGCCGCCCGCTCTACAAGGATTTGCTTAAGGTGGCCGGCGGGAAGGAGCGAATTCGCGCCTTCGCGGTTCGCGCCGACCCTTCGCGCATCGACCGGGGCTTCGATGATCTGGTGGTCGCCCTGCACCAGCGAAAGACGGCGATTTACACGGAGAGCGTGGCCGACGGGTCGGTCCCCTTGCGCCCCGGCGTAGCCGAACTCATCGGCGAGGCGCGATCGGCAGGGCTGCGGGTATCGGTGGCAACGACCACCTCACGGGCCAATGTCGACGCTCTTCTCGATGGAGCGACCGGAGGGGAAGGCCGAAACTGGTTCGAAGTGCTTGCCTGTGCCGAAGACGCGCCGGCGAAGAAACCAGATCCGCAGGTCTATCTGGCGGTCATCGAACGCTTGGGCGCGAAGCCGTCGGAGTGCCTGGCCATCGAGGATTCCGCCAATGGGGTGGGCGCTGCGTGCGCCGCGGGTATTCCGGTGGTGGCCGTGCGGAGTGCCTTTACCGATTCCGACGATGTCCGCGGCGCGCTGGCGGTGTTTCCCGACCTGCAAGGGATCGACCTGGCTCGCCTGCGCTCGTTGCATGGGCGGTCGCAGTAACGCCGGGGCAATGCGCCAGCCCTCAGGCTCCATTTGATTCCGGTCCGTCGCGTGGCTCAACCAGCGGCACGAAGGCGACGGCCAGGATGACACGGCCCTCCACGGCGCCGTCCTCTTTCTTGTCGAAGACCCATAGGTTCTGCGCGTAGGGATGGCGGCCGATGGGGAGCACCAGCCGTGCTCCGGGCTTTAGCTGCGGCGGGAGAGCCGAAGGCATTTTGTCGGCGGCGGCGGTGACGATGATGCCGTCGTAAGGCGCGTGCTCGGGCCAACCCAGGCGGCCATCGCCGCACCGTACTTCGACATTGGTGATGCCCAGCTGTTTCAGGCGGGCCGACGCCTGCTCGGCCAGTTGGGGGATGGTCTCGATGGAGTAGACCTGTTCCACCATCTGCGACAGGACCGCCGCCTGGTAGCCCGAACCGGTGCCCACTTCGAGAACGGTCTGGCCGGCTTGCGGTCGGAGGAGTTCCGTCATCAGGGCGACGATGCTCGGTTGCGAAATGGTCTGCCGCCAGCCGATCGGCAGCGCGGTATCGTCATAGGCGGCCGGCTGCAGGCCAGGGCCGACGAACATGTGACGGGGCACCGCCGTCAGCGCAGCTTCCACCCCGGGCGACAAGCGGCAACCCGTACGCCCTTCCAGGCTCCGCAATTCCTCGGCGATCCGCTGCAGCAGATGGCGTCGGCGTGGCTCCTGGTCGTCCATGGCGCGTCACTTGCCGCCGGCTTCGTTCAGGGTGAGGATGAAAGCGGTCACGTCGCGGGCTTCTTCCGACGACAGGATCAGGCTTGGCATTGTCGGGTGAGGGGTGCCGGTCAGCCAGAAGATCAAGGCCGTCGGCGTCATCCGAGGATCCTTGGCGATTTCCTTCAGGCTGCGTTCGGCCCGGGCGGGTCCGCCGGTGCCGCCGGCCCCGTCGAGACTGTGGCAAACGGCGCAGACTTGTTCAGCCAGCACCCGCCCGGCCGTTGGATCTCCGGGGAAGTCTTCCGCCCGCGTAACACCGCAGGAGATCAGCGCGGCGGCGAAAGCGATGGTCGACATGGCCCGCATGGCAAGCTTCCCCGCTTGGTCACATGGCCTCTATCCCGTTGCTTCTACTTGCGCAGGCTGCGTTGGAACATGCGGTCAGCCTTCTCGTTGGCCGCCTTGGCGCTGGCCGCAGCCTGCGCCGCTTCGTCGGCTGCCTGGGCGGCGCTGGCCTGAGCGCTCTTGGCGGTGTCCAGCGCCTGCTGCGCTGTCGCCAAAGCCTGGTCGGCCTTGTGGTTGGCCGCCGCGATGGATGCCTTGTCCTCGTCGCTGAGGCTGGCGCAGGCGCCCAGCAGCGCGACGGGAAGGAGCACGGTCAGGAGTCGGCTGTTGATCGTCATGGTCGTCTCCGCAATTGGACCCGGAGCGGCGGCATTTGGATGGCGGCCGATCCGCGAGGTACGAACATGCGTCATGCTAAGCCAACAGCGGCAGGCAATTCTTAATCTGGATCAAGCCCGCTCAGTAGGCCGATGCCGTCTGGGCTGGCGAGCCGGCCAAATGACGGATCAACGGCACATAATCAAGCCACCGCGCTACAAAACCGGGATGGCCGAAGACCACTTTTCCATCAGGGTCGAGGACGTAGGTGGTGGGAAATTGATCGGCGATCGAGCGATCCTTGATGGAGGTTCCATCAGCCAGCCGAAATGTGCTGTCGCTGCGTTGCAGCGTGCCCGAGTCGTACAACGGCAGGGTAAAGCCCCGGCGGGCGGCCCATCGTCGGGAGACCTCGATTGACTCTCGCGCCTGGATCAGGACGAAGGCGACATTGTGCAAAGGCGCCAACGATGAATACAGTTGCTGCAGCTCCGGCAATTCCTTTTGGCAGAACTGACACCAACTTCCCCAGAAGTGAAGAAGCACCACCCTGCCTCTCAGGTCGGCCAGGGTGATCGGCTTGCCGTCCGGGGCGCTGAGGGCGAGGTCGGGGAAACTGTCCCCCAATTCGATACCGACCCGAATATTCTGTTCTTTTGCCGGGGACGCCTGCCAGGATGCGGCCCAACCCTCCGCATCGAACACCACGCGGTCGTCGACCGCATAAAGGCGGCAGAACTGGGTGGTCTCCTTGCGGCAGGATTGCAGAGCCGCGGCGGCGGCCGCGGCAGCGGTCGGCCGGTCTATGGCCAGTCCCCAGGTGCCGCCGGGAGCGATGGCAAAGGCTCGGTGCCGGGGCGCTTCGAGAAAGGCCGAATACCGGGCTTGCCCCGCAGCATCCAACTGCGGCACCGCGGCGACGTCGGTGACCTCTGCCGCGCCGGCCGTTACGGCGGCGAAGATGGCCGCCATGCCGAAAAGGGCGGCTTTCCAACCGTCGGTTTTCAAGTGACACCTCGTTCCGTTTCGACGGATCCTTGCCTGCTCTGGGTCAGATTCCCCCGGTATGCGCCCCATCCCGGGGGCAGGATGGAAACGCATGCCGGAGTGAGAGCCGCCGCGGGTGGCGAGCGGATCAGGGCAAGATCAGCAGCCGGCTGTTTTCTTGAACAACGCGCTGTGATTCTTGCCGTCTTCTTCGTTGTACTTCGTGCGGATCTCATCGCCTTCGACGATCCGATGATCCTTGAACTTGTCGAGGGTCAAATCATCGTCGATGAAGATGCTGACCTCCTTGCCGGTCTTGTTATCCTTGAGCACGGCGACCGCCGACTTGCCGTCGGGGGCCATGGTGATCTTGTTGATGACGCCGACCATTTTCACTTCGTCGGCATAAGCGCTTCCGACGAAAGCCGGCGCCGACACGGCGATGACGGCCAGGAGGGCGGTGGCGAAGAGTGTCTTTTTCATAACGAGCTCCTGTCGGTAGACGGATCAGAAATGGACCTCGAAGGTTCCGTAAACGTCATAGGCGTCCTTGAGCGGTGTCAGCGTCATCATCTGCCCGTTGACCGCGGACATGGGGATTGGAGCGCCGACCCAGTTGTTGCTGCCGGTGTACTGGAAGTCGTAGTACTGGACGCCCAGTCGGAAGAACACCTTGCTGAAATAGGACGAGATCGGCTTGTAGTTGAGCTCCTGGATCCCATAGACTTCGTAGACATTGCCGCGGGTGCCGACTTTGGACGTCCACATGTCGTCGGCCGCCGGGGCGAACGTGATCCAATCCTTCGAACCGTGATTGTATTCGAATCCGAGCTTGGTCAGCGTCGGCAGGTCGTAGCGGAAGCCGGTGTAGACGGCCCAGCCGGTTTTGCCCGTAGGCGCCTCGGGCTGGAAGAACTGACCGGTCATCAAGCCCTGGAAGCCGAACTGCGACGAGACGTTGTTGTTCGGATGGGTAAAGCTGGCGCCGACATCTGCGAACAGATTGAGATTGCCGATGCCGACATGCTTGATGGTGCTGAGGGCGCCAAGGTCGATCCAGTCGATATTGCCCAGATCCACCGACGGCGCGGTATTACCGAAATAGGTTCCATACATCTGCGGCGCGTCGAAGATATTCATGCCGCGGTTCCATTGGCTCCAGACGCGCAGGCGGTCGGTATTGATCGGCGAGATCTGCAGGCCCAGCATATCGGTATTGGCGACCGTATTGGTCGGGTAGGGCTCGTTGCGGAAGCCGGCCTGGAAGCCGCGGCCGTAGCAGATCTTGGCGTAGGCGCCGGGCAGCGCGTCGATGTCCGGAGCGTAGCCGACGGTCATTCCGTCGAAGGCGTAGTCGACCAGGAGCGCCGGCGTGCCGCCGTCACCCGGCATCGGGTTGTCCTGGCGCAGATGGCTGGGCCAGCCATTGGTCGAGGGGCGGCGGCCCACCGAAAACCAGGCCGGTTGGTCCCCGATATTGCTCCAGGTGACATAGGCATAGTCGACGTCGAGATAACTGTTCGATGGCACATGGCCGAGGGTGCCGTCGAAGACCCCGGTCCGGTCGGCGAAGAACGGCGCCGCGCCGCCCGGCCCGCCATTGACGATGGCGTTGTCGTCCTGCGCCCCGAACAGCTTGTAGGCCAGCAGGCGGACCTTCACGGTCACGTCTTCGGTGGCCTTGGCCTGCATGTTGAGGCCGAAGCGGTTGGTATAGAGGGTGTCGATGTTCGGCTTATAGGCCGGGGTGTATTGGCCGAAGGTGCCCAAGCCCTGCACCAGCGCGCGGTTGCTCGGGTTGGCGAGGAAGGCCTGCGCCGCGTCAAAGGTCCGCGCCCCGGTCATCGCCTGCGAGAAGCTGCTCAAGGCGCTCAGCGCCGCGGCCGTGCTCATTCCCATCGATCCGAAGTAGCGGGATGTTCCGGTCGGGTTCGAGAAGAAATCGCTCTGCAGCGCTTGCTGGGCATTGGCGAAGGTGGCGAAGACATCGGTGAAGGGCTGGGTGTCGCCTCCCAGCGAGTCGACCCGGAATCGATAGTCGCCGCCGAGGGTCAGCCAGTGGCTGAGAGATCTGCCTTCGTCCCGCGCGACGCGGCGGTTGAGGTCATCGACCTTGTCCGACGTCGATTTGGCGGTGTCGGTCGCGGCCTTGGCGGAATCCGTCGCGGTCTTGGTGTCGTTGGCAGTCTTCTCTTGGTTCGCCTTCACCTGGCCTTTGAGTTGTTCGAGCTGTTTGGACAACAGTTCGATCTGCTTCATCAGTTCGGCATTGGAGGGTGGCGGGTCGCTGGCCGCAAAGGCTGCCACCGGTAGGGTAAGCCCGGTCGACATCAGTGCGATTAGCACCCCTCTGGAAACGGTAGTCATAGTAGTCCCCTTTTCCCTTACGAATAATCTTATTGGACTGGCTTGCGCCGCCCGGGGCGGCCCCGGCCGCCTTGCGACAGCCGGAGTCGCCACCAAAGCTCCGTGCGGCGCTTGATCATCGCGGCCAAGCCGGCCGCGATGTCCTGTTACCGCGCGTGGGTTTCCTCGACTTCGTCCTCCCAGCCGGTGATCATCGCCTTGATGTGCGCCAGCGGCGTATGGCCGGTGGTGGCGAAGTAGACGTGGATGATGAGGAACATCAGCATGAGGAAAGCCGCCGCCGTGTGGATGGTGGCGACAGCGCCGAGGCTCAAATGGATCCTGCCGACGATGCCTGCGGCGGCCGGATCCTTATAGAAAAGGTAGAGCAGTCCGCTGGCCCAGATTACCGGGTTGATGATCAGCTTGATCCACAGATAGGCCAGGCGCTGTAGCGGATTGTGCTTGCGCGACGGCGTAGCGTGGAAGGGATGGACCGCCGGGGTGAAGATGCCGAATGCATAGAAGCGCATCACGGCGATCAGCTTGTCGAAGGTTGGAATATATTGCTTCCACTCACCCGTGGTGAAGTGCCAGAAGATGGCGAACAGCCAAAGGATGATCAGCGCCCAGGCGGCGGTGGTATGCAGGTTCTGCGCCTTGGCCCAGCCGAGATAGTGATAGCTGCCGTGGATCTCGAAGCCGGTGATCAGCATGGTGATGATCAGCGCGGCCTGGGACCAGTGCCAGAAGCGCTCGAAGCGTTTGAACATATAAACGCGTGCCATGATTGGTTCCCCTTATTTCCGGCGCGAGGAGGCGATGATCCGGCCCATGCCGTGGACCAGGGCGACCAGTAGTGTGAGGGCGGCCAGCGTCCAACCGGCGAACTCGAGCCAGCGCAAGTGGTCGCTGCCGCGGCCGGGAATGTAGATGCCCTTGATCTGTTCCAGCCGGCCGTTGGAGGCGTGGCAGTCGGCGCAGGCCAAGGCCTTTTCTTTCGGCGCCACCATGTGGGTGATCGGCCAGATGGTCTGGGTGGCGATGAAGCCGTATTTGCCGGAATAGGGGAGGTTGGCTCTCTTCATGCCGTCGGTAATGGCCTTGTCCCAGTCAAGGTTGACCCAGTATGCGGTGGGATCCTCGGCATTGCCGGCCAGATGGGCGACGATCAGATAATTATTGATCGAGTCGTACATCTGCTTGCCGCGGAAGATTTTGACCGGCCAGATCATTGACTTGCCGTCGGCAGAGCTGCCTTCATAAGTATTGATGGTGATCGGAGCCTTGCTCGGGTCGAACTTCTCGCCCACGGTCAGCCAGTTGACTGTGCCGTTGAACCACAGGTATTCCGGGACGACGTTTTCCTGCCAGGTGAAGGTGCCCATGACGCTGCGGTAGACCGGGAAGCCGTCGTCGTTCAACGTGTCGAAGGCCTTGCCGTTCTTGTCGCGCTTGCCTGCGGTCGACCAGTCCCAGGTCAACCTGGTCGGCTGTCCGCCGCGGGCGAAAGCCGGGATATGGCAGGTCTGGCAGGCGATCTTGTCGGTATGGTCGTTCATCTTGGCCAGCTTGTGCGGCTTCTGGCCGTGGCAGGACTGGCAGGTGACGGGGTTGCGGCCGTGCTCGTGGTCCCCGCGGATCATCGCCGGCATCTTGTCCATCGCCGTCGGCGAATAGCGGCTGCCCGGCACCTGATGGCCCTCGGCCTTATGGCAGGTGACGCACTCGAATTGCAGCCCCTTGGCATCCATATGGACGTCCTCGGCCTTGGCCGGCGCGGCCAGCGTGCTGTCGAGGTCGCCGTGCTTGGTGCCGTCACCGCCGCCGCCGTTGAAGTGGCATTCGCCGCAATTTTCGCGGCTCGGCATGGCGACGGACATGGCTGCCTTCTTCAGATTGACCCATTTCAGCGGCTCGCCGTAATTATCGCCGTCCTTCTTGTAGAAGCGGGTGCTGGCGTGGCACACCAGGCAGTCGACGTTGGTTTCGTTCTCGGGTGCGGAGAAGTTGAAGCTGCTGTCCCGCCAGTTGTAGCCGACGTGGCATTCGGTGCAGTGGTATTGGTTCGTTTCCGGCGAAGTGCAGAAGTCGTTGATCACATGCCGCTTACCCTCAAGCTTATGGGTCTTCGGGTCGCGGTACTCCCACGTCCAGTGCTCGGTCTTCATGACCTGCTTGGCCGCGTTGGTGTGGCAGGTCAGGCAGGCCTTGGTGACCTCGGGCCCCGTCTTGAAGTCCTGCTGCAGGACCTGGAAAGTCGAGTGATCGGCGGTCGACGCCATTATTTTGTCCGGACCGGTTTCCGCAGCCCAAGCGCCAGCACTGACCAAGACGGTGACGAGGACCAGCGCACCTCGCACCAGGTATTTCATTGGCATCTCGGAATCCCCCAAACTCTGTGACAGAAGGTCAGGCGTGAAGGGCAAGTCCTTCGCGGTGGGAGCGCATCTGAGGAGAAACCCGGGTTGGGCGGGTTTACTGGGCCGCTTGGTTCATTTTCGAACAAGTCGCCCTCCTCGACCTGCTACCATTGCAACGCATTCGCCTGATTGTTATGCAACGAATTCGCGTTGGCTAATGTGTAGAGCCTGCGCCTAACCCCCTAAAAATTATATGGTGATTATTCGCATGGCTGCTATGCAGCGCGAGGGGAGCAAAAGCCCGCCGCGGCCATGATGAAACGGCCGAGAAATCAGCTAACGGCAAGAGAAATAACAAAGAATCTTGACCCTCGGCAGTGTTGATGGAAAACCGCCGAGATCTGCCGAGCAGGTCTTCCCGCAAAGTCGGCGCATTGAAAGTTAAGAATTGTGAATGACACCGACTCTCGCCCTTTGACATCCTTTTGGCCGACGAAATTGTTCGATTGATCATTTCCTCTCCTTCCCTTGTGGTTTTGATCGATCGGCATGCGCAAACACCATGTGCGCAGTGCCAATCATCAAACTGGTGCTGCCGCTGAATTGTTTGTGCAGCGTGCGTAACAACAGTTGTCTTCATTGTATTTATTCATTGATGAATGATGTGAGGCTGGGGCGGAAGACGCTGCTACATATTATGTTATATATTGCTTGAATCCGACCCAAATGCATTGGCGTTTCCCCTATTATTATCCTGTGCCTACGACATCTTTCATCTTCTGAGGCTGGCCGTGGTGAAGAGCAGACATGCCTCAATAGATAATCGTCTTAAGGCTTTGGGTAGATTTCCGTCATTCACAATTGTGAATGACGGTTGCGTAATCGCGTGCTCGGAGCTCTGACCCAAACTGATGATTCGGTTGGCGTTAGTGGACGAGGGTTAATGCCAGTTCCACGCCGGGCGGGCGCATCCGCGGCCTTGGCCGCCGCCTCAACGGCGGCTGGTTGGCTGATTTCCTTGTTCCAGTACCCATTGCGGGCGCGGCCAAATCGTTGCGAAGCGAAGATGTGCGCGGAGCGCGCAACGGCACGGATGCGCTCGCCCGGTGAGGGGGCTTGGATAGACCTGGTGCAGTGAACCCTTTTGGATGGGTCAGTGCACTAGCCGCCGTTGAGGCGGCGGCCAAGCGGCCGGGAGGCTGGCCGACGAGAGGCAGGCCATAGGGGGAATACGGCGATAGCCTCCTGGTGCACTACGCCACGGCTCATCGGCTCTTCTTGTCGCTATCCTTCAGCGGGATCCGCCCATAGGACTCGATCCTGGCCTTGCTCTTCAGCGAAGAAGCCCAGATGGCGATTCCGGCGAAAAAGACCGCCGCCCACATGATCCAAAAGGGCTGGAGAAGATCGATCATGTCCTGCTCCTTCTCAAACGATCGATTCCGGCACCAGGTAGCGCGGGTTGACGATGTGCCGGAATGCCAGTCTTTGGTGTGTTTGGCGCCGATCCGGGCGAAGTCGGGGCTGCCTCGTCTGGACCGTCCCACAGGAAGGGGCAGTCGCACCGGAGACGGCCGCCAGGCCGCAATGGCCCTAGGCTTCACCCTCGTCGCGGCGCGTGCGCACACGACCCAGAGCTTTGAAGCCTAGGGCGTCAGGTTGAATTAACTCATTCGCAATTCGCATCCCGCATTGCGAAATTGACATGCCTCGTTGGCGGGATCAGCCCTCGGCGGCGATCTTCTCCAGGCGCTCCAGGTCGCGTCGGAAGAGATTGGGGCCCACTTCGCGCACCAGATGGGCCCGCTTGAATTCTGCTACCGTCCGACTGGCCGTCTGGGTGGTAATGCCGAGCAAGGCGCCGACGTCTTCGCGGCCGAACAGGCGGCACAATTCGTCCGGTCCCGGGGCCAGCAGGACAAACAGCCTGGCGATCCGCTGCCGGGCGCTGCCGGTCGACAGCTCGCGGGTGCATTCGTGGGAGCGCAGGACCGCATCGTGCCACTTCTTCATCAATTGGCGGTGCAGCTTTGGCGACAGGCGGCTTACGACATCCTTGGGAAGTCGACAGACCTTGGTCGGCTGCAGGGCGATTGCCGCATGTTCGTAGGTCGCGGCGACCAGGGCGTCGAGGCCGGCGACATCGCCCGGCCGCAGCAGGCTGACGATCCGCTGCGCTCCGTCGGGCAGGTATTGCTCAAGCTTGAGCAGTCCTTCCCGCACCGTGAACAAGGCGGATGAACTCTGTCCAGGTTGATAGAGCGAGGCTCCCGCCGGCAACCAGATATCGTCGATGGGCAAGTGGATGAAGCTGAAATCCTCGTTTGTCAGATCGGCGAAGAGCACCAAATTGCGGATACCGCATCGTTCGCAAGCGGCCATTCCATTCCACGCGGCGGCGATTTCGTTATCCTTCATTCCGGTCAGATTGCCCCTGGTTTGAAATGCCGCTAACGTCAGTGTGACCTAAAATGTAGCGTTTATGTCCGATGCCGACGGTATCGAATATCCGGATTGCGGTCTTTCCTCCGCCGATAATATATTAGAATCTGTTACGGTGTTAGCCGCGCGATGGCGGCGAACGGCCGGTTTGAAAAAGGGTTCGGAAGGGATATGGATAGCACTCCCACATTGTTGACGTGCGGTGGAATTGGGTCTGTGGAAGACCTGGAGCGATTGCAGGATAGCGCGGACCGTGCCAGCACGCTGTTGCGGGCTTTGGGCAACGGCTACCGTCTGATGATCTTGTGCAAGCTGATCGACGGCGAGAAATCGGTCAGCGAACTCGAGCGGACCGTCGGTCTTTCGCAGTCGGCCATATCTCAGCACCTGGCCAGGCTTCGACGCGATTCCCTGGTACGCACCAGGCGGGCCGGAAAGGTGATCTATTATTCAATCAACGGCAGAGAGGCCGAAGCCATAATTAGAACACTTTATGGCCTATACTGCTCTACCTGAACGACGGGCCGCGGCCCCAAACGCCGGAGTAGTTGAACGTGGCTTTCCGCCAAGCCAACATCGATGAGATCCAGGGCGGCGCATCCGTCGCGGCCGCCTCGCCCACCAAGATGCGCGTGCTGCTCATTGAAGATGACGTGGAGACGGCGAACGAGATCGTCAGCGATCTGTCCGAACGCGGCTACGACGTGGCGCATGTGGCCGATGGCATCGATGGATTGGCCAAGGCGCGCATGAAGGAATTCATGCTGGTGATCGTCGACCGCATGCTGCCTGGCCTTGATGGCCTGTCCATCCTCGAGACGTTGCGGCGGGAAGACTGCCAGGTTCCGGTCCTGGTGTTGAGTGCCCTGGGAGAGGTCGACGAGCGCGTGCGCGGCCTGAAGGCGGGCGGCGACGATTATCTGACCAAACCCTTCGAGTTCTCCGAGCTGGCGGCCCGTGTCGAGGCATTGCTTCGGCGCCCGCTGATGTCGAGGGAGACGGTGCTGCGCGTCGGTCCGTTGGAACTTGACCTGATCGAACGCAGGGTGCGCAGGGGCTGCCGGACGATCGAACTGCTGCCGCGCGAGTTCAAGCTCCTCGAGTATCTGATGCGGCGCCCCGGCCAGGTGATGACCCGGGCCATGCTGCTTGAAGACGTCTGGAATTATCGCTTCCTGACCGAAACCAACCTGGTCGATGTCCATATCGGCAAGCTGCGGCGCAAGATCGATGCGGCGGGGGAATCTCCGATGATCCACAGTATCCGCGGCGCCGGTTTCATGCTGAGCGCCCCCGCCTGAGCAGGACCATGCCGTCTTGTCGGTAACCGATTTGTTTCGTACATCGGCATTTCGCCTTGCGATGCATTTCGCCGGCGCGTTCACCGTATCCACTCTCCTTCTGTTCGCGTTCATCTATTGGCAGACCGCCGTGGTCGAGACCAAGCGGGTGGAGAGGGAAGTGGTCATGGATGCCAAGGCTCTTGCCGAGGACAGCCGCCAGGACATGGCCGAGGGCGTGCGGATCGCACTGGCCACCCATGCCCATCGCATCACCTACATTTCAGTCTTTTCTGCCGACGGTCATCACATTGCCGGCAATCTCGAGATTTATCCGCGAGGTCTGCCGGCGGACGGCCGCGCCCACCGCATGGATCTGCAAGCGTTGGGGGTGGGCGCCGAGCATGCGGTGGTGCTGATCGTCTGTCGGCGTCTTCCCGATGGCCATTCGCTGGTCATCGGCCGCGGTGTGGACAGCCTTGACAATCTTCGCGCGGTCGTCCTTCGCGCCCTTCGGCTTGGCGTCATTCCATGCATCGCGCTGGCCCTGGCCGCGGGCGCCATTCTGAGCCGGCGGGCGCAGGAGCAGATCAAGACGGTCCGCCGGACGGCGGAACGCATCGTCCAGGGGCAGTTGAGCGAGCGCCTGCCGACGCGGGGCAGCGGCGATGACTTCGATCGGCTGGCCGAAAGCGTCAATTACATGCTTGGCGAGACCGAGCGACTGCTGGCCGAGGCGAAGACGACCAGCGACAACATCGCCCATGATCTGCGGACGCCGTTGACGCGCGTCCGCTCCAGGCTGGAGCGGGCCCGGAACACCGCCCGTAGCCATGCGGAACTGCAGGAGATGGTGGACCGGGCCATCGTCGGGCTCGATCAGACGTTGCGCATTATCACCGCCCTGTTGCGGATCGGGCAGATCGAAGCAAGTCATCGCTACGCAACGTTCTCGACGGTGGACCTCGAGACGGTGGTGCGGGAAATCGGGGACCTGTTCGAGCCGTTCGCCGAGGAAAAGGGCGTGCATTTTCGTCTGATTGTCGGCAGTGCCGGATATGTCGATGGCGATCGCGACCTGTTGAGCGAGGCAATCGCCAATCTGGTCGACAACGCGATCAAGTTCACCCCGTCCGGCGGCATGGTGACTCTGGTGCTGGAGCGCATCCATGAGGTTCCGGTGGTCCGGGTGCGGGACAATGGGCCGGGAATCGCGCCGGAGGAGCGCGAAGCGGTGATGCGGCGGTTCTATCGCTCGGACAAGAGCCGCCATATCGAAGGCTGCGGCCTGGGCTTGAGCCTGGTCGACGCGATTGCCCGGCTGCACGGCTTCCGCGTGGCTATCGGCGACGGCCAACCGGGTTGTGTGATCGAGCTCATTTGCGCGGCACCGGCATCGAACGGTGCTGGCCACGCCCTGGAGGCCACACTCCCTTAATCCTGTAATTTGCCCATAAGAGATGGCTGCATAACACAAATCTGTGGCAAAGATGTCGCGCTCATCAGATATTCGGCATGGATGAGGCAATGCATATTCTGCCGATATTCTGCTTTTTTTGTTCCAATGGACCGGAATTAAACAATTTTTTCGGTTCAGCGTATCGGATATCTCGGTCTATATATAGAAATCTAGCCTAATGTCATTCGCCACTTGCTCGGGCAAAACCTGGGGCTGGTAGGCCGGAAATGCCCTGGGACGGCCGAGAGGTCCCTGTCGGCAGTAATCCACCATCGGCTGTTTTTGGACAGAGGGGAGACCGGGCATGAGACGCTATCTGCTAAGTGCTGCGGCCTTGGTCAGCATGGCAGGGGCAGCCCATGCCGACGACCAGAGCCTGACCGTGGCCGGGATTACCATCTACGGCGTTGTCGACATGGGCATCCAATACGAAACGCACGGCGCTCCGCTGAACGATTACTTTCTGACGGGGACGGAAGAGTTGATCCAGAAGAATGCCCACAAGTCCCTGTGGACGGCCACTCCCAGTAACCTCGGCCAATCAAAGATTGGTATCAAGGGGGCGGAGGACCTCGTCGACGGTCTGACCGGCATCTTCAGGCTGGAGACGTTCTTCAATCCCACCTCGGGCAATATCAGTGACGCGTTGAAATCAATGACCCAGAACAATGGCCGTCCGCTGGATCAGCAGACTTCCAACGCCGATTCCAGCATCGCCGGCCAGATGTTCAACAGCGCCGCCATTGTCGGCCTGAGTTCGCCGCGGTGGGGCACCGGCACCTTCGGCCGGCAGACCGGCCTGCTGGCCGACGGCGTGGCCAAGTACGACCCGCTGGCCGCCTCCAACGCCTTCTCGCCGATCGGCTGGTCGGGTGCCGCCGCTGGTTCCGGCGACACCCAGGATCGCCGTTTCGACAATTCCCTCAAATATCTGGACCAGTTCGGCCCGGTTCGGGCCGGCGCCATGTACAAGTTCAGCGGCTACGGCGGCTCCGCCTACAGCGCCTATGAATTCGACCTCGGCGCCGATTACGCCCATTTCTCCGTCGATGGGTTCTATGCCAAGATCAAGGACGCCATCAATCTCACCTCGCCGCTTACCGCCGTGCAGGTGGCCCAGTTGCCGGCGCTCGGCTTCTCGTCCGACACTGCCGTCACCGGGACGGTGTCGGACAACGAGACGTTCAGCCTGATGGCGCTCTATGACGCCGGCAAGCCGAAGGCGTTCTTTGGCTACGAGCATATCGAGTTCGGCAATCCCAGCCATCCCCTACAGTCGGGATTCGACGACATTGGCGGTTACACGCTGGTCTTTCCCACCAACAACGCCTACGCCAAGCACAAGATCCTGCAGATTTACTGGCTCGGCGCGAAATACGCGGTAACGCCGAAGTTCGACGTGAGCGGCGCCTGGTATCACTACGATCAGAACAGCTACGCCACCGGCGCCAATGCCGGCTGCACCACCACCGTTGCCGGGAACTGCGCCGGTTCGCTCAACGCCCTGTCGCTGGTGCTGGACTACCATTTCAGCAAGCGGTTCGACAGCTATGCCGGCGCCATGTGGTCCCAGGTGCTCGACGGCCTGGGCAGCGGCTACTTTCACAACAACAATATCGCCCCGACTGTCGGATTGCGCTTCACATTCTGAGGGCCGGCGACATTGGCCCAGTCCGAAAAGGATGGAGAAAGGCCCTCCTTGGATCGAGGAGGCGCCTTTCTCCGTTCGGGGTGACAGAAGACTTAGAAGCTGTACCGGACGCCGATGGTCGGCGCAATGTTGGCGATGTGGTTGTAGTCGTTGGCCATGCCTTCGGCATATTTCGACCACATGGCACCGGCGTAGGTGTCGAATCGCTTGCTCAGATGATAGTCGGCGACCAGTGACAGGAAGTCCTGATAGCCGCTGCAAGCGCCGCTGAGCGAGGTTGAGCAGCCGGCCATGGAACCGCTGGCGTAGCTGTTCTGCCAAAGATGATACCAGGCGCCGGTGACTTCGAATTTCGGCGTAAAATTATATTTCAGGCCGGTCCAGGCGATCTGCAGGATCTTGTGGTTGGTGAAGGGGCTGTTGTTGTTGAAGGCAAGCGTGTAGCCGCCGATGTCGGTGGAGCCGCTGGGAACCGCATCGGTCGGGTTGGTGAAGGTGATGTGTTCATAACCGAAATAGGCCTTGGGCTTGCCCGCATCGTACATGCCCATGACGGCGAAGGTCGACGTGTTGGCCACCGTCCCCGATAGTGTGGTGTCGGCCGAGCAACCCGGACAGTTTGCGGTCAGGCCGGCCATCTGGCTGGCGGTAAGGGGGTTGGTGTAGATCGCATCGTTGACGTGCATGTAGTAGGCGTCGATCGAGGCGTTGGCATAGTCGCCGCCCACGTCGAATTCGTAGGCATTGCGGTTGCCGTCGGTGTAGCCGCCGAATTTGTACTGGCCGCCGACCCGCAGCGGGCCGAACTGCTCAACATATTTCAACGAGTTGTCGAGCCGGCGGTCGCCGGTGAAGCCGCCGCCGGCGGCGGTGCCCGACCAGCCGATCACCGAAAAGGCGTTGGAGGCGGCCTGCGGGTCGTACTTGGAAACGCCGTCGGCGACCAGGCCGGTTTGCCGGCCGAAGGTGGCGGTGCCGAATTTCGGCGAGCTCAAGCCTGCGAAGGCGGCGCTGTTGAACATCTGGCCGGCGATGCTGGAATCGTCGTTGGTCGTCGCGCAGTTGCGGGCCGGATCATTGGTGTGGCCGTTGCACAAGGTCTGTGACTTGCGGGCGTCGGCGATGTTGCCGGATTGCGGGTCGAAGAAGGTTTCCAGCTTGAAGATGCCGGTCAAGCCGTCGACGATGTCCTCCGCCCCCTTGATGCCGATCTTCGACTGGCCGAGGTTGCTGGGCGCCATTCCGAAGGTCGAATTGTTGCTGTTTTTGTGGAGCACTTCGGCGGTGCCGGTGGGGAAGTAGTCGCTGGTCGAGGTGCCATGCAGGTTGTACTGCATGCCCATGTCGACGGTGCCGTAAAGCGTGATTCCACCCATGGACAGGCCGTCATCGGCATGCGCCGCGCTGGCCATCGCGACAACGGCGGCGGCAGACAACAGATACTTTCTCACAATTGGTTCTCCCCTATTAAGTGGCGGGCGTAAGAAAATGAACACTTGGAGCAAGCCTTGCAATCCGGGGCTAGCTTTGGCCCGAAATCGGCGGAAAAAAATAGTAAACTAAAATTTAGTATTGGCCCTCATGCTCGCTGTCCATGTTGAAATAAAACATATATAACAGTGCATTATAGGTGCGTCTCCCTTCCTGGAAGCGCCGCGGCAGAGCCATTTTCCGACGAAACTTTCTGGGGAGTGTGGTAAAAAAAGCACGCATAGCAGGCTGGTATCGGCGAAATGTGACGAATATATGACAGTCATAAAAGTAGCACATTAAAGAAATATGACAGAGAAACATGGGTGTGATGGTTTGTGTGGAAATGATTGCGTTATTATTACTTGCATGATAATGGGTTGGTGGATGCTGCCGGACTGGACTGTCGCCGAGCCGGTATGCGCCACGGTCGACCGGCTTGGTGGCGGGCCTTCGTTCGCCGGCCATGTGGCGGTTGCCATTCGGGTAATCGCAGGGAGGGAAGATGATTTCCAACAAGCAAGCTTGCCGGCTGCTGATGGCCGTCGCTGTCGCCGGCATGGCTGCCGCCTGTTCCTCGTTCGGCGCCTGCAATTCCAGCGCCTGCGCCGAAGACCAGAGGATCGCGGCGGAAGTAAAAGGCCGGCTTCACGCCGATTCCGCATTCCGCATGGGCAATGTTCATGTCCAGGCCCGGGACCACGTCGTCTATCTCAGTGGTCTGGTTGATACTGAATCTGAGCAGGGAAGTGCCGCATCGATCGCCGCGGATGTCCCGGGGGTGCGAAGGGTCGTCAACGAACTCGCTGTGAACAATATCAACTGAACCGCAGCCAGCCCGGCCGGCATCGCCCCGGGCGAGGGCGCGGACAGCGGCGGCTTTCAAGCCAGGATGGCCGACTGTGGCCGGCGCGCCACATGTGTGGAAAAAATGTCGCGGAAAAGAGCCGGCAAGCCACCTGTGGTGGCCCGGTGGTCCGAGCTAATGCTCGGAAATGCAAAGGAAAAATCGTTAGAGGTGGGCAAGTTCCAGATTATAAAGTAAAATTTAATTTAATATTCCTCCCCGCATATTCGGCCAAATCTGGATTAGCCAAAGGGCAGGCAACCAAGACAATCCAGGTTGCGCCCATACCTGAATAGGGGAGAACCTAATCGTGAAAAAGTATCTCCTTTCCGCCGCTGCCCTGATCGCCATGGCGGGCGCTGCCAACGCTGCCGACGATGGCAGCATGACCGTTGCCGGTATCACCCTTTACGGTACCGTCGACATGGGCATCATGTATCAAACCCATGGTACGCCGCTGAACGACTACTTCCCCACCGGCACCACCGAGTTGGTCTACAAGACGGTCAACAAGTCCATGTGGACCATGTCGCCCAGCAACTTGGGCCAATCCAAGCTGGGCATCAAAGGGGCCGAGAACATCGTCGACGGCCTGACCGGCATCTTCAAGCTGGAGACGTTCTTCAATCCGACATCGGGTGATCTCAGTGACGCCCTGAAGTCGATCACCCAGAACAACGGCCGTCCGCTGAACCAGCAGACCTCCAATGCCGACTCCAGCATCACTGGCCAGATGTTCAACAGCGCCGCCATCGTCGGCCTGAGCTCACCGCGGTGGGGCACCGCCACCTTCGGCCGGCAGACCGGCCTGTTGGCTGACGGCGTGGCCAAATACGACCCGCAGGGCGTGTCCAACGCCTTCTCGCCGATCGGCTGGTCGGGCGCCGCCGGCGGTTCGGGCGACACCCAGGATCGCCGCTTCGACAATTCGGCCAAGTATCTGAACCAGATCGGGCCGGCCCGCATCGGCGCCATGTACAAGTTCAGCGGCTACGGCGGCTCCGCCTACAGCGCCCAGGAATACGAGGTCGGCGGCGACTACGCCCATGCCTCGATCGATGCGTTCTATGCCAATATCAAGGACGCGGTCGTCATCCCCGGCCCGCTTACCGGCGCCCAGATGAACGCCCTGATGACCCCCGGCACGCCGCAATACGGCATGTCGTCGGTTACCGCCCTGTCCGGCATCGTCTCGGACAACCAGACCTTCGGCGTGATGGCCATGTATGACGCCGGCAAGCCGAAGGCCTATTTCGGTTACGAGCACATCACCTTCGCCAATCCGTCGCATCCGCTCGCCCCCGGCTTCGACGACATCGGCGGCTATACCCTCGCCTTCACCAACAACAATTTCTACCCCAATCACAAAGAGTTGGACATTGTCTGGACGGGCCTGAAGTACTCGGTGACGCCGAAATTCGACGTGACCGGTGCTTATTACCACTATGACCAGAACAATTTCGCTTCCGGTGCCCTCGCCGGCTGTTCCTCGACCGCCGCTCCGCAATGCAGCGGCCAGTTGAACGCCATTTCACTGGTCCTCGACTATCGCCTCAGCAAGCGCTTCGACACCTA
>JAJXWP010000023.1 GCA_021781575.1 Pseudomonadota bacterium
GGGCGCATCCGCGCCCTTGGCTGCGCCCGCAATGGGCGCTGGAACAAGGAAATCCGCCAACCAGCCGCCGTTGAGGCGGCGGCCAAGGGCGCGGATGCGCCCGCCCGGCGAGGGGCTTTGATAGACCTGGTGCAGTGAATCTTTTGAATAAATCACTGCACTAGGCCCCGTTCAAAAGGCATTTTGACCCAAGCAGAGAAGCCGCATTGTTGTCGTTCCTCTGTATGATGTATTCTTTTGATACGAGAGTAGCGTGCCCCCGCATATATTGTGAATACTACAGCAGAAACAAATCTATGCTGCAATATGAAAGCGGCAATAAATTGAGCTATCTTGTATTTTTGATTCTATACGACTAGACGTAGTACGTCTGTAATGAAGAAATGCATTATGGGTATTTTGCCAAGTCGCGGCCATCGGCAGGGCTCCAAAGCGGTCCGATGCCAGGGCGTCGAAACACTGCAGTGCAGTGGCGAAAATCAGTTGGCGAGCCGCCTGAGTGAGGCGCTTGAGAAGCAACTGTACGCGGCGCTGTGGTCGGCGGCTATGCGGCTTTAGAACAATGCCAAATGTTGAGCCGGCTGCCGGAGGAGCCCGTGGTTATTGCGGGTCCGGTTCTTGCAAGGTCAGTTGCAGCAGAAGGTTGATCAGTCCGGCTTCGGCGACGCTCATCGCCGCCTGGCCCGGGGTCATCCATTGCCGTTTGCGCTGGTCCTTTTCCGGCCAGTCGTTCAATTCTTCGTGGACGGCCAGAAGGAACACGTCGACCCGGCAACGTCGGCGACGCTCTTCGCTCATCCGCTTGGAGTATTGGAAGCTGGCGATCGGCTTGCGGGCCACCTCACCGACCACCCCGGCTTCCTCGAACGCTTCCTCGGCGGCCGTATCGCACCCCTTGAGACCTCTCTTGGGCCAACCCTTGGGGATGACCCAGCGTTTGGTCTCGCGCGAAGTCACCAGCAGGAACAGCAACTCACCGTCACGGACCTTGTAGGGCAGGGCGGCGAACTGCTTGAACGTTCTTTTTCGCTTCTTCTTGTCCCCGCCAAGTTTCATCAGAACACCCTATGCGATCGGCCCGTTATGCGGCAGACTGCACGCGCCTGCAACAGAGTTGTCATAAATGGAAATCTTCTACCAGGTTTCCGACCGTGTTCGGTTTTTGGGGGGCGATTATGCCGATGCGCTGGTTCCGTAAACTGATGCCGCGAGAGGAGAAATTCATCGATCGGTTTGTTGCCCACAGCGCCTGCATGGTCGCCGCTGCGGAAAAGCTGGCGGCCCTGATGGCCGATGCCAGCGATCAGACGAAATGCCTGGATGAGTTGTCGGGAATCGAGAAGGATGCCGATGCGATCACCCGGCAGACGATTATTGCGCTTCACCGTGCCTTCCTCACGCCGTTCGACCGGTCGGACATCCACAGCCTCATCGTCGCCCTCGATGACACCGTCGACCTGATCGAAGAGGTCGCCCAGCATGCCGCGTTGTACCGGGTGACGGATTTCAGCCCGCGAATGCGCGAATTCGGGCAGATGATACTGTCGATGTCCCGCTTGCTGGCGGAAGTCATGCCCCTGCTTACCAATATTTCGGCAAACGCCGAGCGGATCAACAGGCTGTGCGAGAGGATATCCAAGGTAGAGACGGACGCCGACCGCGTGCTCCGCGAGGCCTTGATCGATCTCATCGCCGAGCGGCCGGAAACCATTGTCTTCCTTGGGCGGAAAGAGGTGTACGAACTGCTCGAAGCCGTCACCGACCGCTGCGACGACGTGGCGGACGTGATTGAGGGCATCCTTCTGGACCACGTCTGAGCACCGCGATGAACGGCATTCAACTCGGCCTTCCCGCCTTGGCGGCGATCATCGGCGCGGCCCTGGTTTTCGACTTCATCAACGGCCTGCACGATGCGGCGAACAGTATTGCGACGGTGGTCTCGACGCGCGTGCTGCCGCCGAAGGTAGCCGTGGTCTGGGCGGCGGCGTTCAATTTCATCGCCTTCCTGTTCTTTGGTGCGCATGTGGCGACGACGATCGGCACCGGAATCATTCAGCCGTCGGCGATGGACCCCCTGGTCGTCGTCACCGCGCTGTTCGGCGCCGTCGTTTGGAACCTGTTCACCTGGTGGCTGGGATTTCCATCCTCCAGTTCCCATGCCCTGATCGGCGGAATCGCCGGAGCGGGAGTGGCCAAGGCCGGCCTTGCCGTCATCGTCGCCGACGGGTTCATCAAGACCAGCGTGGCCATCGTGGTTTCGCCCCTGGTGGGGTTCGGTCTGGCCCTGGTGGTCATCCTGGCCAGTTCCTGGCTGCTCCGGCGCTCCGCACCTTATGCGGTGGACCGAAGCTTCCGTCGCCTGCAACTGATCTCGGCGGCGCTCTATTCGCTCGGCCACGGCGGCAATGACGCGCAGAAGACCATGGGTATCATCGCCGTGCTGCTGTTCTCCCAAGGATTGCTCGGCTCGCATTTCTACGTGCCGATGTGGGTGGTGCTGGCATCCCAGCTCGCCATGGGGCTCGGTACGCTGTTCGGCGGGTGGAGAATCGTCCGCACCATGGGGTCGCGGATTACCGACCTCAAGCCATACCAGGGGTTCTGTGCCGAGGCGGCCGGCGCGGCGACGCTGTTCGGCGCCACCTGGCTGGGCATACCGGTCTCCACCACGCATACCATCACCGGGGCGATCGTCGGAGTCGGATCGGCACGCCGCGCCTCGGCCGTCCGTTGGGGGTTGGCGGGGAACATCGTCTGGGCCTGGATTTTCACCATTCCGGCTTGCGCGGCCGTCTCATTCGGCGCCTTCCGGGTCCTCGCACGGCTGTTTTAGCGCATCGCGGGCGGGAAGCTGTGTCTCCGCGGCAGCTCATCGCTCTGTTCTGCGCCGCCGAAATTTCGGGGATGGCCGGCTATGCCGGATTCTTCGCCCAGGTTCCGGCGCTTTCGTCCGAATGGCATCTGTCCGCTTTGCAGGCCGGGGTGATCAGCGGCGCATTCTATGGCGGCTACATGGTGGCCGTGCCGACCCTGGTCACTCTCACCGATTATGGCGATCCCCGCCGCATCTACGTCCTGTCCATGCTGGCAAGCGCCGCGGGCGCCTTCGGGTTCTCCATGCTCGCCGACGGCGTCGTGCCAGCCGTCCTGTTCCATGCCGTCTCCGGCATCGGCCTTGCCGGAACCTATATGCCGGGTCTGCGCTTGCTGACCGATCGCCTGGACGGAGTCTCCCGCTCGCGCGCAGTGGCGATCTACACGGGAACCTATGCGGTCGGCACCGCCGGGTCTTTCCTTCTGATCGGTTGGATTTCGCATTTCCTCGGTTGGCGGTGGGCCTTCGCACTGGCCGCACTCGGCCCTGTGTCGGCGGCACTCGGCGTCGCCGGTCTCTGTCCGCCGGCGCCGGGCGCTGCCAAACCGGGCCTGACGCCGGCCGTCTTCGATTTCCGGCCGGTACTGACCAACTCGGCGGTCATGGCCCGCGCCGTCGCCTATGCCGCGCATAATTTTGAGCTGTTCGGCCTGTGGTCGTGGGCCGTGGCCTTTTTGAGTTTCGCCTACCGGCAGTATCCCGCCGATGTGAACCGGCCCGGCGAAGCGGTGGTGGCGGCAGTGCTGACTCTGATGTTGCTGCCGGCCAGCGTCGTCGGCAACGAGATCGCCGCGCGGATCGGCCCGCGCCGATGGATTGTCCGCGTGATGGCGGTTTCCGCGGCATTCGCCTCGGTCATCGGCTTTCTTCCCGGGCTGGTTCCGGCTGGCCTGCTGATCGTACTGTGCGTGGCGTACGGAATCACCGCCGCCGCCGAATCGGGCGCCCTGACCGCATCGTTGGTGGCTGTCGCCCAGCCCGGCTATCGCGGCATGACTTTGGCCGTCTATTCAATGGTGGGCTTTGCCGGTTCCTGTGCCGGGCCGATAGTCTTCGGCCTGGTCCTGCAGCTGGCGGGAGCGGCGCGGACCGCCGGATGGGGGGCGGCGTTCCTGGCCATGGGCGCGGGCGCTCTGGCCGGGCCGCTGGCGCTCCTTGGCCGGCAGGCAGGCGATTCCCGGTAATCACATCACCCAATTCTATCAACTGGCGGCGCGGCGCTGCCGCAGGAAGGTGGCAAATGCCGCATCCTGGGTTTGGATATGCTGCTTCAGCCAATCCGCCACATAGTCGAAGAAGGCGGGCACGGCGCCGTCCCGGTCGGCGCCAAGCGCGCCGGCCAGGTCGTCGAAGCGGGGCAGGAAAGCCTGGTGCACCCGGCGATGGGCGTCGAGGTCCGGATAGGCCGCCTTGGCCATTTCGCCTTCCTCTTCGTCGAAATGCCGGCGGACGGATTGGCCCAGCCGGGTCGCCATTTCCGTGGCTGCGGCCAGTCCTTGACCATGCATCATGTCGGCGTAGAAGCGATTCAGGGCGTCGATGATGTCACGGTGATGCCGGTCGACGACGGCGATGTCGGTCACGAGGCTGTCGGACCATTCCAACAGCCGCATTGCCGTTTTCTCGGCCCGCACCTGATGGAGGAAACGGGCGACCTCCTGGCTCAGATATTCGGCCTGCCGGGACAGATCGAGCGACGATTCCCTAATCTGGTTCGCCGCCTGCCCGCTGTCCTGGGCCGCCTGCTCGACCGAAACGATGTTCGACGAGACCTCCTGCGTGCCCACTGCCGCCTGTTCCACATTGCGGGCGATCTCTCCGGTCGCGGCCGTCTGCTGGTGCACCGCGGCGGCCACCGATCCGCTGATCTCGTTCATCTCGTCGATAACGCGGGAGATCATGCCGATGGCGGCAACGGCCTCGTCGGTCCGTCCCTGCACCTCGTCGATCTGCGAGGAAATTTCACCGGTGGCCTTGGCGGTCTGGTTGGCCAGCGCCTTGACCTCGTTGGCCACTACCGCGAAGCCCTTGCCCGCGTCTCCAGCGCGCGCCGCTTCGATGGTGGCGTTCAACGCCAGGAGGTTGGTCTGGCTGGCGATGTCGTTGATCAGGCCGACGACCGCGCCGATGTTGACGACGCTGTCCTTCAAGGTTTGAACCAGCCGGGTGGTGCGTTTCGCTTCGTCCGCTGCCCGCTCGGCCACTGTTTGTGACCGGCTCATCTGGCCGGCGATTTCGCCGATCGAGGTGCTCAGTTCTTCGGTTGCCGATGCCACCGTCTGGACATTGGCCGAGGCCTGCTGTGCCGAGGCGGCGACGGTGGTCGCCTGGGCGCTGGTCTCGGTCGCCGCAGTCGCCATCTGGCCGGCCGCCGCCTGCAATTCGGTGGCGGCCGAGGTGACGGTCTGCACCACCTTGCCGACGCTTCCTTCGAAGGCATCGGCCATCTTGTGCATGGCGGCGCGGCGTTCCTCCTCGGCGCGGCGCTTCTGCTCCGCCTGCTCGGCTTCCAGACGCCTGACCCGCAGAAGACTGTCCTTGAAGACCTGGACGGCCACCGCCATGCGGCCGATTTCGTCGTGGCGGTCGCGGGCGGGAATGTCGGCATCCAGGTCGCCGTCGGCCAGCCGCGCCATAGCGCCACTCATGGCGTCGACCGGGGTGACGATGGACCGGGCGATCGCCCAGCCGAGGATTGCGGTCACCAGGATGACGGTGCCGAAACCGCCATAGACGATGGTGCCCATCGTCGCGGCCACCGACCGGACCTTGGCGTTGGCCTGGCGAAAATCCTCTTCGTTGTTCGCCGTCAGCTTGGCGAGCGGCGGCTCGATCTTGGCGAAGTCGTCGCTGAGCTTGGCCGTTTCGCTGATCAATTCGAGATGACGGGCGCTGATCGCCTCGAAGTCGCGCCGATAGTCGCCCATCAGGCCGGCAATTTCCGCCTTGGCCGCCGGATCGATCGTGCTGGCTTGCAGATCCTTGGTGAAATCATCGGCTTGCCGGTCGAACTGCTCGACGTAAGTGGGGCGTAAGCGCAGCAGGAAGTCCTTTTCATGGCGCCGCAGCATCAGCATGTCGACGGCCAGTTGCAGCTGGTGCAGTTCCGTCGTGCGTTTCTCGACCTCGTGGACGGAGCGGCGCAGGGACCCCTGCAGCCCTGACTCCTCGTTCAGCCCGACCTTGCGCCACAGGGCGACGACCGAATCGAATTGCTTGCGGTAGCGCTGCAGGCCGGCGGAGACCTGATCCACCAGTCCCTGGTCCTCGGGGTCGGCGGCGGCACGCAGCGCCGTCAGGCTGCGGCTCACCTCGGCGGCCCCCGCGGCGCTCTCCTGCGCATAGGTCTCGTCCATGCGGAGCAGGAAATCCTTTTCGTGCCGGCGCTCGTTGAGAATGCCGTAGTTGATCGCCTGAGCGAGGTTGAGCCGCTTGGTCGCCGCCACCGCCGCTTCGTTCGCAGTGGAGATGTGGCGGCCGCCGATCGTGTAGACCGCACCGACAACAACAAGGCCGGCGATGGTGATCGCAACTATGGCCAGTAATTTCTGGCCGATTCCGAGATGAATAGACATGATCACCTACTTCCTGGGCAGGACGGCGATGCCACGATAGCGAAAAAGGCAATTAAATTAAAGGTTAATAAATTGGGAGGCGAATATGCTGTTGGCAATACTATCTAAGGTCATGGCGGTAATGCCGGCAGAGCGAATTTGGTGCTGGCCCGGCCTCGGTCATTTGCGATAGAACAATTGGCGAACGAAGGCGGGAGGACCAAGGGCAGGATGGCGGACAGCATCGTCGACGACCTCAATCCGCGCCAGCGCCAGGCGGTGGACTTCGGCACCGGGGCGGGCCCCGGCACCGCGCCGCCGGGGCCGTTGCTGGTGGTCGCCGGAGCCGGATCGGGAAAGACCAAGACCCTGTCCTGCCGGGTGGCCCGCCTGATCCTCGACGGAGCCGACCCGCAGCGCATCCTGCTGCTCACCTTCAGCAGGCGCGCCGCGGCCGAGATGATCCGCCGGGCGGAGGCGATGGTGGCGGCGGCGCTGCCCGAGCGGGTGGGCGGCGGCACGGTCGACTGGGCGGGAACCTTTCATGCGGTCGGCGCCCGTCTGCTGAGGATGTGGGCGGGGGTCGTCGGGCTGGAGCCGGGATTCTCCATTCTCGATCGCGGTGATGCCGAAGACCTGCTCGACCTGATGCGCGGCGAGTTGGGGCTGGCCAGGGGCAAGGCGCGATTCCCCAAGAAGGGCACCTGCGTTGCCATCTATTCCAACGCCGTCAATGCGCAAAGACCGCTCGGCGAGGTGCTGGCGACATCGTTTCCGTGGTGCGCCGAGTGGGAGACGGAGCTGAAAGCGCTGTTCCACGCCTTCGTCACCGCCAAGCAGCGTCAGGCGGTGCTGGATTACGACGATCTGCTGCTGTGGTGGGCGCGAATGATGGACGAGCCGGCCGTCGCTGCCGAAGTGGGCCGGCAGTTCGATCATGTCCTGGTTGACGAGTACCAGGACACCAACGCGCTTCAGGCGTCGATCCTGCAACGCATGAAGCCGGACGGGACAGGCGTGACCGCGGTCGGCGACGATGCACAGTCCATCTACTCGTTCCGCGCCGCGACGGTACGGAACATTCTGGATTTCCCGTCGATGTTCGGCCGCCCGGCCCATATCGTCACCCTCGAGCAGAACTACCGCTCCACCCAGGCCATCCTCGATGCCTGCAACGCCGTCATCGGCCACGCCAAGGAACGGCACGGCAAGGAGTTGTTCAGCCGGCGACCCGCCGGCGGAAAGCCGCGGCTGGCCACCGTCGGCGACGAGGCGGCTCAGGTCGGCTACGTCGTCGGCCAAGTGCTCGGCAATCTCGAAGACGGTGTCGCCCTGCGCCAGCAGGCGGTGCTGTTCCGTACCTCTCACCATTCGGCTCAGCTGGAACTGGAGTTGACGCGGCGTCGCATTCCCTACCGCAAATTCGGCGGTCTGAAATTCCTCGAGGCGGCGCATGTGAAGGACCTGGTTTCAGTCTTGCGCCTGGCCGAAAATCCGCGCGACCAGGCGGCGGGCCTGCGCATCTTCAAGCTGGTGCCGGGAATTGGCGCGACCACCGCCCGCAAGGCGCTGGCCGCGGTCGAGGCGGCGGGCTGCCTGCAGGGACTGGCGTCGTTCTTGCCGCCGGCGGCGGCGAGAGAGACATGGTCGGAGCTGGTCGGCCTGCTGCTGGAGTTGGCCTCGACCGACGCCTGGCATGGGCAGGTGGCGCTGGTCAGGCGCTGGTACGAGCCGATCCTGGAGATGGTCTATGACGATGTGGCGGCCCGCCGCAGCGATATCGAGCAACTCGAGCGACTGTCTGTGGACCATCAGTCCCGCCGGCGGTTTCTGACCGAACTGGCGTTGGACCCTCCGGATGCCACCGGGGCCGCGGCGGGATCGCCGTTCCTTGAGGAGGACTGGCTGACGCTGAGCACCATTCATTCGGCCAAAGGGCAGGAATGGCGTTCGGTTTTCGTCCTGAATGTGGTGGACGGCTGCATTCCTTCGGATCTGGCGACGGGCAGCCGCGCCGAGGTCGAGGAGGAGCGGCGCCTGCTCTACGTGGCAATGACCCGGGCCCGCGATCAGTTGACGCTGGTCCACCCGCTGCGTTTCCACGTCCGCGGCCAGAGCAGGTTGGGCGACAGGCATGTGTTCGCCCCAAGGACCCGGTTCATCCCGCCCGGCGATATCGGGTTCTACGAACTGGTCGGCGGCGCGGCGGCGTGCGGCGGCTCGGACCCTCCGCAATCATCGGTCGGCCGGGTCGACCTCGGCACCCGAATGAGGGACATGTGGACCTGAAGGCCGGCCGGTTCGCCGCACGTCAACCTTCGCCGTCGAGCGGCTTGCGGCAGCGGAAATAGACGACCATCCCATAGCTTTCACTGGCCGTGCCGACGTATTCGGCAACACTGCCGCGGGTCGAGCAATAGTAGTGCGCCGCCAAGGCCGCCTGGTGCGGGTCGGGGCGGAGGAAGCCGGAAAGGACGAATGGGATCGCATCCCCAGCCGCCGCGTGGCTTTGTCCGGAAGCGGCCGGCGGCGGAGCTGACGAGGCGCATCCGCCGAGAGCGATGACCAATGCCGCGCTCAAGGTCGACGCGGAAATGTACGCGGCAACGCGGCGCTCCTCACAAATCTTCATCGCCGACCCTCCCTGTCCTTGGTGCCAAGCTGGAAACAGTCTAATAAAGTATCGATAAAGGTTGAGGGAGTCGCCCAGGCTACGGCAGAAAAAACTCATACCCCTTCAATTGTGTATCACTATTCGGAAAATGAAATCTTCAGCCATGCCGAATAGACATGCTCCTACGCGGCAAACGCATTGCTCAAAGAGTTCCATTATTGCGCCGATATGGGCAAAAAGGAAGCAATCGTACATGCCCACGGGAGGAGCCAAGATGTACAGGGATCGCATTCGTTTGAAATCGTTGTGGGGCAAGGTGATGGGCCCGGAAGAGGCCGCCTTGCTGATCAAGGACGGCATGACCATTGGAATGAGCGGCTTCACCCGCGCCGGCGATGCCAAGGTGGTGCCGCTGGCCTTGGCCGAGCGCGCGTCCCAGGAAAAAATCAAGATCAACCTGCTGACCGGGGCGTCGCTCGGCAGCGATATCGACAAGCAGCTGACCGAGGCCGGCGTGCTGGCCCGCCGCATGCCATTCCAGGCCTGCCCGGTGCTGCGCAAGGCGATCAACCGCGGCGACGTGATGTTCGTCGACCAGCATCTGTCGGAAACTGTCGAGATGCTGCGGTCGCGCCAGCTGCCGCAGGTCGACGTGGCGGTGATCGAGGCGGTGGCCATCACTGCGGACGGCGGTCTGGTGCCGACCACCTCGATCGGCAATTCGGCGACTTTCGCCATTCTGGCCGAGAAGGTGATCGTCGAGATCAACCTGCACCAGAGCATGGACCTGGAAGGCCTGCACGACGTCTATATCCCGACGCGGCGCCCGCATCGTGAGGCGATCCCGGTGTTCGCCCCGGACGACCGGGTCGGCATCCCCTATATCCCGATCGACCCGTCGCGCATCGCCGCCATCGTGGTGACCGAGAAACTCGACAGCTCGTCGACCGTGCTGCCGCCCGACGCCGAGACCAACGACATCGCCGGGCACCTCACCGAATTCTTCCGCCACGAGGTGAGGAAAGGGCGCATCGGCACCAGCCTGCTGCCGCTGCAGGCCGGCATCGGTACCATTGCCAACGCCGTTCTGCACGGCTTCATCGATAGCCCGTTCCATGACCTGACCATGTATTCCGAGGTGTTGCAGGATTCGACCTTCGACCTGTTCGATTCGGGCAAGATGGTGTTCGCCTCGGGCTCGTCGATCACGCTGTCCGGGGCGAAGGGGAAGGAGATCTTCCCGCAGATCGGCAAGTACAAGGACCGCCTGATCCTGCGCCCGCAGGAGATCAGCAACCACCCCGAGGTGATTCGGCGTCTCGGCGTCATCGGCATCAATACGGCACTGGAGGCCGATATCTACGGTAATGTCAATTCGACCCATGTCATGGGTTCGTCGATGATGAACGGCATCGGCGGCTCCGGCGACTTCGCCCGCAACGCCCATCTCGCCATCTTCGTCACCAAGTCGGTGGCCAAGGAGGGCGCCATCTCGAGCATCGTGCCGATGGTTACCCATGTCGACCACAACGAACACGACGTCGATATCCTGGTTACCGAGCAGGGTCTGGCCGACCTGCGCGGCCTGGCGCCGCGCGAACGGGCCCAGGTGGTCATCAACAACTGCGTTCATCCGGAATACCGCGGCCTAGCCCAGGACTACTACCGCGACGCGCTCAAGCGCGGCGGCCACACACCGCATCTGATGGAGCAGGCATTCGCTTGGCATCTGGCCTATCAGCGCGACGGCTCCATGCTGCCGCGGCGCAAGGCCGCGGAGTAAATGGCCGTTTGACGGTCATCGGTCGGGCAATCAAGAAGCATGCGCGGCCCCCTCTCCCGATGGGGAAGAGGGGGCCGAATGGCTTGGTGCACCGAGCCAGGCCCAGTGTTGTTGACTTGGCAATGTTCGGCCGCGGCGCGCGTGGTCCAGGGACTGGGCGCATCGGCGATGATGAGCGTCGGGCCTGCCCTCTACCGCCAGATCTTTCCCGGCCGCCTGCTCGGGGCGGCGCTCGGCCTCTCCGCCTTGACCGTGGCTGCTCGGCTTGCTGTGGGCCACCAGCCTGTCCGCCGGGGTGGCGCTCCTTCGGTGGCGAATATCCCGTGGTGCATCTCGAATTGTGCTTGTCGATCGCCTGCGCGGCGGTGGCCGCGGCATTTACCGTCAGCGTGCTGGGGATCAGGCAACGATAGTCGGCGGTCAGTCCCGGCTTGACAGAGGTTCGGCCACCGCTTCCAGAGGCTTGTTCTCGGCATCGACGCCGATGCTCGCTTCCGTCGCCGCGGCCAGCGCCATCAGGCCGGCCGCCAGCAGGTAGCCGTAGAACAGATCGACCCGCGAGCCGGTATCCACCAGGCGGCCGAACAGCCAGGGGCCGACCATGCCGCCGGCCGCCGTTCCGACGGCATAGAAGAAGGCGATGGCCAAGGCGCGGGTTTCCAGTGGAAAGATTTCGCTGACGGTCAGATAAACCGAGCTGGCCGCCGCCGAGGCGAAGAAGAAGATGACGCTCCAGCAAGCGACCTGGCCGCGGCTGTCCAGGGCGCCGACGATGAACATCCAGTCGCTGGCGGCCAGCAGCAGCGCGGTGATGGCGAAGCAGCCGGCGATCATGCGCCGCCGGCCGATGGTGTCGAAGAACCGGCCGATCAGCAGTGGCCCGAGGAAATTGCCGAGAGCCAGGGGAAACAGGTAAAGCCCTGTCTCTCGGCCCGGTGTCCCGTAGAACCGGGTCAGCACCAGTCCGAAGGTGAAAAATACCGAGTTATAGAGGAATGCCTGGGCCAGCATCAGAACCAGGCAGAGCACGCCCCGGCGGCGATAGCGGCCGGCGACATGCTTGAGAATCAGGCCGAAGCCGAAGGTCTTGCGTGGATGAACCGCCGTTTGCGCCGGCGGCGGCGGTGGTGGCTGGGTGGCGCCGCCGGCTGCGCGGGATTCGATGCGGTCCACCACCGTCTCCGCCTCGGCCGCTCGGCCATGGGTCACCAGCCAACGGGGACTTTCCGGGACATGCCGGCGAAGAGCGAGGATAAACAGGCCCAGCGAAGCCCCGATGGCGAAGCCCATCCGCCACCCGACGTCCACCGGCAGGATCCGCGGGTCGAGCAGGGCTATGGTAGCGGCGGCGCCCAGCGCCGCGCCGAGCCAGAAGCTGCCGTTGACGATCAGGTCGACGCGGCCGCGCAGGCGGGCGGGGATCAGTTCGTCGATCGCCGAGTTGATCGCCGCATATTCGCCGCCGATGCCGAGGCCGGTAATCGCCCGGAATACCGACAGGCTCGGGCCGTTCCACGACAGGGCGGTCAGCAGGACGCCGCCGAGATAGACGGCCAGGGTGACGAAAAATATGACCCGGCGGCCCCACCGGTCGGTGCCGTAGCCAAATGCCAAAGCCCCGGCAACCGCTCCGGCGACGTAGGACGATCCTGCCAGGCCGATCTCCTGGCCGGACAGGTGTAGCGTTTGCGGCAGCTGGAGGACGCCGCTGACGGCGCCCATCAAGGTTACTTCCAGCCCATCGAGGATCCAGGTGACGCCCAGCGCCACGACGACCATCAGGTGGAACCGCGACCAGGGCAGCCGATCCAGGCGGGCCGGGATGCCGGTGATCACGCTGCCTCCCCTCGGCATTCCTTCATTCTAGACATATGAGGCTTCGACGGCCGAGGCAAAAGCGGGCGTTCGGGGAAGGCGGCGGGCTTATCGCCGGGCGGGGCGCGAAGACGGCGGGCGGCCGCCGGTCATTGCCGGAGGGCCACCGCTTCGGCTTGTTGCCGGCTCATCCGCCTCCTCGTCTTCGTCCCGCGCGCGGTAGGCGAAGCCCCGCGCCACCCAGCCGCCGGCGAGGCCGATGATCAGCATCAGGGTGATGCCGCTCGACAGGAATTCGCCCGCTTGTTCAACCCCGGCCAAGCCGGCGCTGAAGGATCCGAGGGAGTATTCGATGCCAGCCAGGGGAATCATGGCGACGGCACCGACCAGCGCCATCCTCAGCCAGCCTTTGTTGCGCATAGGCGAGCAGCGATAGACAACCATTCCGTCCCTCCCGTGAAGGAGTCGCCTCATCCTCATTGTAGGGTGGCCTGGACGGAGTCCGCCATCCCCATTTGGGGACTGCAGCCGGTGGGGCCGGCGGTCGAAGCGGAGCTAGTTTCTCAGAAAGAACAGCACGCTCATCGTGGCCCCGATGGCGATGACGATGGCGCGGACATGGTCGGGATTCATCCGGCGGGCGGTGTGGGCACCGGCATAGCCACCGGCGACCGCGGAAACCAGCATGATCAGCGCCGGCTGCCAGTCGACCTTGCCGGCGATGACGAAGCACACCACCGCCACCGAGTTCAGCATTCCGGCCAGCAAATTCTTCAGCGCGTTGGCCGAATTGATGTTGTCGACGCCGAACAGCCCGAACAGGGCCAACATCATGATACCCATGGCGCCGCCGAAATACCCGCCATAGACGGCGATGCAGAACTGGACCACGGCCAAGGCCAAGGGGCCGATGGTGACATAGCGCCGCAGGAGCGGTGTGATCCGCCGATTGACCGCGAACAGCAAGGTCGCGCCCAGCAGCAGCCAAGGCACCACCGCATTGAAGGTATGCTCCGGGGTATAGATCAGCAGGAGCGCACCGACGGCGCCGCCCGCCAGGCTGATGCCCAGGATCGCTTTTGCCGAGATGCCGTTCAGCGTCGGAAAATCATGGCGGTAAGCCCAGGCGGCGGCCAGGCTGGCGGGAAAGACCGCCACCGTGCTGGTGGCGTTGGCGGTAACCGACGGTACGCCGGCGAATACCAAGGCGGGGAAGGTCAGGAACGAGCCGCCGCCGGCCAGCGAGTTCATCGCACCGGCGGCGAAAGCCGCGGCAATCAGCAGAAGAACAGTCATTCGGTTTCCGCCATGGCCGGAAGACGGGCAACGTTCCAGCCGCCTCCCAGCGCCTGGACCAACGATACGGCAGCGGTAAGCTGATTCTGCCGGATGGTCAAGGCCGTCTGCTCGGCGGCGAGGGCTGCCGCCTGTGCCGTGATCACGGTTGTGTAGATGACGGTGCCTGCCTTGTATTGATTGAGAAGCACGCGGACAGATTCCTCCGACGCCTTGACCGCCTCGTCCTGGACCACCGCCTGCTGGGACAGGATACGCAGCGCGGCAAGCTGGTCCTCGACCTGCTGGAAGGCGGTTAGCACCGTCTGCCGATAGAGCGCCACGCCCTGCTCGTAAGAGGCCCGCGCCTGGGCCAGTTGGGCCTGGAGAAGGCCGCCGTCGAAAACGATCTGGGACAGTTGTGGGCCGAATGACCACAGGTTGTTCGACGCGTTGAACAGCTGGCCGATCACCGGGCTGGCAAAGCCGGTGGCGCCGACCAGCGTCAGGCTGGGATAGAAGGCCGCCTCGGCGACGCCGATCTGCGCGTTGGCCGCCGCCATCTGCAGTTCGGCCGCCGAGATGTCGGGGCGGCGTTCGAGCAGGCTTGACGGCACGCCGACGGGGATGCTCGGCGCCTCGGTCAAGCCCGTCACCGGTGCCAACGAGAATTCGGAGGGGGGTTTGCCGATCAGCACGGCGATGGCATGTTCCAACTGGGCCCGCTGAATCCCCACATTGATATCCAGCGACTGGGTCTGCTTCAGTTGCGTCTCGGCCTGTGTCACATCCGATCGCGCCGCCACGCCCGAAGCATACTGATTGCGCGTGATCTGCAGCGATTGGGAGTAGGCGGCCACCGTTGAATCCAGCAGGCGCTTCAACTGATCAGCGCTGCGCAGTGAAAAATAGTCGGCTGCCAGGGTGGCCTGGATCGACAGCCGGGCCGCCGCCAGGTCGGCCGCGCTGGCCTGGGCGGTGTCCTCGGCGCTTTCCACGGCGCGACGGATGCGTCCCCACAGGTCGATGTCCCAGTTGACGCCGACCGAGGTATTGAACGAGTTGCCGATCGTCGGTCCGAACGAAGCGCCGCCAAAGCCGCCTCCGCCCGATTGTGAGCGGGTGCCGCTGCCGTTGAGAATGGCCGACGGGAAGAAGCTGGAGTTGGCAGCCTGCGCCGCTGCGACCGCCTGGTGGTAGGCCGCCTCCGACGCCTTGAGGTTCTGGTTGGAGACATCCACCTGGCGCTCCAGGCCGTCAAGCGTCGGATCGCGGAATATCGACCACCAGTCGGTTCCACTGGCCGCTACCTGCGGCTCGGCCTGTTTCCAGCCGTCCTGTTCCTTGAATTTGGTCGGGATGTCGAGCACCGGCCGGTGGTAGTCCGGCCCCACCGTACAGGCGGCAAGCAGCAGTGACAGAGCAACGGCCGAGCATCTCAGGAAGGATTTGGCATCCCGGCCGGGACGACAGGGAAACTCAGTCATACCGCTGCCTCCGGCAGGGACCGGCGCCGCGACTTAAGCCGCAGGCGGTCGAGCATGAGATAGACAATGGGGGTCGTGTAAAGGGTGAGCACCTGGCTGACCAACAGCCCGCCGACAATGGAAATGCCCAGCGGCCGACGCAACTCAGCTCCCGTGCCGGTGCCGACGGCCAGTGGCAGGGCGCCCAGCATGGCGACCATGGTCGTCATCATGATGGGGCGGAAGCGCAGCAGACAGGCGCGGTAGATCGCTTCGCGCGGCTCCAGCTTTTCTCGCCGCTCGAGATCGAGCGCGACGTCGATCATCATGATGGCATTCTTCTTGACGATGCCGATCAACAGGATGACGCCGATCAGCGCGATCAGCGAGAACTCGGTATTGAAGGCCAGCAGGGCCAGCACCGCTCCCACACCGGCCGACGGCAAAGTCGACAGGATGGTGATCGGGTGAATGTAGCTTTCATAGAGCATTCCCAGCACGATGTAGACGGCGCCCAGCGCCGCGGCGATCAGCAGCGGCTCGTTCTTCAGCGATTGCTGGAAGGCTTGGGCGGTCCCGGCGAAACTGCCGTGAATCGAGGCAGGCATGCCGATGTCCCGTTCGACCCGGCTGACGATGTCCACCGCATCGCTCAGCGATTTGCCGACCGGCAGATTGAACGAGATGGTGTTGGCGGCGAAATGGCCCTGGTGGTTGACGCCGAGCGGCGTGTTGCCCGGCCCGTGATGGCTCATGGCGACCAGCGGCACCATGGTTTCCGCCGCCGTGCTGACGGCTGCGCCGGTGGACGGGCTGCCGCGTCCGGATGCGGCCAAGGCGTTGTTGTTCAGGTTGCGGGCCGTATCCGAGGCCACCGTCGCCGCGCTGACCTTGATTTTCTTGGAGGCGATGGTGCCCGCCACCGCATTGGTCAACTGGGTGCCCGATGGCGGGCCGCCCAGCGTGCTGACATAGAGATTGTTCAGCATTTCCGGGCTTTGCCAATATTCCGGCGCCACCTCCATGACGACGCGGTACTGGTTCAGCGGGTTGAAAATGACCGACACCATGCGCTGGCCGAAGGCGTCGTAAAGGGTGTTGTCGATCTGGCTGGCGCTGATCATCAGGCGTGACGCGGTAGTCCGGTCGATGGCCAGATCGGTTTCCAGACCATTGTCCTGCTGGTCGGAATTGACGTCGACCAGGCCGGGGGTATGGCGCAGCGCTTCGGTCAGGCGCTGGCTCCAGTGGCGCAGGGCCGACAGATCGTCGGCCTGCAGCGTATACTGGTACTGGGCGGCGCTTATCCGCCCCCCGGCGCGGATGTCCTGCACCGATTGCAGATAGAGCGAGGCGCCGGGCACTTTGACCAACGTCCCGCGCAGCCGGCCGATCACCTGGTCGGCGCTCAATCGCCGTTCTGATTTGGGCTTGAGGGCGACGAAGACGAAGCCTGAATTGGTCTGCCCACCCCCAGTGAAGCCGACCACCGTCTGCACCGCAGGGTCCTCCTTGATGATCGATACGTAGCGCTGCAGCTTGTCGCGCATGGATTGGAACGAGATACTTTGGTCGGCGATGATGCCGCCGACCATCCGTCCGGTATCCTGCTGAGGGAAGAAACCCTTGGGTACGATGGAGAAAAGATAGAAGTTGAGGCCGACCGTCGCCGCCAGGATGGCGAGCGTGATGTGCGGATGGTGCAAGGCCGCGCGCAGCGTCCGGCGGTAGCCGGCGAGCCAGGCGGCGAACAGCCGCTCGCCCAGTCGGAGCGGTGCCGAACGCTGCCGGCCCGGCTCGTGGCGCAGCAGCCGGGAGCACATCATCGGCGTGGTGGTCAACGACACCACCAGCGAGACCAGGATGGCCACCGACAGGGTGACGGCGAATTCGCGGAACAGCCGCCCGACGATACCGCCCATCAGCAGGATCGGAGTGAATACGGCGACCAGCGACAGGCTCATCGACAGGACGGTGAAACCTACCTCGCGCGCCCCTTGCAGCGCCGCCTGCCGGCGCGGCATACCGTTCTCCATGTGGCGGACGGTGTTTTCCAGGACGACGATGGCGTCGTCGACGACGAAGCCGGTGGCGACGGTCAGGGCCATCAGCGACAGGTTGTCCAAGCTGTAATTCAGCAGGTACATCACGCCGAAGGTGCCGATCAGCGATACCGGCACGGCGACGCTGGGGATCAGGGTGGCCCGTGGATCGCGCAGGAAGGCGAAGACGACGAAAATCACCAGGCCGATAGAGATCAGCAGCGTGCGCTCGACGTCGTGCAGCGAGGCGCGGATGGTCGGCGTCCGATCCATGGCGACCGTCAGGTCAATGGCCGCCGGGATCGAGGCGTGCAGCTCGGGGAGCAGGGCGTTGATGCGGTCGACCGTGGCGATGATGTTGGCGCCCGGCTGGCTGCGGATGATCACCAGGACAGCCGGCTGGCCGTTGGACAGGCCCAGGTTGCGGACGTTTTCGACGGAGTCGAGGACTTCGGCAACATCGGACAGGCGGACCGGCTGCCCCTGGCGATAGGCGATGACCAGCGGCCGATATTCGGCCGCATGGCTGGCCTGGTCGTTGGTGTAAATCTGGAAGTGTCGATCCCCCTCCTCGATGGCGCCTTTCGGGCTATGCGCGTTGGCCGAGGCCAGGGCTGCCCGCACGTCCTCGAGGCCGATGCCGTATTTGAACAGGGCGTTGGGGTTGAGCTCGACCCGTACCGCCGGCAATGACGAGCCGCTGACGTCCACCTGGCCGACGCCGTCCACCTGCGACAGCTTTTGCTGGAGCACCGTCGCCGCCGCGTCAAAAATCTGGCCGCGGGTCAGCGTCTTCGAGGTCATCGACAGCACCATGATCGGCGCGTTGGACGGATTGACCTTGCGGTAGGTGGGATTGGTCCGCAGCGAAACGGGCAGGTCGGCCCGCGCCGCATTGATCGCCGCCTGCACGTCTCGGGCGGCGCCGTCGATGTCGCGGCTGAGCCCGAACTGCAAGGTGACCTGCGTCGAGCCCAGCGAGCTTGTCGAGGTCATCTCGATGACGTCGGCAATCTGCCCGAGGTGGCGCTCGAGCGGCGTTGCCACGCTGGTCGCCATGGTTTCCGGGCTGGCCCCGGGCATGCTTGCCTGCACCGAAATGGTAGGGAATTCCACTTGTGGCAGGGGCGCCACCGGCAGCAGCAAATAGGCGACGATGCCGGCCAGGGCGATGCCCAGGGTCAAGAGCGTGGTCGCCACCGGCCGCGCGATGAACAGAGCCGAGGGATTCATGATGCGGCCTGTTCCCCCATCCCCGCGCGAGGGGGAATCCGGAGGCAGCATGGGGCCCCGCTCGTGCGGCGATGCCGGCCGATGATCATGCCCGGCCTTCCTCCGCTTCCTCGTCGGGGCGGCGGAAGCGGCGGGCCAGCCTGCCAAACGCCAGATAGATCACCGGCGTGGTGAACAGCGTCAGCAGTTGGCTCAGGATCAGCCCGCCGACGATGGAAACGCCCAGCGGATGGCGCAGTTCCGAGCCGGTGCCGGTTCCCAGCATCAGGGGCAGGGCGCCCAGCAGCGCCGCCATGGTGGTCATCAGGATCGGCCGGAAGCGTAACAGGCAGGCCTGGTAGATGGCATCGCGCGGCGTCTTGCCTTCATTGCGCTCGGCGTCGATGGCGAAATCCACCATCATGATGCCGTTCTTCTTGACGATGCCCATCAGCAGGATCACGCCGATGATGCCGATGACACCCAGATCCGAGCCGGCCATCATCAGCGCCAGCAAAGCCCCGATGCCGGCGGAGGGCAGGGTCGACAGGATGGTCACCGGGTGGATGTAGCTTTCGTAGAGCACACCCAGGACGATGTACATGGTGACCAGGGCGGCCAGGATGAGGAACACTTCGTTGGACAGCGACGACTGGAAGGCCATGGCCGCGCCCTGGAATCTGGTGATGACGCTCTCCGGCAGGGCGATTTCCCGTTCGGCCTGGCGGATCGCCGCGACCGCTCCGCCCAGCGAAGCGCCGGGGGCGAGGTTGAACGAGATGGTGACGGCAGGGAACTGTCCCAGATGGTTGACTTCCAGCGGCACCATCCGCTCGCTGACCGTGGCGATGGCCGACAGCGGCACCTGTCCGCCGACGGAGGAGGGCAGGTAGATCGAGGACAGGGACGTGAGGCTCGCCTGCACCGCCGGGTCGCTCTCCAGGATCACCCGGTACTGATTCGACTCGGTGAAAATGGTCGAGATGATGCGCTGGCCGAAAGCATCGTACAGGGCGTTGTCGACGGTCGCCGGGGTGATGCCGAAGCGTCCAGCGGTGTCGCGGTCGATCTTGATATAGGCGGCCAGGCCGTTATCCTGGGCGTTGCTGGTCACGTCGGCCAGTTCCGGCCGGCGGGCCAGGTCGGCCACCAGCCGCGGTGCCCAGGCGGCCAGTTCGTCGGGGTTGGCGTCTTCGAGGACGAACTGGTACTGCGTGCGGCTGACTGTGGCGTCGATGGTCAGGTCCTGCACCGGCTGCATATAGAGATCAATGCCACCCACACCGGCGGTCTCGGCCTGCAGGCGGCGGATCACTTCGCTGGCGGTGACGCGGCGCTGCTCCTTCGGCTTCAGATTGATCAGCAGGCGGCCACTGTTCAGCGTGGTATTGGTGCCGTCGACTCCGATGAACGACGACAGACTGTCGACGTCGGGATCCTTGAGAATAGCGGCGGCCAGCGCCTCCTGGCGTTCCGCCATGGCGGCGAAGGAAGCGGACTGGGGGGCCTCCGAGACGCCCTGGATCAGCCCGGTGTCCTGGACCGGGAAGAAGCCTTTCGGAATGATGATATAAAGGACCACCGTCAGCACCAGGGTGCCCAGTGCCACCACCAGGGTCATCCGGGCATGGTTCAGGACCCAGGCCAGGGTCCGGCCATAAAGCGCGATCAGCGCGTCGAACCAGCGGCCGGCCCAGCGGTTGGCCAGTGACGCTTCGGCCGGCTCGTGATGGCGCAGCAGCTTGGCGCAGAGCATGGGAACCAGGGTCAGCGACACCACCGCCGAAATGAGGATGGTAACTGCCAGGGTGATGGCGAATTCGCGGAACAGACGGCCGACCACGTCGCCCATGAACAGCAACGGGATCAGCACCGCGATCAGCGAGATGGTCAGCGACACGATGGTGAAGCCGATCTGCTCCGAGCCCTTCAGCGCCGCCTTCAGCGGTGATTCTCCCTGTTCTATGTAACGGGCGATGTTCTCGATCATCACGATGGCGTCGTCGACGACGAAGCCGGTGGCGATGGTCAGCGCCATCAGCGACAGGTTGTTGATGGAGAAGCCCGCCAGATACATCACGCCAAAGGTGCCGACCAGTGACAGCGGCACCGACAGGCTGGGAATGATGGTCGCCGGGATGTTGCGCAGGAAGACGAAGATCACCGCCACCACCAGCAACACCGCCAGGGCCAGCTCGAATTCGACATCGGCCACCGAGGCGCGGATGGTGTTGGTGCGGTCGGTCAGCACGGCGACATCCACCGCTGCCGGCAGCGCGCTCTTCAGTTCGGGCAGCAGCGCCTTGACGCTGTCCGCCACCTGGATGACGTTGGCCCCCGGTTGACGCTGGACGTTGAGGATGACCGCCGGCACGGTGTTCATCCAGGCGGCCAGTTTGGTGTTCTCCGGACCGTCGACCACCTTGGCCACGTCGGATAGCAGGACCGGAGAGCCGCTCTTGTAGGCGACGACGAGCTTCTCGTATTCCGCGGCGCTCTTCAGCTGGTCGTTGGCGTTGATGGTGTAGGCGCGGCTGGGTCCGTCGAAACTGCCTTTCGGCGTGTTGACATTGGCATTGGCAATGGTGGTGCGCAGGTCGTCGATGTTGAGACCGTAGGCGGCCAACGCCGTCGGATTGGCCTGGACGCGCACAGCCGGGCGCTGGCCACCGCTGATGCTGACCAGGCCGACGCCGGCCAGCTGCGAGATCTTCTGTGCCAGGCGGGTGTCCGCCAGGTCCTCCACCTGGGTGAGCGGCAGCGTCTTCGACGTCACCGCCAGAGTGATGATCGGCGCGTCGGCCGGATTGACCTTGGCATAGATGGGCGGAGCCGGCAGGTCTGGAGGCAAGAGGTTGCCGGCGGCATTGATCGCCGCCTGAACTTCCTGCTCGGCGACATCGAGGCTGATGTCGAGGGTGAACTGCAGGGTGATCACCGAGGCTCCGGCCGAACTGGACGAGGACATCTGGTTCAGGCTCGGCATTTGGCCGAACTGGCGTTCCAGCGGGGCGGTGACCGACGAGGTCATCACCTCCGGGCTGGCACCGGGATAGAAGGTTTGTACCTGGATGGTCGGGTAGTCGACTTCAGGCAGCGCCGATAACGGCAGGAAGTGAAAGGCCACCAGCCCGACCAGCAGAATCGCCACCATGAACAGCGATGTCGCGACCGGGCGCAGGATGAAAGGACGGGAGGGATTCATGGCGAATGTCCCTCACTGTTCCTTCGCCCGGTGATGGCCGCCGTTCTTCGGAGCTCCTTCTTTCGCTCCGGGCAGCGTTACCTTGGCGCCCTCACGAAGCTTGTCCGCACCGTCGACCACCACCTGTTCGCCCGGCTCCAGCCCGCTCAGTACGGCGACGTCCGAGCCGGAGACCGGGCCGAGTTTGACCGGCCGAACCGTTACCGTGTCGTCCGCCTTGACCACATAGACAAATGTTCCCGGCGCGCCGCGCTGGATGGCGGCGGTGGGCATGACGGTGGCATCGTGCAGGCTGTCGACCAGCAGTTGGGCATTGACGAACTGATTGGGGAACAGCATGCCGTCGGCGTTGTCGAACAGGGCGCGCAGCTTCACCGTGCCGGTGCTGGGGTCGATCTGGTTGTCCATCCATTCCAGCTTGCCTTCGGCTAGTTTGGTGGTGCCGCTACGGTCAAAGGCGCTGACCGGTAGCGCCGCCCCGCTGTGCAGCCGCTTGAGGACGCGCGGCAGATCGTCTTCCGGCAGGACGAAAATGACGGTGATGGGCTGCATCTGGGTGATGACGACGATGCCGTTGGGGTCGGAGGCCTGCACGTAATTGCCCGGGTCCACCTGGCGCAGGCCGACCCGACCGGTGACCGGCGCGGTGATGTGGCAATAGGTCAGGTTCAGTTTGGCCGTGTCGATCAGCGCCTGATCGGTGGCGACAGTGCCCCGGTACTGCTGGACCAGCGCATCCTGGGTGTCCGCCTGCTGCCGGGCGATGGAGTCCTGGGCAACCAGCGTGCGATAGCGCTTGAGGTCGAGTTCTGCATTCTTCAGCAGCGCCTGGTCGCGCAGCAGTTGGCCTTCGTATTGCTGCAACTGACGTTCATAGGGGCGCGGGTCGATCTGGGCGATGAAGTCGCCCCGGCGCACCATTTGACCTTCCTGAAAGCCGACATTTTGCAGGTAGCCGGCGATCTCGGTCTTCACCGTCACCGTCGCCAGCGGTGTCACCGTGCCCAGGCCGGTGAAGGTGATGCCGATGTCACCCTTGTGTACCGGCACTGCCACCACCGGCGTCGGACCGCCAGGGCCGTGCCGGTGGCCCCCGGCATTCGACGGAACGGCATGCGGACGGAGCACCACCCAGGCGAGCGCCCCGGCCGCCGCCACGAGGAGCACCGCCCAAACGGCCAGCCGCCGCTTGCCGCGCGAGATCGCCGCGGCCCGTTGGATCGGACCGGTCTCACCTCGGCTGTGGGATTCCATCTGGTCGAGTGTCATGGCGAAGGGGGTTTCCGAACAAGGGCCAGGTCAATCATATCGGACGGCGGCGAAGCAAGCCGCGGGGTGGCCCGGCGGGTGCCGCTTCGCCGTGTGCAAACGAGCCAAGCTAGCCTTTCCGTATTTCGTCAATATGACCGGCATGGGGGGATTCTGTTACAGCGTGTTACATCGGGCGAGGCGACGAAAATAGGGGATGGAGGCCGCTGCTGGCAAGGCGGCCCGGGCGCAGGAACAGCTAATACCTTTACACCGCCGGTGCGGTGCCTATGCCTCTTCCTGTGCCGGCGATCGGTGACAATCTTTAGCAACAGCCTCCTAGGGTTCGCCCCAGACGCTTGGTTTTGTCCTTCGCCGGGCGGGGCCTGCGGTCCCTTGGTCGCCGCCTCGACGGCGGCTGGTTGGCTGATTTCCTTGTTCCAGCGCCCATTGCGGGCGCGGCCGTGCCGCCCGCTCGCGGGCAAACGACGCCCGCAGGGCGGCCCGGAGCATCGCGGAGGGCGGGCAAAGCCCACAACGGCGCGGATGCGCCTGCCCGGCGAGGCACTGTGATACAGTTGGTGCATTGAACCATCTGAATGGCTCAATGCACCAGAAGGAGCAAAGATGGCTGCGCGACAGGAGGAGATTGCCGACATCGCGATTCAGGCGCTCGGCCTGACGGCCAGCATCATCGGCGTCGGCGCCCTGATTTATCTGACCGTTACTTGGACCGACAGCATGGCCACGGCCGCCGCTCTTACCTACGGCGCTACGCTGATCGCCATGTTCGCCTGTTCGATCCTCAATGCCACCGTCCGCCATCCGGTGCGCCGGTCCGTGGTCCGGCTTCTCGACCATTCGGTCATTTATTTTCTCATCGCCGGCACTTATACGCCGTTTTGCCTGCTGGCCATCGGCGGGCCGCGTGGCGCCGACCTGCTGCTCGGCGTCTGGGTGGCCGCTTGTCTCGGCGTGCTGATCCGCATCCTGTCGCATCGCCGGTTGAAGAGCGCCGTCATCACGCTTTATGTGTTGCTGGGTTGGTCGGGGCTGATCCATCTCGACCTGATTTTGCAGCGGGTAACCAGCACCGCTCTGATGCTGCTCGCCTTGGGTGGGGTGCTCTATACCATCGGTGCGCCGATCCACCGCTGGTCCGGCCTGCGCTACCATAGCGCCATTTGGCATACCTGCGTGCTGGCCGCCGCCGCCTGCCACTATGGGGCGATCCTGCTGATCCTGACGACGTTTCACGGCCAGTCGGTGGCTTGAACCCGGAAATCAGTGGCCAAGTAGTCCGATGGCCGCCAGGGGATCGTTCAGGTGCGGCGTCAATCGCCATCGATCGTCTCCTGGTTGATCCGTTGGTTCAACAGGGGGCCGAAGGAGTGGTTCTCGAACCGGACGGTGGTTCGCAGGTCATGTGCCGCGCAGGCGGGCGATGGCATCGCGCCATCCTTCGAGCAGGCCGGCCCGCCGGTCGGCGGGGAGGGCGGGCTCGAAGCGGGCCTCGCGTTCCCAGCAGGCGGCGATGTCGTCCAGCGAACCGAATAGTCCGGCCTGCAGGCCGGCCAGGAAAGCGGCGCCGAGGGCCGTCGTTTCGGCTTCCCTCGGCCGCTCCACCGGTACCGCCAGCAGGTCGGCGAGGAACTGCATGAGCCAGGAATTGGCCACCATGCCTCCGTCGACGCGCAAGGCGGCTACGTGCGAAGCGCCATCGGCGCTCATCGCTTCGAGCAGGTCGTTGGTCTGGTAGCAGACCGCTTCGAGGGCGGCGCGAACGATCTCGGCGATGCCGGTTGCCCGGGTCAGGCCGAAGATGGCGCCGCGTGCCTCGGGATCCCAATAGGGTGCGCCCAGGCCGGTGAAAGCGGGAACCAGGTAGACGCCGCTGTTGTGGCCGAGACCAGCGGCCAGGGCCTCGGTTTCGCCGGCGCTCTTGATCAGTTTGAGGCCGTCGCGCAACCATTGCACTGCGGCGCCGGCGACGAAGATGCTGCCTTCAAGCGCGTAGGTCGGGACGCCGTCCAGGCGGTAGGCCAGGGTGGTCAGCAGGCGGTGGCGCGAGGCGAGCGGCCGGGCCCCGCTATTCATCAGCATGAAACAGCCCGTGCCATAAGTGCTCTTCACCATGCCGGGAGAGAAACAGGCCTGGCCGACGGTGGCGGCCTGCTGGTCCCCGGCCATTCCGCCGATGGTCAGGCGCCTGGGCACCAGTCCCGCCGCCGTCGTGCCGAAATGGGCCACATTGTCGCGCACGTCGGGCATCAGGCAGCGAGGAATGCCGAACAGGCGCAGCAGGTCGTCGTCCCAGCATTGGCGGTGGATGTCGAACAGCAGCGTGCGCGCCGCGTTGGTGGCGTCGGTGGCGTGAACGGCTCCGCCGGTCAGGCGCCACAGCAGGAAGCTGTCGACGGTGCCACAGGCCAGGGCTCCGCGTTCGGCGGCGGCGCGTGCTCCCGGTATGTTGTCCAGCAGCCAGGCGATCTTGCTGGCCGAGAAATAGGGGTCGAGCAGCAGGCCGGTGCGCGCCGTCACCATCGGCTCGTGGCCTTCGCCGATGAGGCGGCGACACAACGGCGCGGTGCGGCGATCCTGCCATACGATCGCCCGGGCGATCGGCTTGCCGCTGGCCCGGTCCCAGACGACCGTGGTCTCCCGCTGGTTGGTGATGCCGACCGCGGCGATGCGGTGCTCCGTGGCGCCGAGCACCCGGTGCGTCAGTTCGACGACCTGTTCCCAGATCTGCTCGGCGTCGTGCTCGACCCAGCCGTCGGCCGGGTAGTACTGGGTCAGTTCGCGCTGGGCCTTGGCAAGGGTGCGGCCTCGGGAATCGAAAAGGATTGTCCGGGTGCTTGTGGTGCCCTGATCGATGGCAAGGAGGCAATCCATGGCGGGGGCTCCTGCAGTCCTGCTTCGCTCTATCTTGGTGGCTAGGGGCAGAAATGCACAGTATAATTAAAGTTGCATTGCATGCGATGACAGTGCTATCGCAGATGTTGAATTCTATTGAGGAGGCGAATGGCCATGCGGCAAGGGCGGTCGAATGAACTGCTGAGCATCATCGATGGGCGGCCGGTGCTGTCCGAGGCGGTTCATCCTATGTCGAACCTCCTGGAGCTGTCGGCCGAGGAGGTGCTGAGCGCCTTTCGTGAAAGCCAAAGCCGTGATTTCGCCGAGGTGGTCGACCAGGTCCAGCAGCCCGATTCGCCGCTCCACCGCCTGTTCGCCGAAATGCGGGCCGGAGTGCCGGCGGATAACCCCTTTCACGAACTGCCCCTGTTTCGCCAGGGTGCCTTGCGGCGGCTGTTCTTCGATCTGCACGAGCATGTGATGAGCCATCCGGTGTGGCGCCATCCATTCTTCGTGCGCGTTTTCGACGGCCGGTTCGATCGGACCCAGGCAACCGAGTTCGCCCTCCAGTATTTCAACCAGATCAAGAACACACGGCAATGCGTGGCGCTGGCCGTGGGGCGATTCCACGGCCTGATGCCGATGCCGTTCGGCCCGCTCAACGAGCGGATATCCGAGCTGACGCAAATCATCCTGGCCCAGCTGGTAGCGGACGAGTACGGCGTCGGCAGCCACGAACTGGCCGACTATCCGGCTGTCGACGGCATCCTGGCGGCGCGCACCCACATCCGGATGTATCGCCAGTTGTTCGAAGGCCTTGGCGTGCCGCCGGGCAGGCAGGACGTCGCCATGTTGCCCGGCATCGCCGACAATGTGCTCACTCAGCGCCTTCTGGCGGCAAGTCCGGCGTTTTCGCCGCTCGAGGCGCTGTCCTCGGTGGGCCTGGGCATGGAATGGGGCGTGCCGGAATTCTTCAGCCTGTTGCTCGGCGGATTGATTCGCTTCGCCTGGCGGGCCGATCTGGCGCTGACGCCAAGGCATCTCGAAGTGTTCATCGCCCATGTCCGCTTTGACGTGATCCACGCCGTCGCCGTGATGCTGGGCACCACCTTGCACATGGAACGGGAGGGGGACGTCGACGCGGTGAAGGGGGCCTGCAACACTTTGATGGCCGGCCGCTACGGCATGATGAGCGAACTCTACCGCCACGTGTTCGGCGAACCATGCGCAAGCCTCGCCGACATCGGCCTGGAAGCACGCTATGCCCTGCGCGACCGGCGCATCGCCGAAGAGTTGATCAAGGCCCGGCGGAACATCGACCCGTCCCGCGTCGTCGGTGGCGAGGCCTACGCCGAGAAACAGGACGTGCCATTCGTGTTCCTGTGCTAGAACTAACCGATGAAGACCGCCATCGCCGTGCGCCATGTTCATTTCGAAGATCTCGGCCTGCTGGGGGATGCGCTGGCGGGTGGCGGCTTTCGGGTGGAGTACAGGGAAGCCGGGCTAGATCAGCTGGCCATCCGCGAACTGGCTGCGGCGGATCTGCTGGTGGTGCTGGGCGGGCCGATCGGCGCCTATGAAGAAGACATCTACCCCTTTCTCGGCGACGAGATCGATGCCGTCCGCAATCGGCTGGAAAACCGCCGGCCGACCTTGGGAATTTGCCTGGGCGCCCAAATCATGGCACGGGCGATGGGCAAGCGCGTCTATCCTTCCGGTGTCAAGGAGCTGGGCTGGGCACCGGTCAGCCTGACCGCGGCCGGTCGCGATTCAGTGCTCGGACAACTGGGTGAGCTGTCCGTCCTCCACTGGCATGGCGATACCTTCGACCTGCCCGAAGATGCTCGGCATCTGGCCAGGACCGGGCCGGTGGCCAATCAGGCCTTTGCCATCGGCGAGCATGCCCTCGGCCTGCAGTTCCATCTTGAGGCTCAGCCGGTCCAGTTGGAGCGCTGGTATATCGGCCACGCCGCCGAAATTGCGGCCACCCCCGGCATCGATGTGCCCGAACTGCGGCGCCAGGCGGATCGTCATGCACCGCTGTTGGCGGCGGCGGCGCGGCGTGTCTTCGCCGACTGGCTCGGCACCCTGCCGGGGTGAGACATGCAGCCCGAACTTCGCTCCGAGATCACTTGCCCTCAGTGCGGACACCGCAAGGTCGAGCTAAGTCTCTGTGGCGAATTGTCACTGGCCTGACCCGCCCGCCACCGCCTCCAGTTCCGGCGCATGCCCCGCCCGACCGGGCCAGTCCCACCACCCGCCGCCCATGGCGAGGAAGAGCTGGGCCGTATCGACATAACGCTTCGCCTGGGCTCGCACTGCGCCGAGGCGGGCTTGCTGGTACTGCCGTTGGGCATCCAATACCTGGAGCACGCCCACATTGCCGGCGGCATAGCTCAGGCGGGTAAGGCGCAAGGAGGCCTCGGCCGAGGCCACCGCCTTGTCCTCGGTGGCGACGGACTCGGCGTCGTGGGCCAGCGCTTGCAGAATGTCGGCGACCTGGGCGAAGGCGCGCAAAACCGTCTGCCGATAGCGCGCCAGCGCGGTCTTGTAAGCCGCCTCGGCGGCTGCCCTCTGCGCCGCCAGGGCACCGCCGTGGAACAGCGGCGCCGTCAGCCCGCCGCCGGCTGTGATGGCCGTGGCCATTTCCTGGAACAGCTGGCCGGGAAACGTCGCCTGCTGCAACAGATCGGCCGACAGCGTGATATCGGGATACATTTGCGCCGTGGCGACGCCGACGGCGGCACCGGCAGCGTGAAGGGCCGCTTCGGCGGCCAGAATGTCCGGCCGCTGGCGCACCAGCGCCGATGGCAGGTTGATCGGCAGCCGGTCGGGCAGACGGAAGCCGGCGAGGGCGAAGTCGGGTGGCGACCACTCGGCCGGTGCGTGGCCGACCAGCACGGCCAGGGCGTGGCGGGCCTCGGCCAGACCTTGACGAAGCGGCGGCAGTTGGGTGCGGTCGTTGGCCAGTTGGCTGTCGGCATGCAGCACGTCAACGTCCGTTGCCGACCCGGCGGCCTTGGCGGTACGCACCAGTTGCAGGTTTTGTTGATCATCGGCCACGATGTCCTCGGCGGCAGCGATCTGCGCGTTCAGCGAGGCCATGGCCAGGGCCTGAACGACCACGTCGCCGGTCAGCGCCAGATAGGCTGCATCCAGCTGGTAGGCCTTGGCTTCGGCCAAGGCGCCGGCCTCCTCCGCCTGGCGGTGCAGCTTGCCGAACAGGTCAAGGGCGTAGCTGACGGTCGGCCCAACCTGATAGAGATTGAGCACCGGGCTGGGGCCGGTAAAGCCGTAGGCCATCAGATTTATCCGCTCGCGATCGGCGGCGGCCATGAGATCCGCCTGGGGATAGAGCGCGCCGGCAGCAACGGCCGCCTCCTGCACGGCCTGGCCCAGAGAAGATTCCGCGGCCGCAAGGTCCTGGTTGCCGGCGATCGATTGTCGGACCACCGCGTCGAGCTCCGGCGAGCGGAACAACGTCCACCAATCACCACTGAGGCGCTGCCCCAGTGCCTCATGCTGCTGACCGGCCGGCCCTCGCTCGCCCTTGGCCAGGTAGCCGTCCTCGGGGGGAGCCGGCGGGCGAGTGAAATCAGGCCCCATGGTGCAGGCGGCGACGGAGGCGGCGAAGAGGGCGGCGAGGGCGGCGGGCAACGGTCGTCGGGTCATCAGCATCATTCCATCGCGACGTCGGCCGCCACGGCGGCCTTCCGTGGGGTGCGCAGCAAAAGGAGCAGGGGCATTACTGCGATGGCGATGACCATCATCAGCTTGAAATCGTCCAGGTAGGCGACCATCGCCGCCTGCTGGGTAATCCGCGCGTTGAGCAGGACCAGCTTTGCCGCCGTCGCGGTCTGCAGCCCCAGCCCTTGCGCCCAGGGATTGTCGGGGCGCAGATGTTCGGCCAGGGAAGCGTGGACCACCTGCGTGTTCTCGGTCAGCAGCGCCTCGACGATGGAAATGCCGATGCTGCTGCCGACATTGCGCAGCAGGCTGAAGATGGCGGTGCCCTCGGTGCGCAGATGCCTGTCGAGGGTGGTGAACGTGACGGCGGATAGCGGTACGAAGACGAACCCCAGGCCGATGCCCTGGGTCAGGCCGGAAATGACAACCGGCGCCATGCCCATTTCCAGGCTGAAATGGGTCATCTGCCACAGGGAATAGGCGGTCATGGCAAGGCCGAAGACCAGGATCAATCGGATATCCAGGCGGCCGATCAGCCGCCCGACCAGGATCATCGCCGCCATGGTGCCCATGCCGCGCGGCGCGGTGACCAGCCCGGTGGTGGTCACCGGGTAGTGGAACAGCTCCTGCAGCATGGGCGGCAGGAGGGCCAGGGTGGCGTAAAGGATGACGCCGACGAAGAAGATGAAGATGGTGCCGGTGACGAAATTGCGGTCCTTGAGCAGCACCCGGTTGAGGAATGTAATGCCCCGGCAGGTCGTGGTATGGACCACGAACAGGTAGAATCCCAGTGCGGCGATCAACGCCTCGGCCCAGATTTCCGAGGATCCGAACCAGCCTTTCAACTCGCCGCGGTCCAGCATCATCTGTAACGCGCCGACCCCCAGGCTCAAGGTGGCGAAGCCGAAGAAGTCGAAACGCGGCAGTTCGTTGCGACGGTGTTCGTGAATAAAGGCGGCGATTCCGAGAAAGGCCAGCAGGCCGACCGGAAGGTTGATGTAGAACACCCAGCGCCAGTTGTAATTGTCGGTCAGCCAGCCGCCCAGGGCCGGCCCCAGTATCGGCCCGACCATGATGCCGGCGCCCCACACCGCCATGGCCGAGCCGTGCCTTTCCGGAGGATTGATATCAAGCAGCACCGCTTGCGACAGCGGCACCAGGGCGGCACCGCAGACGCCCTGCAGCAGGCGGAAAAGCACGATTTCGGTCAGGCTCCCGGCCATGCCGCACAAGGCCGAAGCGGCGGTGAAGCCGGCGACGGACAGCAGGAACACTCGTTTGCGGCCGAACCGGCCGGCCAGCCAGCCGGTGAGCGGCGTGGCGATGGCGGCGGCGACGATGTAGGAGGTCAGCACCCAGGTGATCTGGTCGGCCGCCGCGGAAAGGCTGCCCTGGATATGGGGCAGGGCGACGTTGGCGATGGTGGTGTCGAGCGCCTGCATGATGGTCGCCAGCATGATCGACACCGTGATCGCCCCCCGGTGGATTTCCGGCTGCTCGACACCGCCGGAAGCCGGATCGGTCATCGCGCCCCACCTTCCGGTCTCGGCGCGGCGAAGGCGGATTCGATCAGGGTCAGAAGGGCCCGGCGGTGCCCGGTGTCGACCTCGACGTCGGCGCTCATCCCGGCATGCAGCGGAGCATCCTGGGGCAGCCTGTCGAGTTGCAGGCGGACCGGCAGCCGCTGGACCACTTTCACCCAGTTACCCGTGGCGTTTTCCGGAGGGAGCAATGAGAACGCCGACCCGGTGCCCGGGCTGAGCGAGGCGACGCGGGCGTGGAACTGGTGGTTCGGATAGGTGTCGATGGCAACCGTCGCCGCCTGTCCCGGGCGCATGTGGGTCAGTTCCGTCTCCTTGAAATTCGCCTCGACCCAGATGCGCGAGGTGGAAATCAGTGAGAACAGCGGTTGCGCCGTGTTCACATAGTCGCCCGCCTGAAGTTGCTCGACCTTGGCCACGGTGCCGTCCTCGGGCGCCGTGACCACCGTGTAGGAGAGGTTCAGCTTCGCCCGATCGAGAGCAGCCTGAGCCTGTTGGACCAGGGGATGGCGGCCCACCGGAATATCGGCGTTGCCGCCGAGATCGGCCAAGGCGCCAGCTATTTGCTGCTGGGTCGCGGTGACTTGCTGGCGGGCGATCTGCAGGGCGTGAGCGGCTTGATCGTACTGGGATTGCGAAGCGATTCCCGAGGCCAGCAGACGCTTCTGCCGCTCGAACTCCCGCAGCTGATAGTCGAGGGTGTCCTTCACCGCCTCCAGGTCGGCCTGCTTCTGGCGATAGGTGGCCTTCTCGGCGTCGATTCTCAGACGTGCCGCCGCCAGCCGGGCCTCGGCGTCCTCGACGGCGATGCGATAGGGGCGGTCGTCCAGCTTGAACAACACCTGCCCGGTCTTGACCGGCTGGTTGTCGCGCACGTCGACCTCCACCACCCGCCCGGGGACGTCGCTGCTGATGGATACGCGGGCGGCCTGGACATAGGCGTCGTCGGTGGACACATAGCGGCCGCCGGCAAGGTAGAGGGCACCGCCGATGACGGCGCCCAGCACCGGCACTCCGACCATCAGCGGCAGGCGCAGGCGCTGTTGCCAGTTGCGTGTCGGCTCGGCCGTCGGCCGCTCGGCGCGCGGGGAAAGGCGACGTTCGGCGGCAAGCCCGGATGACTGGCTATCGGAGGCACGCATCGTCCAAATCCTGAAGATTGTCCTTCGGGCCGCATTCCGCCGCGATGGCCGTAGAGCCCTTGTACAGGTTGCCGTGCACCCGGGTGAGCAGCCGCATGAGCACGTCCTTTTCATGGTCGGCCAAGCCGGCCAGCGCATCGGCACGAACGTCCGCCGCCATGTCTTCGACCAGATCCAGCACGGGTCGCGCCTTGTCGGAAAGGTACAGGCGGTGGGCGCGGCGATCGTCGGGGTCGGGGCGCCGCTCGATCCAGCCGGCGGCCTCCATGCGGTCGAGCAGCCGGGCCAGGCTGATCGGTTGGATTTCCAGGAGGTCGGCCAAGCCGGCCTGATTGATGCCTTCGTGGCGGGACAGATAGGCCATGGTCCGAGATTGGGCGAGGGATAGCCCGACCTCTCGCGTGCGTTGGTCGAAGACCTTGCGCAGGAGCCGGGCCACGTCGCTCACCAGGTAGCCGAATGTCGGTTCAATGACCTTGCTCATAATAAGCAAGCATATGATGCCTTCCTGCCGAATTGCAATGCCCGTGGTTCCGAGCGTTGGCGGAGGGCCTGTCTGGCGTGCCTACTCTGCCTGGCGGCGGCTGATCAGCGCCAGCAGCAGGTTGCCCAGGGGCAGGATCAGCAACAGGGATTTGATCCCCAGCCCGGCACCCAGGATGATCGCGCCGACGGCGGCGGCGGCCGTCATGAACAGGGCGTTCAGCACATTGTTGGCGGCGATGATGCGCGCCCGGTGCGCGGTGTCGGCGCGCTGTTGCAGGTAGGCGTAGAGCGGCACTACGTAAAGTCCCGCGGCGACCGCGGTGAGGACCAGATCGGCGAGCGGCCGCCAGCTGCCGGGGGCGGCCAGGAATGCGCCGGCGTCAGCCAGGGCGCCGCTGGAGACCGGGGTCGCGCCGATGACGAAGTCGAAGCCGAACAAGGCCATGCCGCAGGCGCCCAGCGGCGCCAGCCGCAGGCTGACGACGCCTTTCAGCAGGTGGTGGCAAAGCAGCGAGCCGGCGCTGATGCCCAGGGTAAACATGACCAGGAACAGGGTGACCACCGTCGGGCCGGCATGCAGGACGTCTTTGGCAAAAGCGGGAAATTGCGTCAGATAGGTCGCGCCGACCAGCCAGAACCAGGAGATTCCCATCATGGTGCGCAGCAGCGGTCGGCTCGATGCCGCCCGGCGAAGGAGCAGCCAGGTTTCGCGGACGATGTTCCAGTCGACCGGCCGCCGGGCCGCCGTGGCGGGGGCCGGCGGAACCGCCAGGCTCGCCGCCCAGCCGGCCAGGGCGGCCAGGGCGACCATCGCCTGCACCGCCAGGGTGCCGTGTTCGGCCAGGATGGTCAGGCTTCCCGCCATGGTGCCGGCCAGAATGGCGACAAAGGTGCCGGCCTCGACCAGGCCGTTGGCGGCCAGCAGTTCGCCCGCGGCAAGATGGTCCGGCAGGATGCCGTACTTTAACGGACCGAAGAATGCCGCCTGGGTTCCCAGCAGGAAGAGGGCCGTCAGCAGCATCCAGGGGGCGGCTGCCCAAAGGGCGGCGACGGCGACGGCCGCGGCCGCCACCCCCAGCAGGTTGATCAGGCGGATCAGCCTGGCCTTGTCGAAGCGGTCGGCAATTTGTCCGGCGGTCGCAGAGAACAGAAAGAAGGGCAAGACGAACAGGCCAACCGCCGTGGTTGCCAGCACCTTGCCGCCCGCCGCCTGTTCGCCACCCAGGCGGTAGAGGATGAGGACGATGGTGGCGTTCTTGAACAGGTTGCCGCAAAAGGCGCCGACGAACTGGGTGATGAACAGCGGCAGGAATCGGCGGCGGAGAAGCAGGGCGAATGGAGTCATCATGCGACAGTATGCGCGAATGTGACTGCCATCATTGGTTTCTTTTGCGTTTCGCCTTTTCCTTGAAACAATCATAGGGTTTAGTGAGCCTCGGGGTCGGAAAGCGTCAGGGGGGTGCTGACGATTCCGTCTGCGAGGGGCAAGGAGCGACGGAATGGCCAAGTTGCGGAAGGTCCACGTCACCACGGGCGTCGTCTGGGTCGACGCCCCTGATGCCGGGCTGCAGGTGCTGTGCGGCTGCCCGGCAGACGTGGTCAAGCATCTGATGCGTCGCGGCTTGATCGTCGAGACCGAGCGGGACGGGGTAGTTTTCGAGACCGGACCGAACGCCATCTTGCTGTCCGACGTGATGCTGCAGAACGGCGCATTCTGCAACATGGCCGAGTTTCCTGCTCTGCAAATGCTGTATCGCCAAGGCATGATGCTGCCCGGGCATCCCAACAATTCGGGCGACAAGCCCCTGCTCATCGGCTCGGCCGAACAGGTGGAGGCCCAGCTCCACTACATTCACTGCGGCAATTACGGTTTGGTCGCCCGCGAGGAGCTCGTCGCCGGCGGCGCCGATCCGCGATTGGCCGACGAGCTTCTGGCGATGAAGCGGAAATTCGCCTTCGGGCATATCCGCCACCCGCGCGATCTTCTGGAAGCCGTGGCCCTGGGTGACGAGGCGGTGGAATTGCGCGGCGGCGTGATGCTGAGGCGCCTGGGGCTGAACCTGTTCCAGTTCACGCTGGACGATGAATCGGTGACCGTCGATCTCAACCTCCCCCCCGGCGCGACCTACGAGCCGCCCTACATGTTGGGCTCGCACCGCGTCGATCGAGAATATTTCGCTGTCATTCACAGTGGCGAAGGAGACGGGTGGGACCCCAACCGACCGAGCATGGGCAGCGTACTGATGTTCCAGGGCCGCATCTATCTCATTGATGCCGGCCCGAACGTCCAGTACTCGCTGACAGCGCTCGGGATTGGCGTCAACGAGATCGAAGGCATCTTCCACACGCATTGCCACGACGATCATTTTGCCGGGCTGACCACGCTGCTCCGGGCCGACCGCAGGATCAAGTACTACAGCACGCCGCTGGTGCGGGCTTCGGTAATGCGTAAGCTGTCGGCCCTGCTGTCGCTCGACGAGACAGGCTTTGCCGATTGCTTGGACGTGCGTGACCTGGTGTTCGATGAGTGGAACGATATCAACGGCCTGGAAGTCATGCCGCTGTTGTCGCCGCATCCGGTGGAAACCAGCCTGTTCATCTTTCGCGCCCTGTGGGAGGACGGCTACCGGCAATACGCCCATTTCGCCGACGTGGTATCGCGCGAGGTGCTGGACCAGATGGTGGCGACCGACACCCAGCCCGGCATCTCGCGGGCGTTCTACGACAAAGTCATGGCGGGCTACGCCACCCCCGTCGATATCAAGAAGCTCGACGTCGGCGGCGGTCTGATTCATGGCCAGGCGGAGGACTTCCGCGACGATCTCTCCAGCAAGATCATTCTGTCGCATTTGGCCCGCCCGTTGACCGTGGCGGAAAAGGAGATCGGCTGCGGCGCCCCGTTCGGCACGGTGGACGTGCTCATCCACGGCAACCACGACTATGTCTGGCGCAGCGCCTACGAATTCCTGCGGACCTATTTCCCCGAGACGCCGCATCACGAACTGCGGGTTCTGCTGAACAGCCCGGTGGTGATCTACAATCCCGAGACCATCCTGGTGCGGGAAGGCGGCATGGTCGGCAGCATCTATCTGGTGATCACCGGCACCGTCGAGATGATGGCCGCCGGTTCGTCGGTCAACGGCCTGCTGTCGGCCGGCGGCATGATCGGGGAAGTGGCCGGCATCGAGGGCCGGGCGGCCCGCAAGACCTATCGGGCCAGCAGCTTCGTCCAGGCCCTGAAGATGTCGGTCAGCCTTTATCGCGAATTCGTCCGGCGGAACGGCTTGCTGGCCGACGTCATGGGGCTGGAGGAACGGCGCGACTTCCTGCGCTCCACCTGGCTGTGCTCCGAGGCGCTGACCGAAATGACCCTTAATCGCCTGGCCAAGGAAATGCCGCTGCAATCATTCGCCCCCGGCCAGCCCATTGACGCCGGCGGTCGCCTCGCGGTGATCAAGAGCGGCCAGGTGGAATTGGCGGTTGCCGGCGATACGGTGGAACGGCTGGGGCCTGGCGACTTCTTTGGCGAAGAACTGGCGGTTTTCGGCAGTTCGAGCCTGTTCCAGGCGCGGGCCGCGGCGCCGGCCGAGATCTATCTGGTCGCCGCCGCGGCGGTCCGTGAGGTACCCGTGATGCGCTGGAAGCTGGTGGAAAGCTATGAGCGCCGGATGTATGCGGGCGCCGTCAAGGAGCGGGTCGCTACCGTGGTTGACGTGCCCGGCGCACGGTGACCGACTCGCCGCCGATGCCCCAGTTGTCCATATCGACTTCGTCGATCACCACGGTGGTGGTGGCCGGATTCTTGTCGAGGACCTCCACCAGAAGATCGGTGACACCTTTGATCAAACGAGCCTTCTGCTCGGCCGTTGCTCCTTCGCGGGTAATCTTGATGTTGACGTAGGGCATGACACTGGCTCTCCACCGTGGGGAATGCTGACCTTGGTTCTTGCCCCTCGCCGGACGGGGCTATGATGTTCCGCTGGTCCGCCCCGGGCGCTTTGTTCCCAAGCGCCTGGATCAGGCGGCACACCAACTGATTGGTCATCATATACGGTTCGAGGGCGGAGCCGCCACCGGCTCCGCCCCCTTTCCCATGCTCCGTTGCGTCAGGCCCGTGCGCCGGCCACGACGGGAGCATCGATCGGCGCTTCGGTCCGAACGTCGCCCCGGATGGTGCGATACATGTTGTAGGCCATGATCAGGCCGCCGGTCAGGAACAGCACGCCGCCGGTGGCGCGGATGACATAGTAGGGATGCATGGCCGACACCGTCTCGACGAACGAGTACTGGAGGAAGCCCATCTTGTCATAGGCGCGCCACATCAGGCCCTGCATGATGCCGGAAATCCACATCGAGGTGATGTACAGCACGATCCCGATGGTGGCGATCCAGAAATGATAGCTGACCAGGCGCATCGAATAGAGCTGTTTGCGGTGCCACAGCACCGGCACCAGGTAGTAGAGCGCGCCGAAACTGACGAAAGCGACCCAGCCGAGCGCGCCGGAATGGACGTGGCCGATTGTCCAATCGGTGTAGTGGGACAGCGAGTTGACCTCCTTGATGGCCATCATCGGCCCCTCGAAGGTCGACATGCCGTAGAAGGCGACGGCCGTCACCATGAAGCGCAAGACGGGATCGGTGCGCAATTTCTCCCAGGCCCCCGACAGGGTCATCAGGCCGTTGATCATGCCGCCCCAGGAGGGCATCCACAGCATCACCGAGAAGGTCATGCCCAGCGTCTGCACCCAGTCGGGCAGCGCGGTGTAGTGCAGATGGTGGGGGCCAGCCCAGATATAGAGGAAGATCAGCGCCCAGAAATGGATGATCGACAGGCGGTAGGAATAGACCGGGCGCTGGGCCCGCTTCGGCACGAAATAGTACATGATGCCGAGGAAGCCGGCGGTGAGCAGGAAACCAACCGCATTGTGGCCGTACCACCACTGGACCATGGCGCTCTGCACGCCGGAGAAAATTTCGTAGGACTTCCACCAGGTGCCGCCGAAAATAATGGTGGGCACGGCCAGATGGTTGCCCAGATGCAGCATGGCGATGGTAATGATGAAGGCCAGGTAGAACCAGTTGGCGACGTAGATGTGCTGTTCTTTGCGCTTATAAAGCGTTCCGACGAATGCGCCGAGATAGGCCAGCCACACCACCGTCAGCAGCAAGGCGGTGTACCACTCCATCTCGGCGTATTCCTTGGCAGCCGTGATGCCGAAAGGATAGCCGCCGACAGCCATCAGCATGACCAGCTGGTAACCCCAGAATACGAAATTGCCGAGGCTGCGCCCGCCGAACAGGGCTGCACGGCACGTCCGCTGGACGACGAAGAATGAAGTGCCGATCAACACATTGCCGCTGAAGGCGAACACCACCAGATTGGTGTGGACCGGGCGCAGGCGCCCGAAATTTGTCCATTCGAGCCCAAGGTTCAACGCCGGATAGGCCAGTTCCCAGGCGATGTAGTCCCCCACCATGAAGCCGAGAACGCCCCAAAGCACCGCCGCGACCACGAATTTCCTCACCACATCGTCCGCGTAGGGCGATGTGTCCGTTCGCTGGCCGAATGCCATGCCGTTCGCTGTCATTCCGTGACTCCTCGTCCCTTGGGTCCCCTCAATGCCGGAAGCGTTACCCGGTTTCGCGATGGTGGCGCGAGTCTGATGCAGACAGCTGGCATTGATAATTAAAATTTTTCTAATACACGTTGGGCCATCCTACCAGCGTAGGGCGTATCATTGTCAATATGGCGGCGGGCCGTGACGCCACCCGACCGGCAGAATGCCGGCCGGCTGCGGGCGCAGAGGAGGGGAAAGGTCATCCGACGGCAAAAGGAATACGGAGACAGCCTTAGCCCGACGCGCTGTCTTCGATATCCTGTGCAGCCAGTGCCGCCACGCCGATCAGCATGGTCAATTCGGAGTAGCCGGCGTCCGCCGCCTCCTGCTCGAGATAGCGGAGCGACAGGCGGATGCCCCTGGCGTGCTCGATGGAGCGTTCATTTTTTGCGGCGGGAAACAATGGGATGACATTGGCACTTTTCATGATCGGGCTCTCCGAAAACCTTCGTCGCGGCTGAGGGCCTGTGACAGACTTGGCGCAGTGAATCTTTTGAATGAGTCACAGCAGCAGTTGTGTGGAGGGGATTGAAACAGATCGCCACGAGCCAATGAGCCTCTAGAAAATTAGAGGTTCGAGGCTGGTCGCGACGCGGTACGATGGATGGTCAGTCGAGGGAAATCAGTCCGAGCATGATGGCGCGGACGACCGCATGGGTGCGGTTGGTGACGTCCAGTTTGCGCTTGGCGTTTTCAATGTGAAATACCACGGAAGCCTCGGAAATATGCAAAATCATCGAGGTTTCCCAAGTGCTCTTGCCGATCGCCGCCCATTGCAGGCACTCGCGTTCGCGTGCCGTCAGCACCGATTTCTTGCGCGTGCCGCCGTAGCTCTTCTCGATCAGAATGGTGCCGGCGTAATTGTGATAGTAAAGCGCCAGCAGATGGAGCGTATTGCGGTACTCGGCGAGTGTGTTTTCGGCTTCCTTCCGGGTGCCGGCCGGGACCACCGACATCATGGCGAATTCGCCGTTGTGGCCATGGATGGGGATGCTCATCCCACTGCCGATGCTTAGCTCGGCCGCCTCCGAAAACAGGGTAACCTGCCGTCCCTCCAGCTGATGCGGTGCGGCGATGTCGTCCCACAGGAACGGTACCAGCCGTTTCGGGCCGATGGCGATGAGCGGGTCGATCCGCACATAATCCTGGGCGATGTAATGGGTTACCCACTCATCCGGGTAGGTCGTGATGACATACGGAAGATAGCAACCAACCCCGGCAATCTTCACGATGTGATAGGTGAAATAGCGGAACCCCATGGCATCGACCGTGCGGTCGAACATGGCGCGAAGATCGTCGAAGCCTTGTACCGCCTGCAGATTGTTGACGAACGGCTCGAGAATGGCGTTCGCTCGCGACATCGACTTCCGCCAATCCCTCTTCCGTTAGTCCCGCTCAGGGGCCTGCCGGCCCGCAGGTTATCGGGCCACGGCGCCGGTTGCAAACGGAACGGCGTTCGGCGATAGGAGTGTCACTCCCCATCCACCAGCACCACCAGCAAACGCTTCGGCCCATGCACGCCATAGGCCAGCGTCTGTTCGATGTCGGCGGTCTTCGACGGCCCCGAAATCAGCAGCAGGTTGGTCGGCATGCCGGCCGCCCATTTCTGTTCCCGCATGGCTTGCCAGAATGTGTCGTAGAGCCGGTTCACCTCGAGCACCGCGACATGCACCGGAGGTACCAGCGACAGGCTGCGCGGCTCGTCGGCGTCGGTCCAGACGATCAGGCTGCCGGTTTCGGCGATGCCGCCGCGGGTTCCGGTGATCCCGGCCGCCGCTTGGCCGAAGAAATCTTCTTTCCACTCCGCCATGGCCCGGTCATAGGCGATCAGCGGCACGCTTCCGGACCAACCTGTGCTCAGTCGGCGGCCGAGCGGCGTCGCCGGAGCGTAGATCAGGCCCGGTATGTTTTCCCGTGCCAGCCAGCCTTGCAGCTGGCCAAGCCAATCCTCGCCGCGGCTATCGAGGAACTCGGTGTGTACCGCTTCCATCATCCGCCGCATGCGGTCAAGCCGCTGCTCCGCCGACCAGCCGCGGGGTGCGACGACGGCAAAATTCTCGGCGGGGAGAGCCTCCTTGCCACTGGCGGTGCGCAGACGGCCAAGGATGGAATTGCGGGCGCTATTCATTGGACACCTTTTCGCGCCGGGCCAGTTCGTGGAGGGTTTGGGGGGCGAACTGTGGCCGGCTGCGTACCGTCGTCCACTCCTTGAGCAGCGGCAAGCGCTGCGGCAGCGCCCAGCCGAAGCGGCTGAGCAGGAAGCTGGTCAGCCGGTAGAGCAACGGGACCCGATAGGCCAGGGCCCAGCCGCGCCAAGTCCAGGTCTCGGCCGCATCGCGCTGGCTACCAGCCCCCCGCACTACGCCGGGCCCGCTGTCGGCTTGTCGGCGGGGCCTGATCGCCTCGCTGCGCAGGCGCACCAGCAGTGAGGCGATGGGAATTTCCACCGGGCACACCTCGACGCAGGCGTTGCACAGGCTGGATGCATGCGGTAGGTCGCCGGCTGTTTCCATGCCCAGTATCTGCGGGGTGAGAATCTTGCCGATCGGCCCGGGATAAACCCCGGGGTAGGCATGACCGCCGACCCGAGTGTACACCGGACAATGGTTCATGCAGGCGCCACAGCGTATGCAGCGCAGCGTGTTGCGCAGCTGCGGATCGGCGAAGACGCGTGACCGGCCATTGTCGAGGATGACCAGATGGAGCTCTTGCGGTCCGTCCTTCTCGCCAGGCCGGCGGGGGCCGCTGATCATGTTCACATAGGTGGTGATCGGCTGCGCGGTGGCCGAGCGGGTCAGCAGGGACAGGACCGGCGGCACCTCCTCCAGGCGTTCGACCACCTTCTCCAAGCCCATGACGGCGATGTGCAGCTTTGGGATGGTGGTGCACATGCGGCCGTTGCCTTCGTTCTCGACCAGCACCAGTGTGCCGGTTTCCGCGACGGCCACGTTGACGCCTGACACTCCTGCGTCCGCCTCGGCGAATTTCTGGCGCAGCACCCGCCGTGCCAGCCCGGTGAGGTGATCCACGTCTTCGGTGTACGCAGCATCCTTGATCTTCTGCGAGAACAGCCGGGCAATCTGCTGCTTGTTCTTGTGGATCGCCGGCATGATGATGTGGGACGGCTTTTCGTGGTCGAGCTGGATGATGTATTCGCCCAGGTCGGCTTCGACCACCTCGATGCCCTCGGCCTCGAGCGCATGGTTCAGTCCCATTTCTTCGGACACCATCGACTTGCCTTTGACCAGCCGCCTGGCATCGTGTCCGGAAAGGATCTGCTTGAAGATGGCATTGCCCTGCTCGATCGTCTCGGCCCAGTGAACCTTGACGCCATTTTCCGTCAGCTTCGCTTCCAGCCTTTCCAACAGATCCGGTAGTTGCAACAGGGAGCGGGCCCTTATCGTCGCACCCAGGGAACGCAAGGCGGTCCATTCGTCGCGGTCGGCGAACACCGCCGCGCGTTTGCTCATCAGGCCATCCATGGCGCGGCGAAAATTGGCTCTGAGCTGTGGGTCCGCCAATGCGGGCCCGGCGGCGGCGCGGAAATCAGCGGCGGGCATGGGTGCGCTCCCAAAGGAATTCGGCGATATGCTTCGGGCGAGCCGGGCGCCCGGCCTTTTCCAGGGCGCCGCCGATGTTCAGCAGGCAGCCGCAATCTCCGGAAACCACTGTTTCGGCGCCGGTTTGGGCAATCGCATCGATCTTGTCGGTGACCATGGCGCCCGAGACTTCCGGCTGGCGGACCGCAAAGGTGCCGCCGAAGCCGCAGCATTCCCGCTCGCGCGGAAGGTCGATGAGTTCGACCTGCGACAGTTGCCGGAGAAGGCTTTTCGGCTGTTCACCGACGCCCATCTCACGCATCGCGTGGCAGGACGGGTGCCAGGTGATTTTGATCGGATCGCCCAGGTCCACCAGCTTCAGGTCGAGAACATCGACGAGGAACTGGGTGAGTTCATAAACCCGCGCCGCGAAATCTTCCGCCTCGGCCTGTTCGGCGCGGCCGCGGAACAGCGTCGGATAATGCTTTTTCATCATGCCGGCGCAGGAACCCGACGGTAGGACAACAGGATAATCCTTGCTGAACAACTTTATTTGCGACCAGGCCACGGTGCGCGCCTCGTCGAGGAAGCCGGAATTGTATGCCGGCTGGCCGCAGCAGCTTTGGCCTTGCGGGAAGATGACGTCGATCCCCGCCGCCTGCAGCAGCTTGATGCCCGCCAGGCCGGCTCCGGGGAAGAACAGGTCGACGACGCAAGTGCCGAAAAAATAGACTTTCTTCGGGCGGGAGTGGGCTGGCGTATGGTCCATGACGGCCTCGGTGGACAATTTCCTATTTGGTTATGACTTTTTCCCGATTTTGTAAATCGGTAAAAATAATTTACCAGGAAATTTTCCCCGTCCTTGCCATGGGAGCGGAAATCCGACGATGGCCCGGATCTCCGCTTCTATGGGTCGCGATCGGTGACCTGGGCCAGGCTATCGCGGCCGGCGCGCCGCATCGCCACTCCCTGGCGCTCGTCGGCGACCCGGCTTTCCTGCAACGCTTCACGCGTATACTGAATATGCTTTTCGGCGGCGATGCGGGCGGCCTCCGCATTGCGATTCATGATGGCCTCATAGATGGCCTTATGCTGGCGCATCAGCACTTCGCGGACACCTTCACGCCGGTATAGGCGGCTGCGCTCATAGAACACGTCACGGCGGAGCAGGGCAAATATGCTCCGCATAATGTGTTCCATGACCACGTTGTGCGTGGCGGCATAGATCGTCAGATGAAATTCGGCATCGCCGTCCGTTTCCTGTGCCGGATCGATCCCGGGGTCGGCGGCGACCATGGCTTCGTAGGCCTTCGTCAGGTGGACCCGGTCTTCCTCGGTTGCCCGTTCGGCCGCCATGCGCGCCGCCATGCCGGCGACGATGAGGCGGAATTCCAGGTAGTCGAAAGCCGACTCGGGATGCGATTTCAGCAGCGCCGCCAGAGGTACGGGAGGATGAAGGGGCGTCACTGGTTCCGCCTGGCGTCTGGACGAGGTCTTAGCCGGCATGCTTTATCCCCTCGTCGCGGTCGCCCTCGGTGGCGACCAGGCGCCGCAACGACGTCTCCAGATCGCTGTCCGCCTTATCGATTTCGAACAGGGCCGAACGGGTGAAGGTCACATGGGCTTCCGCCGCGGCTCTTGCGGCCTCCGGATCACCGCGCATCACGGCATCGTGCACGGCACGGTGCTGTTCCAGAAGCAGATCGCGTACTCCCTTGCGGGCATAAAGCTTTTCGCGGTTATAGAAGACATCCTCCCGCAGCATGTCGGCTAAGCTTCCCATCACATGGAGCATCATGAGGTTGTGGCTGGCTTCGTAGACCGCCAAGTGAAAACTTGCGTCCGCGTCCGCTTCGTCGGCCGGCGACAGCTTGCCGTGGGCCGCCTCGATCGCCGTGAAGTGCTTGTGAATCAGTTCGCGGTCGACCTCGCTCGCCCGCAATGCGGCGAAATAGGCCGCCGCGCCTTCGACAAATCCACGGAATTCCAGGTAGTCATAGGTGGATTGCGGCCTGCCGTGGAGCAACGCCACCAAGGTTGCGCCGAAGCCTTCCCCAAGCACGGGTGCCACATAGGTGCCCCCCTTGCGGCCTTCCAGCAGGCCCCGGGATTGCAGCAGGTCCAGGGCTTCGCGCAGCGATGGGCGGGATACGTCCAACTTCTGGGCCAGATCGCGTTCCGCCAACAGCCGATCGCCAGGCCGCAACGAGCCTTCGAGGATGAGAGTTTCAAGGTGATTTGCAATGGCTTCGGCCAATTTGGCCGGACGAATGCGTCCCTTTGCCACGACCTCTCCCTGGTCTGTTCAAGAGCCAACTCATTTACCCTGCGTTCAGAATCCTGTCCACTTTTCTCCAGGAAGTCACGCCAAAATTTACCATAGACATAGGTATGGTAATTTATTTTTACCATAAAGTGGCGCAAAACTGCGGGGTGGCCCGGCGAGCGGGTCGGCAGGGGGCGCTGTCAGGGGTTTACGATCGGATGAGGCCGTTCTTGCGGAATTCGACGAGGATCCGCAACGTCGCTTGACGGATATCAGCCGGGTCCCGCATCGCGGCGACGCCTTCGCGGCGGAACTGTTCGGTGATCGCGGACAGCAGGCGAGGCGCGGCGGAAGGGCCAAGCATCACGGCCAAATGGGCGTGACCGACAAGGCGATCGATCGTGCACAGCACCACGACGGTTTCCCGCAGCTTCAGGCCGGCCTTGGCAAAGGCGGCGAGAACCTGTCCACTTGCCGCACTGGCATGAGCGATCGTGCGGCGCATTTCCTGTTCGTCGATCTTGAACAGGCTGGTCAGTTCGAGTGTCTGGCTGGCTTTCCACATGGCCTCGGCATTGAGCCCAGGTCTTCCCGTCCGCGGCCTGGAGCCGGGTTCACCGGCTTTGCTCGTCCCCACCTCGGGCGGTTCGGCCGGCGCCGAGGAGGGGGACGACGCGCGATCCACATTCGGAGGCAATCCTTCCAGCAGCAAGGCCTTCAACTGCTGGGGCTGGCGATACTCCAGAATGCGCGGGCCGAGTTGGCGCACTACGGAGACCGGCAGCGGAACATAATGCGGTATCAACGGCAGTTGCCACTCGTAGAGCAGGAAATCGCGCAGCGCCCGATAAAGGCTGTCGGCCCTGGTTGCCTTGCGCCGTGGCTTTGGCGGCGGAGAGGCCAACCGCAGCCGTGCCATCATGCGCCGCCACGCAGACGGGGGCTGGGCGGCGGCGGCTATCGGCCGTGCCGGCGCCAGGCGGGTATAGAAATGGCGTTTGGCGACCGCCCGCACGATCAAGGCGATGACGTCTGCAAGGGTGCGCCCGCAGGCCAGGCGCTGGTCTTCGTGGCCGACCGTTCGACCATTGATATCGACTACAATTTTATCGAATAGTTGAGGCATTTTTCGAAATAATTTGAAGCATTCCTCAGCCAGGGCGGGATTATTCATGATGGTGTCGAAGGCCTGTTGCCTCGTAAGGCCTTGAAATGCGGGGACATGGGTAAGGAAAATATCAACCACTGGGCCGCGCAGGGTGTCGTTGACGCGGTCAATGTCGCCGGCGTCGAGCGATGTCCTCTGCCAATTCGATAATGCGGATTTCATGGACTATTATATCTGTCGACAATACGGCCGCCTTCACCGAGTTAGTCTTGCACATTACTCTGCCGGAAATCCAGCGCCGCATGGCGGTCATATCACCTCTCGGTTGGGCTGTGGGGCTCTGATCGGCTGGTTGTCAGGTGGCCCAGGCGCAGTTGCGGTGTCGGGCATGGGGCGGGCGCCGTCGCGGCGCAAAGGCTTGCTTGCGGCCGCAGTTGCGCAGCCGCCCGGTCTGTCGGGGCATGCGGTGGGGCGACGGCCAAACCTTGCGGCGGCGGATGGACCACCACGTCGCCCGGCGGGCCGAAAAGTGCGAAAAGCGCCGTCAGTGCACCGTATGAGCGCAGGACCATCGGACTACACATTCAACGAATGGCGGTACTGTCTCCATATGTCGTCACGCAGCAGTCGCGCGTAATACAGAAAACGATGGCCGCGACGCCACCAGCGTAGGACATGGCGATAGAGGCGAAGACGCACCGAGCCGAACAGCCACAATCCGGCCAGCATAAGGATCGAGGTGACAAGAAAATCGAAATCGCACCATGTGCCCAGTCGCGCCCCCACATAGACGCAAGCGAAGGGGCCGATGGCGACATAGACCAGCAGGAGTGTTCCAAGCGCGGCAATGCCGGTGGCGATAGCCAAATTGCACAGCAGCCACGTCACCGTATAGAGGAGAAGTCGCACCATGGCACACCGTCAGGCCTGGTTCCAGTTGGGGGCGTTCCTCTGTCAAGATCGGGGCGGCGAAGGCCGGTGGCAATCCCCCCTCCGGGGGCCAACGAATTGAATTGTGGCTGGGATCCGATGGGTGGCGTGGATCCGTCAGCGTCTCGCCACCAGTGCGATTACCGGAGCAGAACCCCGTCAGCCGCGCTGATCACGGTGCGAGTGCCTTGCCAGATCATCGACAGGGCGACGTAGAGGATAATCAGGAGGCCGCCATAGGCGATCCATCGCTGACGGCTGATCAGTCGCGCCACCAGCCCGGCGGCGATACCCATCAGTCCCACCGAAAGGCCGAGGCCGGCCACCAATACCCAAAAATGCTCGCGTGCCGCTCCCGCAACCGCAAGGACATTATCGAGCGACATCGAGACGTCGGCGACCACGATCTGAGTCACCGCCTGGCGCATGGTCTTGGTCGGACCGCCCCGCGCCGAGGCTTTGCTCTCGCCATCGACGAATGCGTCCTGCCCCGCCGAATTCTCGCCGTTGCTGATTTCGCGCCACAGCTTCCAGGCGACCCACAGGAGAAGAAGGCCGCCGGCCACCGTCAGGCCGACGATGGCCAGAAGGCGCACCGTGAATGCGGCAAACAGGATGCGCAACGCCGCGGCGGTGCCGATGCCGAGAAGGACCGCGCGGCGGCGCATGGACCGCGGTAGCCCGGCGGCCGCCATCCCGACGACCAGCGCATTGTCTCCCGCCATGGTGATGTCGATGGCGACCACCGTCGCCAGGGCAACCGCATCGGCCCAGCCAATACCCATCAGATCCACACTCGGTACCCTTCCCAAATGTCCTGGTGTCGGCCGATTTTACAACAAAGTGGTGGCGACGCTATCCAAGCTGTCCTAAGCCATTGTTCTGGCAGAAGTGGCGCAAGGTTTGCGGTATGTCAAACCGATTTCGAGCGTCGGGAATGAAGAAGACCCTTCTGTCGATGATTTTCTGTACGCAGGTGCTCCTGCTGGGGGCCTTGCCCGTGGAGTCCGCGGAAACGCCTCGGACAGAAAATTGCTATGACCCCTCCACCGGCTTCCTCTCTCGAACCTATCCCGGCCGATGCACCGCGACGACGATCACCGACGACGAGGCGGCGCAGGTCCGCCGCCGACGGATGGACCAGGTGCGGCAGGCTGTGCAGGCCGTGCCCCCGCCGGTGCCGCCAACGCTTAAAATGAAATCCATCGGCACCGGATTCTTCGTTGCCCCGAACGGCATGCTGCTGACCAACAACCATGTGGTCGCCGACTGCGCCGCGCTGACCGCCGAGACGGCGAACGGCCGTATCGTCCCGGCCAGGGAGGCCGAGCACGACGAGGGCGCGGATCTGGCCTTGCTGACGGTCGACTTGACGGTCCCGGTGGCGGCGACGTTCAGCCGCAAAGCCGTCCTCGACGGCGATCGCGTGGTGGCGATCGGCTTCCCTTATCATGGTATGGCCCCGGTGAAGCCGATGGCGGTCGAGGGGAAATTGGCCGGAACTGCGTCGGGCGACGGGAAGCAGTTGGTGCTTCGTGCCGATATCCGTCCCGGCAATAGCGGCGGGCCGTTGTTCGACGGCAGCGGCCTGGTGGTCGGCGTGGTTTTTGCTAAGATTGATACGGTGCGAACCTATCAGGCCACCGGCAGCGTGGTCCGCGATCTCGGCTTCGCCATTCCTAACGACACCGTGTCCCGCTTTCTCACCCGCAGGCATATCGCCGAGGTCACCGCACCGCCGGGGCTTGGCTTGACTGCAGGGCAGGTCCTGGCCAGGAGCGCCCCGTTCATCGTCCGAATCGGATGCTGGAAATAGCACTGGGCCGTGGCGGTTCAACTGCCGACCAGAGCGACCTTGGGCGGGGTGGCGCCGTTCTCATCGGCAACGTCCTCAGCCCCCGCCGCCTCGGGCAGCTGCGCGCCGGCCGGATTGCCGAGGAGGGGCCGTGGGCCGGCAGCGGCGTCCTGCGAGGCGGCGGAGCCATCGGCCGGCAGGCGATTGAAACGGCCCTCCACATAGGCGCCAGCTTCGACGGTCAATCGGTCATGCGTAATGTCGCCGAGGACGCGCGCCGTCCTCGCAAGTTCCACCGTATGCGCGGTGATCTGGCCGGTCACGGCCCCCATCACACGCACCGTCTCGGCATTGATCTCGCCGCAAATGGCTCCTTTGTCGCCAACGACCAGCAGGCCGCAGCGGACATCTCCGTCGACTCGGCCGTCGACATGGACGTCGCCTTGGCTGGCGATGTCGCCGGTGAGCGTGCAGTTCACCCCGATGATCGAGGGTGTGAGTTGCTTGGCCGATGACTTATTGGAGCGCGAGAACATGCTGCCCTGCCGTAATGAACTTCATGGGGTCGGTCGGCTGATCGTCCATGCGGACTTCGTAGTGGAGATGCGGGCCGGTGGTTCGGCCGGTCACGCCGACGTAGCCGATGACAGTGCCGCGTGTGACTTTTTGGCCGACCGTCACCGCCGTCTTGGACAAATGGGCATAACGGGTCTGCAAGTGCATGCCGTGATCGATCTCGACCAGGACGCCGTAGCGCTCGCGCCAACCGGCCCAGACCACCTGGCCGTCACCGGTGGCCATCACCGGAGTCCCGACCGGAGCGCCCAGGTCAACTCCTTCGTGGATTCCGCTCATCGCGTTGAGCGGATCGTTCCTGGCGCCGAACGGGCTGGTCATCTCGTAGTCGGCAAGCGGTTCGGCCAGGGGAATGCCGCGCAATGCCTTGGTCAGGCTGTCGAGCCGGGCGGCGTGGCTGTTGAACAACGCGATAGGGTCGATGCCGTCCTCGGCGGTCGGCTGAAGGCCGGCCTTGGCAGGGATGAACGGCCCGCCGCGACCGTAAGGAGTCTCGGGCATAGCTCCGGCCGCCTTGGCGCCGACCCCTACCGCTTTCAGCGTCTTCTCCAGTTCGCCGATACGCACCGCGGTCAGATTGGCCGAATCCTGCAGAAAGGCTCCATGGCTCGCCCGCAATCGGGCCAGCGCCTCGCCCAGTTGCGTCAGGCGCCGCTCCAGCACTTGCTGCTCGGCTTTGGCGGAATCCTGGAGCGAGCCGACGATTCGAGGAGTATCGCCGGCGGTCGAGGCCGCCTGCGCCGTCTGCGGTATCGCCTGCGCCGCGGCGCTCCGGCAGCCGCTGGCGTCAGGGTCGAGCCGCGGCATGCCGGCTGTGAGCTTTCCATGCTTGCCGGGCGCTACACTGCGCGCGGTGATGCGCAGCAGGCTGTCCTGGATGTCGGCAATCTCGCAAGTGATATTCGAGAAGGTGGACTGGAATTCGTCCAGGCGGCCAAATGCCGCCTGGTAGCTTGCCTTGAGGTCTGCCAGTTCTTCGGCTCGCCGGGCGATCTCGTCTTCCTTGCTGGCCAGCCGCGTCGCACCGTCGAAGTAGGCGGCAGTCGCCAGAATCGCCCACGACACGCAGCCGGCGATGACTGCAATGATCAACAGTTGTTGGATGGTGCCCAGACGAATGCAGCGGACACGGCCATGGTCACGGATCAGGATCTGGCGTTCGGGAAGAAGGCGCCGGGTTATCGCGCTACGCAGCGCCCCGAGATGCCACATGACCGATCGCCGCTCCGCCAAGGTGTCCCCCTATCTCGGTGTCAAGCGGTGCCCGACAGCCCCGTTCCATAGCCATTCGGCATGGCAATATTGACCATCGGATTGCCCCTAAAGAGCAAAAGTATCCCGTTCGTGGGGGTATTTTGAAGCCCCAATTTACCAAATTTCTGGAATTGTAAATCTGTCAACAGGTTGCAGCTTAGTTTGCATTTGTGCAGAGTTCGGGAGCTGGCGGTTGTCCGAGCCGATTAGCCGTTGCGGCTGTTTCCGCCCGCGGCTACTGTCCGCCGTGGCGCACGGGCCAGGGCCGGCCTTCGGCGTCGGCATCAACCATCATTCCCGCCATCACAGCCAAACCCCGTATTCAGTCTGAAGGAGGCGGCTCTCGCCATGTGGGGAACGAGTGACGAAAGGAACGGGTTGCGCGTCGTCAATTTCGGCCCGAAGAAGGGGCGGGGGATCGTGGCAACGCAGGGCATCCGCGAGGGCGAATTGATCGAGCGATCGCCGGTATTGATCATTCCGCGCAATGACCGCGCCCTGGTCGACCCCACCATCATGTTCACCTATGTCTTCATGTGGGAACACGGTACGGTCGAAGAGGACCTTTACAAACACGACGGCCGTGCCGCGATCGCCCTGGGGTTTACCAGCCTGCTGAACCATTCCTACAGGCCGAATGCCGATTTTTTCCGCCACATCGATGAATTGATGATCGACGTCGTCGCCTTGCGGGACATCGAAGCGGGTGAGGAAATCACCATAGACTACAGGATGACTCTCTGGTTCGATCCCAACTGATATGCGGAGTACCTTCGACCCATTCGCGCTGCCCGCCCACGGGGGAGATCTTGCCGCGGCCGAGTTGCGGTTCGGCCGGCCGGCAGCCGGCTGGCTTGATCTTTCAACAGGAATAAATCCTTTCTCCTATCCATTGCCGCCTTTTGATCCCGCGGTCTGGCAACGGCTGCCCAGCGCCGAGTTGGAAGAGCTGGCGCGCCGAGCGGCGGCGGAGGCATTCGGCGTGGCCGACCCGGAATGCCTGGTGGTGGGCGCCGGTTCGCAAGCCCTGATTCAGGTGTTGCCGCGCCTGCGCCCGTTTTCCAGGGTTGCCGTGGTCGGCCCCACCTATGGCGAGCACGCCAACTGCTGGACCAACGCGGGCCACCAACTGCTGCCTTGCGAGACTCTCGACCGTATCGGCGACGCGGACGTGGTGGTCGTCGCCAATCCCAACAATCCGGACGGTCGCAAATACGATGCCCGGCGCCTGCTGGAGCTGGCCGATGGGATGGCCGCCCGCGGTGGTCTGCTGATCGTCGACGAGGCCTTCGCCGATTGCACTCCCGAACTGTCGCTGGCGGCGCATGTGCGCAACGGACTGATCGTGCTGCGCAGCTTCGGCAAGTTTTTCGGCCTGGCCGGCCTGCGGCTCGGCTTCGGTATCGCCGAACCCGGCGCTGCCAGGCTGTTGCGGCTCGCCCTGGGCCCGTGGCCGGTCAATGGGCCGGCTTTGGCGGTGGGATGCACGGCCTTGGCCGACCATGCCTGGATCGCCGAGACTCGTTGCCGCCTGGCCAGCGAAGCGGCCGCGCTCGACATGCTGCTGGTCCGCGCCCGCCTCTCGGTGATTGGCGGGACCCATCTGTTCCGTTTGGTGAATGCCCCGCGGGCCTGGGCGCTGTATGAGTATTTGGGCCAGCGTGGAATCCTGGTCAGACCGTTCGCCGCATCGCCACGGTGGCTGCGGTTCGGGCTGCCGCCCGGTGAAAAAGGCCGCCGCCGATTGCAGGATGCCTTGGCCGCCTGGGAGGGTTAGCCCAGCGCCGCGGATGCGGGGCGGCCGGCGCCTGAGGCGAATTTTCAAAGCGGCATCAGGTCTTCGAAATAGAGATAGGCGTCGGCCGAATCGAGCAGGACACCGTCGAAGCCGAGATCGACCAAGCCCTGCATGTATTTTCCGATCAGAGCTTTCCACGCCGGATCCCAGTAGCGCACGATCATTTCTCCTGAGGCGGAGGGGTCGTGGGCAACCAGCCAGGAGGGATTGCCCACCGTCCAGTCCGGTTTCCAATAATAGCGCGTATCGGCGGCGCAGCCCACCGGGAGGGTGGCGAGGACCAGGCGCCGCGCGCCGAGTTCCTTGTATTTCAGCGATCGCACATCGGCAAAAGTAAGGGGCTCTGTGCCGCGCCAGAAAGGATCGAGCAGCAGAATGTCGTAGTTGGTGGCCTGCAGCGCGCTAACCCAGTCGCCGCGGCTGCCAAAGGATTCGGAATGCAGCATTGGCAGGAAATTCTTCGCCAATGCCATATCGGTCACATGTTGGGCATTCTCTTGTGGCGGCCGGTGTCTGGGGATGCGGCTCAGGCGTTTGTCCCGATCCTGGTCGAGATAGCTCAGGGTCATCGCTCGGCGCACGTCGGCCGCGACCTTGCCGCGCAGTTTCGCATCGTCGCAATACTCGATGGTCAGCGCCCGCCGCCCTTCCTGTTCCATCAGGCGGACTGCATTCATCATATAGTGCGTCATGGCCTCGTCGGTCGGCTGGTCGACGCGGTCACGGCCGCAGAACAGCCCGTCGATCAGAATGCCGTCGAGCGCTTCCAGGCAGGGCCGGATGACACTACCCACCGGCGTATATTTCCCGGCGGCGCTGCCGTCGGGGTCGCGGGCCTCCTCCCAATCGGCCTCGCGTTTTTCCTTGATCAGCAATTCCGGCGCGTTGCGCAGCAGAATGATGAAGTCGGGCTTGCGCTGGCGACCGTAGGTGGCCAGCCCAATCACAATATCGCGCATGTATTGCCGGTGGTTGGGGATCTTTTCCGGTGGTGTGTAGGGGACATCCCGCAGCTTTCCTGCGTCCTTGTCGGGGCGGACCATGCCGCTGAACCGCATTTCCGCCCATGCCGTCGGCGCCACCACCAGCGAGGTCAGGGTCGCAGCCCCCAGGCCCAAGGCGAAACGGCGGCGCCCGATCACCGGAGGATCTCCGCAACATGACCGGCGAGCGCGAGTGAGGCGGTGATGCCGGGTGACTCGATGCCAAAAAGGTTGACCAGGCCGGATATGCCATGATCGGCCGGTCCGTCGACGACGAAATCGCGGGCGGCTTCGCCCGGGGCCTGGATTTTCGGTCGCATGCCGGCATAGCCGGGGCGCAATCCGCCATCGGGAAGGCCCGGCCAATAGCGGCGGATGCTGGCGTAGAAGCGATCGCCGCGGGCCGGATCAACGTCATAGGATTCATTATCGACCCACTGGACGTCCGGTCCAAAACGTCCTTGTCCACCAAGGTCGAGGGTGAAATGCACGCCCAGTCCGCCGGCTTCCGGCACCGGATAAACGAGGCGGGAGAACGGCCGCCGGCCGCTCAGCAAGAAATAGTTGCCTTTGCACAGGTGAAGGGGAGGTACCCGTTCCGCCGGCAACCCGCTGATCGCCAACGCCAGCCTCTGCGCTCCCAGGCCGGCGGCATTGACCACCCGGCGGCATAACAGACGGCAGGGCTCGTCGCCGCCGACCTCAAGCAGAATGCCACAGTCGCCGGCTTCTCCGCGCAGGACCGGGCTTTTCAGGGCCAGGGCGCCGCCCGCGGCTTCCACCTCGCCCAGGAGAGCCAACATGTAGCCGTGGGTGTCGAGGATGCCGGTCGATGGCGACCACAGGGCGGCGCTGCACCGGAGTTCGGACTCCATGGCGCGCGCTTGGGCGCCGCTCAGCGGTTCCAGGCCGTCGACGCCGTTGAGGCGGGCGTTGTCGGAAATGGCTCCGATCCGCTGTTCCTCGGCCTCGTCGGTGGCGACGATCAACTTGCCGGTCATGGCGTGGGCGATACCGTGCTCGGCCAGATACCGGCGCAACAGACGATTCCCTTCGACGCAGAGGCGGGCCTTCAGGCTGTCCGTCGGGTAATACATGCCGGCGTGGATGACTTCGCTGCTGCGCGAACTGGTCCCCGTGCCGATGGCGCCTGCCGCCTCGAGGATTACCACCTCGTGGCCGGCCATGGCCAGGGCGCGGGCTGCCGCCAAGCCGACGACCCCGGCGCCCACCACGGCGCATTCGACGCGATCAGTCATTCGGATGGGGGCCGCGGAAAGCGGCGCTCTCGACCTCGATTTCCATGCCGAATTGTCGCTATGGCAGACGCCGCCTGTCAATGCCGTCGTCTTCGGCTGCCTCGGCAAGTCAACCAATGACGCAAAGTCCAAGACAAACGTCGTTGTAGAATGTTTCTACGGAGGTAAGATGGAACAGGAAGGGGGCTCAACCCCGTGAGGGGGAAATGACGCCTCCACGAATATTTTCAATCTTAATATTTTCGTCCCATTCGCCCCGAAAGGGCGCCGACATCCCCAGGGCAAAGGATAGACAATGGTCGCCAATTTCGACCGAGCCACCCGACTCCGTGCAATGGGCATCGACGATTCGGCAAGGATGCTGCTGGCTGAAGTCCGCCCTCTCCTGGTCAAGCATATCGACGCGGCGATCGACGCGGCCTTCCTGCGGATCCTGCAGTTTCCCGAGGTGCGGAAGGCTTACGCCACGGTCGACATCGAAGAGGCGAAACGTCTTCAGAGGACCCATTGGCTGGAGGGCATCCTGCCGGCTGATTTCACCGAGGCCGACCTGGCGAGTGGCGCCGAAATCGCCGGCAAGCGCCAGCGGTCGGGGCTTGAGCTGCGATGGTACTTCGTCTTCTTCAGTACCGTTCTCACCCACCTGCTCACCGCCATTATTCCTGCATTCCGAAAAAATCCGGAACGGCAGGGCCGGATCGCCGAGGTGCTGACCAGAGTGGTCATGTTCGATCTGGAATTTTTCGCCGCCTGCTATCTGCAATCGGCGGAAAGCCTCGTCGCCGAGAAAATCACCGGATATACGGGAGAATTCGAGGCCAAGGCATCGACCGCCACGCAGGTTGTCGCCTCCGCCGCCGAGCAACTGCAACGCACCGCACAAGCTCTGGCCTCGGCAGCCGATCAGGCGGCCGGGGAAGCCAGGTCGGCCGGCCTGGTCTCGGAAGAGGCCAGCCACAACATTGAGACGGTGGCTTCGGCGACCGAAGAACTTTCGGCATCGATCGGCGAGATCGGCCGGCAGGTCGGTCAGTCGACGGAGATCGCCGGGGCTGCCGTCACCGAGGCCCGGCGGACCAACCAGTTAGTGCAAGGTCTTGCCGAGGCGACGAGCCGGATCGGCGACGTGGTGAAGCTGATCAACGATATCGCCAGCCAGACCAATCTGCTGGCGCTCAACGCCACCATCGAGGCGGCGCGGGCGGGCGACGCCGGCAAGGGATTCGCCGTGGTTGCGGGAGAAGTCAAGAACCTGGCCAATCAAACGGCGCGAGCGACCGACGAAATCTCCTTCCAGATCGCCGCCGTGCAGAACGCCACTAAGGACGCGGTCGGTGCGATCCACGGGATTGGCAGCACCATCGGCCATATCAGCGAAATCGCCGCAGCGATCGCTGCAGCGGTCGAACAGCAGACGGCCGCCACCCGCGAAATCGCCCGCAATGTGCAGCAGGCTGCCCAAAGTGGCGGTATTCTGACCGGCAATATCGCCTCGGTGAACGCCGCGGCGGGGCAAACCGGCCAAGCCGCCAAAGAGGTCCTGGGAGCAGCCGGCAGTCTTTCGCAGGAGGCCGATGTTCTGGCCGGCCAGGTCAGCGCCTTCCTCCGCCAGGTGCGCGCCCTGCATCAGGGGTCAGGCGCGGGTTAAGGGGGTCATCGGCTGACTGCAATGGAACTCGGGTTCCGGCACCCGCGCTCGGGGATCCAAGCGGGAGCGAATCTGTCGTTGCGGTTGCGTCGATTGAGGATGGCGGCTACAGTCCCCTCGACCAAGACTTCGGCGACGTGAGGGTGAGAAATGCGGTCTAGAAAGGCCCATACCATCGTTGTCGGCAATGAAAAGGGAGGAACCGGCAAGTCGACGGTGGCCATGCATCTGGCGGTGTCGCTGCTGTCCCTGGGGGCCTCCGTCGGGTCCATTGATCTCGACGCGCGCCAGGCGACACTGACCCGCTATGTGGACAATCGCCGCCGCCAAGCCGCCGGCGGCCGCCCCTTGTCTTTGCCCGACCACGCGGCAGTACCGCCGACAAGCGACGCAGCGGCCGACGAGGCGCGTTTCCGCGAAGTGCTGGAATCGCAGCGCAACCGCCATGACGTGGTGGTTATCGACACGCCGGGAAGCGATCATCCGCTGTCGCGTCTCGGCCACTCGTTCGCCGATACCCTGGTCACTCCGCTCAATGACAGCCTGGTCGACCTGGATGTGCTGGCGACCGTCGATCCGGATGGCATGAAGATCACGCGGCCCAGCCACTACAGTGAAATGGTTTGGGAAACGAAGAAGCTGCGGGCGCTCCGCGGCGAGCGTGCGGTCGCCCAGTGGGTGGTCCTGCGCAATCGTCTGTCTACTCTCGATGCGCGTAACAAGCGCGAAATGGGGCGCCTTCTCGGCGATCTGGCGAAGCGCATCGGCTTTCGCCTGATCGGCGGCCTGTGCGAGCGCGTTATCTATCGTGAGCTCTTTCTGGAGGGCCTGACTCTGCTCGATTTGGGTGAAGGCTCAGGTGTCGAAATGAGCCTGTCGCATGTGGCGGCCCGGCAGGAACTGCGACACTTGGTGGACAATCTGGGGTTGGCCGGGATGGTGAAGGGCGAAGACGCCCAGGGTTCCTAACTCCGATGTCGCGCGGGGCTTCCGTCATGGGTCCGGTGGACCCATCTGCAAAGATCATGGACGGGGGTGACACATGCCGGCTAAAGACGATGGATCGCTGCCCACCAAGTCCGCCCACACCGCTGTCGATGACTTCCTGCGCAAGGTTGCCGCGATGCCGGCGGCCGGCGTCAGCGGACGGGGCCGGCTTGTATTCGCCATGGATGCCACCGCCAGCCGCGAGCGGACCTGGCACGAGGCATCGCGGATTCAAGAGGATATGTTTCTCGAAACGGCCCGTCTGGGCGGGCTCGACGTTCAACTGGTGTATTACCGCGGATTCAACGAGTGCAAAGCCAGCCGCTGGCTGTCGGATGCGGATTCGCTGCTGGCGGCCATGCGCAAGGTCGATTGCGTCGGCGGGCAGACGCAGATCGGCCGCGTCCTGCGCCACACTCTGACGGCGACGCGCCAGCAGCGGGTCAATGCCCTGGTCTTCGTTGGCGACTGCATGGAGGAGAACGTCGACGATCTGTGCGCCATCGCCGGAGAATTGGGGCTGATGGGCCTGCCGGCGTTCCTCTTCCACGAGGGTGACGACCAGGTGGCGGCGCGGGCCTTCGCCCAGATCGCCAAGTTGACCGGCGGCGCGTGCTGCCGGTTCGACGCCTCCAGCCCGCAGCAGTTGAAGGCGCTGTTGGGCGCCGTTGCGGTCTATGCGGCCGGTGGCCGCAAGGCGCTGGCGGATTACGGCCGCCGGCAGGGCGGCATCGTGCTTCAGTTGACCCACCAGATGAAGGGCAGCTGACCGATGCTTCAGATTTTTGCCGGTTTTGTTGTCCTGCTGGCAGTGATGATGCTGGCTCGGTGGTTCGCCACGACCCCGCCGATCACGGTTATCCGGACCGCCAAATGGACCGGAGCCGCGCTGGTGGTCGGCGGCGGCGTGCTGCTGATCGCCACCGGACGGGCCGGCTGGGCGCTGGCGGCGGTTGCCGGCTTGGTGCCGTGGATGGTTCGGGTCGTTGATATGCACGGCCTCTACCGGGCCTTGCGCGTCAGCTTTCATCGCATGTCGGTCGGCCACCGCGGGCCCGGCCGCAATTCCCGGGTGGAAACCCGCTTCCTGCGGATGACGCTCGACCACGACAGCGGGGCATTGTCGGGCGAGGTAATGGACGGGCCGTTCCGCGGCCGCAAGCTGTCGCAACTGTCTTTCGACGAGGCCGTCGAGCTTTACCGCCAATGCGCGGCCGACAGCCAATCGGTGCAGGTGCTGGAAGCCTGGCTCGATCGTACCTGGCCCGACTGGCGCGACCGTCCATCGGCCGAACAGGCGCGGAACGCCGGCGGCGGCGGCGCGATGAGCCGGGACGAGGCTTACGAGGTGCTGGGGCTGGCCCCAGGCGCCAGTCCCGTCGAGATCAAGGCTGCCCATCGGCGTTTGATGGGCCACTTGCATCCGGACCATGGCGGGTCGAATTACCTGGCGGCGAAGATCAATCAGGCAAAAGACATCCTGCTCAACGACTGATGGACCCGTTGCTTCCGGGTCGCTCCCGTGGCACAAACAGTCTCGACGCTCCGAGCCGCAGGGAAACCCGCGGTATCGTGAGTTCCTGTTCAAGCGAGGGATTAGTTCATTATGTCGCGTCGCGTGCGTAAGTGCGTATTTCCCGTCGGCGGCATGGGCACCCGTTTCCTTCCCGCGACCAAAGCGATGCCAAAGGAAATGTTGCCGGTCGTCGACAAGCCGCTGATCCAGTATGCCGTCGAAGAAGCCATCGCCGCCGGGATCGAGCATTTCATCTTCGTCACCGGCCGCGGCAAAGCGGCCCTCGAGGATCATTTCGATCATGCGCCCGACCTCGAGCGCACGCTGCGCGAGCGCGGCAAGACCGCCGAAATCGAAGCCGTCACCTCGTGGATGCCCAAATCCGGCCAGGTGTCCTATACCCGCCAGCAGGAGCCGCTGGGGCTTGGCCATGCGGTCTGGTGCGCCCGCGACCTGGTGGACAACGAACCCTTCGCCGTCATTCTGCCCGATGACCTGATTCTCGCTCGTACCGCCTGCCTGAAGCAGCTTGTCGATGCCCATACGGAAGTGGGCGGCCATGTGGTCGCCGTGGCCGATGTGCCCAGGCAACATACCAAGCGGTACGGCATTCTTGACGTGCAAAGCGACGACGGCCGCCTGGCCCGCGCCAAGGGGCTGGTCGAGAAGCCGGACCCCGACATCGCGCCGTCCACTCTTTCGATCATCGGCCGCTATATCCTTCACCCACGCGTGTTCGAATATCTCGACAAGCAGGTGCGGGGCGCCGGCAACGAAATCCAACTTACCGACGCCATCGCCAGGACCATCGACAGCGTGCCGTTCCATGGTCTGCGTTTCGAGGGGCGGCGGTTCGATTGCGGAGACAAGGTGGGTTGGCTCCATGCCAATGTCTCGTTCGCCCTGGCGCGCCCGGACCTGTCCGCTCAGGTCGCGGAAGTGCTCAAAGAGCTCCGGTGACGACGGCGCAACGGGTGCCGTCGTGCTCCCCGCAGGCGGGGATCCGTTCCGTCTTCGGTTGCGCGCATGCGCGGGCATGGCCGAATTCGGGCATGACAGAATAAGGGGACCACTGCAATGCGTATCGCCATGATCGGGACAGGCTATGTGGGTCTGGTGTCCGGCGCCTGCTTTTCGGAATTCGGCATCGACGTGATTTGCGTCGACAAGGACGAATCGAAAATCGAGGGGCTGAAGCAGAATCGCATGCCCATATACGAGCCTGGCCTCGATACACTGGTCGCCGACAATGTGAAGGCCGGGCGGTTGTCCTTCACCACCGACCTGAAAGCGGCTGTCGCGCAGGTCGATGCCGTGTTCATCGCCGTCGGTACGCCCAGCCGCCGCGGCGACGGCCATGCCGACCTGTCCTATGTCTATTCCGCGGCACGGGAAATCGCCGAGGCCCTGGACGGCTATACGGTGGTGGTGACCAAATCGACGGTACCGGTGGGGACCGGCCGGGAAGTGGCGCGGATCATCCGCGAGACGCGCCCGGACGCCGATTTCGACGTCGTGTCCAACCCGGAATTCCTGCGCGAAGGGTCGGCAATCAACGACTTCATGCGCCCCGATCGCGTGGTCATCGGGACCGGTTCCGAGCGGGCGCGGGCGGTGATGAAACAACTTTACCGGGTGCTGTACCTGATCGAGACGCCGATCGTCTTCACCTCGCTGGAGACTTCGGAACTGATCAAATATGCCGCCAACACCTTCCTTGCCGCGAAGATCACCTTCATCAACGAAATCGCCGACCTGTGCGAGGCGGTGGGAGCCGATGTCCATGACGTGGCCAAGGGCATCGGCCTCGACGGCCGCATCGGCAAGAAGTTTCTCCACCCGGGTCCGGGCTACGGTGGATCATGTTTCCCCAAGGACACGCTGGCCCTGGTGCGCACCGCGCGCGACAAGGGATCGCCGTTGCGCATCATCGAGACGGTGGTGGCAATCAATGATGAACGCAAGCGCCGCATGGCCGACAAGATCATCAGTGCCTGCGGCGGTTCGGTGCGCGGCAAGACCATCGCCGTCCTCGGTCTGACCTTCAAGCCGAATACCGACGACATGCGCGATTCTCCCAGCCTGGAAATCATTCCGGCCTTGCAGCGGGCCGGCGCTACCGTCAAGGCCTTCGACCCCGAAGGCATGGATGAGGCACGCCGCATGCTCGACGACGTGCTGTTCTGCGACAACGCCTACGATACCTTGGAGAATGCCGACGCGCTGGCGATCCTGACCGAATGGAACGAGTTCCGCGCCCTCGACATACCGCGAGTGAAAAGCCTTCTGAAAGAGCCGATCATCGTCGACCTGCGCAATATCTACAGCCCTGAGGAGATGAGGGTGGCGGGATTGCGTTACATCTCCATCGGCCGGCCGGGTGTCCCGGCCGAGGCCGCTCTCGCCGAGGCGGAAGTCTGATCCGGACGCTTGGCCGTCGTCTCGATGGCGACCGGTAAGCGACAGCGTCCATGGCGGACGTCCGTCCGGATTTCCTACGGTCGACCGTACGGAATTGGGACGCTGTGGCGTTTTTCGTGGCGGTGGACGCGGTTGTGTCCGTCACGGTCCGAACGCCGCTCTGCCGGCTTCGCCGGCTTCGCCGGTACGGCTCAGCGGCGCGTGCCAGGCGCGCAGGCTTGGCGGTTATCCGGAAATGGCGCATCCGTTTCTGCGCAAACGCTTTACAGGATACCCCTCCTGTTGGCACCACCCCTGTAGATAGCCCGGGTGGCCCATCTCTTGCTTCTCACATCGAAAGGCGATTTGGAGGCAAGGACTTTGCGTCGAGAAGGTGATCTCCGGTATTCTCGAGCAAATTGAAAAATAGGGTATCCCGTCTGAGGATGTCCCACTGGGAGGTTACGGAATGGCCCGCGACCCAATCAGCCGCCTGTCGGCGACGGGCGACGAGAAGGCGATTACCGTCGCCTGGGAAAAATTCCTCGCCGGCGATGGCATGCCAGATGATGCCGTTCGGCGGATGATCGAAGATTCCTGGCGGCGCTGCCTCCAGCAAGGCGTCAATCCCATCCGCCGCGCCGCTCCCCTGGCCGTGGATGATGACGGCTTGCACTCCTTGCAGCGGCGTCATGCCGAACTGATCGAGGCGGCGAAGCCGGTGATGGCGCAGGCCCGCGAGTTCCTGGCCGAATCGGGGACGATGATGGTGCTGACCGACCCGGCGGGGGTGATCCTGTGGGTCGAAGGGGACCCCGAGGCCAAATACAACGGTCAGAACATTCAGCTGGTCCCGGGCGCATTGTGGGACGAATCGGTGAGCGGCACCAACGCCATCGGCACCGCGCTGGCATCCGGCCAGCCGGTGCAGATTTGCGCCGCCGAGCATTTCTGCGAAGGGATCAAGCATTGGACCTGTTCGGCCAGCGTCATCCGTGATCCCTATGACGGGCAGATCATCGGCGCCCTCGACCTGTCGGGTTTGAGCGGCAGCCATAACACCCATTGCCTGGCGCTGGCGGTTGCCGGCGCAGGGCGTATCGAGACGCGCCTTGCGGCGCTGGAAATGGAGAAGCGCGCACGCCTGCTCGACCTGACACTGATCCGCAACAAGCGCTGGGGCGACAGCGGCTTGGTCATTTTCGACCGCCGCGGCCGCCTGGTGCGGGCCAATGAACGGGCCGGCCTGTTCCTCAACGGCATGGGCATGGAAATTGCCGCCTGCGCGGAGTTGGGCATTGCCGCTCTGGCGGATGGTGCGGCGCGGCCACGGCACCCCCTTCCGCAGTGGATGAAGCCCGACTGGATCGAACCGGTGATCGATCAGGAAGAGCGGCTGGGGACGGTTTTGGCCATTCCGCTGGCGCCGCGCCGCCCTTCTGCAGCCGGCACTGCGTCTGCCGAGCGGGCTGGACGGTCGGTGGGGGATGCGTTCGGACGCATCGTCGGCACCAGTTCCGCGCTCAACCTCGCCAAGAACCGTGCGCGGCAGCTGGCCAGGCTGCATGTGCCGGTTTTGTTGCTTGGGCCGACCGGCGCGGGCAAGGAAGTCTTCGCCCGGGCCCTGCACGAGGCGGGGCCCAACACCGCCGGTCCGTTCGTGCCATTGAACTGTGGCGGCATGACGCGTGAATTGCTGGCCAGCGAGCTGTTTGGTTACGCCGAAGGGGCCTTCACCGGGGCTCGTCGCGGCGGCATGGCGGGGAAATTCGAATCGGCCCATGGTGGCACCCTGTTTCTTGACGAGATCGGCGAGATGCCGCTGGAATTGCAGGCGCACCTACTCCGCGTATTGGAGGAGGGCGAGGTCTATCGCGTGGGCGAAAGCAAGCCGCGCAAGGTGCATGTGCGCATGGTCGCCGCCACCAACCGCGACCTGCGGGCCGAGGTAGCCAATGGCAATTTCCGCATGGACCTGTACTACCGGCTCGCCGTGACGGTGCTGCGGTTGCCGGCGCTTGCCGATCACAAGGAGGACATTCCGCTGCTGGTGCGTCACTTCGTCGAGCAGGCCGCCTGCGCCTATGCAATGCCGGCAAAATACCCGACAGCCGAAGTTCTTGCCGCGCTGCAAGGCTACTCATGGCCGGGCAACGTCCGCGAATTGCGCAACGTGGTCGAAGGCATGGTGCTGCTGGCCGAGGGAGACGAACTCGGTCTTGATGATCTGCCGCAGGAAATGACCGTGGCGGCCCCGCTGATGGCATCGACGCTTGCTCCCGCCGCTCCGTCGCCCCGGTCCGCCGCTTCCGGCCGCTTGGCCGAGGCCGAGCGGGAGGCGATCATCGCCGCCATCCAGCGCGAGCATGGCAATTTTACCCGGGCGGCGGGGCGCCTCGGGATCGCCAAGAGTACGCTCTATGAGAAGATGAAGCGCCATGGCATCGACCGGGCCTCGATTGGCTGGGATCGCATCGGGTATCCTTGAACATCAGAAATAGCTGAAGTGTTTTTCCCGGAGCGGTGGCGTTGAGCGATCGGCACGGGGTTCCGTCCGAGGCTGCTCGATCGGTGGTAAGTCATGGAAACTATTTAAGAATGTTACGTTGACAACCTGCCAATTTGATCATAATGCTCGGGCTGGATCGAATACCGTTAACTTTAGTTTTCCAGTGGCGCGGGCATTCGGCCCGCCGGCGGGCGGGACGCCCACTCCACTGGCCTAAGTTAACTGTATTGGGCCCAGCTCTATCATAGCCCATTGCCGGATGGCCCCGCCCGGCGAGGGGCAGGAACCAAGGCTAGCGCACTGACGCAAACTGAATCTTCAGTTGGCGTCGGTGAACCAGGTAACTCGCGGTTTATTGAGGAGATGTGTCAATGCGGAGAATGGCGCAACTGTTGCTGCTGGCGATGGCTGCGACGATGGCGGGTCTGGCTCCAAGCCGGGCGGCGGACAGGGCCTGGCCGATCGACGAAGTCATGGGGAAGAAGGATGCTCCGATAACGATCATTGAATATTCTTCTCTTACCTGCCCACATTGCGCCGATTTTCATGAAAAGACGCTGCCGCGCGTAAAGGCTGATTGGATTGATACCGGCAAAGCCAAGCTGATTTTGCGCGACTTTCCGCTGGATCCATTTGCACAAGCCGCCGCCATGATCTCTCATTGTTCTGGAGATCGATATTTCTCCTTCATCGCTGCCTTCTTCCACACGCAGGCGGAATGGGTGCGGGCGGAATCTCCTCTCGGTGCTTTGGAGGAAGTGGCCAAAGTGGGGGGGATGGAGCCAAACCAAGTGGAAAAATGCCTCGATGACCGCCCGCTGTTGGACGAGATCAACGCCCGCAAGATCGACAGTGAGCAGACGTATGGCGTCAATCAGACGCCGACCTTCATCATCAACGGCAAAAAATTCGCTGGTGACATGTCCTATGAGCAGTTCGCCAAGCTGCTGGCCGGCCGGACCGATTGAGTCTGCCCCGGGACGGGCAAAAACCAAGGATAGTGCACTGACACAAATTGAGTCTTCAGTTCGGGTCAGTGCTCCAGGTCGGGGTCCGTTTCGCCTCGACCGTTCAGATTGTCCTACGGTTCAATCCGCGAATTTTCATAATATGGCCGGTGCGCGGCAATGAGGAATTCTCGAGGCACGGTGTGACCAATAAGGTGAACGCTGGACGAGGCAAAGGCGCGGATCTGCACCTTCTGCTCCGCAAAGGGATGAGGGTTCGGTGAATGAACCGGCCGCCGGCAGTCCTGTAGCCGACAACGGCAATATCCGCGATATGATCCGTCGGCGCCTTGCCGAGGCGAAGGCCGAGGGGTGGGATCAACGGTCGCAGATATATTTGGCTGCGGCGGCCGTGGTCCGCGCCATTCCCACGATGTCGAGACATGACGCCCTGGTGTTGGTCAATATGGTGCGGGATGGCTATTTCCGGCGCTCCGGCAAACCCAGGCCGCGTCCGGAATGATGGTAGGGCCCCGGCGCGAAATAGTCGCGTCGGGGCCGTTGTTTCATCCGAGCCGGACACCGGCTTCCGCGGGGCTCGGGGGCGCTCGGGCTTGAAATCCGGCGCGATAATTTCGCGCCAGCCGTCAATCCGCGGTCTTAGAAGAGGATGCCGGCTTCCAATACCCCGCGAACCTGCGACTTGGTGTTGCCGTCGGAGCCGAATGCCGCACCCGCGGTCGTGTGGGATACGCCGACATACGACAACTCGGCGCGGGTGAAGAAGATGCCCTTCTGGTAGGTCGGTGTCACCGTCAGCGACCAGGCGTCGCTGCCCGGGCCGTAGAGCAGGTTCGGCGTGCCGTCGGTGGCGCTGCCGCTGCTGCTGATATATTCGAAGCGAACCGGCAGGCTTACTCCGGTCAGGCCGAACTCGGGTTCCATGTTGTAATTGGCGAGCAGGGCGCCGCCGAACGTTGAGGCGTCGTGCGTCGCTCCGATCTGCAGGTTCTTGCCGATGGACGTGTACTGCAGATATGGCACCACGGTCCACGGGCCCGAAGTGTAGGTGTAGATCAGGTTGTAGATTTGCTCGTTGTTCAGCAGGACCGGAGTCACCAGCGTATTGGTGGTGTCGGTCCCGGTGTTCCCGCCGGCGGCAAAGGCGAGGGAATTGCTGGTGTTGAAGGTGTAGGTCGCCAATCCGGTCAGCCAGTCCAGCTTGCCCGAATAGAAGCCGTCGGTCAGGGCGAAGGACACGGCGAGCGGGCCAGCGGTATAGTTCGCCTGGATGCCCTGGGCGATCGCATTCTCCTGGCCCCACAGCAGTCCGCGTTCGATATTCATGTTCTCGTAAGAGAATGTGTACTCGGCGCCGATCAGCGTCGGCAGCTTGCCGGCCAGGACCGAGAAGCTGTCGGTCGGCGCCACTTTGGCGTAGGCGACCGGCAGTACCCCGTAAAGGTCATTGGTCGCCTGGCTGGCCCGCAGATACGGCACGCCGAGGGCTGGCAGGGAATAGGCGCCGGCCTGTGCAAAGAACTGCAACGGGCCATCGGTCTTCTGGACGATTACCTGGGCGTTGCTGATGTCCGCCTGGCTGTGCCGGGCGTTGGTCGGGTAGGCGTTGTCCTGGAATTGCGCGAAGCCGCTGGCGACGCCGGTCACATACACTTTGCCGACCGGCCCGCCGAAGTCGTAGCTGTAAGGTGCCGGGTTGGCTTGCAGCGGGCCGGCCATGGCCGGCTGGGTCATGGCGGCGGATGGCGGCGCAGCCGGTTGATTGGTGGCGTCATCGGCCCAAGCGTCGACGGAAGTGGCTCCGATCGCCGCGCATGCGATGACGGCGCAAGAAATGTTGCAGGTCTTCATCTCGGTTCCTCGGTTGAGGATGCCGGCGCCAGCATCCGTGATCCACGATGAATCCCTTCTACTGGAACTCGTCGGTCTGTGAAATTCGGCAGTCGATTTCGCGGTGCAGTAACTCGCCGGATGTTACAGACATGCAACAGTACCCCCATTTGCCTGGCAAAACAGAGTAAAAAATAGGCAGATCAGTCCTTGTGGTTGTGCCGTTATGAGGGTGTGCCTGAGATATAGGCACATTTGTCAGGCCAAACGGGCGGGTCAACCGACCTTGCCGAGAGCGTCGGCCGCGGCGGAGCGGAGCGGCCTTGTCGGGAGTGGCCGCGGACGCTCCGTCCGGATTGCGGACGCGAAGGCGTCGTGTTGCGGTCGCGAGCGCCGGACGGGCGCACAAAAATAAGTAGAGGAATCAAAGCTGTGGCATATCTGTGCCGATTGGCACGGCGATTGCGGTTGGTCCTTTGACTAGGCGGGAGTGGCCGGCAGCGGCGCTTCCCGCCGCCACTCCACGAACCACAAGTCGGAGGAAACCGTGGGACACCAGAACATTCCCGTCCAGGTCATGGGCATCGATGCCGGAGGCACGATGACCGATACCTTCTTCGTCCGGTCCGATGGCCGCTTCGTCGTCGGGAAGGCGCAAAGCAATCCCGGGGATGAATCCCTGGCCATCTACAACTCCTCGCTCGATGCCCTGGCGCATTGGGACCGCAAGGTAGATGACGTCTATCCCGAGTTGGTCACTTGCGTCTATTCGGGAACCGCCATGCTCAACCGCATCCTGATGCGCAAAGGCCTGAATGTCGGCCTGATCTGCAATCGCGGCTTCGAGCAGATTCATTCCATGGGCCGCGCCTTGCAGAGCTATCTCGGCTACGCGCTGGAGGATCGCATCCATCTCAACACCCACCGCTACGACGAGCCGCTGGTACCGGTCTCGCGCACCCGCGGCGTGACCGAGCGAACCGACGTGCAGGGCCGCATCGTCATCCCGCTGCGTGAGGAGGAGGTCCGTCAGGCAACCCGCGAGTTGGTCGAGGCTGATGCTCGGGCCATCGTCATATGTCTGCTGCAATCCCACAAGAACGAGACCAGCGAGCAGCGCGCCAGGGATCTGGTGAAGGATGAATTGCAGCGGCTGAAGGTCGATATTCCGGTGTTTGCCTCGGTCGACTACTACCCGTCGCGCAAGGAAAGCCACCGGATGAATACCACCATCCTGGAGGCCTATGGAGCGGAGCCGTCGCGCCAGACCCTGAAAAAGGTCAGCGATCGCTTCAAGAAGCACGGGGCGAAATTCGACCTGCGGGTCATGGCTACGCACGGCGGCACCATCAGTTGGAAAGCCAAGGAGCTGGCGCGCACCATCGTCTCCGGCCCCATCGGCGGCGTGATCGGTTCCAAGCTCTTGGGAGAGGCGCTGGGCGACGAGAACATCGCCTGCTCCGACATCGGCGGCACCAGCTTCGACGTCGCGCTGATCACCAAGGGCAGCTTCGCTATCAAGTCCGACCCCGACATGGCTCGTCTGGTGTTGTCGCTGCCGTTGGTGGCGATGGATTCGGTGGGGGCCGGTGCCGGCAGTTTCGTCCGCCTCGATCCCTACAGCAAGTCCATCAAGCTGGGCCCGGACAGCGCCGGCTACCGCGTCGGTACCTGCTGGCCGGAGAGTGGTCTGGACACAGTGACGGTCTCCGACTGCCATGTCGTCCTTGGCTACCTGAACCCGGATAACTTCCTGGGCGGCGCCATCAAGCTGGACGTCGAGCGCGCCCGCCGGCACATCAAGGCGCAAATCGCCGATCCGCTCGGCCTGTCGGTCGAAGACGCGGCCGCCGGCGTCATCGAGTTGCTCGACCTGACGCTGTCGGAGTACCTGCGCGCCAACATCAGCGCCAAGGGCTACAACCCCGCCGAGTTCACCTGCTTCTCCTATGGCGGTGCGGGTCCGGTTCACACCTATGGCTACACCGAGGGGGTCGGCTTCAAGGACGTCGTGGTTCCCGCCTGGGCGGCGGGATTTTCAGCCTTTGGCTGCGCCTGCGCCGACTTCGAGTATCGCTACGACAAATCGGTGGACCTCGGCGTCTCCCAGTTCGCCAGCGACGAGGATAAGGTGGCCGCCTGCAAGACCTTGCAGGAGGCGTGGTCGGAACTGGCGACCAAGGTGATCGACGAGTTCGTCATCAACGGCTTCCGACCCGAAGATGTGATGCTGATCCCCGGCTACAAGATGCAGTACATGGGGCAGTTGAACGATCTTGAGATCGTCTCCCCGGTGTCGGGCGCGGCGACAGCCGGCGACTGGAACAAGATCGTTGAAGCCTTCGAGACGACGTATGGTCGAGTGTACGCCTCGTCCGCCCGTTCTCCGGAACTCGGTTTCTCGATCACCGGCGCCATTCTGCGCGGCACCGTCGCCACTCAGAAGCCCGTCCTCCCCGAGGATCCGGATGCCGGCCCGATCCCCCCGGACGCCGCCCGCCTCGGCCATCGCCCGTTCTACCGCCATAAGAAGTGGGTCGAGGCGGTGGTGTGGAAGATGGAGGCTCTCAAAGCCGGGAACCACGTCGTCGGCCCCGCCATCATCGAGTCCGATTCGACGACGTTCGTCGTCCCCACCGGCTTCGAGACCACTCTCGACAAGCATCGCCTGTTCCACCTCAGGGAAGTGAAGTGAGGAGACCGACCATGAACATGATCAGTTCCAATGCGGACAGGAACGGCTCCGGCTTCGCCGACCTGCTCAAAAACGGCCAGACTCTGAAGCAATTCCGCGATGAAATCATCAAGCGGACCAAGGAAACCGGCCATTACAACGGCCTGGAACAGCTGGATCTACGCGCCAGCGACCCCATCGGCTACGAGAAGTTGTTCTCCAAGCTGCGCGGCGGCCTGGTCCACGCCCGTGAGACCGCCAAGAAGATCGCCGCCAGTCCCATCGTCGAGCAAGAGGGGGAGTTGTGCTTCACCCTCTACAACGCCGCCGGCGACTGCGTGCTGACCTCGACGGGTATCATCATCCATGTCGGCACCATGGGCGCGGCGATCAAATACATGATCGAGAACGACTGGGAATCTAATCCCGGCATCAACCCCGGTGACATGTTCACCACCAACGACTGCGCCATCGGCAACGTCCATCCGTGCGACATCGCCACCATCGTCCCGATCTTCTGGGAGGAGCGCCTTATCGGCTGGGTCGGCGGGGTGACCCACGTGATCGATACCGGCTCGGTGACGCCGGGCTCAATGTCCACGGGCCAGGTCCAGCGTTTTGGCGACGGCTACATGATCACCTGCCGCAAGACCGGCGTGAACGACAAGCCGTTGCGCGACTGGCTCCACGAATCCCAGCGTTCGGTGCGTACGCCGAAGTACTGGATCCTCGACGAGCGCACCCGCATCGCCGGGTGCCACATGATCCGTGACCTGGTGGAAGAGGTCATCCGCGCCGATGGCATCGAGGCCTACGAGAAGTTCGCCTTCGAGGTCATCGAGGAGGGCCGCCGCGGCCTGGTCAATCGTCTCAAGGCGATGACCATTCCCGGCAAATATCGCAAGGTCTCCTTCGTCGACGTGCCTTATAAGCACCCTGACGTCCAGGTGTCCTCGGCGTTCGCCAAGCTGGATTCCATCATGCACGCGCCGTGCGAGATGACCATCCGTGCCGATGGCAGCTGGCGCCTTGACTTCGAAGGTGCCAGCCGCTGGGGTTGGCACACCTTCAATGCCCATCAGGTGGCCTTCACCTCGGGAATCTGGGTGATGATGAGCCAAACGCTGATTCCCACCCAGCGGATCAACGACGGGGCCTATTTCGGTACCGAATTTCACCTGCCGAAGGGTACCTGGTGCAATCCTGATGACCGGCGTACCGGCCACGCCTATGCCTGGCACTTCCTGGTGTCCGGTTGGGCCGCGCTGTGGCGTGGTCTCAGCCAGGCCTACTTCAGCCGCGGCTACCTGGAGGAGGTCAACGCCGGCAACGCCAATACGGCCAACTGGCTGCAGGGCGGCGGCATCAATCAGGACGGCGAGATCCATGCGGTCAACAGCTTCGAAGCCTCGTCCTGCGGGACGGGGGCCTGCGCCATCAAGGACGGCCTGAACCACGCCGCCGCCATCTGGAATCCGGAAGGCGACATGGGGGACATCGAGATCTGGGAGATGGCCGAGCCGCTGCTTTATCTCGGCCGCAACGTCAAGGCCAACTCCGGCGGCTACGGCAAGTACCGTGGCGGTTGCGGCTTCGAAACCCTGCGCATGGTGTGGAATGCCCAGGACTGGACGATGTTCTTCATGGGCAACGGCTTCATGAACAGCGACTGGGGCATGATGGGCGGCTATCCGTCGGCCACCGGCTACCGTTTCGAGGCGCATGGAACCGGGCTCGGCGAACGCATAGCCATCGGAGATTCGCTCCCCTTGGGAGGCGACCTCGATCCCGCCCGCCCCGACTACGAGCGGCACATCGACGCGACCGCTCTGGTAAAGCGCGACAAGCAGTGCATTACTACCGAGGACTGCTACGAGAATTACGATCTGTATCTCAATTATTTGCGAGGGGGGCCCGGCTTCGGCGATCCCATCGACCGGGACCCCAAAGCCGTCGAAAGCGATCTGAACCAAAAGTTCCTGCTGCCGGATTACGCGCGGAAGGTTTACGGCGTCGTGTTCACCGAAGACGTCGGCGGCGTGTTCACTGTGGACATTGCCAAGACCCAGGCTCGCCGTGCGGAAATCCGCAAGGAGCGCTTGGCCCGCGCCGTGCCGACTCGGGTGTGGATGAGGGAAGAGCGGGAGCGCATCATCAACAAGCACGCCTCGGTGCAGGTGCAGCACATGTTTGCCACCAGCTTCGGCCTGTCCGAAAAGTTCACCAGCAATTTCAAGAAATTCTGGGACCTGCCGGCGGATTGGAACCTGTCGGAGGACGAGTTGGGCGTTCCCACCTACGGCTCGAAGCATCGCATGGATTTATCGCTTCTCCCCGACGTCCGGACCGTCGTCCAGGTCGAAGAATGATCCATAGCCAACCGAACGCATGAAACAAGGAGAGTGCCATGTCCTCCTATACCGACGAACAGGTCGCGCACCTGGTCGAGGGCTCCCTGGATTGGGAAACCACGTTCCGCATGCTGTCCATGCCGAAGGACGCCAGCCGGTTCCAGCAATATCTCGCGGCGCTGCAGGCCAAGGCTCCGTTCAAGGATCGGATCGTGCTGCCGCTGTCGCCGCACATGTACATCGTGCAGTTGGCCAGCACCAAGAAATGGGTCATCAAATGCGACTGCGGCCATGAGTTCTGCGATTACCGGGAGAACTGGAAGCTGCATGCGGCCATCTACGTCCGCGACACGGAAGAGTCGATGGTCGAGGTCTATCCGAAGCTGATGGCCCCGGACACGCATTGGCAGGTTTACCGCGAGTATTACTGCCCGAAATGCGGGGCCATGCACGATGTCGAGGCGCCCACTCCCTGGTATCCGGTGATCCACGATTTTGAGCCGGATATAGAAGCATTCTATCGTGACTGGATGAATCTGCCGGTTCCCGATCGGGCTTAGTGCACCGGCTCATTTGTCGTGAACAACGGCGAGAAATTCTTACCGAGTTCTTCCGAGAAGGCCCCGCGGTTCCCTGTTTCGGTGCCTTCCAACCTCGACGCCAGGTGCTCCGGCACCTGGCGTCACTTTCAAGGGAAGCCGGCAAGATTCTCTAGGCCGAACTGCGGAAAGGAATGATCTGTCCGCCGCCCAACCCCGCGCTCAGCGATCAGAGAGCGGGAGCGAAGGAGGCAGGGATGCTCCCCGTCATGGCGATGTCGAAGGGGGCGCCGGTCTTGGCGGCGATCTCCTCGACGCTGGTTTGCGGCGCCGTTTCGATCAGGGTCAGGCCGCCGCCACAGCGGTCCACCGTGAACACCGCAATATCGGTGATCACCAAGTCGACGACACCGGCTCCGGTGAGCGGCAGGGTGCACCACGGCAGGATCTTGGGTTCCCCGTCCTTGGCCGTATGTTCCATCACTACCACCACTCTTTTGACGCCGGCGACCAGATCCATGGCTCCGCCCATGCCCTTGACCATTTTTCCGGGAACCATCCAGTTGGCCAGGTCGCCGGTGGCGCTGACCTGCATGGCGCCGAGAATTGAGAGATCGATATGGCCGCCGCGGATCATGGCGAAGCTGTCGGCCGACGAGAAATAGCTGGTATGCCGCAATTCGGAGATGGTCTGCTTTCCCGCGTTGATCAGATCGGCGTCCTCGTCGCCGTCGAAGGGGAAGGGGCCCATGCCAAGCATGCCGTTCTCGCTTTGC
>JAJXWP010000024.1 GCA_021781575.1 Pseudomonadota bacterium
GATGCTCGACGAACATGTCCCATTCCTCGAAGGACTGGGGGTCGAGCAGCAGTTCGATGCGCTCGCGCGCCGTCAGCTTGCCTTTGGCATGTTGCGCCTCGATCCGCTTCTCGCCGCCGCCGGCCCGCGCGCGGTTCCGCTTGTCGTCGAGTTGCCGAAGAATTTCCTGCATTGCCTGTCTCTCCCTCCCGGCGGTGCCGGCCCGCTTCACTTACTCACGGACGTTGCAAACCTTGCAACAGCCTCTTTACAAAAAAAGGCGAGGTTGCAAAGGTGATTGCAAAGGTCTGTAGTAAATTTGCGAAGGTTGCGAAGGGAACGCATGCGATGGCTGACAAGCTGTTCCTCGGCTACAAGTTGCGCCGCTTGCGAGATCAGCGGAAGCTGAGCCAGGCGGCGCTGGCCGGGTTGCTGGAAATCTCGCCCAGCTATCTGAACCAATTGGAGAACAACCAGCGCCCTCTTACCGTTTCGGTGCTGCTGCGCATTACCAAGGTCTTCGACCTGGAGTTGTCGGCCTTGGTCGAGGATGACGACGCCCGGCTGGTGGCAGGCCTGCGCGAGGCGGTGAACGATCCGGCCTTGGGGGCGGGCGCGATTGGCCTGGTTGAGCTGCGCAACGCGTCCGCCGCCTCGCCAGAGCTCGCCAAACGAGTGCTGTCTCTTTATCAGTCATACCAACAGCTGCGCGAGCGGCTGCAGTCGGTGGCCGACACCCTGCCCAGCGGCGACGACCTTGAGGCATGGAATCCTCCGCGGTTTCCCTACGAGGCGGTGCGCGACTTCTTCTACTACTGCAACAACTATTTCGATCCATTGGATCAGGCGGCGGAGCGATTGTACGACGCTGAAGGCCTGCGACCGACCGAGTTGGAGCGCGGCCTGGTCGATCATCTGAAGGCGCGCCATGACGTGCGCGTGCGCCTGGTGGCGGTCGAGGCCGGCGGAAGCATGCGCCATTTCGATCGCGACTCGCGGACGCTGTCGCTGTCCGCCCAGCTCAGCCCGTCGAGCCGCTGCTTCAACCTGGCGCATCAGGCCGGCCTGCTGAGTTGCCGCGACATCATTGATGACATCGTCGCTTCGGCCCGGCTGCCCAGCGAGGATGCGCGCTCCATTTGCCGGGTCGGCCTGGCCAATTACTTCGCTGGGGCGCTGGTTATGCCCTATCGCGCCTTCGCCGAGCAGGCGCGCGCACTGCGCCACGACGTGGAGCTTCTGCAAAGCCGATTCGGGGCCAGCTTCGAACAGGTCTGCCACCGCCTGAGCACGCTGCAGCGGCCCGGGGCAAGGGGCGTTCCCTTCTACTTCGTGCGGGTCGACATGGCAGGCAATATTACCAAGCGTCACAGCGCCACCCGCTTTCATTTCACCCGCTTCGGCGGCGCCTGTCCGCTATGGAACGTCCATGAGGCCTTCGCTCATCCCGGCAAGATCCTGGTGCAACTGGCACGCATGCCCGACGGTGTAGCCTATGTCTGCGTCGCCCGCACGGTGACCAAGCGGGGCGGCTCCTATCTGCGGCCCGATCGGCATTTCGCCGTCGGCCTGGGCTGCGAGACGGCCTATGCGTCGGAGGTGGTCTATTCGGCCGGGCTGGATCTGGCCGGCGAGCAGGCGGCCGTGCCGATCGGGGTGAATTGCCGTGTGTGCGAGCGGGCCGACTGCCAGCAGCGCGCCTTTCCTCCGATCGGCAGCCACATCACGGTCGACGAGAACAATCGCAGCTTCGTGCCCTACCTGTTCGGCTGAGAGAATGGGCTGACCGCCCAAACAGCCATCTTTGTGATGGCGCGCCGGCGCTGCCGACCGCCTGGCGACCATCGGTAGTGCCTATATTGAGCTCAATGGCGTAATACGTGTCATGGCGTAATGGCTCCCGGCACATGCATCCCGGAGGTTGCCATGGCGACTTATACAGCCCAGCAGGTTCTCAATGCCACGGCTCAAGGCCTCGATCTACATGCCGCTGACCAATGAGATATCGACCCTGGCCTTGCCGCAGCAGCAGTTCTCGACTGACGCCAGTCTGGTCCGGCTGCTGTCGACGGGCCAAGGGGGATGGGCCAGTTTGCCGTGCCTTACGGCGCCGTGTTTGGCCGCCGCCCCGATGTTGCCGGCCTGACCCCAGGCACAGCCGCCTATGCCCAGGCGGACCTGCAGGCCCACGCCCAGGTGCTGGCCTATTTCAGCCAGTCGCGGGAGTTCCTGACCGACGTGCAGGTCACTGTCCGGCATCCGGCCGACGCTCAGCATTGGCTGGTGCTTATTTGATCCGCCTTCGGCGTTCAGCCCCGCTTCGTCCGAAGCCCCTGGCTACGCGCCAACGGTAGCGCGGCACGCCGGTGGCGTAGCTGGGACCGTTTGTCCAATCCCTGTCCGGTTCCGTCCGGTATATGAAAGTTATTCGCAATCGCATTGCGAATGATGGAGCGGACATGCGCGAAAATCCCGTGCAGCGCCTGACCAGGCGCGTTTTCCCGGTAGCCGCGGCGGCTGCCGCCGTTTTTTCGGTGAGCGGCTGCGACTACGCTATTCTTGATCCCAAGGGCCCGATCGGCGCCGACGAGAAGTGGCTGATCCTCTTCTCCACCGGCCTGATGCTGGTCGTCGTCATCCCGGTGACCATCATGGCCCTGGCCTTCGCCTGGCGCTACCGCGCCTCGAACAAGGCCGCCGTCTACGCCCCGAACTGGGAACATTCCAATGCCATCGAGGTGGTGGTGTGGATCATTCCCTGCCTGATCATCGCCACCCTGGCCTACTTCACTTGGGTCTCGTCGCACAAGCTCGATCCTTATCGGCCGATTGCTTCGCGAGCCAAGACGGTCGAGGTGCAAGTCGTCTCGATGGATTGGAAATGGTTGTTCATCTATCCCGAGCAGAAAATCGCCACGGTCAATGAACTAGTCCTCCCGGTCGACAGGCCGGTGCATTTCCGCCTGACCTCGCAGTCGATGATGAACACCTTCTTCGTGCCTCAACTTGGCAGCATGATCTACACCATGCCTGGCATGCAGACACAATTGAGCCTGCTGGCCGGCCACCCGGGTGAATATTTCGGTGTCTCCGCAAACTTCAGCGGAGAAGGATTCTCGGACATGGTGTTCACCACCCGCGCCGTCGAGGCCACGCAGTTCGACCAATGGGTGGCGATGGTGCGCTCTTCACCAAAGGCGCTCAGCCTGTCCGCCTACCGAGATTTGGAAAAGCCGACCGTCAAGGTGCCGGTGGCCTATTACGGGGCGATCGATCCGGTCGTCTATCACCACGCGCTCAACCAGTGCGCCGATGGCGCGCCCTGCATGGACGACATGATGTCTCGCGCCGCCGCGGCTGACACGCTGGGGCTGGGCGACCGGGCGTTCTGCGATCTCGTTTCACTCAAAGGGCATTAAGTCATGTTCGGCAAGCTCACGCTCAACGCCATTCCCCTCGATGTGCCGATCATCATGGTCACCCTGGGGGTGATCGCCTGCGCCAGCATCGCCATCCTGGCGGCGCTGACTTATTTCCGTCTGTGGCGACCGCTGTGGACCAATTGGATCACCTCGGTCGACCATAAGAATATCGGCATCATGTACATCTTTCTGGCGCTGGTCATGCTGCTGCGCGGCTTCGCCGACGCCCTGATGATGCGCTCCCAGCAAGCACTGGCCTCGACCGGCGGCACAGGCTATCTGCCGCCCGAGCATTACGACCAGATCTTCACCGCGCACGGCGTCATCATGATTTTCTTCATGGCGATGCCCTTCATCGTCGGTCTGATGAACCTGGTGGTGCCGCTGCAGATCGGGGCGCGCGATGTGGCGTTCCCCTACCTCAACTCCTTCAGTTTCTGGCTGACGGTCGCCGGTGCGATGCTGGTTAATGTCTCGCTGGGCATCGGTGAATTCGCCCGCACCGGCTGGCTGGCCTATCCACCGCTGTCCGAGGCCGCCTACAGCCCTGGAGTGGGCGTCGATTACTACATCTGGGCACTGCAGACCTCGGGCTTGGGAACGCTGCTGTCCGGCGTCAACCTGATCACCACCATCCTGAAAATGCGCGCGCCGGGGATGACCCTGATGCGGATGCCGGTGTTCACCTGGACCTCGCTCTGCGCCAATATGCTGATCGTCGCCGCCTTCCCGGTGCTGACGGCCACCCTGGCGATGCTGTCGCTGGATCGGACGCTCGGCATGCACTTCTTCACCAATGACGGTGGCGGCAATCCGATGATGTACATCAACCTCATCTGGATCTGGGGCCATCCGGAAGTCTACATCCTGGTGCTGCCTTGCTTCGGCATCTTCTCGGAGGTGGTCGCCACCTTCGCCGGCAAGCGGCTGTTCGGCTACAAGTCGATGGTCTACGCCACCGTCTGTATCACCATTCTCTCCTTCACCGTCTGGCTGCATCACTTCTTCACCATGGGCAGCGGCGCCGACGTCAACGCCGTCTTCGGGATCAGTACCATGCTGATTTCGATCCCCACCGGCGTGAAGATCTTCAATTGGCTGTTCACCATGTATCGCGGCCGGGTACGGATGTCCGCGCCGATGCTGTGGACCATGGGCTTCCTCGTCACCTTCCCGGTGGGCGGCCTGACCGGCGTCCTGCTTGCCATCCCCGCGTCGGACTTCGTACTGCACAACAGCCTGTTCCTGGTTGCCCATTTCCATAACGTCATTATCGGCGGAGTGGTGTTCGGCTGCATGGCCGGGCTCAACTACTGGTTCCCCAAAGCCTTCGGCTTCAAGCTCGATGAACGCCTGGGCAAGCTTTCGGCGCTATGCTGGTTCGTGGGCTTCTTCATCACCTTCGTGCCGCTCTATGCGGTCGGCCTGATGGGGATGACCCGTCGCCTCAATCACTTCAACAATCCGGTCTGGCACGTCTACATGCTGGTGGCGATGGCCGGCGCGGTGATCATCCTGTGCGGTATCGTCGCGACATTGGCGCAAATCGCCGTCAGCATCAGGAATCGCAAGGCGCTGGCCGACCTTACCGGCGATCCCTGGGGAGCGCGCACCCTGGAATGGGCGGTCTCCTCGCCGGCGCCGTTCTACAACTTTGCCGCGATGCCGCCGATCACCGACCGGGATGCCTTCTGGGAGATGAAGCTGCGGGGGCTGGCCCACCGCCCGCCGTCGCAGCTTCACCGCATCCATATGCCGCGCAACACCGGCACGGGTTTCATCCTGAGCGTGCTGGCCGGCGTGCTGGGCTTCGCCTTGGTCTGGAACATCTGGTGGCTGGCCGGTGCCTCATTTGCCGCGGCGGTGGCAGTGGCGATCACCCATTCCTTCGACGAGAACCGCGATTACTACGTTCCCTCGGAACAAGTCGCGAGCATTGAGAGCGCATATTTCAAACAACTAACCGTGCAGGTGTGAGAATGTCGGTTCTAACTGCGGGTAGCCAGCGCGACCTGGTCGACGCTGTCAGTCACGACGAACACCTCGACGACGGGTCCAAGACCACTTTGGGGTTCTGGATCTATCTGATGAGCGACTGCATCCTGTTTGCCGCCCTGTTCGCCACCTTCGTGGTGATGCGCGGTCAGACGGCGGGCGGGCCGAGCGGCCGCGACCTGTTCGATCTGCCCTATGTGGCGGTTGAAACCGGGTGTCTGCTGGTCTCGAGCTTTACCTACGGCATGGCGATGATCGCCGCGCACCGCAACCGGCGGGCGGCGACGCTGGGGTGGCTGGCCCTGACCATGGCAATGGGTCTTGGCTTCATGGGGCTTGAACTGCATGAATTCGCAAAGCTGATCGCCGACGGCTCCGGCCCGGACCGTTCCGGCTTTCTGTCGGCTTTCTTCACCCTGGTCGGTACCCATGGGCTGCACGTTACCTCCGGCATGATCTGGATGGGGGTGATGATGGCTCATCTGCTGCGCCGCGGCCTGACCCAGGCCAACCTGACCCGGCTGGCCTGCCTCAGCCTGTTCTGGCATTTCCTTGATATCGTTTGGATCGGCGTCTTCACCGTCGTCTACCTGGTGGGAGTCGCGTGATGGACGGTGGTTCGCACCTGCCGGCCGCCCATGGCGATCACTCGCATGGTGACGTTCGGACCTATGTGGTCGGCTTCCTACTGTCGGTGATCCTGACGGCTGGGCCCTTCGCCCTGATCATGTCCGGCGTCTGGCCCGCCTCGTTGGCGGTGCCGGCCGCCATGGCCTTCGCCGCGGTTCAGATTATCGTGCATCTGGTCTATTTCCTGCACATGAACAGCGCCTCGACGCGTTCGTGGAACATGGCCGCGTTGGTGTTCACTGTGATCATCGTGGCCATCGTCCTGGCCGGCTCGCTATGGGTGATGTACCACATGAACGCGAATATGATGCCGGGCTATCTACGGTCATAGTTGATCCATGCGCCCGGAATAGCCAAATCCCCACCATGATCAGCATGCCCGTTGAAAACGCTCCGGGTGCGTCCAGCACCGGGAGCGTCGCCGTTTCGATCCAGGAGAGCACCAACCGCAAGAACCTTTTGCTGCTTGTCTATTTGCGCTGGATTGCGGTGAGCGGGCAGGTCGTTTCGATCTTTGTCGTCGACCGTTGGCTCAGGATTCCTCTGCCGCTGACGGCGATGGGCTGCGTGGTTCTCTTTCTGATCGGCCTCAACCTGGCCAGCCTGTCGCTGCGTCGTCATCGGACGGTGATCAGCAACACCGAACTGTTCGTCGCCCTGCTGTTCGACGTGTTCGCCCTGACGGCGCTGCTCTATCTGAGCGGCGGAGCCATCAACCCTTTCATTTCTCTGTTCCTGCTCCAGGTGATCCTCGGTGCGGTGTTGCTCAGCCCGGTGTGGAGTTGGACGCTGGTGACCGTGGCCAGCATCTGCTTCATCGCGCTGATCCGCTTCCACATCCCCATCGACCTGACCGCCTATGGGGTGGGGCCCGAGCTTGGGCAGTCGGCCTTTCTCACGCTGCGGCTCTACGGCATGTTCCTCTGCTTTCTTATGGTGGCGGTGTTGCAGGTGCTGTTCGTGACGCAGATCACCGGCAATCTGCGTAGCCGCGACCGGCTGTTGTCGGACCTGCAGCGACGCTCGGCCGAGGAGGAGCATATCGTCCGCATGGGCCTGCTCGCTTCGGGCGCGGCGCATGAACTCGGGTCACCGCTCGCCATCCTGTCGGTGATCATCAACGATTGGGGGCGCATGCCCGGCTTGGCCGACAACCCCGAGATCGGCGGCGAATTGGCGGAGATGCGGGTCGCGCTGGACAGTTGCAAGGCCATCGTTTCGCAAATCCTGATGGCGGCGGGCGAGGCGCGGGGCGAAGGCAGCGAGCGCACCACCCTGTCGGAATTTCTCGCCGACGTGGTCGATCGCTGGCGCGCCACCCGCTTTCCCAAAAGATTCGCTTACCGCGCCGATATCGGCGCGGACACGCCGATCGCGGCGGATCGGGTGATCCGGCAGATGCTGCTCAATATTCTCGACAACGCCCTGGAGGCCTCGCCCGAGTGGGTCGGTGTCGAAGTCCGACGTCGCGGCCCGCGCCTGGTGGTGACGGTGCGCGACCGGGGCAAGGGGTTCGCCCCGGAGACGCTGGCCAATATCGGCAAGCCCTATCAATCGACCAAGGGCCGGGCCGGTAGCGGTCTCGGCCTCTTCCTGGTGGTCAACGTGCTGCATAAGCTGGGTGGGACCTTGTCGGTAGAGAACCGGGCGGAAGGCGGGGCGCAGGTCGACATTGTTCTGCCCATCGCTTCGCTGGCTCTTGAGAGTGCGCCGCAGAATGCCGGATGATCACCGCCGCTTGCTGATTGTCGAAGATGATGACGCCTTCGCCAAGGCCCTGCGCCGGTCCTTCGAGCGGCGCGGCTATGAAGTGGCCGTATGTGACCGCTCCGATATGCTGGAGCGGGTGCTGGCCGGCTTTACTCCCGGCTATGCCGTAGTCGATCTCAAGCTGGCCGGCTGCTCGGGCCTCGAATCGGTCAGGCTGCTCAACCAGCGCTGCAACTCCCTTAAGATCGTCGTGCTGACCGGCTTCGCCAGTATTGCCACGGCGGTCGAGGCGATCAAGCTGGGCGCCTGCCACTACCTGGCCAAGCCGTCCAACGCCGATGACATCGAAGCCGCCTTCGAGCGCAGTGAAGGCGACAGCAGCGTGGCGCTTAGCCCTCGGCAGAGTTCGATCAAGACACTGGAGTGGGAGCATATCCACGAGGCGCTGGTAAATTCCGGATTCAACATTTCCGAGACGGCGCGCCGCCTCGGCATGCATCGCCGCACCTTGGCCCGCAAGTTGGCCAAGCGCCGTGTCAATTGACGGCATGGCGCTCGCCCGTCATCCGGTTCGCTGTGTCGATCCGCATTTCTCTATCATCTTGCGCGGCGAACCCGCGCTCGATCTTCCATGTTCGGCAGAGACAGACAGTTGTGGAGACATGCCATGGCACAGAAACTCTCCGGCAAGAGGGTCGCCATCCTGGCGACCGACGGTTTCGAGCAGAGCGAACTGACCGAACCGAAAAAAGCCCTCGAGGGCGCAGGCGCCCAGGTCGACGTGATCGCTCCGCATGGCGGGTCGATCCAGGGGATGCGGCACCACGACAAAGGCGAGACCTGCCCGGTGGATCGGACGCTCGAGCAGGCAAATCCGGAGGATTACGACGCGCTGATGCTGCCTGGCGGAGTGGCCAATCCCGACCAGTTGCGCATGAACCCCATGGCCGTGGATTTCACCAGATCGTTCTTCACCGCCGGCAAGCCGGTGGCGGCCATATGCCACGGGCCATGGATGCTGGTGGAGGCCGGGGTGGTGCGCGGGCGCCGTGTGACCTCCTGGCCCTCGTTGAGGACCGATCTCAAGAACGCCGGAGCGGACTGGAGCGATGAGACCGTGGTGACCGACCATGGCCTGGTGACCAGCCGGCGACCCGACGATCTGCCCGCCTTCTGCCCCAAGATGATCGAGGAATTCGCCGAGGGGCGGCAGGGAACCCGGGCGGCCCAATAGGTTGACCGAAAATCCCCGCCACTATGCCTTGAACTGTCCCGGCGGCGGGCCACACTTAAGGGTGACCGTTCTCAGCGGAAGCCAAGAGGTGCCTCCATGTCGGCGTTGCGGATGATGCTCGGTGTTGGTGTGGTGCTGGCTGCGGCGATCGGTGTTTCCGACGCCGTGTCAGCGCGCGAGGGGCCGCCGTCTTGCGGCGCGGTCAGCTTCCGGCCGGTAGCCCAAGGCTTGGCGGACGGCACGCAGGATGCCGGCCTTTACCGATCGCGCTTCGGCAAGATCGTGCTGCACGCCGAGGTCAAGGGCGGCCAAGCGCAAAACTACTACATCGAGGTGAACGGCAAACGGCCGCCGCCGCTGCAAGGCGCCCTCCCGACATCGGTCAATTCCTGCCTGAACGCGAAGCATGTCAAGACTCCGCCGCCGTCAGCCGGCGCGAATTGTGTCGGCAGCCGCTTCCGCGTGGTCCTCAGCCACCAGGCCAAGGCGGAATATGTGATGTTGTTCGGGCTCGACGGCGACGTGTGGAAGTTGTGCAGCGCTTCGAAGATGTAGGGAGTTCTTGGGCGGAGATCACGGCACGGTAGCGGGTGGGGCGCACATCGGTGGATGCGCACACTCCGGCGTCGCGCTAATGTCTCCGCCCATGCAGGTTTTTCTCCCGGGCGCTTGATCCCGATGGCCGCTTATGTGAACAAACTGCGCCGCCGTTTCGGCGGCCTGGCGTTTTGCCATCTGCTGGCCGATACGGAAGAGGAACTGCACGCGATTGCGGCCAGAATTGGCGTTGATTCGCGACTGTTCCAAGGGGAAAAGATCCCGCACTACGATATTTCCCAGGCCAAGCGCGCCTTGGCTTTGGCGGCCGGCGCCGTAGAGATCGACCGCGACCGGCTGGCCGAATTGATCCGCAACTACACCTACGGCCGGCGCTGACGATCCCTCAGTCCTTCAGGCGCCGCCGATGCCCTGGATGACGGTGCCGCTTCCTTCGCAATCGCCGCACCGTTCATCATTGAGCCTGCCGGTCCCGTCGCAACGGGGGCACACGGCTTCGCCGGTGCCGGGCGTTCCTGGGGCCGCCTGATCGCCGGGCTTCAACTCGGGGCTGTTGCCGCGGCAAAAATTTTCGCCGAATTCCCGTGCCATGAGCGCTTCTCCACTTGCTGTCGTCATGTGGACAGGCGAATCAAGACAGAGGTTCCTATCCCCACAGCGCCGCATCCGGCGGATACACGGTGGCGCTGTCGTAACGCAGCGCGGGGTGCCGATCCTCGGCCAGCAGAAGGGGGCCATCGAGGTCGACAAAAGCCGCATCCTGGGCGAGCAGCACTGCCGGGGCCATGGACAGCGAGCTTCCCACCATGCAGCCGACCATGATGCGGAAGCCGGCGGCGGTGGCGGCGGCTTTGACCTTGAGCGCTTCGGTGAGCCCGCCGGTCTTGTCCAGTTTCAGGTTGAGCACCTGATAGAGCCCGCGCAGGCGGTCGAGGTCGGCGCCCAGGTGAAACGATTCGTCAGCGCCCAGCGGGACCGGGCAGGGCAGTCCGCGGAGCGCTTCGTCCTGGCCGGCCGGTAGCGGTTGCTCGATCAGTTCCACTCCGGCCATTGCTAGGGGAGGGCCGAGCTCGGCGAGAATGCGCGGCGTCCAGCCCTCGTTGGCGTCGACGATCAGGCGGGCTTGGGGCGCCGCCGCCCGCACCGCCCGCACGCGATCGAGATCACCGTCGCCGTGCAATTTGAGCTTGAGCAACGGCCGGCCGGAAGCTTCGCGGGCGGCCATGGCCATGGCCACGGGCGTGTCGATGGCAATGGTGAAGGCGGTGGTCAGCGGTGCCGGCGGTGGCAGTCCCGCCAGCTGCCAAGCCGGCCGGCCCGCTAGCTTGGCCTCCAGGTCCCACAGGGCGCAGTCGAGCGCATTGCGCGCCGCGCCGGCCGGCAAGGCGCTCTGGACGGCCTCGCGCGGCATGCCGGCCTCGACATCCCGGCGGTGGCTCTCCAGGGCCGCCGCCACAGCCTCGACCGTCTCCCTATAACGGCCGTAAGGGACGCATTCGCCGCGGCCGACAGCGCCGCCTTCGTCAAGTTCGACGGTGATGACCTGGGCGACTGCCTTCGACCCCCGGGAAATGCGGAAGAGGCGGCGAAAGGGAAAGCACTCGCGGCGAATGAGCATGCCGCGGGTCATGGCAGCATCCGTTCGACCAGGGGGGCGGCGCCATCACGCAACGGGTCGACCGCCGGCATGCCGAATTCCGCCGCGGTCTCGTCCAGCCAGCGCCGTGCCTGCGGGCCGTCCATGGCGGCGGTATTGGCGGCGATGCCGATAACCCGCGCCGTGGGGCAGGTCAGGCGGGCGCAGGCTTCGTTCATCGCGATGCAATCGCCAAGGGAGGGTAGGGGCCGTCCGGGAAGACCGCGCATATGCGGGCGCCCCGGTTCGGTGCAGAGGACCAAAGCCTGGGCTTGGGCGCCGTGGAGGAGCCCGAGGGACACACCAGCATAGGAAGGGTGGGAGAGCGAACCCTGGCCCTCGATGACGTCCCAATGGTCCTCGCCATTGGCCGGAGCCAGCCATTCGGCGGCCCCGGAAATGAAATCGGCGATCACGGCGTCGACCGAGACGCCGCTGCCGGCAATGAGAATCCCCGTCTGCCCGGTGGCGCGGAAGTCTGCTTTCCAGCCACGCGCTTTCAACTCTTTCTCGATGGCCAGGGCGGTAAACATCTTGCCCACCGAGCAGTCGGTGCCGATGGTCAGGCACCGCCTGCCCGAGCGCACCACTCCGGTTCCCACCTGGAAGCTGCGATCCGGCTGGCGGACGTCGAAAAGACGCCGGCCCAGGCGTTCGGCCTGGACCGCCAGTTCCGGCAGATCGGCCAGCCGCTGGTGCAGGCCTGCCGCAAGGTCGAGGCCGAGAGACAGCGCCCGCGACAGGCTCTCCACCCAGGCCGGGGGAATGATCCCGCCGCGATTGGCCACGCCGACGACCAAGCTGCGGGCGCCGGCCGCAGCGGCCTCTTCCAGGGTGACCTCGCGGAGGCCCAGGTCAGCCCGGCACCCCGGCAAGCGGAACTGCCCGAGGACCTTGTCGGCCCGCCAGCGGGCGATGCCGTCGGCGGTCTTTGCCGCCAACTGGTCGGTGGCATCACCGAGGAACAGCAGATAAGGCGCATCGATCTGCATGATACCTGTTCGGCTGGTTTCGGCGACGACGGGAAGAACGGGCAGAACCGTCATTGGACAAATGGGTTCAACTACCCCTGATGTCGAGCCGACACTCGTCTATCACGAGGCGCATCGGCCATCAACCAGCCTCGATTCGGTCGAAGCCCGAGGCGTCGTGCTTGTTCGGCCCCCAATCCAACCAAATGATGGCCCGCATTACCCGGCGCGCCGTTCATAGTGCTCCGCCAGTTGCTCGGCCGCCGGCGGCGTACTGACCAGATCCTTGACCTGGATGCATTGTCCGCCAGACTGGCCGCAGCCGCTGGCCGCGTTGAGGCCGATAAAGGCGAAGAACAACCCGACGAACAAGGCGCCGGCCATATTGGCCAGATGCTGCAGGATGGTGCGTGGACTGGGATAAAGCATGGCGTTCTCCCCATTTCCGATTGAAGAGAACATAACGAGAACATCAGTCGCTCGCAAGGCCTAATCGCCCAGGGCGATCATTTTCTTGAACGAAACCTTTCCGGCCTCTTAGACTTGGGCACATGGCACAGGAAAGCATCGAGACCTCGTTGAGCGTTCTTTGGCTTCAGGCCGGCAGTTGCGGGGGATGCACCATGTCGGCGCTCGGAGCCGAGCCGGCCGGGCTGGTCGAGACCTTGGAGCGAGCCGGTATCCATCTGCTGTGGCATCCCAGTCTATCGGAGGAAGGCGGCCCTGCGGCGCTCGATGTGCTGGAGGATTGCCGGTGTGGCCGTCGCGGCTTCGACGTGCTGTGCGTCGAGGGGGCGATTCTCGAGGGGCCCAACGGCACCGGCGGCTTCCACATCCTGGGCGGCAGCGGCCGTCCGATGGTGCGGTGGGTGGAGGATTTGGCTAAGCGGGCTCGCTACGTGCTGGCGGTGGGCAGTTGCGCCGGTTACGGCGGGATGCTCGCCGCCGAACCCAATTCGCTGGAGGCAGTGGGCCTGCAATTCGCCGGAGACGAGGCCGGCGGCCTGCTGGGCGACGGCGGCTGCGGCACCGCCGGCCTGCCGGTGATCAACATCGCGGGATGCCCGCCGCATCCGGGCTGGCTGGTGGAGACGCTGATGGCGTTGTCGCTCGGGCAGTTCCGGGCGGAGGACCTGGACGGGTTCGGTCGGCCGCGCTTCTGGGCCAACCATCTGGCCCATCACGGCTGCAACCGGAACGAATATTATGAGTTCAAGGCGAGCGCCGCCGAGCCGTCGCAAAACGGTTGCCTGATGGAAAACCTGGGATGCAAGGCGACGCAGGCGCCGGGTGACTGCAATCTGCGCGTGTGGAACGGCGGTGGTTCTTGCACCAACGGCGGGTTTGCCTGCATCAACTGCACCTCACCGGGCTTCGAGGACCCGACGGGGTCTTTTCTGGAGACGCCGAAGATCGCCGGCATTCCGGTCGGCCTGCCGGTAGACATGCCCAAGGCCTGGTTCGTCGCCCTGTCGGCGCTGTCAAAATCAGCCACGCCGGAGCGGGTGCGCAAGAACGCCCGGGAGGATCGGATCGTGGTCCCGCCACGGCAGCGCGGCCCATGAGCCGGTCTTTGCTGGTCGGCCCGTTTAACCGCGTCGAGGGCGACCTCGAAGTGCGGCTGGAGCTATCGGACGGGCAGGTGGCGGCGGCGCGGGTGACGGCGCCGATGTACCGCGGCATCGAACGGCTCCTGGCCGGACGGCCGCCGCTCGATGCGCTGGTCATCGCGCCGCGTATCTGCGGCATCTGCTCGGTGGCCCAATCCTCGGCGGCGGCCAGGGCCCTCGGCGACGCCATGGCGCTGGCTGCGCCGGCGAATGGACGGATCGCCGCCGACCTGATCCTGGCCTGTGAGAATGCGGCCGATCACCTCACCCATTTCTATCTGTTTTTCATGCCGGACTTCGCTCACCGCGATTACCGGGAGCGCCCCTGGCACGATGAGGCGGCGCGGCGATACAAGGCAATGGGCGGGGAGGTGGCGAAGGCCGCCTCGGCAGCCCGCCTGCGTTTTCTCCATGTCATGGGGATCCTGGCGGGGAAGTGGCCGCATAGCCTGGCGCTACAGCCCGGCGGCATTACCAAGTCGATCGACTTGGGCGAGCGCATGCGCCTGCTGGGCATCCTGAACGAGTTCCGAAACTACCTCGAAGGACAGACCTTCGGCGACAGCCTGGAACGTATTGCCGCCCTCGATAGCGCTGCGGCTTTGCAGGCTTGGGCCGCCGAGAAAGCCCCCACGGCGGGTGACCTCCGGTTCTTCCTGACGATCGCGGACGACCTTGGCTTGTCGCAGTGGGGCCGTGGGCCGGCGCGTTTCCTCAGCTTCGGCGGACCGGGCGAGGCCGGCGGCCAATGGCAGGACGGTAAGCCGGGAGGACTCGACCTGGCCGGACTGCGTGAGGATCTCGAATACACCTGGATGGACGGCGGGGGGCTGCACCCGGCCGTTGGAGTCACCGAGCCCAAGGCGGACAAGGCCGAGGGCTATAGCTGGTGCAAGGCACCGCGGCTGGCCGGCCGGAGTTTCGAAGTCGGCGCCCTGGCGCGCCGGATGGTGGCGGGGCATCCCCTGATCCGCGAGTTGGTCGCCGCCTCTGCGGGGCGTGGCAATGTGCGGGACAGGGTCGTGGCGCGGCTGCTCGAACTGGCCCTGCTGGTGCCGGCGATGGAGAACTGGGTGAGATTGCTCGGCGGCCAAGGCGCGTTCTGCCATTCCGGAGACATGGTGAAGAAGGCGGACGGCGTCGGTTTGGTGGAAGCGGCGCGGGGCAGCCTGGGACATTGGCTGTCGGTGGACGGGGGGCGCATCTCCCGCTACCAGGTCGTCGCGCCGACCACCTGGAACTTCTCGCCGCGCGACGCGGGCGGCAACCCGGGGCCGCTTGAGGAGGCGCTGGTGGGGGCGCCGGTCGGCCCCGGAGAAGATCATCCGCTGATCGTCCAGCACATCGTTCGGTCGTTCGACCCCTGCATGAGCTGCACGGTGCATTGAAAAACAATGTGCAAAGACAAGGACGTAGGGCGCGTCGTTACGTGACCGGGCAAATGGCGAGCCGCTTTTCCAGGTGAAGGCCTTCGGTCCTATGCCTTCTCTAATAGGCCATGAGGGGTTCGGCCGGGCCGCGGCCTGCTGCAGGTTCGGTCAGGGCTGCCGCCCCTGAATCCGCCCTGGCGTTGAGATCGAATAGGAGTCGGTACGTCTCTGGATCGTAGTATTTCATCAGCGTCCTGACGAATTCGCCGATCGGAATTTGGAGGACCGCAGCCCAACTTTCATAGCGATCCGGAGGAATACGCCCTCGTCCGGCCTCCAGTTGCGATATGAAGGTGAAATATCCGATTTCCAGGCGCGCCGCCATCTCCCGAAGACTGAGGCCGTTTCGTTCGCGTTGTTCCTTGAGCCATGCGCCCGCCTGCTTGCGCAGCGCTTTGACGTCGTGCCGGGCACTTTGTTGAGGGTGTGCATACATCGAGCGGTTCCTGATCATCCGTTGGGCAGCGACGTGATGCATGCCGAACATCTAATATAAAGAGGTGGCGCCATAACCAGAGCGCTATTTAGAATTAGTCACAATCTCTCTTTAGAGGTATCGGGTCGATAGGACACCAAATGCTGTGGTCAGGCCGAGCGGCTGGAGGGGCCATCGCGATGGACTTGGCCGGTGGCGGCGACTGTGGTGAAATGGCGGCGGTTCGGTTCGGATTAGTGGGAGTCGTCCATGCAAACCATCTTCATCATGGTCAAGACCGAGATGGGGCGCGCCTATGACGTCGCCAGCCTGGCTGCCGATACCGAGCAGGTGTCGGAGGTGTATTCGATTTCAGGGCAGTATGACCTGCTGCTGAAATGCTATCTCGATGACGGCACCGATATCGGCCATTTCGTCACCGATACGGTTCAGCAACTGCCGGGCGTTCGCGACACCTTTACCCTGATAGCGCTGAAGGCCTTCACCTGAAAAGGCGGCTTGCCTTTTGCCAAAGCGATAGAAAACGCCTTTCCAGGCGAGTGGCAACGAAGCTCTCAGTTCGCAGGGCAATGCGGTCGATAATCATTTAAAGAACCACCGATAAAGCGCTGTCACGCAAGGGCAGCGCGCCGCCAGCGCAATTGGTCCAGTCCTTGCAAACATCTCCCCAAACCAAACACGTCAGTGCCGAACACCGGGGTTCGTGCAGAGGGAGAGGTTGGGGACATGAACGACGACATCTTGAATGCAATCGAGACGAAGCTTGGCGTGTCGCGCCGAAGCTTCCTGCAACTCTGCACGGCGATGGCCGCCACCATGGGCCTGCCGAAGGGCGCCGAGGCGGCGATCGCCCAAGCGATCGCCTCACCCCGCAGGCCGCCGGTGATCTGGCTGCATTTCCAGGAGTGCACCGGCTGCACCGAGACCTTGCTGCGCGCCGAGCACCCGACCCTCGAAAGATTGATCCTCGACATCATCTCGCTCGATTATCACGAGACGCTGTTCGCCGCGGCGGGCCACCAGATCGAGGCGGCGCGCAAAGCCTCGATGGCCGCCAACAAGGGCAAATATCTGCTGGTGGTGGAAGGCGCCACGCCGATGAAGGATGGCGGGATCTACTGCAAGATCGCCGGACAGACGGCCCACGACATGCTGATGGAATGCGCTGCCGATGCCGCTGCGATCGTCGCCATTGGGTCCTGCGCCTCGTGGGGTGGCATGCCGTCGACGTCGCCCAATCCCACCGGCTCGACCGGGGTGCCGGTGCTGATCAAGGATAAGCCAGTCGTCAGCATCCCGGGTTGCCCACCGAACCCTTACAACTTTCTTTCGACCGTTGTTCATTTCCTGACCTTCAACAAGCTTCCCGATCTCGACGCCAAGGGTCGCCCGAAGTTCGCCTATGGCCGGCTGATCCATGAAAACTGCGAACGGCGAGCACATTTCGACGCCGGCCGGTTCGCCCAGGAATTCGGCGACGAGGGGCACCGCAAAGGCTATTGCCTCTATAAACTGGGCTGCAAGGGCCCGGAAACCCATGCCAACTGCCCGGCGATCCTGTTCGGTGACGTCGGTTCGGGCAGCTGGCCGGTGGGCACCGGCCATCCTTGCATCGGTTGCACCGAGCAGGGGATCGGTTTCCAGAAGCCGATCTACGCTCTGGCCGAGCCGGAATACATCGTGCCACCGGCCTCCTATCCGCACGTCGTCGAACAGCAGGGTGAAGGGGTGACGTTCGGCTCCGCCGCCGGCCTGGCCGTCATCGCCGGCCTGGCTGCCGGCGCCGGAGCGGCCATCGCCCGCAACCTGGGCAAGGGCGACCGGGACGACCATTCGGCGGGGAAGGAATGATCCCATGGGCTTGACCAGACGCAACTTTCTCAAAGGGGCGGCCGCCGGCGGCGCCGTCGCGGCGTGCGCCGCGGCAGCCACCGGGCCGGCTGACGCCCGAGAGAACAAGACGCTGCCGCCGAAGGCGACCGGGCTCTTGTACGACTCCACCCTATGCATCGGATGCAAGGCTTGTGTCGTCGCTTGCCGCGAGGCCAATGATACGCAACCCGAATTCAACACCGCCGACAAATTGTGGGACACCCCGCTGGATCTGTCCGGCGACACGCTGAACGTGATCAAGGTCTATTCGGACGGCACGGCCGAATACAAAGACCAGGAAAAGGATGGCTTTGCCTTCATCAAGAAGTCCTGCATGCACTGCGTCGACCCGTCCTGTGTCTCGGTCTGCCCCGTATCGGCCATGCGAAAGGACACCGAAACCGGGATCGTCAGGAACGACCCGTCGGCGTGCATCGGCTGTCGCTACTGCGTCGCCGCCTGTCCGTTCGGCGTTCCCCGCTTTCAGTTCGACCGCGCTTTCCCGCGCATCCGCAAATGCGAGCAGTGCTCGGAGCGCCAGGCGCAAGGGAAGATTCCCGCCTGTGCCGAAGTCTGCCCGACCGGTGCTACGCTGTTCGGGCCGGTCGGCGCCCTCAGGGACGAGGCCGAGCGCCGCCGGGCGCTGACCGCCGGTCAGGTAACCACCTTCTCCCGCAAGACGGTGGGATCGGACGACGTTCACGAAAAGCCGGTCGCCGCCTATGTGCCGCACACCTACGGCATGACCGAGATGGGGGGCACGCAGATGCTGATGCTGGCCGGCGTGCCGTTCGACAAGCTGGGCTACCCGGCCCTGCGCCAGAGATCCTACGCCGCCGAGTCGGAGACCCTGCAGGGCACCGTCTACAAAGGCATGCTGGCTCCAGCGGTGCTGCTGGGCGGACTGCTCTATGTCGCCCACAAGAACACCGACAATGATCACGAGGAGGACTGAGCCATGTCGAAGCACGCTCCTCTCGGTGGATCTGTCGCCAGCACGACCACGATCATCGCGGCGGCTCTCGCCGCCATCATGGTGGTGGTTGTGGGCTACCGGTTCGTTTTCGGCCTCGGCGCCGTCACCCATTTGAGCAACGGCTACCCGTGGGGCATCTGGATCGCCTACGATGTGGTCATCGGCACCGCTTTCGCCTGTGGCGGCTATGCCATGGCGCTGGTGGTCTACATCCTGAACAAAGGTCAATACCACCCGCTGGTGCGCCCGGCGCTGCTTGCCAGCATGTTCGGCTACACCCTGGGCGGCGTCTCGGTCATCTTCGACATCGGCCGGTACTGGAACGCCTGGCATCTGCTGACGCCCGGCTTTGCCAACCCCACTTCGGTGATGCTCGAGGTGGCGCTTTGCATCATGGCCTACGTGGTGGTGATGTGGATCGAGTTCACCCCGGTCTTCGCCGAGAAGTGGGCGAGCGCCGACACCAAGCGCAAGCTCAACAAGGTCCTGTTTGTTTTCATTGCTCTCGGGGTCCTACTGCCGACCATGCATCAATCCTCGCTGGGTAGCATGCTGGTGGCGTTTGGCTTCTGGATTCATCCGCTGTGGCAGACCGATCTGCTGCCGCTTCTTTACCTGATATCGGCGCTCGCCATGGGCTATTCCATCGTCATCTTCGAGGCGACACTGGTGACAGCGGCCTACAGGCGCCCCAGCGAAGCCCGGCTGCTCGGCTCGCTGAGCAAGTACATCCTCTGGCTGCTGGTGGCATTCCTGGTCATCCGGTGGGGCGATATCATCGCCGAGGGCAAGCTCCGCTTGGCCTTTTCATCGCGCGGGCTATCCTGGATGCTGCTGCTGGAGACCGCCCTGTTCCTTTTGCCCGTGGCGCTGCTTGGCAGCGCCGAGCGGCGGGCCTCGGGCCGATGCCTGTTCATCGCCGCCGTATCGATGCTGCTGGGCGGTGCCTTGTACCGTATCGACGGTTACCTGGTCGCCTATGTGCGGCCCGGCTGGCACTACTTCCCGTCCCTCGGTGAATTGCTGACCACGGTCGGTGTCGTGGCGTTGGAAGTGCTCGCCTACATCGTGTTCGTCAAACGGCTGCCGGTTCTTCACTCGGTAGCATCACCAAAAGACAATCTGCGGGCCCCTGACGTGGCCGCGACGACCAGCAAGTAAAGGAGAGTTGCCGTGGCAACCAGAATCACCATCGATCCGATTACCCGCATCGAAGGCCATCTGCGCATCGACGTCGAGGTGGAGAATGGCAAGGTCAACAAGGCCTGGTCCTCCGGCCAGATGTGGCGAGGCGTCGAGCAGATCCTGCTCGGCCGCGACCCGCGGGACGCATGGGCCATCACCCAGCGCATCTGCGGCGTCTGCACCACCGTGCACGCCATCACCTCGGTGCGGGCGGTGGAAAACGCGCTGCAGCTGGAAGTGCCGCTGAATGCCCAGTACATCCGCAACATGATCATGACGGCGCACGGCATTCACGACCATATCGTCCATTTCTATCACCTATCGGCGCTCGACTGGGTCGACGTGGTCTCGGCGTTGAAGGCCGACCCGGTCAAGACCGCCCAGTTGGCCGAAAGCCTGTCGGACTGGGAGAACAACGGGCGCCATGTGTTCATCGACGTTCACGAGCGTCTGAAGGGATTCGTCGGCACCGGTCAGTTGGGGCCGTTCACCAACGGCTACTGGGGCCATCCGGCGATGAAGCTGTCCCCGGACGTCAATCTGCTGGCGGTCGCCCATTATCTGCAGGCGCTCGAGGTGCAGCGCTACGCCAACAAGATCGTCAGCACCTTGGGCTCGAAGACACCGCACATCCAGAACCTGGCGGTCGGCGGCGTGTCCAATCCCATCGCCACCGACAGCCAGTCGGTGCTGACGGTCGAACGGCTGATGCTGATCAAGGAGATGATCGACAAGCTGGGCGCCTTCATCCGCAACTGCTACCTGGTCGACGTGTCGGCTGTCGGCGCCTTCTATGCCGACTGGACCGGGCACGGCCAGGGCATCACCGATTACCTGGCGGTTCCCGATGTGCCAATGGACTCCGCCGGCACCAAGTTCATGATGCCGGGGGGCTATATCAAAGGCGGCGATCTGGCCAGCTATCACCCGATCAAGACTTTCGGGGACCCCTATTTCCGCGATGGCGTGGCGGAATCAGTGAAGCATTCCTGGTACAACTACAGCAACGGCGGGGCCCTGCATCCGTGGAAGGGCGAAACCACGCCGCACTACACCGACTTCCAGGATGATGGCAAGTATTCCTGGGTCAAGGCGCCGACCTTCTACGGCAAGCCGGCGCAGGTCGGGCCGCTGGCCCAGGTGCTGTGCGGCGCCGCCGCAGGCCACCAGCCGACGCTGACCTATCTCAACAAGGTGGTCGATACGGTAAGTACTCTTGCCGGAACCAGGATTCCCTTGACCGCCCTTCATTCGACCATCGGCCGCCACGCCGCCCGCGCGGTGCGGTGCGCCGTGCTCTATGAATGCCTGCAGGCCAACTGGCAGGCCTTGATGGAGAATATTGCCAAGGGCGACGTCAAGACCTTCAACAAGCCGGTCTTCCCCAAGGGCGAGGTCATGGGGGTCGGCTTCCACGAGGCGCCCCGCGGCGTGCTGTCGCACTGGGCGGTGATCAAGGACGGCAAGATCGCCAACTACCAGGCCGTGGTGCCGACCACCTGGAATGCGGCGCCACGAAATGAAGAGGACAGCGTTGGCCCCTACGAGGCGGCGCTGTTGGGGACGCCGATCGCCGATCCGGAAAGGCCGCTGGAGGTGCTGCGCACGGTGCATTCGTTCGACCCCTGCCTGGCTTGCGCCGTCCACTTGACCGACCTCGAACACAAGACGGTCGTGCAGGTGAAGGCGCTGTGAGGAAAAATTGACCACGGAGTGTACGGAACACATGGAGTTTCAATATTGAGCGCAGCTCAGTTATTATACTCCATGAACTCGGTGCCCTCCGTGGCAATGGATTTCATTTGGTGACATCGATGCGCGTAGTAGTGCTCGGGATCGGCAACCTGCTGATGTCGGACGAGGGGGTTGGTGTCCACGCCGCCTGGGCCCTGCAGGAGGCCTTCGTCCTGCCGTCCGAGGTGGAGGTGGTGGACGGCGGCACCACCGGTATGGAACTGCTGCCCGAGTTGGAGGATCTCGATCATCTGATCGTCATCGACGCGGTGCGCCTCGGGAAGCCGCCGGGGACGGTCGCGCGCCTGGTGGGAGACGATGTTCCAGCGTTTTTCAAGACCAAGTTGTCGCCCCATCAGGTTGGGTTATCAGACATTCTGGCGACATTGCGGTTCGCCGGGCGCAGTCCCGGCCGGATCGTGCTGATCGGCATCGAACCGGCGTCCCTGGAAATGGGGATGGCTTTGTCCGCCGCGGTGGCGCCTCGGGTTGACGAGGTGGTGGCGCTGCTCGTCGGTGAGCTGACGGCCATCGGATTGACGATGGAACGGAGGGCTTAAGGCATGTGCATGGCGATCCCCTCGCGCATCCTCGCCATCCATGGGAACAACGCGACGGTGGAATGCTTCGGCATCCACCGGGTGGTCAGCCTGATGCTGATGACCGAACCGGTCGAACTCGGCGACTACCTGGTGATCCAGTCCGGCAGCTTCGCCGTGGAAAAAGTTGAGCGGCGGGCGGCGTTGGAGGCACTCGAATACCTGGCCACGGTGATCGGCCCGGTCGATGCGGTGTCGGAAGGCGCATGAGCGGTTGGTCCGGCGAGGGCAGCATCGATATCGACCTGGTGCTTGCGGCGGGAAAGATCGCCGGGGTGCGGATCGTCAACCGGCGCGTTCTGGGCGGCGCGGCGGTCGTCGTCGGGCGCCGCGCCGAGGAGGGACCCGGCCTGATCTCGCGGCTTTTCTCCGTCTGTCGGATGGCTCAGGGCGTCGCATCCGTCCGTGCGGTGGAACAGGCTGGCCGAGCGCCCGCCGCGGCCGGGCAGGAGGCGGCACGGCGGATGCTGTTGCTGGGCGAAATGGTCTTGGAGCATGGAAGCCGCGCCGCTTTCGATTGGCCGATTTTATTGGGAGAGCCACCGGCTATTGGGGCGGTCAAGGCGCTTCGTGGCGCCCTGACTGATCTGCATCGGGTGATTTATCCCGAGGGCGACTGGCTGCGCCCCGGCGGCGGCAGGCTGGCGCCCGATCTGGCGGGCTTGACCGAGCGGCTGGCGGCGGTGGCGGAAGCCCTGGGCCTTTGGGTGTTCGGGGGCGAGCCGGATTTCGACGGGCGGGAGTGGAAACGCTGGGCGGGACGGGGACGCACCGCCGCGGCGCGGCTGCTGGCGCGCCTTGCCGCCGAGGAGTTGGAAGGGTACGGCGCTTCGGAAGTGACGCCTTTGCCGGAGTTGTCGGAAGAGGCCCTGGGAGCTCGGATGGCGGCCGATCGAAGCGGGTCCTTCCTGGCCTCGCCGGACTGGGGCGGGCTGGTGCATCAGACCGGTCCCTTGGCCAGGCAGTCTACCCGGCCGGCGGTGGCGGCAATCATCGCCGAATACGGCCCGGGTGTTCTCGCCCATCTGACCGCGCGTCTGGTCGAACTGGCCGCGTGCCTGCGGGAAATGCGAGACTCCTGTGGCAGCTTGTGTGACCATGACGGCGCTCCCGCTGCCGCCGCTGCGGCAGCGGACGGCTGCGGCTTGGCGGCCATCGAGGCGGCGCGGGGGCGCCTGGTCCATCGCGTCGAGTTACGGGAGGGAACGGTGGCACAGTACCAGATTCTGGCCCCCACCGAATGGAATTTCCGCTCCGATGGCGCCCTGGCGCGCGGATTGGCCGGCCAGCCCGGCGGCGATGATCCGGCTTGGCGGGCCCGCCTGCTGGTCACCGCGCTCGATCCTTGTGTCGCCTACAGCTTGCGGGTGGCGTGATGCATGAGATGGCGCTTACCGAAGGCATCCTGCGGCTGCTCGAAGAGCAGGCAACGACGCAGCGGTTTCACCATGTGCGCACCGTGTGGCTGGAAATCGGCGAGTTGTCGACGGTGGATCCCGAGGCGTTGCGTTTCTGTTTCGAGGCGATCCGCAGTGGCACGGTAGCCGAGGGCGCGGCGCTGGAGATCATCCGCACGCCCGGCCAGGCTTACTGTATGGACTGTGCGAACGCTGTTCATGTCGGACAGCGCTACGATCCGTGCCCGGATTGCGGCGGCGACAGCCTGCAGGTGACGGGTGGCGACGAGATGCGGGTCAAGGAAGTGGAGGTCGAGTGATGTGCACGGTTTGCGGCTGCGGCGAGGCTACATCCACCCATGCCCACGACCATGATCACCCAAGAGGTCACGATCACGATCACGATGACCATCACGGGCACCATCACGGGCACCATCACGGGCAAGATGATGGGCACGATCATGGGCGCGACCTGCATTACGGCACCGGCCCGGCCCGAGCCCATGCGCCGGGAATGAGCCAGGCCCGGTTGGTCAAGATCGAAAAGGATATCCTCGGTTATAATGACGCCTATGCGGCCGAGAACCGCAAGCTGTTCGCCGACAAGGGAATCCTGGCGCTGAACCTGGTATCCAGCCCTGGGTCGGGCAAGACCACCTTGCTGTGCCGCACCGTCGGCGATCTCAAGTCACGCCTGGCGGTGGCGGTGATCGAGGGGGACCAGCAGACGACCTTCGATGCCGATCGCATCCGCGCCACCGGCGTTCCGGCGCTGCAGGTGAATACCGGCAAGGGATGCCATCTCGACGCCCACATGATCGGCCATGCGGTGGGCAAGCTGGGGGTCGCCGACGATTCGGTGCTGTTCGTCGAGAACGTCGGCAATCTGGTCTGCCCGGCCGGATTCGATCTGGGAGAGGCGGCCAAGGTGGTCATCCTGTCGGTTACCGAAGGAGAAGACAAGCCTTTGAAATATCCCGATATGTTCGCCGCCGCCGAGTTGATGATCCTGAACAAGGTCGACCTGCTGCCGCATCTTTCCTTCGACGTCGACCGATGCGTGCGCTACGCGCGCAAGATCAACCCGGCGATCCGGCTGATCGAGCTTTCCGCCACCACCGGGCAGGGACTTGACGCCTGGTATGGTTGGATCGACGAGAAACGCCAAGCGGTGCTGAGCGACCGTGCCCTGGCGCTGGAGACGAAGCTGGCGGCCGTCCGGCGGACTCTTGCCGAGGGGGCCTGAGCGATGTGCCTGGCTCTGCCTGCGCGGATTCTGAGCCTTCAGCCGGACGACATGGCGGTGGTCGAATTGGGCGGCGTCAGCAAGGAAATCTCCGTCGCCCTGGTCGATGGAGCGGCGGTGGGCGACTACGTTATCGTCCATGTCGGCTACGCCCTGGCCAGGCTGGACCCGGAGGAGGCCGAGAAGACACTGGCTCTTTTCGCCGAAATGTCGGCGGCGGCGCCATGAAATACATCGACGAATTCCGCGACGGCAAGGTGGCGCGCAACATCGCCGCCGCCATCGCCGCCGAGGCTACGGCCGATCGCCGGTACGCGCTGATGGAGTTCTGCGGCGGCCATACCCATGCCATCTCGCGATACGGCATCGAAGACCTGTTGCCGCCGGCCGTGCAGATGATCCATGGACCCGGCTGCCCGGTCTGCGTGCTGCCGATCGGCCGGGTGGACAACGCCATTGCCATTGCCGAGCGGCCGGGGGTGACCCTGTGCAGCTATGGCGACCTCTTGCGCGTGCCCGGCTCGAAGCGGCGCAGCCTGCTGAAGGCCAAGGCGGCGGGGGCGGATGTCCGCATGATCTATTCGGCGGCCGATGCGCTCAAGATCGCCAGGGACAACCCCGACCGCCAAGTGGTGTTCTTCGCCATCGGCTTCGAGACCACCACTGCGCCCACCGCCCTGGTCATCCGCCAGGCCAAGGCGGAGGGGCTGGGCAACTTCTCGGTGTTCTGCAACCATGTGCTGACCCCGGCGGCGATTTCCAACATCCTGGAGAGCCCCGAGGTCCGCCAGTTGGGAACGGTGCCGCTCGACGGCTTCATCGGACCGGCCCATGTTTCGACGGTAATCGGCAGCCGGCCATACGAGTTCTTTGCCGAAGAGTATCAGAAGCCGGTGGTCATCGCCGGGTTCGAACCTCTCGACGTGCTGCAGGCCATTCTCATGCTGGTCCGCCAGTTGAACGAGGGACGCTTCGACGTCGAGAACGAGTTCAGTCGGGCCGTCACCCGTGAGGGCAATCGCAAGGCCCAGGCCCTGGTGGCCGAAGTGTTCGAACTGCGCCGCGTCTTCGAATGGCGCGGCCTAGGCATGGTTCCCTATAGCGCGCTGGCCATCAAGGAGGAGTTCGCCCGATGGGACGCCGAACGGCGCTTTGCCGTGGAAGCGGTCTCCGTGCCCGACGTCAGGGCCTGTGAATGCGGAGCCATTCTGCGTGGGCTGAAAAAGCCTGCCGATTGCCGCCTGTTCGGCACCGCCTGCACCCCGGAAAGCCCGATGGGCTCCTGCATGGTCTCGGCCGAAGGCGCCTGCGCCGCGTATTGGACTTACGGCCGCTTCCGGCAAGTAAGTTGAAGCAGTTTTACCACAGAGGCCACAGAGAGGAACTGCCGGGCGACTCTCTCTTTAATTATCTCTCCGTGGTCTCCGCGGTGAATAACACTAGGGAATAAAATGACTCTGCATCGCAAAGGCCCCGTCATCGATTTCGTCAACGGTTGCGTCGACCTGACGCATGGCGGGGGCGGGCGGGCCATGGCCCAGCTGGTCGAGGACCTGTTCATCGCCGCCTTCGACAACGATATGCTGCGGCAGCGCAATGATCAGGCCTGCTTCGCCGTCGAGGCCGGGCGGATGGTGATGACCACCGACGGCTATGTCATTTCTCCGCTGTTCTTCCCGGGCGGCGACATCGGCTCGCTGGCGGTGCACGGCACCATCAACGACGTCGCCATGGCCGGAGCCATGCCGCTGGCGCTGTCCGCCTCGTTCATTATCGAGGAAGGCCTGCGGCTCGCCGATCTCAAGCGAATCGTCGAGTCGATGGCGGCGGCGAGCCGCTCGGCCGGCGTGCCGGTGGTGACCGGCGATACCAAGGTGGTGGAGAAAGGGAAGGGCGATGGCGTCTTCATCGCCACCACAGGAATCGGCCGGGTGCCGGCGGGCATCGTCATTTCTGGTGACCGGGCTCGCCCCGGCGATGCCATCCTGATCAGCGGCACCTTGGGCGATCATGGCGTAGCGGTGATGAGCCAGCGCGAAAATCTGGGCTTCGAGACCAGGCTGCAATCGGATTCGGCGGCCTTGCACGGACTGGTGGCGGCGATGGTGGCGGCGGTGCCCGGCATCCGCTGCCTGCGTGATCCGACCCGCGGGGGCCTGGCGGCGACGTTGAACGAGCTGGCCCATCAGTCGGGTGTCGGCATGGTGATCGAGGAGGCGGCCATTCCGGTGCGCGCGGAAGTCAGGGGGGCATGCGAGCTGCTGGGTCTGGATCCGCTTTACGTGGCCAACGAGGGAAAATTGATCGCCATCGCTTCGGCCGACGAGGCGGAGCGATTGCTCGAGGTCATGCGCGACCATCGGCTGGGCCGGGATGCCGCCATCATCGGTCGCGTGGTGGAAGATGCCCATCGCTTCGTCCAGATGGAAACCAGCTTCGGCGGCAAACGGGTGGTGGACTGGCTGGCCGGTGAACAGCTGCCGCGGATATGTTGATGCCGGTCAAGCTCTACTACGCCACGCGCGACGGTCAGTCGCGCCGCGTTGCCCAGCGTATCGCCGGGTACCTCGGCGAGCACGGGCATCCGGTAACCGCGACCGATCTGGCCGAAGGTCCGCCGGCCCCGGACAGCCTGGCGGGGTGCCGCCTGGTCATCGTGGTGACTGCGGTGCGTTACGGCCGCCATTTGCCGGAAGCCGACCGCCTGTTGAGCGCCTATGGCCGTTGTCCGTCTTCACCACCCTTGGCGGTCGCCTCGGTGAATTTGACGGCGCGCAAGCCGGGAAAGGACACGGCCGAGGGCAACGCCTATCTGCGTAAGGCGATCCGCCGCCACCGGCTGCGGCCGGTGCTGGCGACGGCCATCGCCGGTCGCCTCGACTATGCGCGTTACGGGTGGCTGGATCGGCAGATGATCCGCTTCATCATGAAGCTGACCGGCGGGCCGACCGACCCCGCCAGCTGCGTCGAATTCACCGCCTGGGACAAGGTGGACGCGTTTGCCGCGGCAATCGCCAATGTGCTGGGGCGGCAGAGGGATCAGGCGCCGCCACAGGCGAGATGGTGAAGGACGATTCCGCTGGTGGTGGCGACATTCAGCGAATCAAAGCCGGCGACCATGGGAATGCGGACCGTGCGGCTGCGCGCCAGCAGCTCGCCGGAAAGGCCGGGGCCTTCGGCGCCGAACAGCACGGCGACACGATCGGGGCGGGTGAGGTCGGAGAGCGCCGTCGCGCCGCCCGGGCTCAGGGCGAGGGCGGTAAAATGATGCCTGGCCAACAGTTCCAGGGGATGCGCCGGCGCATCGAGGCGGGTGAACGGAACCATCAGGCTGGCGCCGACCGAAACCCGGATGGCCTTACGGTAGAGGGGGTCGCAGCAGGCGGCATCGAGCAGGACCGCATCTACGCCGAAAGCGGCCGCGTTGCGGAAAATGCCGCCCATGTTGTCATGATTGGAGATCCCCGCCAGAACCACAATCACGGCGCGGCGCCCCATCCGGTCGAGGAGTTGTTCCGCCGATGGCATGGCCGCGCGTTGCCCATGGGCGAGGATCCCGCGGTGGATCGGGAAACCGGCAATGGTATCGAGCACGGGCTGGCTGGCCCGGTAAACCGGGATCGTCGGCGGCAGGCCGGCGAGCAGCGGGGCCATGGCAGCGACATGGCGGTCGGCGAGCAGCAGCGACAGCGGCCGGTGGCGCGAGGAGCCGAGCAGGACCTGCAACACCACCTTGCCTTCGGCGATGAAATGCCCGTCCCGCCCGACCAGATCGCGTTCACGGATCTGGTGGTAGGCCGCTATCCGCGGATCGGAAGGGTCATCGATGGCAATGATCGAGGTCATGGCCGGCGATAATGGCATGACTTGAACTTCACATCGATGTTGCATCTCCCCCGCATACAAAGAAAGATTTCCTCATGCGGATTCTGTTCCTGACCCATGGCTTCAACAGCCTGACGCAACGGCTCTTCGTCGAGTTGACGGCGCGCGGGCATGATGTCGCCATCGAGTTCGACATCAATGACGCGGTGACCATCGAGGCGACGAAGCTGGCGCGGCCGGACCTGATCATCGCTCCGTTTCTCAAGCGGGCCATCCCCGAGGCGATATGGCGGCGATATGTCTGCCTGGTGGTTCATCCGGGCATCGAAGGCGACCGGGGACCGTCAGCCCTCGACTGGGCCATCCTCGAAGGCCACGGGGAATGGGGTGTTACCGTCCTGCAGGCGGAGGCCGAGATGGACGGCGGGCCGGTATGGGAGACGCGCAGCTTTCCCATGCGGCCGGCCGGGAAAAGCAGCCTTTACCGCAACGAGGTAACGTCGGCGGCGACGGAGGCTGTGCTGGCCTGCGTCGAGCGCTTTCCCCAGGCCAAGGCGCGCGACCCGGTGGAGGGGCGGTGGAAGCCGCCGGTGCGCCAGCTCGACCGGGCGATCGACTGGGATCGTGATGATACGGAGACGGTATTGCGCAAGGTCCGTTCGGCCGACGGCAGCCCTGGTGTTCTCGACGAAATGTTGGGTCTGCCCGTGTATCTGTTCGATGCCCATGCCGCCGCCGGTCTGTCCGGCCCGCCGGGACGGGTGATAGCGAGGGGCAACGGGGCGGTGGCGCGGGCAACCGCCGACGGGGCAGTATGGATCGGTCACCTGCGGCGCCAGGACGGGGAGCCGGCGTTCAAGCTTCCGGCGGAGATGGTGCTGGGGGAACGGCTGGCGGAGATTCCTGAGGCGTCCGGCTATGAGGATATCCGGTACGAGGAAAAGGGGCCGGTCGGATATCTTCACTTTCCATTCTACAACGGCGCCATGAGCACCGGCCAATGCCGGCGCCTGCTGTCCGCCTTCAACGTGGCGCGACGGCGCCCGACACGGGTTCTGGTGCTGATGGGGGGAGCCGACTACTGGTCCAATGGCATCCATCTCAACGTGATCGAGGCAGCGGCCAGCCCCGCCGACGAATCCTGGCAGAACATCAACGCCATCGATGACCTGGCGCGGGCGATCATCACGACCACGACGCAGGTGGTGGTGGCCGCCCTGCAGGGCAATGCCGGCGCGGGCGGCGTATTCCTGGCGCTGGCGGCCGACGAGGTCTGGGCCCGCGACGGTATCATTCTCAATCCGCACTACAAGGGCATGGGGAATCTCTACGGGTCGGAGTACTGGACCTATCTTTTGCCGCGCCGGGCCGGTGCGGCGGCGGCGCAGCAGGTGACCGAGGCCCGCTTGCCGGTCGGCGTGGCCGAAGCGCTGCGACTTGGCCTGGTTGATCGGCAGCTTGCCGCGGAACGACCCGTGTTCCTCGAGGAAATCAAGGCGTTGGCTTTATCCACAGCGGCCCATCCGGCATTGCCCGAACGACTGGCGGATAAGGCGGCGAGGCTGGAGCAGGACGAGAAGCTGCGGCCTCTGGACAGCTACCGGTCCGACGAGCTGGAGAGAATGAAGCTCAATTTCTACGGATTTGATCCCAGTTATCACGTTGCCCGGTATAATTTCGTACGCAAGGTGCCAAAGTCGCGGACGCCTTTATTTCTTGCGGCCCATCGGCGCAAACCGGTGAAGATGCAATGACCGAGCTGCCGATCATCCTGGTGGTGGACGACGAACTGCGCTCGCAGGAGGCCATGCGACGCGTCCTCGGCGAGGAATTCGCCGTGCTCACCGCTTCCTCGCCGGCCGAAGCCGAAACCCTGCTGCAGGAGGAGATGGTCCACGCCATCCTCTGCGACCAGCGCATGCCCGGCTGTGCCGGCGTGGAGTTCCTGAAGACGGTGCGGGACCGGTGGCCCGACGCGGTGCGGATGATCATCTCGGGCTATACCGATTCGGAAGATATCATCGCCGGCATCAACGAGGCCGGCATTTACCAGTATATCACCAAGCCGTGGAAGCCCGAGGACCTGCTGTGCACGGTGAGGGGCGCCGTGCGGCTCTACCGGTTGCAACGGGAGAACCAGAACGCCAGCATCGAAATGCGGGTGGCCGCTTCGACGCTCGAGCAGATGGTCGCGGGAAAGCGGCGGGTGCTGAAGAGCCGCTTCGGGTTCGAGCGGATCGCCCATGCGAAGGGAAGCCCGATGGCCGAGGCGATCGCGACCGCCCGCAAGATCGCCGGCTACGACATCTCGGTGCTGATCACCGGTGATTCCGGCACCGGGAAGGAACTGCTGGCGCGCGCCATTCACTACAATTCGCACCGGGCCGACAAGGCGTTCATCGTTGAGAATTGCGGTGCGCTGCCCGATCAGCTTCTCGAGTCCGAACTGTTCGGCTGCAAGAAGGGCGCCTTTACCGGCGCCTACGAGGATCGCATCGGATTGTTTGAACAGGCCAGCGGTGGAACCATCTTTCTCGACGAGATCGGCGAGACCTCGGCGGCTTTCCAGGTGAAGCTCCTACGCGTGCTGCAGGAAGGCGAAATCCGGCCGCTGGGAGCGCGCCTGACCCGCAAGGTGGACGTCAGGGTTATCGCGGCGACCAACCGCAATCTGGAAGAGGAGGTCAGCGCCACGCGCTTTCGCCGCGACCTTTACTATCGCCTGGCGGCGTTTCGCCTTCACTTGCCGCCGCTGCACGACCGTCCGATGGATATTCCGGTACTGGCCAATCTGCTGCTGGCCGACACCATGAAGGCGTTCGGCAAACCGATCCAGGGCTTCGCCCGCGAAGTGCTCGATCGTTTCGCCGCCTATGGCTGGCCGGGCAACGTGCGCGAATTGCAGAACGAGATCCAGCGCATGGTCGCCTTGGCCGAACGGCCGGTGCTCGACGCTGCGCTGTTGTCGCCCCACTTCCTTCCGCAGGCCCGACAGTGGTATGAGGGGGACGGTGCGGCCGCCCGGCGCGGAGGGGAAACCTTGCGCGACAAGGTGGAGACCCTGGAGGAGCAGGTGATTCGCGATGCGCTTGAACGGCATCGGTGGAACATCAGCCATGTGGCCGAGGAACTGGGACTGTCGCGGGTTGGCCTTCGAGCCAAGCTGCAACGGTACGGACTGGAGCGGGTGACCTTGAGGGATGCCTGACCGCCATCGAACCCACCCCCATCCCGACAGACTGATGGACGCCGTACCGGTGGCCGGAGGAGAGCATGTGGGTGGGCTGGCGGAGACGGCATGGATCGAGGTCATCAAGAAAATGGACGAGGTCTATTCCGACCTCATCCGTTACGAAGTGGACCTGGAACGTAAAAACGCCGCGCTGGAGCAGACCCAGCAATTCATCGCCAGCGTGGTCGCCTCGATGTCCGACATCCTGGTCGTGTGCGATCCGAAGGGACGGATCCTGCAGGTCAATACGGCCCTGCTTGGGCTTACCGGTTTCGCCGCCGCCGAACTGATCGATCAGCCTTTGACCGTGTTGCTGCGGGAAGAAGACGCCCGGGGCTTTCGCCCCTGCTATACCGAGGGGGTCTGCGAGCGCGAGGCCAGGCTGAAGAGCAAGTCCGGCGGCTTTACGGATCTGGTGGCGATGAACTGTTCGCCCCGCCTTGATCGCCAGCGTCGGTTGCCGGGAATGGTCATTGTCGGGCGGCCGGTGGGAGAGTTGCGCCGCGCCTATGAAGAGCTGCACCGGGCCCATGGCGACCTCAAGCGCACGCAGCAGCAACTGGTCCAGTCGGAAAAGATGGCGTCGATCGGCCGGCTGGTCGCCGGGGTCGCCCACGAGCTCAACAATCCGATCAGTTTCGTCTACGGGAACGTGCATACCTTGTCACGCTATCGTGACCGACTGACGCATTATCTGGATGCCGTGCACGGCGGCTGCAGCGGTCAGGACCTGGAGGAATTGCGCCACCGGATGAAGATCGACGCGTTGATGGCCGATCTGGGGCCGTTGATCGAAGGCACCCTGGAGGGGGCGGAACGGGTCAGCGAAATCGTCGCCAATCTGCGTCGCCTGTCGTTCGTCAATCCATCAGACCGCACCGGGATCAACCTTTCCGAACTGGCGCGCAACGCGATCAAGTGGGTTCTCAAGGCGACCCGCTATCGCGTTGTGGTCGATGACCAGTTGCCCGCAGAATTGGTCATCGATGGGACCGAAGGGCCGTTGCATCAGGTGATGGTCAATCTGCTGCAGAATGCCGTCGATGCCATGGAGGGAGTGCCCGAGCCCGCCATCTGGGTCAGCGGCCGCCGCGTCGGCGATCAGATTCTGTTGGTGCTGCGCGACAATGGGCCCGGTATTCCGACCGACGATTTGCTCAAGGTTTTCGACCCGTTCTACACCACCAAGGCGGTGGGCAAGGGCACCGGTCTCGGGCTATGGGTCAGCTGGAGCATCATTCGCGACCACGGCGGCGCTCTCGAGGCGGCCAATGCGCCGGATGGCGGTGCTGCCTTCACCATCACCTTGCCGGCACGATGAGCGGTCGGCTGGATTTGATCGGCCTCCACCGACCCGGATTGGAACCGGTCAGTTTCAGTTTGGCGCGGGGGGAATGCGTCGCCGTTCGAGGGCCGTCGGGAGCAGGCAAGACGTTGCTGCTGCGCGCCATCGCTGATCTCGATCCCAATGACGGTGAGGTCAGGCTGAACGGACAGCGGCGCGAAGCGATGAGCGCGCCCGCATGGCGCCGGAAGGTCGGTTATCTTCCGGCCGAGCCCGGCTGGTGGGCGGAGAGCGTCGGAGAGCATTTTGCCGACTGGGCGGCGGCTCGGCCGCAGGTGCAAGCGCTGGGTCTTCCCGACGAGGCACGCGACTGGCCGATGAGCCGACCGTCCACCGGCGAGCGGCAGCGGCTTGCACTGGTTCGCGCCTTGCTCGTCGACCCGCTGGTGCTGCTGCTCGACGAGCCGACCGCGGCGCTCGATCGTGGTGCCGCGACCGCGGTCGAGCAGCTGATCGGTGCCCGTGTCGAGGGCGGCCTGTCGGTCCTCTGGGTCACCCATGACGAAGCGCAGGCGGCGCGCGTCGCCCGCCGCTTCCTGCATATGGAAGGCGGGCGAAGCTGGGTGGCGGCATGACCGGATACATCGCGCTGGGATACGGCGACCTTGCCTTGGGCAGCCTGCTGATCCTGACCAATGTCGGGCTCTCCCTGGCCCTCCAGCTGGGAGTGCATTGGCGGTTCCTGGTCGCCGCGGTGCGAATGGTGGTGCAACTGGCCCTGATGGGGTTGGTCCTCAGCACCTTGTTCTCTCTGGTGTCGCCGCTGTGGACCAGCCTGGCGGCCGTGGCGATGGTGGCCTTTGCCGGGCGTGAAGCGGCGGCGCGGCAGGATCGCCGATTGGCCGGACTGTGGGCCTATGGCCTCGGCAGCTCGAGCATGCTGATGGCGGCCGCCCTGGTAACCGTATTCGCCTTGACCACGGCCCTGCGGCCACACCCCTGGTACGACCCGCGTTACGCCATTCCCCTGCTGGGGATGATCCTGGGCAACACCATGACCGGCGTCGCTCTGGGCCTCAACGGCCTGACCAGCGGCCTGGCCAGCCGACGCGCCGCGGTCGAGGCGCGCCTGATGTTGGGGGCCAGCCGCCGCGAAGCCCTGGCCCCGGTCGTCCGGCAATCGCTGCGCAACGCCCTGATGCCCATTGTCAACACCATGTCGGCGACCGGCGTGGTGGCTTTGCCGGGGATGATGACCGGCCAGATTCTCGGCGGCGTGGCTCCGGAGGAGGCGGTCAAATACCAGATTCTGATTCTGTTCCTGATCGCCGGCGGTACCGGCATCGGTGCCGTCGCGGCGGTCCTGGGCGGTGCCTTCCGCCTGACCGACCACCGCCACCGCCTGCGCCTCGACCGACTTGCCAAGTGACGTGTAAGAAAAAGCCCCTGCCGGTGGTCCGGCAGGGGCGTTTCCCGAAAACAGACGTCCTGATCAGACGCTGTAGTACATCGCGAACTCGATCGGATGAGGGGTGTGTTCGAAGCGATACACCTCTTCCCACTTCAGTTCGGCATAGCTGTCGATGAAGTCCTTCGAGAAGACATCGCCCTTGAGCAGGAAGTCGTGATCCTTCTCGAGGTTCTGCAAGGCTTCGCGCAGGCTGCCGCAGACGGTCGGAACCTGGGACAGTTCCTCGGGCGGCAGGTCGTAGAGGTTCTTGTCCATGGCGTCGCCGGGGTGGATCTTGTTCTGAATGCCATCCAGGCCGGCCATCAGCATGGCGGCGAAGGCCAGGTAGGGATTGGCACCCGGGTCGGGGAAGCGGACCTCGACGCGCTTGCCCTTCGGGCTGGCCGAGTAGGGGATGCGGCAGGAGGCCGAACGGTTGCGGGCGGAATAAGCCAGCAGCACCGGGGCTTCGAAGCCGGGGATCAGGCGCTTGTAGCTGTTGGTCAGGGGGTTGGTGAAGGCGTTCAGCGCCTTGGCATGCTTGATGATGCCGCCGATGTAGTACAGCGCGGTCTCCGACAGGTCGGCATAGCCCGAGCCGGCGAAAGTCGGCTTGCCGGACTTCCAGATCGACTGGTGGACGTGCATGCCCGACCCGTTGTCGCCGAAGATCGGCTTCGGCATGAAGGTCGCGGTCTTGCCGTAGCTGTGCGCCACGTTATGCACGACATACTTGTAGATCTGCATGGAGTCGGCGGACTTCACCAGCGTGTCGAACTTGCAGCCGAGTTCGCTCTGGGAGGGCGCCACTTCATGGTGGTGCTTCTCGATAGGCAGGCCCATGTCGCCCATGACGGTCAGCATTTCGGCGCGCATGTCGACCTGGCTGTCCACCGGCGGAACGGGGAAATAGCCGCCCTTGATGGCCGGACGGTGGCCGGAGTTGCCTTCGGCGAATTCCTTGCCGGAGACATAGGGGCCTTCCTCGGAGTCCAGCTTGTAGAACACCGAGTTCATGTTGACTTCATAGCGCACGTCGTCGAACACGAAGAATTCGGCCTCGGGGCCGAAGAAGGCGGTGTCGCCGATGCCGGTCGAGGCCAGATGCTTTTCGGCGCGCTTGGCGATGGAGCGGGGATCGCGGTCATAGAGTTGGCCGGTCATCGGCTCGACGATGTCGCAGAACAGGATCATCTGGGTCTGGGCGGCGAAGGGATCGATCACGGCCGTGCTGAGATCCGGCTTCAGGATCATGTCCGACTCGTTGATGCTCTTCCAGCCGGCGATCGACGAGCCGTCGAACATGATGCCTTCGTTCAGCAGGTCTTCGTCGATCGTGCTGACATGCTGGGCGGTGTGCTGCCACTTGCCCCTGGGATCGGTAAAGCGGAGGTCGACGTATTTGACGTCGTGTTCCTTGATCTGCTCGAGGACTTTTTTGGCTTCGGACATGGTCACTATTCCCAATAGTTGAACGGAATTAACACTTTGGCTGACCGCGCGCCGACGCGCCGGCTGTCTCGTCCTTTCGGTCGAGATGCCGGACGGCCGGTGACGCCGGGTCAGATGGCGTCGGTGCCTCGCTCCCCGGTGCGGATGCGAATCGCTTCCTCGACGGGCGTGACGAAAATCTTGCCATCGCCGATGCGACCTGTGTGGGCTGCCTGCTGAATGGCCTCGATGGCGCGTTCGACGAGGCTGTCGTCGATGACGAGCTCGATCTTCACCTTGGGCAGGAAATCCACCACATACTCGGCGCCGCGGTACAGCTCGGTATGCCCCTTCTGCCGTCCGAAGCCTTTGGCCTCGGTCACGGTGATGCCCTGCAAACCAATCTCGTGAAGGGCTTCCTTCACTTCGTCTAGTTTGAATGGCTTGATGATCGCTTCGATCTTTTTCATGTACCCCGGTGCTCTGCTAGTCTTGAAATCCGGTGCGTGAAACGCGCCTCCCATTTAGCACGCCTTGTGCCAATTGGGCTACGGCGAAAATGCGGGGATTCCCTAGGGTATTTGAACCGTCTGGATAGAGACTGCACGCTTTTTCGCCACTGCTGCCAAATTATTCGGCAATGCCTGCCCCATTCTTCGGCAGCCTTGGGCGTTGGGTGAAGCTGTGCTAAGTGTTTGGCGTGACATTATCGCGTCGGTTTTGCCCCTTGCCGGGGCGGGACCGGATGGCCCGGCCCCCGGCGAGGGACCAAAATGAACCCCTGAGGACGAATGCCGTGAAGCCAGCCAATTCGATCTTTTCCGCCTGCGGCACCACCATCTTCGAAGTGATGTCGCGCCTTGCCGTCGAGCATGGGGCGGTCAACCTCGGGCAGGGGTTTCCCGAGGGGCTCGAGCCTCCGGCGCTGCTTCAGGCGGCGGCCCGTGCGGTGATCGAAGGGCCTAATCAGTATCCCTCGATGATGGGGATCCCGGCGCTGCGCCAGGCGGTGGCAGACCATGCGAAGCGTTTTTACCGGTTGGACGTCGACCCGGCGACGGAGGTGATGGTCACCTCGGGCGCCACCGAGGCATTGGCCGACTGCCTGTTCGGCCTGATCGAGCCGGGAGACGAGGTGGTCCTCATCGAGCCGCTTTATGATAGCTACCTGCCGATCGTCCGTCGTGCCGGAGGTATCCCGCGGATCGTTCGGCTGGCCCCGCCGCATTGGGCGTTGCCCCGCGAGGCGCTTGCGGCGGCGTTCAACCGGCGGACCAAGCTGGTGGTCCTCAACAGCCCGATGAACCCCACCGGCAAGCTGCTGGACGACGAGGAACTGGCGTTCATCGCCGATCTCCTGGTTCGTCACGACGCCTATTGCGTCTGCGACGAGGTCTACGAACACCTGGTCTTCGACGGCCGCCGTCACCGGCCGCTGATGACTCTGCCGGACATGCGCCAGCGATGCCTGCGGATCGGCTCGGCTGGCAAGACCTTTTCCCTCACCGGCTGGAAGGTCGGGTACATTACCGCGTGTCCCGCATTGCTGCAGCCCGTCGCCAAGGCTCATCAGTTTTTCACCTTCACCACGCCGCCCAATCTCCAGCAGGCGGTGGCTGAAGGATTGGCCAGCGGCGATGAATACTATCAGGGCCTGGCCGTTGATTTGCAGAAACGCCGCGACCGCCTGGCCGAAGGACTGAGCAATATCGGTTTCGAGCTGCTTTCCTGCGCCGGCAGCTATTTTCTCGTCGCCGATATTCGCCCGCTCGGCTTCGCCGGCGACGATGTGGCATTCTGCCGGCACATCACCGTCGAGGCCGGCGTGGCGGCGGTACCGGTCAGCAGCTTTTTCGAGAATGGCGACGTCCGGCACTATGTGCGGTTCTGCTTCGCCAAGAAGGACGCGGCTCTGGATGAGGCGCTTGCCAGATTGGCACGCTATTTCGCCCGAAGGTGACCCTTGACGGCGCCCGGCCGATTGGGCTAGACAACGGTCCTCCGGCGGCGGGTGTAGCTCAGTTGGTTAGAGCGCCAGGTTGTGGTCCTGGATGTCGTGAGTTCGAATCTCATCACTCGCCCCATTTTCCTGATTTTCCCAATAAAGTCCTGAAATCTCCGCCGTCCACGGCGGGGCGCCGGGTCGACGCTGCCGTTTGGACGGCCCCGTACAGCCGATCCTCATAACCAAAACCGCAGCGGGAATATAGGCCATTTCGTGCGTTAGCGTACACCTGGTGGGTACACCCTGCGACCCAGGCAGGGTCAACTACCGAGAATGAACGTCGGGCTACCTCCTACAGAAGGTATGATCGCGAGCCCCCATCGGATAAAACTTGCATCGGAAGACGAGTGCAATGTGAAGGGCCGACGCTGGCATTCACCGAATGATCAAAACCGACTTTAGCGAGGACGCTGACAGCCTTACGGGGGCTTTTCATGCAAAATGTTGAAATTCTGCTAATCGACGCCAATAAGCTTTTCAGGGAAGGCCTGAAAAGATTATTGGACAATTCACCATTCATAATATCTGCGGAAGCAGATACATTACAGGATGGTATCGATAAGCTGGGAACGGGAATTCAGCCCAAGGTGGCTTTGGTCGAGTTCGACGCCGGCAACGACGATGTTCAACAACTTCATACGCTTCGGGAAAAATACCCGGACATGAAGCTTGTTGTTCTGGCCGCAACTACGCGCAACATCCATCATCTGGCCCGCTGTTTCGAGGCCGGAGCCGACGCCTATCTGCTCAAGAACATCTCCCCTGAAGCGCTCAAGCAGTCGTTGAAGCTTGTTCTGTTGGGCGAGAAGGTGTTCCCGACGCGGCTTGCGGCGCTCCTGGTCAGCGGCCAGGTCGAGGCGCATCGCCCCGCCGCCGCCTCGGCCGATCTGGAGGGATTGTCCGAACGCGAAGTGCAGATCCTTCGCTGCCTGTTGAACGGCCACCCCAACAAGGTGATCGCGAAAAAGTTGAACATCACCGAAGCGACGGTGAAGGTCCACCTGAAGGGCGTGCTGAAGAAGATTAATGCGGCGAACCGGACCCAGGCAGCCATCTGGGCGCTCAACAACGGATTGTCCAGCGATACCCCGCTCCCGGTGCGGGGGCGGCGCGCTGCCTCAGGCAACGGCGTGGAATTAGGTCAGGGCGTGTGACCATGGGCGGAGCAGCGCCTTTCGCCTGAAGGCGTGGCTCCGCCCGCTAGTGAGTCGTGAGATTGCGGCCCTGCGCCGGGGCAGGCTCTTCATCACCCCCCTCCGACGACTCATCGGACGATCCCTCCGACTGTTCGCGGATCGCATTGCGGATCGTCTCATACTGCCGCGCGGCGAACACCGCTGCCTCGGTGCGATTCTGGAACTTCAGGGCTTTCAGGATGGCTCGCACCTTCGTCTTCACATTGGCTTCGGTCAGATTCAGGCTCCGTGCGATGGCCCGATTGGTCTTGGCCAGCCGGATCTGGTCGAGAATGGCAAGTTCGATCGGTGACAGCCGCGCGATGGTATCGCAACGCAGGCGATCGGTGACGATATCCATCACCGCCGCCGAAGGCAGGATGGAATAGCCGGCCCGCGCCAGGGCCAGGATATCCTTCAATCGATGCATCGTGGCGTCCTGGAAGATGACGCCGTTGACGAATTCGAGGAAGCCGGTGCTGTCGAGAAATTCCTGCGAGCGGATCAGCAGGACGACGTTGTGGTCGCGGCAAAAATCGCCGACCAGATCCGCATGCGCCTTGCTCAGCATGCGCACGACGTTGAAGGAAAAGATGGTGACGTCGGTGTCCAGCCGCTCGGGATGAAGGACCAGCGCACTCGGGTCGTCGTAGACGGCGATATCCGTGCGTTCATCGGCGTCGAAGCGATTGAGGATGTCGCTGGCCATCCGAGCGTCTTCGACGGCTACGGCTGCGGTCGTATGACGAGGCGGGCCGCTCATTGCCAGTTCTGTCATCGCCAAACCCCTAGTTCATGGTGAAGCGGTGGGAATGCATCCGCTCGAAGTTTTCGAATTCTTCGTCGGTGAAGCGTTCGAGAATGGCATTGAGACGTCTTCGGTATGCTAAATCGCAGAAAAAGCGATGGATATCGAAGCTATCCAAAAACGCCAGTAAATTGTCTTCCAACAATGATCTTGTTCTAATGCTGTGCGGAAGGCTGAGTGAAAAATATGCGGTCTGGTCGGACGTTACCTTGGTCCTCTGCATGTCGGGGCCTCCTTTTCGAAGAACGTAAGCCGGTCTGGACTTACGTTAGTCGTAACATTGGCCGCATTCATAGGTCTTGAATCTCTGGTGGAGGAAATGTATACACGGATTTGTATATATAAAGAATTGCCATATAGTAGTACTTCGAATTTTCCAATGGGCAAAAGAATAGGTGTGGTCAGTGGGCTTGTGTCATGCTCCGCACTTATTTACTGTGAAAGAGTACATCCTCGCTCCTTGGCAGTGGCTAACCGTCGAGGGGCTAGCCATAGTTGGGTGAGGTCGTTTAGAGTGGTATCAATTTAGGATCGATATGGCTGAGGCGATGCCGCATCGGTCCGGGCGGCCGGCTAGACAAATAGCATATGTAATTACGCCTTAGGCCGATGGGCATTCGAAATTGCTTATCGGTACTTCATCAGGCGATGGTTCTTCTGCTTCGATTGCCATCGAAAGTGAAGAGTATTCTGCTGGTGCGCTGGCTCATTCAGATGAGTCCATGCACCAGGTCTACCTTGGGCCCCCGTCCGGTAGGCATGCCTGCTTTCGATACGAGCAAACTGCTGCGGGATTGCGATGCCGTCGTTTCTCAACACCATGTGGGGCGAGCCTGGCTCGGCCCGGATCGACAAGAAAGACGGGCCGTTGCATCTCCCGGCCGACGCGCTGCCCATGCCGGTGCTCGTTGTCGACGCCGGGGGGGTCATCGTCGAGGCCAATGCGCAGGCCCAGGCGATGCTGTTGGCCGAAAGGCTGATTGGCCGCCGGCTGAGCGACTTCATCGATTTCGAGGATGATTGGCCGCCGACGCGCCGAGTCGGGACGACACATCGGATGGAACGCCTGGTGCGCAGCGGCAATGGGGCGGAGAGCGGCTGGGCATTGGTCTCCGCCGCGCCGCTGGCCACGGAACAGGGCGAGGGAGCCATCATCAGCTTGGCTGATGTGAGCGATTTGAAGCGCAAGGAACAGGGTCTGATAAGGGCGAAGGAGGAGACTGAGCGGGCGATACGCGCAAAATCGCGGTTCTTTGCCGCGGCCAGCCACGACCTCCGTCAGCCGCTGCAGGCACTGGCGCTGTTTTCGACGGCTCTTGAAATGCATGTTTCGACGCCGGCGGCACGGAATATCCTGTCGTCGATCAAGCTGTCGCTGTCGACCATGGAAGACATGTTCGACACCTTGCTGGACATGTCGCGACTTGAAGCCGGGGTACTGAAGGCCGAGCCGGAGGTGTTCCTGATCAACGACCTCCTGGAGCGGCTTGAGGTCGAGTTCGCACCGCAGGCCGCGCGGAAGGGGCTGGCGCTGCGGGTCGTTCCATCCAGCGCGGCGATTCACAGCGACCCGGCACTGCTTGGCCGCATCCTCCGCAACTTTCTCGCCAATGCAATCCGCTATACCCGTGCCGGCAAGATCCTGCTCGGCTGCAAGCGCCGCGGCGGCAATCTGCTGATCATGGTCGGAGACACCGGGGTGGGAATTGCGGAAGATCAGCGGCTCGCCATTTTCGAGGAATTTTTTCAGGGCGCCGAGGGACAAGGCGCCACCGGGCTCGGCCTGGGGCTGGCCATCGTCCAGCGGTTAGCTCGGCTTTTGTCGCACCGCCTTGCCCTGCGCTCGCGGCTCGGCCATGGCTCGATCTTTTCGGTGGAAGTGCCGATGACCGAGGCACCCATCCCACCGTCCGGGGAGGATGACGAAGATGAGGAGGCGCTTGGGGATCTGTCCGGCAGCGTGGTGCTGGTGGTCGATGACGATCCCGCGGTGCGCGCGGGACTGACCGTGCTCCTGTCGGATTGGGGCTGCAGCGTAACCGTGGTGCCCTCCGGGGCGGAGGCCTTGGCGCGGGTGGCCAAGGAGAAATTGATGCCGGACGTCATCCTCGCCGATTCGCGTCTGCAGCAGGGGGGTGGCGGGGCCAGGACCATTGAAGAGCTGCGTAAGGCGATTGGCTGGGAGGTCCCCGCATTCCTGTTTACCGGCGATACGGACATGCGCGGCGAGGCGGTGGAGTCGGTGGGCAAGGCCCTGCCACCTGTTCTGCATAAGCCACTCAGTCCGTTGCGCCTGCGCGCGGCATTGGCGGCGGCGATGGGCCGGACCACCGCGGGGCGGTGAGGGGCCGGACCACCGCGGGGCGGTAACTCAAGCCGCGTCTGCCTGCCGACACAGCCGGCAGGCAGACGGTCAGCTCGAGGTCGTCTCGAGTTGCGCCTCCCGTGCGATGTCGATCAGCCGGACCAGAATGTCGGGCTCCTGCGCGCCGGACACCGCGTAGCGCTCATCGAAGATGTAACAGGGAACGCCGCTGACCCCAAGGCGATGCATGCGGGTGTGCTCGCCTTCGACCGTGGCGGCACCTAAGCCGCTCCGGAGATAATCTTCGGTCGCGTCTCCGGGCAGGCCGCATTGTTCAGCGATCCGATGTAGCACCGCCACGTCGCCGATATCCAAGCCCTCGACGAAATAGGCGTGGAAAATGGCCTCGACGATGTCCGCCTGATGGGCCGAGTCTGTGGCGTAATGGATCAGGCGATGCGAATGGATGCTGTTCGGCGTCCGGGTCATCGATTCGAAATTGAAGTTTATCCCTTCGGCCTGGCCGGCCAGGATGGCCGCCCCGTGAATGCGGTGGATACGATAGGTGCTGCCGAACTTTCGTTCCAGATAGGCTTGGCGGTCGATGCCCTGCTCGGGGATTTCCGGATTCAAGAGGAAAGAACGCCAGCGGAGTTCCGGTAGGACGTCGGGCCGCGCCGCCAGGGCGCGGTCCAGCCGGCGCTTGCCGATGTAGCACCACGGGCAGACGGTATCGAAGACGATGTCGATGCGCACGGCGGCTCAGGAGACGATATCGCGGCGCGCGCGGGCGACCAGAGTGGCGACGGTGTCGTCGGGCCGCAGGTCGGCCGCCCCCACCCGCGCCCAAACCTTCACCGGCTGGTAGACGTCTTTTACGGCGAAATCGGTGTAGGCCAGAACCCCGGCAATACGGTGCATGACGATCTCGGCCTCCTCTTTGGGCGTGTCGGGAAGCAGCACGCAGAATTCATTATCCTCATACCGCGCGGTCAGGTCCTCGGCCCGCAGCAGCCCGGCAATCCATTGCGCCACCTGCAAACGCAAATGTTCCGCCTGTTCCTCGCCGAAATGATGCCGGACGCCGTCGATGTCAGGCGCGCGGAAGAAGGCGACGGACAGGTGGCGCGCATGAGCGGCGCAGAAAGCGACGCGATCGGCCAGATAGGCGTCGACAAAGGGCCGGTTGTAGAGGCCGGTGCCGGCATCGCGGGTCGCCGGCTGCAAGGTCCTTCCCAAGGCTTCGCGGATCATCCAGCGCCGGCGTTGGCGGCGCACCAGGGTGTTCACGGCGATTTGCAACTCCGCCGGGTCCACAGGGCGCAGGAAGAAGCCGCTGGCCCCGTGCCGATACGCCGTCGCTTCGTCCATGCGCTCCGGCTCGGCGACCACCAGGACGGGTAGATTGAACAGCCGCGGGTTGTTGCGAATATGGGCGCAGAGGTCCAGATAGGCAGTCGGCGCTTCCGCCGGCAGCACTACGGCGGCATCGAAATTGTCCCGTTCCAGCAACTCGTTGGCCTCGAAGGGGTCGGCCGCCAGGCTGACGTTCCGCCCGCTCAGCGCCCCTGCGATCTCGGGGCCGCCGCATCCGACGACCAGGATCGGGCAGCCGGCATCCACCTCAGTCGGCGGCAGGGTTTCGTCGATCGCGACGCCGAAGCGCCGGGCTACCGCCGCCCGCCGGTGCAATTCCGCATGCATGATGGCCAGGCGAGCCAGCGGTCGCAGCCGCGCCACCAGCTTGTTTTCGTCGAGCGGTGGCGACAGCACGTCGTCGAGCCCGGCGGCGAAGGCGCGGGCCTTGAGCGCAGGAGAGCGCTCGGAAGCCAGCAGGCAGACGGGAATTTCGGCGCACTCCGGCGCGGCCTTCAGCTGTTCGGCCAACGCCAGGGCGGCCGCGCCGTCAGCGCTCGCCTCGATGAGGATCAGGTCGGGGCGTTCCCGGCGCGCCGCGACCAGCGCCGCATCGAGATTATGGGCGGCGTGCCCCTCATAACCGTGGCGGCGAATTTGTTGGACAAGGCCCTGGGCGAGAATCGCATCGTCGGCAGCGATGAGGATATTGGCTAAATGGATCATCCGACGCCGTGCTTTCGTCCAATGGCATGAGTGCGAAGCATAATACGAATTTTTTCATACGGGTAGGCCCCCGGAACCCTTCGGAGACCACTCTGTTGCTGGTAGTGCATCGGCCCATCCAGATGGGACAGTGCAGCAGGCTTATCATGGCCCCGCCAGGCGAGGGGACTGACCAGACCGATTGAATTGTGACGAGACCCCGACGGATGCACCGTCACCATCCGTCAGGGTCTCAGGACCAGCAACGGAGAAGAGGGATGGCCTGGGCCAAGCGCCTCGCGCCGCTGTTCAGCCTGGCCGTTTTCGCCGGCGCGCTGCTGATGCTGCACCACTTGTTGCGCCACATCAGTAGCGCCGAGGTGACCCGCCGCCTAGCCGCGACGCCGCCGCGTGCTCTGCTGTCGGGGCTGATGCTGACCGCCTCGAGCTATCTGGCGCTGGCTGGATTCGACGGCCTGGGGGCAAGCTATATCGGCCGCCGCGTGGCGCCCGCCAGGATTGTATTGATCTCCTTCATCAGTCATGCCGTCAGCCAGAACGCCGGCTTCGCCACTTTGACCGGCGGCGCCATCCGTTACCGCATGTATTCGGCGATTGGGCTATCCCCGGGCGACGTGGCGGCCGTAGTGGCGTTCTGCGGATTGACCTTCGGGTTGGGCGCATCCACCATGACCGCGCTGGCCTTGTTGGTCGAGCCGCATCTATTGTCCGCCGCTCTCCGACTGCCCGCCGCCACGCTGCGCTGGCTGGGGATCCCGCCGGCCGCGGCGGTGCTGGGCTATTTCGCCTGGACCGGCTTCTCCCGGCGGCCGCTACGCCTGTTCCGGCGCAGTTATCCGGTGCCTCATACCCGCATTGCCGCCCTGCAGGTCGTGGTGGCTGCTGCCGACCTGGCACTGGCCTCGGCCACCCTGTTCGTCTTGTTGCCAAGTGGCGGCCATGCCGGCTATCCATCCTTCGTCGGTGCCTATGTGGTGGCCAATCTGCTTGGCCTGCTGGCCCATGTGCCGGGGGGGCTGGGCGTCTTTGACGCCACCATTCTGGCGCTGACCCCGGGGCTTCCGCCTGAAAGCGTGGTGGGAGCGCTGCTGCTGTTCCGCGGGCTGTACAATCTTCTGCCGCTGAGCTTGGCCGCCGGGCTGCTGCTTGTCTACGAGGTCCTGGAAAGGATCCCCGCGGCAAGTCGGCGGGTTGGCGGGCTGGTTGACGAAGTGGGGCCGCCGCTTCTGGCGATCCTGGCCTTCGTCGCCGGGTCGGCGACGGTGCTGGTCCATGCCCTGGCGAAGACCGGGCCACCGGCCGCCGAGGTTTTTGCAAGCGTGGAAAGTGCTGCCGGATGCGTGGTGATGCTCATGGCGCATGGCCTCAGCCGGCGAAGCCGCCCGGCGCGCCAAATCGGCTTGGCCTGCCTGCTGGTGCTTGCCGCGCTGGTTCTCGCCCGCAATCCGTTCGCGCCGCAGGGCATTGCGCTGGGGTTGCTGGCGGTGCTCCTCGGCCTGTCCGCCTCGGCTGCCGACGACCGCCGGGCGGCACGGCCGCTGCTTCTGCCGTGGATGCTGCCGATAGGTGCCATCCAGGCAAGTGCGTGCTGGCTGACCTGGTGGCGCGCCCAAAACCCGTCCATCCCCGCGGCCGCCATCCGGCCTGCCGTTTGGGCCGACGGCGCCGCCTTGACGGTCTATGCTTTCACTTTGGCCGCTGTCGTGGCTTCGTTTGCGCACTCCCTGTGCCGGTCGAAGGGAAAGCCATTCTCCAACTGAGGCAATTGACGGCGAGCGGCCGCCGGCCAAGATCATGGCGATAGGACGCTCGCGGGAAAACGCCATGCTGGCCGGTCCCTGCATATCGATCGGACCGTTGGTCCCCAACGACTTCGCGCCGATGTTCCGCTGGAGCAACGACGTGGAAGCCGCCCGGCTGAACGGCGCTTATCGCCCGGTAGACTGGGTCGCCCACAAGACCTGGTGCGATAACGTGGGCCGCGACCCGAGCCGCGTCGTGTTCGCCATCCGGCGCCACAATGACCCCGCCCTGGTCGGCTATATCGAAATCGTCAACATCAATCCGATCCATCGATCCGCCCAACTCGGCATCCGGATCGGCGAGGAGCCCGACCGCGGCCACGGCGTCGGGCGCGAAGCGGTGCGGCTGGCCTTGCATTACGGCTGGAACCACCTGAACCTGAACCGGGTCTATCTCACCACACTCAAGCATAACCAACGGGCAATCCGCGCTTTCACCGCGGCGGGATTCCGCCGCGAAGGGCTGCTGCGCCGGGCGGAATTCATAGACGGCAAATGGGTCGACATTGTTCTGATGGCGGCACTATGCCCTCCGGGCCGGGCGAAGAACCGGCCGCCCCCTCCGGTAGCCGAGGCAACCTGCCTTTGAAAATGGCACTGTCGGCAAGCTGTCCCCATCTGGGGACAGCGGTTTCGGCTGGTGAACCTTATGGTGGCCCAGCGCGACAGATCGGATGCATACCCAGCCATGCGGAAATATTCCCGAAGCACCGCGGGCGAGCCGGTGAGCCGCCTGCAAGCCAACCGGCTCGCCGCGGCCCTGCGGCGGAGGCGCACCCGCGCCACCGAGATGGAGCGCCGGCAGGCACAGCTGCCGATCGGTCTCGAGGATATCGAGGCCGGTGTGTGCACGGTCTTCCATGCCAGCCCGGTCGGCATCGCCCTCGGCCGGGACTTCGACGGCCGGATATTGGACGCCAACGACGCTTGGCTGCAGGTCCTCGGCTACAGCCGGGAGGATATGATCGGCAGCACCATCTCCGAACTTGGTCTCTACGTCCATCCCGAGCAGCGCGAACAGATCGTCGAGATGGTGAGGCGCAACCAGGAGGTGCGGGACCTGGAAGTGGAGTTTCGCCGCAAATCGGGCGAGGTGATCACCACCCTTTATTCGGCCGAGCTGGTGCACCTGCGCCAGCAAGGCTATCTGTTGGTCACTATTTCGGATATCACGGCGCGGAAGTCGGCTGAGCAGGCCTCGCAGGAAAATTGCCGACGCTACCGCTCGCTGTACGAAAACATGCTCCACGGGCTGGCCTTCTGCCGCATGGAATACCAGGATAGCGAGCCGGCGGACTTCATCTATCTCGATGTCAACCCCGCCTTCGAACGTCTGACCGGCCTCGGCGACGTCGTCGGCCGAAGAGTGACCGAGATCATTCCCGGCATTCGCCGGAGCGACCCCGAACTGTTCGAGATCTACGGCAGGGTGGCGACAACCGGCAAGGCCGAACGATTCGAATTTTATCTTAGCGCCATGGAGACCTGGTTCTCCATTTCCGTCTACAGCCCAAGCCAAGGCTATTTCGTTGCGCTGTTCGACAATGTGACCGAGCGCAAGCGGGGCGAGGCCCAGTTGGCCCATTTGGCCCACCACGATCCGCTGACCGACCTGCCCAACCGAGCGCTGTTGAACCAGCGACTCGACCGCGCTGCGGCGCATGCGCGGCGCACCGGGGCGCGGGGAGCGGTTCTGTTCCTCGACCTGGATCAATTCAAGGTGGTCAACGATAGTCTTGGTCACGCGGCCGGCGACCAGTTGCTGCAGGCCGTCGCCCTGCGCCTGCAGGAGCGCGTGCGCAATACCGATACCCTGGCCCGGTTGGGCGGCGACGAGTTCGTCATCGTCCTTGAGGATCTGTCGATCCCTGAAGACGCCAGCCGGGTGGCGCGGGACCTGATTGATCAGGTGGCAAAGCCGGCCGTCTTGGCCGACGGCACCAGCGTCTATGTCGGCTGCAGTATCGGGATCAGCGTCTTTCCCGACGACGGCGAGGACGCGGGCCAACTGATCAAACAGGCCGACACCGCGCTGTTCCGCGCCAAGGACGCCGGGCGCAATACCTTCCGCTTCTATACCTCGGCGCAAACCGCCATTGCCACCCGCCGCCTCACCCTCGAGGCGTCGCTGCGCGCCGCCCTGGAAAATGGCGAATTCATTTTGCACTATCAGCCGTTGGTGGGGTTGGCCGGACTGCGCCCGATCGGGGTCGAGGCGCTGGTGCGGTGGCGGAAATCCGACGGCGAGATCGTTTCCCCGGCGGCATTCATTCCACTGGCCGAGGAAACCGGCCTGATCGTGCCGCTGGGCCAATGGGTTCTGCAGGAAGCCTGCTCCCGCATGAAAGCCTGGAGAGATGTCGGCCTTCCGCTGCAGACCATGGCGGTCAACCTGTCGCCGCGGCAGTTTCGCCACCCCGACTTGCGCAAAGCGATTCGCGGCATCCTGGATTCGACGGGATTGTCGCCGTCGCTGCTGGAACTGGAAATCACCGAAGGCGCGGTGATGGAATCGGGATCCGAGGCGGAACACCGTCTGGCCGGCCTCAAGGACCTGGGGGTGAGGCTGGCCATTGACGATTTCGGCACCGGCTATTCCTCGCTGGCCTATCTGAAGCGGTTTCCCCTGGACACGTTGAAGATCGATCAAAGCTTCGTCCGGGACATTCCCCATGACCCGGCGGGCATGCAGATCACCGCTACCATCGTCGCCATGGCTCGCATCCTGAACCTGTCGGTGCTGGCGGAAGGCATCGAAACGCCGGGGCAGCTCGAATTCCTCGACCACCACCGCTGCGACATCGGCCAGGGCTACCTGTTCAGCCGCCCCGTTCCCGAGGAAGAATTGAAACGCTGGATGACCGACCCGGGCCTGTCGCTCCCCACCCCGATGACCGTCGCCCAATGACCGCCAACCGGTGACCCCGCCGGCCGGTCAGCCGCAGAAGGCCGGCTCGGCTTCGGCGTATTGCGAGAGTTCGACGATGGCGCCATCTGGATCGCGCAGATAGGCCATCCTCTTGCCGCCGCGCACGATGTCGGCGGGCACCTCGATGACCTCGACGGCCATGCCGAAGCGCTGCAACACCGCTGCCGCGATGGGTTCGATGGCATCGACCCGCAAGGCGAAATGTCGCAGGCCAGGCGTGGCGGGCAATTGATTGTCGGCCAGCGACCGGCTGTCCCGCCCAAGATATTGCAGCAGCTCGATCCGGCAGCCACCGCCGGGGCTTTGCAAGATGACGCAGCGCGCCCGCGCCTTCGTCATCCCGGTAAGTCGCTCGAACCAGGCACCTTCGAGGACCCGGTCCATGATCGGGAGCATCCCCAGACAACCCTGGTAGAACGCCAGCGAGCGCTGGATATCGAGGACAACGACATTGACATGGTCAAGGCGCAGGGCGCTCATCGAGGCTTGCTTTCCATGGTGTGCCGCCGGTGTCGGCCGGCCGGCAACCATAGTCCAGCTGTGGAACGGCGCGCAACCGGAGCCATCGCGGTAACTTTCGGCGGCTACCTCCGATGGCCGATATAAAGACCGTTAGGGGGCATTATCATCGGCGGATGACACCGTTGCGGAAGTTCGTCGCTCCGGAATTCGTCTTCGGTCGCGGAGCCCGCCAGCTTGCCGGCCGATACGCCGCCAACTTCGGCGGCTATCGCGTCCTCCTGGTGAGCGATCCGGGCGTGGTCGCCGCCGGCTGGGCGGATGATGTGCGGCGCTCGCTGGAAGAGGCCGGCCTTCTGGTCGAGGAGTTCACCTCGGTCAGCCCCAATCCGCGGGCGGAGGAGGTCATGCTCGGCACCGAATGGTACCGGGCCAGGTCATGCGACGTCATCGTCGCCGTGGGCGGCGGCAGCCCCATCGACTGCGCCAAAGGCATCAGTATCGTCACTACCAACCAGGGCGACATCCGGTCCTACGAGGGGATCGCCAAAGTCGGCCGCCCCGGCGCGCCGTTGATCTGCGTGCCGACCACTGCCGGGACTTCGGCCGATGTCTCGCAATTCGCCATCATTACCGACATGGCGGCGCGGCGGAAGCTGGCCATCGTCAGCAAGACAGTGGTTCCCGACGTATCGCTGATCGATCCCGAAACCACCACCACCATGGATTCCTATTTCACTGTCTGCACCGGCCTTGACGCCCTGGTGCACGCCGTCGAAGCGTTCGTTTCGCTGGCCAGTTCACCCCTCCTCGATCTTCATTCCCTCGAGGCGGTCCGTCTCATCCGCACCCATCTCGAGGCGGCGCGAGACCGGCCGCAAGACCTCGAACCGCGCGAACAGGTGATGCGGGCGGCGCTGCATGCCGGTATCGCCTTTTCCAACGCCAGTCTGGGCGCGGTTCACGCCATGTCGCATAGCCTCGGCGGATACCTCGACCTCGCGCACGGCGAGAGCAATGCGATGCTGCTGGAACATGTGGTCGCTTTCAACTACCGGGCCAGCCCCGAACGTTACGATCGCATCGGCGAAGCCCTGGGGGTCGACCTGAAAGGATTGGACAGCCGCGGCAAGATGGCGGCGATTTGCCGGGAGATCCATCGATTCAAGGGGCGGCTCGGGCTGCGGGAAGGGCTGGTGGCGCGCGGCGTCGGTTCGTCCGACATTCCGAGCCTGGCCCGCAACGCCCTGGTTGACGCCTGCATCGTTACCAACCCGCGGCAGGCGCGCCAGCGCGACATCGAGGTCATCTACGAGGAAGCGATGTAGCGGTGATAGCAGGTTCAACACCGGAAGGCCCGGAGGTGGACAGCGAGCCGAATCCTCTTCTCGATTCGGTCGCCGGCTTCGGGCCGGCATCGATGCGCAAAAGCTACTATCCCGAACTGAGGCGGCGCCTGCAGGAACTGGAGCATTTTCGCACCCTGTTCGACGCAGGCAACGACCTCATCCTGCTTGCCGATTTGGCCAATGGACTGATCGTCGACGTGAATCTACCGGCCTGCCGTCACCTCGGCTGGCCGCGGAACGAGCTTCTCGGGCGACGGGTCGCCGAAGTGCTCGACGGCGGTGACCTCAATGCGCTGCTGAACGGGCAGGGCGACCGGGCCGCGGCTCAACTCGAGACCTACTTGCGGCGGCGCGACGGAAGCCGGTTTCCGGTTGAAGTGACCTGCCGTGCCGCTACCGTGGTGGTATCGCGGCAGGGAATGAAGACGCGGGCCGAACAACGCTCGGCGCTCATCGTGGCGCGTGACATCACAGACCGCCGCAGCTTCGAGCGCGCCCTGCGTGAAGCCAAGGAGCAGGCGGAGAGGGCCAATCTGGCCAAGACCAGGTTCCTGGACGCGGCCAGTCACGACCTCCGGCAGCCGGCCCAGTCCCTCGCCCTGTTGACGGCGCTGTTGGGTCAGGAACTGCAAGGCCACCCGGCGGCGGCCATCATCGAGCACCTGCAGGCCTCGGTCGACGCGCTGGCGGTTCTGCTCGACGGCATTCTCGATGTATCGAGGCTGGATGCCGGGCTGGTGGCCGCGGCCCCTGAAGTGTTTTCCGTCCAGGCCCTGCTGGCGCCGCTGAGCGGTGAATACGGGTATCGAGCGAGGGAGAAGGGACTCCGCTTTGCCGTCGTACCGAGTTCCTTGTCGGTGATCAGCGACCCCGCCCTCTTGGCGCGGATCCTCCGCAACCTGGTAGAAAATGCCGTCCGTTATACACCCTCGGGAGGTGTGGTCGTCGGCTGCCGAAGGCTAGGGGACGTCGTTGAAATCAATGTCTGCGATACCGGCATCGGCGTGGCATCCGAAGAGTTGGAAAACGTCTTTGAGGAATTCGTCCAACTCGGCAATCCGGCTCGCGATCGCCGCCAAGGCTTGGGGCTTGGCCTGGCGGTCGTGCGCCGGCTGTCCGATCTTCTCGGTCACGAAGTCAAGGTGAGGTCGACTCCGGGCCGCGGATCCTGCTTTTCGGTATCCGTTCCATTGGCCGAGGCCGGCCTCGCCGGCGATCTGCCCCGACATGAGCGGCTTGTTTGAGCGCCCATCGCGCCCTACGTCCAACGTCATGTAACCTTCGGCCCGATCGGCGAGTGGAGTGGAAGGCCGCACCCTGGTGGGGCGCCACGGTTGCCGTTCGGACGCATGGCGATGGAGGGGCCCGATGGGCGACGCGATCCCCTTGTCCACCGCTCGGCGGCGGAACCGAGGCGATGGAGCCGACCGGCTCCGGCTGGGCAGCGACGGCCACAAGGCCTTGTTCAGCCGCATGCTGCTCGACACCTTCACTCCCTATGACCCGCGGACGATCGTTTGGCCGAAGCTCGACCCGCCGGCGCGAAGTCGGCTGGCCGGCCTGCCGATCTGGGACATTGCGGTCGATACCGAGGAAAAGGCCAGTTGCCGCGTCAAGGCGTTCGCCGAGACGATCGCCGATCCCCTGCTCAAGGAAGCGGTCGAGCTCAACGCGTTCGAGGAGGCGCGGCACAAGGCCCTGCTGTCGTCCATGGTCAAAGCCTACGACATACGCCTTGCTCCGGCGCGGCCCGCCGACCCGCCACGGGATGCCGAATGGGCCTTCATGGTGACCGGATACAGTGAATGCATCGACAGCTTCTTCGCCTTCGGACTATTCGAATTGGCCAAGCGGTCGGGTTATTTCCCGCGGAAGCTCGTCGATACGTTCGAGCCGGTGATCCAGGAGGAAGGGCGCCACATCACGTTTTTTGTCAACTGGCTCGCCTGGCATCGACGCAACCTGCCATGGTGGCGTCGGCCGTTATTTCGCGTGAAGGAGCTTGGCGTCTGGATCCTTCTGCTGCGCGAGCGCTTCGCCGTGGCGCGGGATCTCGGCGGCGAGACGTTCGACAATAACTTTACCGTCACCGGCAGCCGATCATTCGATGCCGGTGTCGGCACGGCCGAGCTTCTCGACCTTTGTCTGGCCGAGAGCGAGCGTCGGCTCGGCGGCTACGATCGTCGGTTGCTCCGGCCCCGCCTGGTCCCCGGGCTGGCCCGCCTGGCTCGGCGCTTCATGGCGTGATCGGCGATGAGAATTTTCAGCATTCTGGCCGCGTTGGCCGGGCTGCTCGGTGGCACCGCTGTCGTCGGCTATTTTGGTTTCAGCCAGGTCGCCCATGCCTTACTGTCCATCGGCTGGGCGGGTCTGGCGGCGATCCTCGTCTATCGCCTTGCCGCCACCACGCTCCTCGGCCTGTGCTGGTGGCTGCTGGTCGTCCCGCGCCGACCGCTGCCGGCCTTCGTCTGGGGCCGGTTGATCCGCGACGCGGCAGCCGAGGTGCTGCCGCTGTCGCAAATCGGCGGCTTCGTCATGGGGGCGAGGGCTGCGGCGCTGATGGGTGTGCCCGGCGCCGTAGCCATCGCCTCGACCGTGGCGGATGTGACGATGGAGGCACTGGCCCAGGGGGGCTACACCACCCTCGGTCTGGGCATTCTGGCGGCACGCCATCCGGGTAACCATCTCATTATCTGGATGGCGCTGGGCCTTGCTATCGGTTTGACCTCGCTGGTCGCTTTCGGCGCCATGCAGCGCCATGGATTCGGCCGAGCGGCCAGGCTGATGGCGCCGATCGTCACCCGCTGCTTCAGGGCCGCCGCTGTCGGCCGGCTGGCGCCGGTCAGTGAGGCGTTGCGCGACATCTGGACTCATGGGCCGGCCTTGCGGATGGCCGGCCTGCTGCATTTCGCCGCATGGATCGTCAGCGCCGTCGAGGCGTGGATGGCGTTGCACTTCATGGGAATTGGCCTGGGTCTAGGTGCGGTGATCGCCACCGAGAGCCTGATCCACGCCATCCGCAGCGTGGCTTTCGCCGTGCCCAACGCCCTCGGGATCCAGGAGGGCGCCTACATCCTGATCGGCGGCATCTTCGGACTGCCGCCTGACGCCGCTTTGGCCCTTTCGCTGCTGAAACGCGCCCGGGACCTCAGTCTGGGCGTGCCGGCCCTGCTCAGCTGGCAGATTGCCGAAAGCAGCCGCCTGTTGGCCGGCCGGCCTCCGGTCGCCGCCGGATGGAAGGCCGAACGACCGACCCGGACGGAATAATATTTTCCTTCTCCAGGTCAGGGATGCCGCGCCTTCCGGTCGCCCGGCGGGCGGAACCGGTTTCGTAGACATTGACTAATTCCCGCATTTTGTTTGAATACTCCTAATGGATGTGGGAACGGACTCCTTGATGATCGGCATTCCGCCAACGGCGACACTTGCCCAACCACTTCACCATGCCACCGAACCCTTTCCGCCTGCCGGGAATCCGTCAGCATCGGCCTGCCCAGGGATAACTTTCGCAACAAGGCGGCGGTCGGCACCCGGCTCCGCATCCGTCCTCATGGCTCCGCGGGGGAGGGCGCTATGTTCAGTATAGTCGATAAATTTTTATCTACGACTTCATTCACGCCACACGGCTATTGTCTTGGCTGGTGGTCTCCTCTTATGTCAACTTTTATTGTCAGCGATATGCTGACATTCGTGTCGTACTTTTCCATGCCTATTGCACTTGTATACTTTGTGAGACGCAGACGTGATTTTCCGTACCGGTGGCTGATCTGGCTCTCTGCGGCATTTATCATGGCCTGCGGGTCGACACACCTTATGGATGTGGTGGTTCTGTGGTACCCGCTCTACGGACTGAGCGCCATTACCAAGGTGGTGACCGCCATCGTTTCGGTGGCCAGCGCCGCCATGCTCTGGCCGCTGATCCCCCATGCCTTGAGACTTCCCAGTTCGGCGCAGTTGCGGCGCGCCAATGAGGCGCTTCAGGCCGAGATCGCCGAGCGGAGGCGCATGGAAGAAGCGCTCCAACTGCGGACCGCCGAGCTGAGCGCGGCAAATCAGGAACTGGAAGCCTTCGCCTACGCCGTTTCCCATGACTTGCGGGCGCCGCTTCGAGCGATGAGCGGGTTTTCCAGGATTTTGGAGGACGACTTCGCTGCCGAATTGCAGCCCGACGCGAGGAAATGTATCGAACACATCGCCACGGCCAGCAGAAACATGGGGGAACTCATCGATGGCCTTCTGGTTCTCTCCCGCGTCACCCGGGGGGAGCTCAAACGCGAGCCGGTGGACCTGTCGGTGATTGCCGAGCGTATCAGGAAGGAACTGGAGCAGGCGGAACCGGTGCGGTCGGTCAGCTGGGACATCAAGCCCGGCCTGGTCGTCCAGGGCGACAGCCGTATGCTCGAGTCGGTGATGCGCAATCTCCTCGGCAACGCCTGGAAATACACATCTTCGACGGCGGCGCCGGTAATTCGGGTACAGGCGTGCAACCATGGGAAAGAGAGCTTCGTCAGCGTCGAAGACAACGGCGCCGGCTTTGACATGGCCTATGCGGACCAGTTGTTCCAGCCGTTCCGGCGGCTTCACCGGCAGGACGAGTTTCCGGGCCTGGGAATCGGCCTGGCGACCGTCCTGCGCATCATCCACCGCCATGGCGGGACCCTCCAGGCCGACGCGGCGCCGGGCCGTGGCGCGTCCTTCCGTTTCACCCTGCCTGGCGCCGAATGGGGAGCTGCATGATGACGAAGAATCTGCTGATCGTGGAAGACAACCCGCAGGACGAAGCACTTACTCTTCACGCGTTGCGTAAGATCAACCTTGCCAATCGGATCGATGTGGTGAGGGATGGCCAACAGGCCCTCGATTATCTGTTCCATCAGGGAGAGTTCGCCGACCGCAACGGGCCGGACCTGCCGACTGCGGTATTGCTGGATATCGGCCTGCCGCGCATCAGCGGCCTCGAGGTGTTGTCGCGAATTCGGGCCGACCCGCGCACCAGGCTGCTGCCGGTCGTCATATTGACCTCTTCCGACGAGGAACGGGACAGGTTGGCGGGCTATCAGAACGGCGCCAACAGTTTCGTCAGGAAGCCCCTGGATTTTGCCGAATTCGCCGCGGTCGTGGCCCAGCTGGGTGTCTACTGGCTGGCAACCAACGAACCTCTGCAGGTCTAGAGACGGCATGCCGGACGCGTTGAAGTGCCTGGTGATCGAGGACGCTGACGCCGATTTCAGGCTTATCGAGCACTCCCTCGGACAGACGGCTCAGCCGCTTCGTTGCAGCCGTATTCAGACCATGGCGGAGCTTTCCCGCGCCTTGGACGGTCAGGCCTGGGACATCGTACTGTCCGACTATAACGTTCCCGGCATGCGCTTCGAGGCCAGCCTGGCGATGATCGTCGCGCACCGGCCCGACACGCCCGTCGTGCTGGTATCGGGGGCGATCGGCGAAGAGAAGGCGGTGTCGCTGCTCAAGCAGGGGCTCTGGGACTTTGTTCTGAAGGATAATCTGGCACGCCTGAGGGCGGTGGTGGATTACAATCTCCGCGACGCAAGAACCCGACAGCGCCTGAAGCTCACCGAGGCGGCATTGCACGATACTCTGCTAAGGTTCGAAGCCGCGAAAAAAGCGTCCGGCTTCGGCATTTATGACTACGACATCGCCACAGGCCGTCTTGACTGGGACGACCGGGTCCGGAAATTGTGGGGTGCCACGGCCGAAGAACCGATCAATTATGATACCTTCTTGGCCGGTCTGCATCCGGATGACTGCGGCCGGGTCGCCGCGGCGATCGAAGAGTCCTGCGACCCGCGCGGGTCGGGTGAATTTTTCTCGGAATACCGCGTGATCGGCTTGAGGGACGGCAAGGAGCGCTGGATTGCGGCCAGCGGGCAGACCCATTTCAGTGACGGAAAGCCGATCCGGTCGATCGGCACCGTCGTTGACGTCACCCAGCGCCGGGTCACGGAACATCACCTGGCCAAGGCTTTGATGGAAAAATCAAAGCTCCAGGAGGCCGCGCTGGCGGCGAGCGTCGAGCTCTACCACGCGGCGCGGCTTACCTTTTTGGGCGAGATGGCGTCGACGATCGCCCATGAGGTGAACCAGCCGATCGGAGCCGCGGTCAATTTCGTTCATGCGGCGCGTTCGGTGTGCGCCGACCCGGCCGTGCGATCGTTCCTGGATGAGGCCGACGTGCAGCTGTTCAGCGCCGCGACCATCGTGCACAAGGTCCGCGACTTCGCCGCCAATCGAACCGTTCATCCGGCAGCCCAGCGACTGGATTCGATCGTGGCCGAGGCGGCTACCCTGGGACTGCTCAGCAAGACCGGGGAGGAAATCAGCCTTCGCTTGGCGCTGCCCGAAAGTCTGCCCGAAGTTCTGGTCGATATCGTGCAGATCCGCCAGGTGCTGGTGAACCTGATCCGCAACGCGGCCGAGGCAATGGTCGGCGCCGAACGCAAGCAACTGACGATTTCGGCTGATGTTGTGGCGGATCGGTCGATGGTCGAGCTGTCGGTCGCTGACAGCGGCCCCGGGTTTCCCGAGGAGATACGGGCCCATTTGTTCACCCCGTTCGTTACAACCAAACCGGATGGCACCGGCCTCGGCCTGTCGACCTCCAGGGCGATCGTTCAAGCCCATGGCGGTCAGTTATGGATCGAGGACTGCGAGGCCGGCGCCATCATTCGGATGACACTGCCGGTGGCGGCCCCCGATGCATGACAGAACGGTCCATGTGGTCGATGATGACGCGGGGTTTCGCGCCTCGCTGAGAGCGATGCTGGAAGCGAACGGGTTTGTCGTTGCCGAATACGGCGACGGCCACGCCTTTCTGGAAGCGATCACGCCCGCGCCGCAAGGATGCGTTCTGGTCGATGTCAGGATGCCGGGAATGGACGGCTTTGCCTTGCAAACTCGGTTGCGTGAGCTGGCCATCGAGATACCGGTGATCGTGATTACCGGAGCGGCTGACGTGGCGATGGCCGTTCGGGCGATGAAGGCCGGCGCCGTCGATTTTCTGGAAAAGCCGTTCAAGCCGTCGGCGCTCATCGAGGCCATAAGGTTGGCGCGCAGCCGCACTGCCGCCCAATCCGACTGTGAACCGGAGGTCGCCGCCTTCCGCGAGCGCCTGCCGCAGCTAACCGAGAGGGAACGGGAAATCCTCGAAGGTATCGTGGCCGGCCTTCCCTTCAAGGTGATTGCATACCGACTGGGGATCAGCCCGCGGACCGTCGAGGTGCATCGCGCACATATCGGCGATAAGCTGGGCGTTACTGGCCTGTCGAATCTGGTGCGGCTGGCCCTTGCCGCTTCGGTGGTCAGCGGCCCGAAATGGCGATAGGTAGAACCCCTTACATCCCGTGACCGCTAATTGTCGTAACATTGCCCCGGCACTGATCTTCGGAGCGAAAGGGGCGTGGGCGATTTTCCTGTTCCGGCGGCGAACATGATCGTGGCTGTTGTCGACGACGACGAGGGCATGCGCCGGTCGATCTGCGCGATTTTGGAAATCGCCGGCTTTCCCACGCGGTCCTATGGATCGGCGGAAGCGTTCCTTGCCGACGGTGACGTCGGCGGACATGTGTGCGCCCTGATCGTCGACCAGAATCTGGGAAGAACCACCGGACTCGACCTCATCCGCGTCGTCGCCGCGCGGGCCGAGTACCCGGCGATCCTGCTGATCTCCGCGGAGCTGACTCCCCAGCTTGCCCGGGCTGCGCTCACGGCAGGCGCCACCGAGGCCAAGCACAAGCCGGTATCCCCTTCCGAAGTCATAAATTTTTGTACAAAGGCGAAACAACGATCCAATGCGGTGCGATAACGCGCCTGTCATTTCTACTGTGCCCCCATAGGGGTTTCTGCTTATGGTCGCTTGCACCCAGGTTTTTCGCCTTTTTCTTTCTCCAAGATCTCTCCTAAGTAGATCATCTTATTTAGCTGCAAATCATCATCCGGCATTCTTCACCCATGAGTTGCGGCCGACGCAACGGTGAGGAAGAAGGAAAAGCCATGAATGTCTCGCCCGACGGAAGGAAACAGGTCGATCGCCTGGTCGGTCTGAGAATCCGTGAAGAGCGGATCAAGCGGGGAATGAGTCAGGCGGAATTCGCTCGCCATTTGGGGGTTACCTACCAGCAGGCCCACAAATACGAAAAGGGCGTCAATGCGACCTCCGTTTCGCGCCTTCTTCAGATCGCATCCGTGCTTTCCGTCGATATCACCGAACTTCTGCCCGAGAAGGATGAGCCACGGCCGGCAACACCGCTTGCCCGTGCCGACCTGGAACTGGCCCGCAACTTCCGTCGGGTAACCAGTCCTCGCTGCCGCTTGGCGATCAGCCAGCTGGTGCGTGCAATCGCCGTGGAGTAGTCCGATGACCTGCTCCTGGATCAGGGAACGCCTGGACGAAATCAGCGCTGATGGCGACGACGGGTCCTGCTTCGCCGAGATAAGCCGGGAGCCACTCCAACTCTGTTTTGATTCGGAGACCAGCCTTCAACTCGCCGGAGACCTGTTCGCCCACGCCCATAATGCCATCACGATTACCGACACCAATGGTACCATCGTCGCGGTCAATGAGAGTTTCACCCGTATAACCGGCTACAGCCGGGGTGAAGCGCTGGGGCTGAATCCTCGGCTTCTCAAATCGGGCCGTCACGATGCGGATTTCTACGCCAAGCTCTGGCAGGCGCTTGGCGAAACCGGCTACTGGGTCGGCGAAATCTGGAACCGTCGCAAGAACGGCGAAGAGTATGCGGAAAAACTGACCATCACCACGATCCGCGACGCCTTGGGCCGGGCGAAGTATTATGTCGGTCTGTTCAGCGATATCACTCCGGTCCGAGAGTATGAGCGGCAACTGGAATATATCGCCCATCACGACGTTTTGACCGGATTGCCCAATCGCGCGCTGCTGGTCGAGCACCTGCGACAGGCCATCGGCCGGACCCAGCGGCTTGGCTGTTATCTGGCCGTGGCCTATATCGGCCTTGACGATTTCAAGACGGTGAACGATCTGCACGGCCACGACGCCGGCGATGCCTTGCTGATCGCCGTTTCCCAACGCATGCAGGCGGTGCTGCGCGACGGCGACATATTGGCCCGCGTGGGTGGGGACGAGTTCGTGGCGATACTGGGTGATCTTCAGCAGCCCCAGGATTGGGAAGGCACGGTCCGCAGTTTGATGGCGGCGGCATCGCAGCCGGCGGCCGTTCAGTTCCAGACCGTCCAGGTCTCGGCCAGTGTCGGCGTGGCGCTGTTCCCACAGGACGAAAGCTATGCCGACCTGCTGCTGCGCCATGCCGACCAGGCCATGTATTCAGCCAAGCAGGGTGGGAAGAGCCGCTGCAGCCTGTTCGATGTCGCGCAGGACAAGGCGTCGAGAACTCAGCGCAAGGGCGTCGACCGGATCGCCAAGGCCTTGGATCGACACGAACTTGTTCTTCATTACCAGCCGAAGGTGGATCTGCAAGACGGGGCGCTGATCGGGGTCGAGGCACTGATCCGCTGGCAACACCCGGAAAAGGGCCTGATTTATCCAGCGGATTTCCTCCCTCTCGTCGAAGACCACGAGCTCAGCCTCGACCTGGGGGAATGGGTGATCGACGCAGCGCTCAGGCAAATGGCCGAATGGCGTTTGGCCGGACGGGCGATAGCCGTAAGCGTCAACGTCTGCGCCCTGCATTTGCAGCGCCCCGATTTTCCCATGCGCCTGCAGAGGCTGATCGCCGCCCATCCGACCGTTCCACCGGCGGATCTGGAACTGGAAGTCCTGGAATCGACGGCGCTGGACGACATCGACCTGGTGACCGAGGTGATGCGGTCGTGCTGCGCCATGGGCATTCGGTTTGCCCTCGATGATTTTGGCACCGGCTATTCCTCGTTGACCCATCTGCGGTATCTGCCGGCGGCGACGCTGAAGATCGACCGGCAGTTCGTCTGCAACATGCTGAACGACCTGAACGATCGGGCGATCGTCAGCGGAGTGATCGGACTGGCCAAGGCCTTCGCCCGCGAGGTCATCGCCGAAGGCGTGGAAACCACCGCCCACGCGAATGAGCTGCTGGCTCTCGGGTGCAAGGCGGCGCAGGGCTACGGAATCGCCCGCCCGATGCCGGCGCTGGAGCTCCTGCGGTGGGCGGATGGCCGGCCATCGCGGAAATGAAGCTCCGGCAGTGACCACGATCGGAGGGATCGTGACTCGTGGCCGCCGCCCCCCCATATGCCTGAGACCGGTAACCGATCCTCAGCTCCGATGCAGCACTACGCCCGATTTCTCTGTGCCTGGCGTGTCGGCCTACTCTGCCTGGCCTTGGCCGCCTGTGATTCGGGCGGTTCCTGGCATTCCGTCGACGTCGAGCACCGTTTGCCGCCGTTGCGCTTCGCCCTGAGCCGGGCCAGCGACGGGCGCGCGGTGACCGCATCCGATTACCGTGGCAAGGTGGCCCTGGTTTATTTCGGCTATGCCGGCTGTTCGGATGCCTGCCCGACCACTCTTGCCGACCTGGGATATGTTCTGAAGCGGCTGGGGGACAAGGCGGACCAGGTGCGGGTGCTGTTCGTTACCGTCGACCCCGGCCGCGATTCCCTGTCGGCGCTGAAGCGATACACGGCGCTGTTCGCCCCCCAGGTGGTCGGCCTGAGGGGCAGCGATGACCAGCTGGCGGCGATGGTCCGCCGGTATCGCGCCGCCTATTCGACCAAGGCCGTGGCCGGTGGATTGTCCTACGAAGTGTCGCACTCAACCTCGGTCTACGTCTTCGACCAGACCGGGGCGGCCCGGCTGTTGATACCGGCCCTCGACGTTTCACACGACATCGAGGGGACAGCGGCCGACCTGCGCCGGATCATCGGCGAAGCGCCACCATCCGCTCAGTGGCGCCATTCGCAGATTCCTCGTCCAAGCGCATCCGGTTGAGAACCACCAGGATGGCGACGGCGCTCATCATGGTCATCGGGATCCAGGTGATGATGCCACCGATGCTTTGGTCCGTGCCGGCGCTCATATCGGCGAAGGCCCGCCCGCAGAACGCATAAGAGGGGTACAGGTCGCGCTCTGAAAATGTGATGACGGCGCCCACGATGATCTGCGGAACCATGACCGACAGCGCCACCAGGATGCGAACCGCATAGGAGGTTCGGGCCGCCGGGGAAGGGCGGGGATCGAGTACCAGCCCCCAGAACAGGACGCCATCCAGGACCATGCTCCAATTCATGATCCAGAACAGCCGCGTATCCAGCATCGCGGCGAAATGCACCGGCGGGATCAGCCACAGCGCCAGCAGGCCGAAGAACAGGATCGGCGCCACCACCGGGTGCTGAACGGCGTCAATCGCCCGTGCCACCCCCCGAGCCCGGATCAGTTCCGCCAGAGGCTTCGGCAGACCGCTGCGGATCGATGCACCCGGCAGGCCGAGGGCGATGAGGAACGGGCCGAGGTGGTGCATCGCCAGATGCTGGAGTCGGTTGAGGAAGAACATGTGCTCGGCGAAATAAAGGTAGCGGGTCTGCAGGACGCCGTAAATCAGCACCATCCCGGCGAGGAAGGAGGCGATGCGCCAAAAGCCCGGCCGCTCGGCCGCAGCCAGGCGCCGGCGGCCACGGAAGAACCACCAGGGGACGAAGGCTGTGCCGGCGAAGGCCAGCCACGAGAATTCCCACGGCATGAACGGCGGCAGACGGGCCGGATGGACCCGGCACAGCCAGTCGACCAGGGAGCCCGCAGCAATCACGCCACCGGCAAACAGCCAATCGGCGCGGTCAATCGAACCGTCGGCACGGGCTGTGGACGCCATGACATCGCTCCCGGAGGCTGCCAACAGGTAATTCCAGACATTAGATGGTGCCGGTAGCCGTCGCCTTCGATCCGCCGCGGCGACATAATCGCTCAGAGGCGGACGGGAAGGGAAGCGGCATGCTAAACGCCTTGCGGGTCATCATTGCCGTCGTGCCTATGATGCGATGAACTTGTCTCACCCCAGCGGCGTCAACGCGTGCGGCGCGGCGGCGATATCGAGCGGCACATAGATCTGTCCGCCGGCCACCGTCAGGGTGGTTGCCGCCAAAGGCGGAACGGTCGGGTTGACCTGTTCCAATTGGCCCTGATCGGCGAAGAACAACATCCCATTGGCCGCCGTCAGGTCATGCGGCAAGGTCTGCGTGCCGCCCAGCGCCACCTTCTGCGTGGTGACGCCGTTGTCGCTGTAGAGATCGCGGAATTGCACGTCGCCCTGGATGGTGTGATTGAGGACGGTGAAGAACATCTGGTTGCCGGCGGCGGTCAGATTGGCCGGCATGTCGGTATTGTCGGGCGCGATGTTTGGAGTGAGTATGCCGGTGGTCGTGTCGTAGCGGGCCAGCTGGCTGGTTCCATTCCCGTTGGTGACGGCAAAATAAAGATCATGGCCGGCCGCCGCGGCCTGCACCGAACCCAGGCTGGCAGTGGGGCCAGCGCCCAGACTGGCGACCGTTTGCGGTACCGTTGCCCCTTCGCTTTCGCTCATCAAGACGTTGCCCTGTCCGGCGACATTGGCGACGAAATAAAGTTTGTCGCCGATTGCCACCAGGCTGTGGTCACCGCCGGCGGCGGGAAAGGCGCCGCCGGTGCCGGGGTTGACCAACTGCTCGACCGGCTGGCCGCCATTGCTCACCGAGAACAGTTCCCGTCCGTGGACGCCGTCGTTGGCGATGAAATAGAGGGCATCTCCGACCACCGTCAGATCCCCTGGGGCGGCGCCGGTGGTGCCGGAGTTCAATGTCGTCAGCTCGACCGCCTTGCCGGTACTTCCCACGGTCCAGAGCTGGCTGCCATGCACGCCATCATCGGCGGTGAAATAGAGATTGCCGTCGAGGGCGGTCAGGTTTGACGGGTTCGAACCAACCGCGCCGGCATTGATGTCGGTGACCATGTGCACTTTGCCGCTCTGGTCGGCGACCCATAGCTGGCGACCATCGGTTCCGTTCGTCGCGGAAAAATAAATCTCGCTGGTGGCCGGCAGCGCGGTGCCCAGGGGCGGGGCAACACGTACCTCGGTAAAATCTTGCGGATCGGACGAACCGGCCGGATTGAGGTCGGCCAGCATCTTCGCCGACTGCCCATCGAAGGTCCAAGGCTGTCGGCCGTGCGTGCCGTCATCGGCGGAGAAGAAGAGGGTAGGGCCGTTGGCCTGCAGATCGGCCGGGAAGCTGGAGCCTGGGCCGGGGTTGATGTCGGCCACTTCACCGACGGTCTGGCCGTTGAACGACCACAGCTCGCTGCCATGGGCTTGCGAGGTGCCGTCGAAATAGACCAGGGCGGCGGGCAGCGCGGGAGTGGCGGGATTGGCCGGTGGCTGTTGGACGATGGTAATTGGCGTGACCGACAGCTGTTGGATCTGGGTGACCGCCACCTGCTGCGTCTGCTCGATGACCTGGGTTTCAACCATCACCGGTGGTGGTGGGGGGGGAACGGCTGTCGGCGGCGGTGGCTGCGGCTGCGGCGCGGGCTGGACCGTCACCGCGACCGCGCCGGTGGCGCTTTGATGAAAATTGTCGGCTACGGTGTAGGTAAAGGTGGCAACGCCGGCAAAGCCGTTGTCGGGGCTGAAATTGACGTTGCCATGTGGGGTCAGGCTCACCGTTGCATGCTGGGCCGATGATACCGCGGCGATATGCAGCGGATCGTCGGATGGAACAGTGGTCCGGTCATTGGCCAGCAGCTGGCTTGCCGGGATGACCATGGCGGTATTTTCATTGGCGGTGAGCGTGTCGGTCCCTGCCGAGGGAGCCGGCGGCGGGGCGACATCGACCTGGACGCGCGAGGCTCCGGCCAGCGGCGACTCGTAGGCCCAGGTGAATGATGCGGTGCCGGCCGAACCCTTGTCCGGAGTAAACACGATCTGCCCGCTTGGGCGATCAAATGTTACCGATCCGCCCTGCGCGCCTCCAACGTAGTCGATCATCGGGACAACCGACGGACCATACGGCGCCCATATGGGCGAATAGGCCACGGGGGCGGTAAGTTGGTCGGCGTTGATCGACAGCGGCGTGTCGAACGCCGTCTTGAACTCCAAAGGACTGTTCGAAACCGGTTGGACGTAAGGGGTTACGTTGACCGCGGCACCCGCCTGCGCCGTCGAGCCGAACTGGTCGGCAACGGTGAAGCCGAAGGACGCCGTGCCGGTGAAGCCTGGGTCGGGTGTGAACGAGGCGCTTCCTCCGGGAATCAGGGCGACTGTGCCGTGTTGGCCTGACGACACTCCGGCCAGGATCAAGTGGTCGCTGGGGACCGAGGCTTTGGCGCCGGCCAGCAGCTCATTGGCCAGAACCGTCGTGGTCAGGTTTTGCGGGGCGAACAGCGTGGCATTGTTGGCAGTAGGCGGCGGCGGTGGCTGGGTTGCCGGGGCAACATTGACCGCGACGGCGGCCTGTGCCGTGTCGCCGTGAGTGTCGGTAACCTGGTACTGAAAGCTGGCGGCCCCGGTGAAGCCCGTGGCCGGAGTGAAGGTGACCGTGCCGTGGCTTTGATCCAAGGTCACGGTGCCGTTCTGGGAATTGGACAAGTTGGTCAACAAAAGCCCTTGCCCCGACGGCGCGGTGTCGTTGGCGAGCAATTGGGATGTCGGCACGGTCAACGGCGTGTCGAGGGTTGTGCCGAGGGTGTCTGGCGAGGCGGTGAGCGGCGGAGCCGCAGGCGGCATCGCCGATGTCGTCGTCGTCGTTGTCGTGGCCGGGACCGTTGTCTGCGATGGTGCCTGTGGCGGTGCCGGCGTCACGATTTCACTGGTCGGCGCCGCCGTGCCGGGAGTTGTCGTCGTCCCGGAAGGACCACTGCCGGCGCTGGCTGTCGGCGTGCTCGGCGGTGTTGCGCTGGCTTGCGGCGATGGAGTCGTCGGCGACCTGGCCATGACGTTTCCCTGTTCATTTTGCCCCTTGAAAGAACAGAACCTCCAGGCTGGCTGTTCGTTCTCGGCAAACAACCGGTCGTACCGAAGATTATCTCCGCCGACCCTTGGCACCGGGCAACAGCTGCCAATCTCCATTTGGATGTTTCCGCACACCATGCCGTTCCGACAGGGTCTGTCCTACAGACATCGGCGATTTTTCATCAGTCGCCGATCGGGATTATCGATGCCGCCTCGCCGCGAGCGCCAACTCTTCGCAATGTACGCGCCAAGCCAGTACAGAAGCATTCAGCAGGGAAAACGCCAGCGCAATTCTCCAAGCGCCGAAGGCAGCCGGGAGGGTGGCGATTTCACCCATGACAACCAAATAGTTGGGATGGTGTAGCCAGCGGTAAGGGCCGGTCCGGACCAATGGAGCGCCGGGCACAGTAATTATGCGCGTGGTCCAAGACGGCCCAAGTGAGTGGATGGCCCATGCACGCATGACCTGCAAAATGGCGAACAGCCCGAGAAGCCAAAGGGACGCGGGATGATCGGGCCGGATGCAGAGGGCCATGGCTGCAAACCAGGCAACGTGCAGGGACACGATGAGGGGATAATGCCCTGGCGCCACCTCGTGGCCGCCCATGGCCAGCAGTCGACGGGTATTGCGGCGTGCATAGGCCAATTCGAGCAGACGGATGCCCATCACCGCCGCCAGGCAAAGCCACAGGAGGCTCACGAGGCGCCAGCCGTGCCGCGGCTCGCGACCAGGACGAACCCGGCGGTGAAGCCTGGTCCAAGGGCCGTCAACAGGCTGAGCGGCGGCAGACCGCGCGCCAAAGCTCTTTCGAGGATAAACAATAGGGTGGCGGCCGACATGTTGCCGAAATCCCTAAGCACGGCGCGTTCGATGTCGAGGGTGCCGGACTCGAGATCGAGGGCGCTTTCCAGGGCGGCAAGGACCTTGGTGCCGCCCGGATGGCAAAGGCATCGGTCGATTCGGTCAAGGGCGAGGCCCTGGCGGGCGAGGAAGTCGTCGACGGCCGGCCGCAGGGAATCCCTGACCAGAGATGGTATCCGGGGAGAAAAAAGGACACCGAAGCCGTCGTCTTCAACATGCCATCCCATCACGTCGAGGGACCCCGGCCAAGTGTGGTCACCCCAGGCGACGACGGCGGGCAGATCGTCGGCACTCTGGCGGATCAGCGCAGCCGCCGCGCCATCACCGAACAGAGCGGTCGCGACCATGTTGCTCTTCGACTGGTCATTGGATCGGAAAGTGAGCCCGCACAATTCGACGACACCAAGGAGAACGTTCCGGCCGGGATTAGCCCTTGCCATGGCAGAGGCGCGGGCTATGCCGAGGGCCCCCCCGACGCAACCAAGGCCAAAAACCGGTAGTCGGCAGGTGTCCGGCCGCATGCCCAGGCGCTCGATCAGCAGTGCATCGAGGCTGGGCGTCGCGACCCCGGTCGACGATACGATCACCAATGCGTCCACGTCGGCGCAGGCGAGGTGCGCCTCGGCGAGGCACTTTCGGATGGCGTTATCGAGCAGATCGATGGCATTCGACACGAAGATGCGATTGCGCTCTGACCATCCATGGGGATGCAGGTACCAGCCCAAGGGAACACAGGAGTGCCGGCGTTCGATCCCCGCATTGGCGTACACCGCGAGCAGCCTCTCGACGCTGTCGCCGAAAACCCGCTGTGCGCCGGCAATGATGTCCGCGCGCTCAAGAACGACCGATGGTGTGGCGGTCGCCACCGCCAGCAACCGCGGCACCTCGCCGAAGGGTTCGGACTGACCTCCCTTGTTCATTGGTCTCTCGCCTTTCCTGGTTCCCGGTTTCTACGAGTGGCGATTCAGTAGAAAAGTGCAATCAGAGCCGTGAGCATCGATGGAACGGCCGGAAGGGCGTAAAATGCTTCACCCGCGGCAATCGGGGATAAAGGGGTAAAATACCCAGCGACGGGTTGTGCCAAGCGCGGGGCAGAAACTCTCTCCGGCCTTGCGGCCATACTTTGCCAATTCAGCGAGCCGTCGCTTGGTGAAGCCTATCCGGCCCGCTCCGTTTCTGTATTGAGCAAGCACGACAATTCCCAACAGGGGCAAGCTCGGAGCGGTTCCTGCGGTAATGGGCGGCGTCCCAAATTGTAGGAGGCGGATTTGTCCGGGAGGGACCGATCGGACGCCAGTGGCAGTAGCGGGCGGCGCGTTGGGCAAGTAGTGAACATCTGAGGATGGTACCCGCAGGACCGGTCAGATTATCACCATAGTTCAACAGTTGGTGGGCGGTAGACCGGGCGGTTCTCATGGACGATTATCCCGGCCAACGGCTGGTTGGGTATGGTAACGAGCGAGGTGGATACTCGGCTCGTCCTGTGGCTGGGCTTCGGCATTCCTCAGATCAGCACCAGCCAGTGCGTTGGGTCCGCCGGATGCTGTGCCGTGATGTGCACGTCGCCCAGGAATTCCGGCGATTGGCTGAAATAGGCCAGTACCTGGGCGTGGGCCTGTAGTTCGGCCTGGGCGTAGGCTGGTGTGCCGGGAGTCAGGCCTGCAATGAAATGGCTGATTACGTTGCTTTCGTACCAGGTGGCATCGCCAGCAGCCGGGCCGCGATGCAGGAGGTTGTCGTAGGAGTCGGTGATGAACTGGCTGTCGCCTGCGGCGCTCTGCGCATAGTTGTGCGCCGCATTATTGATGTACTCCGGCGAGGACAGGAACCACTGGGCGAACTGTGTGAAAGGTGTGCCGGGGTGGGCTGCGGCATAAGTCTGGTAGAAGGCCAGTCCAGCGACATCGGGAGTGCGACCGAACACCGCGCCGTACAGTTCGGTAACCTGGGCCGAGGACACCGCACCGGTCACCGGCGGCATCTGGCTGGCAACAATCACTGTGTAGTCGGAAAACTGCAGAGCGTTGATATTGCTCAGGTGATCGATGCTGACCCGCCCTGTTCCGATGTCAGTCACGGTAAAACTGGCCCCATCACCGGAAGGTGTGATGCTGTACTGGTTGGCCGAACCGCTAAACACCGCAGTGGTCGCATGACCGACCACGCCGGTAGCTGTGGCATCGGCCGCGGACGCATCGATCGATACATCGTATGACCCTGAAATCTTGAGCAAAGCCGTATGATCATTCGCTGATTGGGCGGCGGTGATCGACAGTACCGCAGTGCCGCTGTTCGTGAGAGCGATGGATCCGATTTTGCCATTAGCGCTCAGAGCTTGCAGCGAATCGAGGCCATTCTGCACATCGGTGGCAGTATCCACGATGTTGAGAAGCTGTGAGGCGGCTTGGCCGGCTGCGTCAGCGACATTGGTGGTAGTGTAAAGGGATGTACCGTTATTCCATGTCGCTGTAGTGAGGTCCAGCTTAGAACCGTCCGAGAACGACGCGTAAGTTATTCCTGACAATGTATCTGGTCCCTCGCCGGTTACGGCCGAGGAAATGATGTATGATCCGCTCACACCGAGGGCGATTGAATACTCGCTGGGAATAGACCTGAACGTGACTGTATCGACTCCACCACCTCCCGTAATCATAGTCGGACCGTTCCCGGCAGCGATGATGTCGTCCCCCGTACCACCGACGAACGCGAGTCCGCCTGCATAGGTGCCGCTCACGCGGTTGCCACCGCTCGGCAAAGCATTGAAGGCAAAATTGCTATTGATATCAGCATTTAAATCTGAAACTTTGACGTAGTCACCGTTAGAATAAATTTCCGAAAATCCAGCTACAGTGCCGCTAAGTGTATAAGTGCTACCATACGGCGTGATAGATATATTTCCAGTCATGGGTTCAGACGATATGAAGCCATTGGATGTAATGTTGCCAGAGGTGATGCTCCCCGAGGTGACGTAACCATTGCTAAAGCCGATGTTGCCGGACGCGGTTATGGTCTCCTGCGTACCAAACAGAGTGCTGCTTGGGGTGTTTATCGTGATCGACTCGGAGGTTTCCTGGCCCGTTGACGAAATAGTTCCGCCGTTAAGATTGATAACTATGGAACCGAGGGCGTTCAGTACGTCGTAATTGTTCGCGGAATTGAAATTGGCGGTGAATTGAGTGACGTTTACTCCGCCATGGCCGCTTGCGAGCGCCGCCTGCGTCTGGGCCTGCAAATTAGGGCCATATACTGCGTAGGTGGCAAAGGATGTCCTGACTATGGCCTCGGTAGCTGAAGCGAACCCGTAAGAGCCGTTGCCATAGAGCAAGAAATTCGAGAAATCTGATGAGGCTGCATTCTGGAAAGAATCCAGCGTTGTCAGTGCAGCTGTAATAGTCTGGCCAATATTTGCCTCAAAAGCCGGTGATACTGGCGTAATCGTGTTAATTGTATTCGATGTAATATTCAATGTTATGGTGGCCATTGAGATGCCTCCTGTATCGCGCATTGCGCGCGAACGTATCACCAGTCGCGTATTTTCACGCGATTATTGCAGGACATTTCCACAGCCTGGATCTAAAGCCAGTGCGGCGGTTGTTAAAATGAGGCGGTTCACTTCTTAGACCGACTCAGGCGGCCTCATCATTACTGCCCTACGAAGAGATGTGCATAATGATTGCCTGCAATAATTGAGGCAATAGAAAAGTGGACACGCTCCGATTTTAAGGAATTCTAATAACACCATATATACGTGGTCACAATCGATGCTTCCCCTGCATCAATCGTGCGCCGTTCTGGCTTATGGCAGCGAGGCGGCCGGAAGAGCCGCGACTTCCGGGCCATCGCGAAGTGCCGGATGCGGTGTCTTCTGACATTGCGGATGCTGTGTGAGGTGGCCCCGCAAAACTGGACAGGCGGCTTAAGTGGAGCTTCTATCCCACCAACACGAGGAAGGAGCACCGCGAATGACGAAGAGAACCCGCCGAA
>JAJXWP010000055.1 GCA_021781575.1 Pseudomonadota bacterium
TGCCCATAACGGTGGCATGTACGCAGTTCTATTGCAACGGATTTATCGCAAGTCGTGTGTCTATGTTTTGCGCGCTTTCCCGGAAATTTGAAAAACTGAAATCGTGTAAAATCAATGCATTACGCGACGTCTCTTATGCCATGTGTGCGCTGTGACCGCGAACCCTGGTCTCAGGCACGTCGAAAACCAGTCATGTAAGATGATATTACCACGAAAGAACATATTATAACGCACGATGTTTAACCAACAATCTATCATATTTATTTTTAAATAAAAAATTGACTTCGCAAAAACTAATACAACAAAACATTTTGCTCATACATATAATATATGCGCTATTATGCAAATATAAGTTACAATTACTACAAATCGAGTAAACTTTTCTCTTTAGCTATAGACCGCCGGTCCGCGCTTTCCAGCGCTCGGACGGTGCGAACATCGGCGTCGCCGAACCGTCTCGCCATGTAATCCAATATGCCTCGCCGCACGGCGACGGCGTAGACGTCGGCAGAAAGCAGCCAGCGCAGGAAGCCGCCGTCGCCGACATGACCGTACAGCCCGCGCAATTGCCAGTACAAGGCCCTCGCGGCGGCGAGAGAACCCGGAAATCCTGGTGGAGTGTGCTTTTCCGCCAGCAATAGGCGGTTGCGGACGGAGTAATAGGTCTTCATCGGGCTTCGTCGCCCGCCGAACGCCACGGATTCCTTATGCAGGACGCGCACGGAAGGAAGACACAACGGACGCAGGCCTTGCCGTCGCGTTCGCAGGCAAAAATCCGTCTCCTCCAGCTGCAGAAAGAAGCGCTCGTCGAACAACCCAACCTTGCGAAACACCTCGCTGCCCACCATCAGGCAGGCGCCGTAGGCATCGGCCAACGACCAGACATCGTCGCCGGACGAGATGGCCAACCGTTCCGCCGCGGGACTGTTAACCGTTGGATCCAACTGCGGCAAATTCCGGTCGGTATAGTAGTAGATGGCCGGATGCAACAGGCATGAGCCCAGTTGCCGGTAGGCGCAGGCCAGCCTTCTCAAGGCGTCGCCAGGCAAGACGAGATCGTTGTTGAGCAGGCAGATGACATCGGCTCCTCTGTCCAGAGCGACGCCGATCCCCAGGTTGTTGCCGCCGGCCCATCCACGGTTACGATCGAGGGTAAGGAGTTCGATCTGCGGGAAGCGGGCCCGAATGACCCCTGGCGCGCCGTCGGTGGACGCATTGTCCACGACCAACACCGAAAGCCCCGGGCAATCCTGGTCAATCAGGGATTGGAGGCATTCGACGGTATCGGCCGACCCGTTATAGCTGAGAACCACCGCAAAGACGCTGGGCACCCCCATCGCGCTCTCCACTGTTGCGTTTGGCCGGTCCGGTCACGGGTTTGCGCCCGTCAGCGACGAATTCGTCTCGTGCCCATCGCAGGAATATCGCCGGCCCGCGCCTGCGACATGCTGGCCAGGTCGTAGTAGACACCGCCCAGCAGCTCGTACATCGCGTAGTAGCTCGTCAGCACCCCCTTGCCAGAGGGCAGGAAATCCCAAGGCGCCGCATCGCCGACGCGGGTGAAGCCGGTCGGGGCGGCGATCACCTGCAAACCACACCTGGTGAAGGCCTTGTCGGCGCGCGGCATGTGCCAGGCGTGGGTCACCAGGAAGATCCGAGTGATGCCCTTCTCCTTGAGAATGGCGCTCGATAGAGTGGCATTCTCCGCCGTCGTCCGCGACTTGTCCTCGGCCCAGACACTGGAAATGCCATACTCCTTTTCCAATACGGCCCGCATGTCCCCGGCCAGCGACCGTCCGGTGTTCGGTGACCGGCCGCCGCTGACCAGGATGGGCAGGCCGGTCAGCGCGTGCAGATAGGCTCCGTAGCGCAGCCGGGCCAATGTCAGCGGACCCGGGCCGGTGCCGCCGAATTCGGGTGCCATTTCGCTTTCGGCGCTCAGCACGACGATGGCCTGGGCATGAGCGGCGGCGATGGCGCGGCGGTCCAGTGGCGGGTAGGTTTCCAGGCGGGAAACCAGGAAATCGGCGACCAGCGGTGTCGACATCAGGTAAAGCGCGGCAAGGGCGCCCAGCGCCGTCCACCACCCGGCATCACCGCGGCGGCGCATCAGCAGAATGCCGGCCGCGCCGCACAGAAGCAATGAGGCCGGCGGCAGCAAAAGTTCCTTGAGCAGATGATAGATCACGGGGCGCGGCCCTTTTCCGTGTCGGCAGGGGGCGTTTCCGGAATTCCGTCGAACAACTGGCCGTAGCGCTTGAACATCTGGTCGTCGCGGTAGTGGCGGCGGACATGGCGGGCGTTCGCCTCGCCGATAGCCTTGCGGCCATGGCGGTCGCTGAGCAGAGTGGCCATCGCGCCGGCGAGGGCCTCGGCCCTGGGCTCGACCACCAGCGGCCGGTTCTCCGGCGCCACCATGTCTCGGACGTCGCCAACCGCGACGGCGGCGACAGCCAGCCCGGCGGCCATGGCTTCCAGCACGCTGTAGGGCATCTGCTCGGTGTCCGACGACAAGGCGAACACGTCGAAGGTGCCCAGCACCCGCTCGGGAGCGGCCAAGGTGCCGGTAAACACAACCGAATCGCCAAGGCCGAGCGAGGCCGCCAGGGCCTCCAGCCGCGGACGCTCCGCGCCGTCTCCGACGATCACCAGCCGTGCCGGCGCCACGCGGTCCCGGTTCAGCCGGGCGAAGGCCTCGACCAGGCGGCCGAGATTCTTTTCAGCGCGCAGCGCCGCCACGGTCCCCACCAGCAGTTCGCCGGGATGGCGGCGCAGGGCGGCGCAGATCCCGGCGTCCGGCGGCCCGGCGAAACGCTCGCAGTCGATGCCGTTGGGCAGATAGTGAAGCCGCTGCCGCGGAAGCCGCCACACCTCTGTCGAGATCCGGTAAAGCAACCGCGATGGCAGCACCACATGCGCCCGCGGCGCCAGCACCATCCGTCGAAACCATACCCGTCGGCGCAATTGCCCCGCCGCCTCCTCGCTGCCGAAACCGTCCTCGATGTGAAGGTGCCGGCACAGCGGCACCATGTTGGCCAGGCCCCACTCGATCGAACCCCAATTATAGGTGACCAGCAGGTCCGGCCGCAGCCGCGACAAGGTGCGACGCAGCATCAAGGCGTTGCCGAAGCTGCGGCGCTTCGGCACCACCATCGGCAGCAGGTCGAAATCCACCTGCGGCGCCAGGCGCGCCGCACAGGCGGTGTCGCCATCCATGGCGACGATCAGATGGCGATAACGCCGGCCGAAATGGTTGGCGATGGCGACCAGCCTAGTCTGTGCTCCCCCCACGGCAAAGGTTGGAAAGGCATGCAGCAGCAGCGGAACCCGGCCGACGGAGGGGTGAGGCATCCCTGGCATTCGTCTACCTCACTCTGCCGTCCGGCCTGTTGCCAAGGACTGGGCCGGCAAGACTAGACTTCGGCGCCGGCGTCGTACCGGAGCATCCCAAGGAATTCATCACCGGATGCCGATCAAGGTCTCGTACGAAACCGATCTCGCTATCGAAGACATCGCGCCGCTCTGGCAGGACTTGGCGGAGCGCGCCAAGCCGTCCTTTTTTCTGTCTTGGCACTGGGTGGCGTGCTGGCTGAGGGAGAGCGGCCTCAGGCCAGTCTTGCTGACGGCCAAGCGCAACGGCGTGCTGATCGGTCTTGCCCTCCTGCATCGCCCCGCAGGAAGGCGCCCCGCGCTGCTTCCCGCGTTGCACCTGACCTCGGCGGGAGGCGGAGACCGTGATTCCGTGTTCATCGAATACAACGGCTTTCTCGCCTCGGCGGCGGACGCCGCGGCCGTCGAAACGGCATTCGTCGGCTTCCTGCTCGAACGGCCGAGGTTCCGCCGGATCGATGGCGGCTGGGCGACCTTGACCTTGCCGGGCGTTGGCGACTCCATTCGCACCCGCCTGGCGGAAACCTGCCTGTCGATCCACGCGGTCGCCAGCCGCCCCAGCCCGTTCATCGATCTGGCAGCGATCCGCCGCAGCGGCCGAACCTATCTCGACACCCGCAGCTCCAACTGCCGCCAGCAGATTCGACGGTCCATCCGCCTGTTCGAGGCAGCCGGCGGCCTCCACAGCCAATCGGCGACCAGCGTCGGCGAAGCCTTGGCCACGCTGGACCGGCTGAAGCTGCTGCACCAGCGCCGCTGGCAGGCGCGCAACCAGCCGGGGGCATTCGCCTCGCCGTTCTTCGAACGCTTCCATCGTCGCCTCGTCTGCGAAGCCTGGCCCGGCGGACATGTCGACCTGGTCGCCTTGCGGCTTGGCGACGAGACGGTGGGATGCCTCTACAACTTCATTCACGAAGGCATCGCCTACGCCTATCAGAGCGGCATCGACCTCAGCCGGGATGATCGCCACAAGCCCGGCTTGATGCTCCATGCGCTGACGGCGCAGCGCTATATGGACATGGGCCTGGAGCGCTATCTGCTGCTGGCCGGAGACAGCCGGTACAAGACCAGCCTGGCAACCGGCAGCGAAACGCTTCACTGGCTGGTGGCGCGCCGGCCGGGTCTCGCGGCAAACCTGGGCCGCGCCGCCGACATGGTCGAGCGGCTCGCCCGCGGTCTGGCTCGCCGGCTGCCCATGACGGCTCCCTAAATGCATGGTCTTTCCGCATCTTGATCACGGAGACGGCAGACTATCGTCTTCCTGCAACAGACAAAACCACCCTGATGGCCATACAAATCATTATTACAGCTGATATATATCTACATTACCACGATATCTAACGTAATATCCTCTATATACTGGCGACATCTTGTATGGAAGAAAACATCCGGATATAGACTGACGTAGAAAATTCATCTCTCGGGTGGTGACAGTGGCAATTCTTCTGCTGATGAAACGCCTGGGGCGATGGCTGGTCGGCGCAACTTTCATTGCGCTACTGTCAGCCTGCACCTCTTCTCCATCTGCCAACGATGTGCGTAGCGCCGCCGACGTCGACGCCGACTATGTGATCGGTGCCGGAGACCAACTTCAAGTCTTCGTCTGGCGCAACCAGGAACTGACGGCGACCGTTCCCGTCCGGCCGGACGGGAGGATCTCGGTCCCGCTGATCGACGATATGCAGGCGGCGGGCAAGACGCCGACGCATTTGGCGCGTGACCTGGAAAAGGTTCTCTCACAATACGTGCAGAACCCCATCGTCACGGTGATGGTCAACCGTTTCGTCGGGCCGGCCAGCCAGCAGATCCGCGTCGTCGGCGAGGCGATGAAGCCCCAGGCCATGCCTTATCGTGCCGACATCACGCTGCTCGACGTCCTGATCGACGTGGGAGGACTGACCGACTTCGCCGCCGGGAACCGTGCGATGATCATCCGCGGCGCCGGAACCCAGCAAAAGGTGATTCCCGTCCGCGCAGCGGACCTGGTGAAGGACGGCGACATGTCGGCAAACGTCCCGATGTTGCCCGGCGACATCCTGATCGTTCCGCAGTCCTGGTTCTAGGCCGGCGGCTCCCGTCATGCCGGATATCCGCGCCGAAATCCTGAGTCTGGCGTCGGCCGCCTGGCGCCGGCGCTGGCTGGCTCTCGGACTGTGCTGGGCTCTTTGTACCGCCGGCTGGGTGGCGGTGTATCTGCTGCCCAACCGCTATCAGGCGGAAGCGCGGATCTACCTGGACACCGATACCTTGCTCGGCCCCCTGCTGCGCAATCTGGCGGTGGAAAACGACCTGCAGCGTCGGGTCCAGATCATGCAGCACACCTTGCTGAGCCGCCCCAACCTGCATCAGGTGATGGTCGCCACCGACATGATCCTCGATGTCAAGAACGATGCGGACGAGCAGGAGGTGACCAACAGGCTGGAAAAGAACACCCATATCACCGCCCAAGGCCCCAACCTGTTCAGCATCACCTACACCGACGCCAATGCGGTGCGCGCCCGCGACGTCGTTCAGGCGCTCATTACGGTTCTGGTGGAAAGCAATACCGGCCAGAACCGCAAGGAAATGGAAAAGGCGCGCAGCTTCATCGAGAAGCAGATCGCCGCCTACGAACAACAGCTTCGGGCGACGGAAGCCAGGATGGCCGACTTCAAGGCCAAGCACGTGGACGAACTGGCATCCAACAATGCTGACTTCACCGGACGCCTGGACACGGCTCGCCGGGCGAAGGATAACGCCCGGACCGCCCTGGCGGAAAGCCGGGGCAAGCTGACCCAACTCGACGCGCAATTGCGCGGCATACCGCAGTTCCTCGACATCGAATCGGCCCCCCAGGTGGTCTTCACCGGTCAGCGTGATCCCCTGCAGATGCGCATCGCCCAGGCCGAGAGCGACCTGGCCGCCTTGAAGCTCCGCTACACCGACAAGCATCCCGACGTCATGGCGGCACAGAAGGCGCTCGACGAATTGAAGGCGCAGGTGGCGGCGCAGGACAAATCCGGCACCAGGACTTACGCCGGGCGATCGAAAATGCCCAATCCGATCTATGAACAGATCATGCTGCGTCGCCTCGACGCGGAACAGGCGGTGGAGCTCGACCAGGCAAGGCTGTCCCAGGCCGAGGCCGAGGAAAAGCGTCTCATCGGCCTGGCGGGCTCGGCCCCCAAAGTCGAAGCGCAGTATGCCGACCTCAGTCGCGAATACAGCGTCCAGAAGAAAGACTTTGAAGAGCTTCTGGCGCGCCGCGAATCGGCCCGCATTTCGGAAGCGGTGGAAAATACTTCGAACAAGATCGATTTTCGGGTCGTCGAGCCGCCGGTGGTGCCGATCAAGCCGGCGGGGCCGAACCGCCCGTTGTTCGCCGCCATGGTGTTGATCGGCAGCATAGGCATGAGCCTGGGCACGGTCGTGCTGCTCCACCGTATCCAGCAACCGGTATCCTCCGAACAGGAACTGGTAGAGCGCTTCGACTTGCCGGTCATCGGCGTCGTGTCTTTGCTGCCTTCACCCAAGCGTCGCGAGATCAAACGGCGCAGCACCAGGCGATTCGTTCTCGCCGCCTTGTCGCTGTTGATCGCTTTCGCCGGCGTTCTGGCCTTGAGTTCTTCGAAAATCCCGCTGAAGAGCCCCTTCTCCCTGACGGGGCAGCTGGAACGGACATCAAAACATGCCGCCTGAGCAGCGCCGACCCGATATCGTCACCCGCTACGCGGAGCGGCTGAAGAGCTTGCCGGTCGACCTGCCGGGCCAGCTCGAGCCATCCGGCGAAGCCCCGCCGGCCCGCACCGACGGACCTCTCCACCACCCGGCGGAGGATGATCGGCGGCCTTCGGGCGGTATCGGTGCCGCCGACCGGCCTGCAACGGAATCGCCCCCGACGTCGCACCGGGAGACGGCCGGCCATATCGGCCAGTTGAAGGCGCTGGGGTTCGTCAGGCCTGATGCGGAAGAGAAGACCCTGTTGTCCGAGCAGTTCCGTCTGATCAAACGGCCGTTGATCCATAAGGCCTTGGCCCGCCGCCCCGACCGGGGGTCCAATGCCAACATGATCATGGTCACCAGCGCCCAGCCGGCGGAAGGCAAGACCTTCACCGCGGTCAATCTGGCGCTGAGCATCGCCTCGGAGCGCGACGTCCGCGTTCTGCTGATCGACACCGACGTCTATTCCCAGTCGGTTGCCGCCATCCTGGGAGCGCCGCCGGGCAAGGGCCTTCTCGATCTGCTGTTGGACGAACATCTGGATTTCGCCGACATCCTGCAGCATACGGGGGTGCCCAACCTGACGCTGGTTTCGCCGGGCACTCGCCATCCCCAGGCCACCGAACTGCTGTCCAGCCAGCGCATGGTCCGGTTGACCCAAGACATCGCATCCCGCTATTCCGACCGCATCGTCATCATCGACTCACCGCCCGTGCTGGCCAGCACCGAGGCAACCGTCCTGGCCTCCCATGTCGGCCAGATCGTCATGGTCGTCGAACACAACAGAACGGGGGCGCGCCAAGTCGAGCGAGCCCTTCAACTGCTCGACGGATGCACCGACATCAGCTTCGTCCTGAACAAGGTCGACGCTCCCAGCTGGAACGACAACCTGTACGCCAAGTACCAATATCACGCGGGCTATGGCGCGAAATGACCGCCCTCGACGCAGCCGGAGCACCCTGTTCCCGCGCGTTGCTTGGCGTCCTCATCGCCCTGGGCTCAGCCTTCGGGCGGCCGGCCCTCGCGCAGACGGCACCGGAACAGCCGACCGCCCAAACCGACGCCGTCCCGGCTGCGGCCGACACGACCGGCGGCGGAGCAACACCTGCAGAGCCGGCACTGCCGCCGACACGCCCCTGGAGCATCGTGCCTTCGGTCACCATGCAGGAGAGCGTTACCGACAATGTCTGGCTGGCGCCCACGCAGCGCCAGGCGGACCTCATCTCGGCGGTGACACCCGATCTCGCCGTCAGCGGGCAGACCCGGCGGCTGACCCTGTCGCTCGACGCCAACCTGACCTACGACAAATATCTTTCGGCCACGGCGCTGGACGGCATCCAATACGCGGTGAACGGTTACGGCAATGCCGAACTGGTGGATAAGCTCCTGTACCTCGACATGCGGTCGGCCATCGACGTCCAGCCGCTGATGCTCACCGGCCCCATTTCCGCGGAATCACGGGTCCTGCCGACCAACCAGGCCGAGGTGATCAACAACAGCATCAGCCCTTATCTTCGTCACGATTTCGGCGACTGGGCGAGCGGCGAGCTGCGCTACACGCTGGCCACGATCAATTATGCGAACGCCGGCGCCGGCATGCCGGTGGCCCCGGCCAACAGCATCGAGGCGCTCAACAACCTGAGCAATGCCGTAACCAACGAATACACCGTCGGGCTGCACAGCGGCCCCACCTGCGGTCGCGTCAACTGGGGAGTGGACGGCGACTACAGCCAGGCCAGCTACAGCGCCCAGCGGCAAATCGACCAGTCGACCGAGACAACGACCCTGGAATACGACTTCATCCACGAGTTCGGCGTCATCGGCAAGGTCGGCTATGACGGCTACAGGGACAGCGCCTTCCCCACCACGGATACGTCGAACCCCAGTTGGCGGCTGGGCTTCCGGCTGACCCCCGGCCCGCGCAGCTCGTTGACGTTCGAAGCCGGCAGCCGCTTCGGCGGCCCCTACTGGGCGGGAAAGCTCTACTATAAATTCTCCCCGACCCTGAGGCTGGACGCGTCCCATGACATCGCCCAGGTCACGCAGCAAGCGCTGATGACCATGGCGTTGACCAGCCTGGTCCCCAACAACCTGGGACAACTGGTCAGCCCGATTACCGGCTTGCCCACCTCCCCCAACCAGCAGCTGTTCTCTTATATCGCCCCGTCCTTTCTGCAGAAGACCAGCCGCATGACCATCAGCGGCCAACGCGGCCTGACGACCGTGGTCTTCGGCGTCACCTACCAGGAGAACGACATCGGTACGGCAAGCCTTGCGCAAGGCGCGATGGAGACACAAAGCGTACTCGAATCAGATCTGTCGGTTACATATCAATTGAATCGTCACTCCGATATTCGCTTTGGGGGCTCGACGTCACGTCTTTTCGATACCATCCACATTCAGGAAGCTACTATTGGCCAAGCAACCTTGTCTTACGACTATAAGCTGTCTCCGTCTCTTACCGGAAGCCTCGCCTACAGTTACTATACGATGAGTAACAAGCTTGCCACCAGTTACTACGAGAACATCTTCATGATCAGCCTGCGCAAGGCGTTCTAGATCGGAAAGACGGCACATGTATGAGCGATTTTACGGCTTGACAGGGCGCCCTTTTCAACTCACGCCGGACCCGAAATTTTTCTTCGAAAGCACGGTGCACAAGCGAGCCGCGTCGTACCTGCTTTACGGATTGAGCCAAGGGGAAGGCTTCATCGTGATCACCGGCGAAGTCGGCGCCGGCAAGACCACCCTGCTCCGGCATCTGCTGTCGACGCTGAACGGGCGCAACTACATAGCCGCCCAGATCGTCACATCGCAGCTCTCGGCAGACGCCGTCCTCACCATGGTGGCCAATGCCTTCGGAGTTTCCGCCGCCGGCGGCGACAAGGGCGCCGTCCTGTCGGGCATAGAACGCTTCTTCGCCGACAACCATCGGCAAGGGCGCCGCTGCCTGCTGGTCGTCGACGAAGCGCAGAACCTTTCCATCTCCGCGCTGGAAGAGCTGCGCATGCTGTCCAATTTCCAGATCGGCAACTATTCCCCGCTGCAGAGCTTCCTGGTTGGCCAGCCGCAGTTTCGCCAACTGCTATCGAGCAGCGACCTCGACCAGTTGCGCCAGCGGGTGATCGCCTCGTACCATCTGGGGCCGATGGATGAAGCGGAAAGCGCGGCTTACATCGTCCATCGCCTGCGGATGGTCGGCTGGGCCGGGACGCCGGAATTCACCGCCGACTGCCATGCCGCCATCTTCCAACACAGCCGCGGCATCCCAAGGCGCATCAACACCCTCGCATCCCGCCTTCTGCTGTTCGGCTTTCTCGAACAGCAGACAGTCTTCACCGCGACGATGGTGGACAGCGTCGCCGAGGAACTGCGTGCCGAGATCGGATCGGGCAGACCCGACGAGCCGGGCGACGACGCGCCCGACCGCGAGGCGCTGGGCGATTTGCCGCGCCGGCTGGAGGCGGTCGAGGCGTCCTGCGCGCGCCTCGACCGCACCTTCAAGCATGTCGTCAGCCTCTTGGCGGACAGCCTGCAGCGCTGAACCCGGGGAGGGCCGAACATGGACGGAATGACACCGAAACTATGGTTGCCGGCGCGGCGGGACGGCCGGCTGGTCAATGCCATGTCCGTCGACGTCGAAGACTATTTCCATGCCCAGGCCCTGGGCATCGGCCGCCACCGCTGGGATCGCATGGAAGCACGGGTGGAGAACAACACCCGCCGCATCCTCGATCTGCTGGACGAGGCGAAAGTTTCGGCCACCTTCTTCGTGCTCGGCTGGGTCGCCCAGCGCCATCCGGGGCTGGTCCGCCACATCGTCGGGGCCGGGCACGAACTGGCCAGCCACGGCTGGGATCACAGCCGGGTCGACAGCCAGACGCCCGAGCAGTTCCGTGCCGACATCCGGCGCAGCAAGGCGTTGCTGGAACAGACCGCCGGCGTCCCGGTGCACGGCTATCGGGCGGCGACCTTCTCGATCAGCCATCGAACGCCCTGGGCCTTCTCGGTCCTGGCGGAAGAAGGCTTCGCCTACAGTTCGAGCGTCTACCCGGTCCGCCATGACTATTACGGCATGCCGGACGCGCCTCGGTTCGCTTTCCACCCGCTGGGCGGCACCGCGTTCGAAGAATATCCGATGACCTCGGTGCGGGTAGGCAACCGAAACCTGCCCTGCGGCGGTGGCGGCTATTTCCGGCTGCTGCCCTATGCCTTCTCCCACTGGGCGATGCAGCGGATCAACACCCATGACCGCCAACCCTGCATCTTCTATTTCCACCCGTGGGAAATCGACTCGGCACAACCGCGGCAGTCCGGCCTGCCACTGAAATCGCGGCTTCGCCATTACACCAATCTGGACCGCATGGAGCGGCGCGTCCGCCGCCTGCTCGGCGATTTCGCCTGGGACAGGATCGATCGCGTCCTGCTCGATGCCCCCGTCCCCAGCCACTGATGGAGAGCCGACCGCCATGCCGACCATCGTCAGGGAACTGGACGCCAGCGGATGGGAGCGATGGGAAGCCTATGTCGGCAGCCATCCTCAAGCTTCGTTCTTCCATCGCGCGGGGTGGAAGCGGGTCATCGAGAACAGTTTCGGCCAGCGCACCCATTACCTCTACGCCGAGCGTGACGGGCAGATCCGGGGCGTGTTGCCACTCGCCCGCTACCGCAGCCTGCTGTTCGGCAACGGCCTGATTTCCAATGGCTGCTGCATGGGCGGCGGCCCCTTGGCCGACGATGATGACGCCTACCGGGCGTTGGACGAGACTGCCATCGACCTGTTGAGGCGCTTGGGCGCCACCTATCTCGAATACCGCCAGCCGATCCGCCGCCATCCCGACTGGAACTGCCGGGACAATCTTTATGCGACCTTCGAGCAGCCGATGGCGACGGACGAGGATGCGGCGCTGAAACAGATCCCGCGCAAACAGCGGGCAGTCGTGCGCAAAGCCATGCAAGGAGCCCTGATCGATGAGATGGATACCGGGGTGGACCGGCTGCACGCTCTCTATGCGGTCAATGTGCGCAACCTGGGAACGCCCGTATTTTCCAAGCGCTATTTCCGCAACCTCAAGGCCGAGTTCGGCACCGACTGCGACATCTTGACGGTCAGCCTGGATGGCCGGCCGCTCTCCAGCGTCTTGAGCTTCTACTTCCGTGACCGCGTCATGCCCTACTACACCGGCTCGGTAGACCAGGCACGCCCCGTCGGAGCCAACGACTTCATGTATTGGCGCCTGATGCGCCGGGCGGTCGAGCGCGGCTACCGGACGTTCGACTTCGGCCGCAGCAAGATCGGCACCGGACCTTACGCGTTCAAGAAGAACTGGGGCTTCACCCCCGTCCCGGTCGTGCACGAATTCCTGATGCGGGCCGGCGGGCCGATGCCGGAAATCAACCCGCTGAACCCGAAATATCGCCTGTTCATCGCCTTATGGCGGCGCTTGCCGCTGCCCGTGGCCAATCTGGTCGGCCCACATATCGTGCGCAACATCGGCTGAGGAAGCTCCTCTCTCAGATCGCTCCGACCAACAGCTTGCGCTCCCAGCTCAAGGTATCGGCGATGATCTGCTCCAGTCGCGCATGCTTCGGCACCCAGTTGTAACGGCCGCGCAGTAATTGCGTGTCGGCGACCATTGCCGCCACGTCACCAGGTCGCCTGGCAGCCTCCCGAACCGGGAAGGCGCGACCTGATACGCGGTAGGCACTATCGATCACCTCGCGGACGGTGATGCCGCCGCCATAGCCGCAATTGACCGCAATCGCGGTGCCGGGCGGCTCGTCGTCCAGGCTTTCCAGCAACACCGCATGCGCTTCCGCCAGATCGCAGACATGGACGTAATCACGCACCGCCGTGCCGTCCCTGGTCTGATAGTCGGTCCCGAAGATGCTCACCTCTCGCCGGGCGCCCAGGGCCGCCTGACAGACGATGCGGATGAGTGACGGCTCGGCCGAGGGCGAAGCCCCAAGACGTCCCGCCGGATCCGCCCCGGCGACATTGAAATAGCGCAAGGCCACCGACTTCATGCCGCTGGCACGGCACATGTCGGCCAGCATCATCTCGACCGCCCGCTTGGTATTGCCATAGACGTTCGCCGGCCGAGGCGGATAGGATTCCGTCACCGGACGGCCTTCCCCTTCCCCATACACCGCGGCAGTCGACGAGAAGACGAATCGCTGCACCTCGGCCTCGACACAGGCCTCCACCAGTGAAACTGAAGCTGCGACGTTGTTGCGCCAATACTTGCCGGGATCGCGCATAGACTCGTCAACCCGCAAGGACGCCGCGCAATGGACGACATCGGTAACACCGTAGGTTCGCAGCGTGTCGAGGACCACTTGCTGGTCGCCGACATCACCTTCGACCAGAGGAATTGACTCAGGGACGAAGTTTCTATGCCCAGTCGACAAATTGTCTATGACAACCACTTCATGGCCAGAGCCGCTCAATTCCATCAGCACATGGCTTCCTATGTATCCGGCGCCGCCAGTTATTAACACGCAGGCCATCAGATCGCCTCCCGCCACTTGCCGTAAGGACTCCTATTTTCATTCATTGTAGATTATCGGCAATATGCCGGACGGTAATTTTGATTATATTACAGATCTATTTCCTATGGATGTAATAAATCCGTCGCCTGACGAAAGTGCAGCGCCTCCGCATATCTCAGCACAAGCGCTTCAATCCTAGGCACTCTCCTGGGAGACAATGCGAATTGGTTTAACGGAAGCGCTATGACGAGCGGCCCACTTACGGCCGGCGACACTTATTACCTCCAGGTTGTCGTGACAAATTCCGGAGACAACGTGGCCGGGCTTCTCGGCCAGTTCACGCTCAGCGACAGCCAATTCCGATTCGCCAATGGCAGCCAAAGTCTCTTGACGAATACGACGAATTGGGCCGCCGACCTGGCTGTTGCCGGGTTATGGGCGGCACCAGCCGATCCGGCGATTTCCCCGATCCCCCAGGATGGCGGAAACAATCAACCTGGAACGGTGCATTATGACGTCAACGGGGGCCCGGTATCGAACATCGACCCCAATGCGGACTGGATCTGGGCCGCTGGCGGCTGGGCTGGCTCTACCATCGGCAACTGCGGCGCAACCGCGCCGTGTACTGTGGACTTCATGACGACGATCACTCCCACAGCACCCGTGCCTGAGCCGTCGTCGCCCTTGCTCCTGGCAGCCGATCTGGTCGGCCTGGCCGCCTTGGGCCGCCGCTGGAAGGCCGCATAAGCGACTCCGCCACGCTTCAGGTTGCTCTGGGGTGTGACCGGAGACTGGAGGGGCGTTGAACAGCGCCCCTCCTATTTTTTTCTATTTTCCGCAGGGCGGTCAGCTTATGCAGAGGCGGCCCCGCTCAACCCGGTTTATTGACGGGCGGGGCGGCGCATCGGTCTCCGATCGACCGTTCCCTCTTCGGCAGTCATTTCGGCCGCCGCGGTGAATGCGGCTGTCAATTCGGCCAGGCGCTGGCGGCCGGCCTCGGTCAGAGGCGTTCCGCCGCCGACGATATCCTCGATATCCGCCACCGCGCCGGCAATGGTCTCGGCGGACAAGCCGGCCAGCAACTGGGGGATCGCCTTGATCGCCGCCCGGTGATCGATCAGCAGCATCAGGAATTGCTCGCGGATCATCGCCTTGAAATCCGCCAGCGAAAGTTCGGCGCCGATTCGACGGTGGATCCGACGGAAGCGGACCAGGGCCCGTTCGTCGACTTCGCGCTCGGCCAGCCGCACATAAATGACCGCCCGGGCGAAAGCCTCTGCCAACCCGCCTTCGGCAATCCGGGCGCGCAGCTGCGCCACCCTGCCCCGCACCAGTTCGCGATGGGCAGGATCGCTTGCCGGGCGAGGGCGAACACGACCATCGATGGCTCCCATGCCGAGCACCGCCTGCACGGCCGGGGCCCCGTAAAAGGAAAGGAAAGCCTGTTCCGCCCAGCTGTCCCGCATCTGGCGCCAGCCATCAAGCGCCGCGACCGCCACTTGCGACCACGCCTCCTGCGCCGCCAGCCAGGGATTGTCGGCACTCACCGGCCGGCGCTGGGCCCGGACCTGGTCGGCCGCCTGGACGACCGGCAGCATCGCCGGATTCAGGTCCGAGAACATCTCGAATTGCAACCGCAACGGATGCAGGCGGCGCGTCCAATCGCCGAAAGGCTCGCTGACCGTGGCCCGCAGGAAGGGCGCGACGAAGGTTTCGTAGAGACCATGGGTGACCTCGGACAGGCGGGCCGCAGCGGCAAATCGCCGCTCGTCGGCTTCGTCGTTGCCGCCAAGCGCCCGAATGTCGTCAAGCGTCCGCGCCTCGAAGCTGGCGACATAATCTCCATTCACCCCCTCATCATCCTGGCCGGGTTGCCGGGGACGCAACACCACTTCGTAAAGTCCGGGCGGCAGGAGTTCGGGAATGTCAATGTTATGGATCAGTTCGCTGTGCTCCTTCCTGGCGACGGAGGCGGCAACGAAGATCCCCAAATGGCCGATGCTGTCGTGAACGTTGTAGACGATGGTCTGCCCGCGGGCCCGGATATCCTCGATGCTGTCGTAAAGATCGAGGATCCAGCCAAGCGCCTGCTGCGGCGGTGTGATGTTGTCGCCATGGGAACAGAACACCACCACCGGTGACCTGATGTTACGGATGTCGACCCGGGTTCCGTCGCTCAGCGAGATCTCGCCCGAGGACAGCTTGTTGCCGACGAACAGCTTGTTGGCGATGAAGTTCATTTCCTCGGCGGTCATCAGCACATGGCCGCCCCACCATTTCTCGAATTCCAGAAAGCGTTCGGCTTCGCCATCGGGATCCGCCCACACGCGGTAGGGCTTGGTCCACAAGGTGTTGGCGGGGTTCAACCCTTCGAAGTTGGCGACCAGCCAGGCGCCGTCGAAAATGCCGCCCCCCAGATCACCCGCCTGAGCCGTCAGCCAAGTGCCGCCCAACAGGCCGCCGCTATAGCGCATCGGGTTCCTGCCGCGCACGCCGGCCCAGTATGACAAGGGTGAGCCTGCGAGGAAGATCGGCCCGAACAGGTCGGGCCGTACCGCGGCCAGCATCAGGATGGCCCAGCCGGCCTGGCAGTTGCCGATGACACAGGGCTTGCCCTCCGCCTCGGGGTGACGGCGGATCACCTCCTCCAGAAACACCGCCTCGGCCCGAGTGATGTCCTCGATAGTCTGGCCGGCAACGGGTTGGGGCCGGAAACCGACAAAATAGCAGGGGTGGCCTTCGCGCAGCGCCACGCCGATCTCGCTGTCGCGGCGAAAACCGCCGATGCCGGGTCCGTGGCCGGCCCTGGGGTCGACAACCACGAATGGCCGCCGCCGGGGGTCGGGAGACGTATCCGCCGGTGGAACGATCCGGGCCAGCCAGTAATTGACCGGACGGGCAAGTGTCTCACCGTCAATCAGGATCTCGTGCCCGAAGCCCAAGACATCGGGCGTGTGCTCGGCCGCACCGGTGAGATACTGGTTGCCCCGCCGGCGCAAGGTATCGAGAAAGAGCACGGTCCGCTGGACGGCGTCGCTCACATAGGCCAACGCTGAATCGGAACTGATGTCCTGCGATCCAGCGGTGGTATCGATTCCCGGCATCTTGTCCATCATCTTTGCACCACCTGGCTTGCTGCGTTGCAGCACAGGTAAAGCGCAGGGATCGACATCGTCAAATAAATGAGAGTTTATGCCACTTGCATGAAGGCTCGCCGCGTAGTAGCGGCCACCGGAGGGAGGAAGGATCTCGTCGGACCGAGGAGATCCTTCGCACCACTCAGGACGACAGGAGCCGGACTTGCGCCGAAACCCGTCTAGAAGGTGAAGCGGATACCGGCCGCCGGATCGATCTCGTTATTGTGCAGATAGCCCGAGGCCAGGCCGCCGGCGACCTGCGACCATTGGGCGCCGGCGTAGGTGTCGAAGCGCTTGCTGAGGCGATAGTCGAGGACCAGTGAAATGGCGTTCAACTGGCCGCTGCATTGCGGAGCGGCGGTCGAGGAACAGCCGGCGAGGGCACCGGAAGCGAAATTGTTCTGGT
>JAJXWP010000056.1 GCA_021781575.1 Pseudomonadota bacterium
TCTCAGCCGCACCTCCCCCGCAAAAACGCCGCGGACGCCCTCGGCATAGTGCCACGCGCGCCTGAATTTCCTGAATCAGCGCGCCTTATCAATTGGTTGCCGAATCTCGGTGTTCAAGTTGGGTCAAGACCCCGTCGCTCAGCTGTCTTGATTCGGGCGGCGGGGCTCCTGTTCCGCCAGTGAGAACCCGCCGCGATCGCCAACGTTCTCGACATCATCCTGAAAGGGCATCGGGTCCGGCGATCGGGGGGTGCAAAAGATGTGGCGCGGAACGATCGGAACTGAATAATCCGAAAGGACAGGCGAGGCTGGTGTGCTTTCGGCTGCCGGTGGGGTCAGTCCATGTCCTGGGCCGAAACGAGGAGCGCCAGAGGTCGCCGATCGACATCCGTCGCCTTCAGCCAAGCGGCATAACGGCGGTCGGTTCTGCGAATATGTTCGACGATCCAGCTGCAGACCAACTCGGGAAGTTCACGGATCGCCTCGCGCCGGCCGTCATAATAGAGCGTGGTGATTGAGTTGTATCTGGTCTTGAACTTGTCATGTTCGCGCTTGTGCGCGACATATTCCAGATGAGGCCCTTTCTTCAAGGCGTTTTCTTCCCGCCAGAAATGGCCTGTGACGTATTCGTCGAGGACCAGCAGGATGCTTTCGACGGTCATCGGATCGGGCTCTGGGCGACCGACCGCATCGCGCAATTGATCGGCCATTTCGAAAAAGCCCTTATGATCATCGTCCAGCGCGTCAATTCCTACGGATAGGTCAGGGGTCCATTTATACGCGGACTCTTCAGTGTCTTCCATGGATCCCATCTTCTTCCCTTTCCTTGTTTCCGCTTCGACGCGGATATTATTTTTTTGGAGGAGATGTCATGCGGAACATCCGGCTCCCGCCGCGCCGCTCGGACAATCTTGTCTGGCCGCCGACCCGATGTTTCCGTCAAAGAGGACCTTACTCCAAACGTCGGGGTGGAGCGAGCCCAACGCTCATCGCTGGTCGCGGCCTTGGCTGGGATTCCGTCTCAGGAGGGCGTGGGGCTCCATGCCGACGGTATACCACGGGCAGTGCAATGGTCGACGATCGCCATTCCGTCTCGCGCAGACACACGAAAATGGCCGATCATCGTCGCCGGGCCAGCTAAAGGTGGAATCAGGCGGACGACTCGTCATACGATAAGAAGTGGTCGAATGCCTTCTCGGGAGGTGTGCCGTGTCGCTGATCGAGGAATTCGAGAAGATCATCGCTCAGGAACAGGCCAGGCGGACTGAGGCCGATTCATTGAATGGGACGTCTGACCAGCCGGAGCACGGGTTGCTGGCTTCGCTCGCTGCGTCGCTGCGCGAACTGAGGGCCTTGGTCGACCGTCGTCCCAGAGGCTAAGATCCTGATCGACGGGGCGGGGAGGGGGCGTATGCAAACGGACGGGGAATGCCTCGGCGGGCGGACTCCCACCGGCCTGGTTCTTTTGCCCATAGACGCTGAGGACAAGCCCTCAAGGGTTGCCGGTCACTCCGGCCCCGGGGCGGCAAGATTCGGCATTTGCCGCAATTCGGGAAAGGAGAATGACCATTTCGGGCTATCGCATCGGTGTTGCATTGGGCAGCGGCGCAGCGCGCGGCTGGGCTCATATCGGAGTCCTGCGTGGGCTGAAACGGCTGGGAATCGAACCGACGATCGTCTGCGGGACGTCGATCGGCGCCTATGTCGGGGCGGCCTATGCGGGGAACAAATTGGATGCCCTGGAGCTTTGGGTCCGAGATCTCACCAAGCTTCGGCAAACGCGGCTCTTCGATTTTCAGTTCGGCGGCAGCGGCATCATCGCCGGCCGGAAATTCCTGCAATTCTTCGACAAAGCCCTGCCCGGCAGCCAGATCGAGGAATTGCCCAGGCGGTTCGCCTGCGTTTCCACCGATCTGCACAGCGGTCAGGAGGTCTGGTTGCAAGCGGGCAGCACAGCTGACGCGGTGCGCGCCTCCTGCGCACTGCCAAGCCTGGTGCCAGCGGTCAGAATGGATGGCCGCTGGCTTCTCGACGGGGCCTTGGTCAACCCGATACCGGTGTCCGTTTGCCGCGCCATGGGGGCGCATTTCGTCATTGCGGTCAACCTCAACAGTGATGTGTTCGGTGCGGCCAACGGCAACGGATCGCGGCAGCACGAGGATGGCGGCGAGGCGCTGACCAAGGCAACGAGCAACCTGCCGGGTGCTGATTTTCTCCGCCGGGTGGCCAGTCGGCAAAGCGACGAACCCAGCATCCTCACCGTATTGACCCAATCGTTGACCATCATCCAGGACCGCATCAGTCGCTCGCGGCTGGCCGGCGATCCGCCGGACGTGGCGATCTCTCCGCGGCTCGGCGATATCGGCGTCTTCCAGTTCGACCGCGCCGAGGACTGCATCGCCGCGGGAGAGGCCGCGGTCGAACAGGCGGCGCCGGCCCTGGACGCGCTCACCCGCCGACTGGATCCAGTCGGTCAGATGAACTAGCCGGCAGCCTCACAAGATGTCCGACGAGTAATGCGAAGGTTTTATGATATCTATGCCCGGTATGGTGAACTGTTCGAGGGTCGACACTGGTGTTTCACAGTTATTCACAGTTTCGATCATGGAATGCTGGAGTAAATAGCCGTCAGTAATACCAGCAGTACCTATGATGATCCGCTAATAGAAACCGGCTGCCTAAGGCTTGGGCAGCCAGTCTTCCTCCGAGCGATTTCGCGGTGTTGGACGCAGCCAGGAGACATCTCTGCACATAGTTATCCACAGAATCTGTGGATTGCCGTTTCGGCTAGGCCCGGCAAGGTGCTCCCGCGATCGGCCGGGTTCAGGTCGGGTCGGCCCTGCGACGGGCCTCGCCGATGGAAGGAAAGTCGGCGACGGACAGCCGCTTCCGATCCGCCGTCATCTCGGTCAGCGGGCGGGTGGCCCGGTAAGTGCGAAGGCAGCGGCGCGCCAGTTCCTGATAGACCTCAGTTCCTGCCGTCTTCCAGGCGACTTCGACCTCGGAGAGCGCCCGCACCACCTTCGCCGGAACACCGGCGGCCAGGCTGCGTGGTGGCACTTCCATGCCGGCTTTGACGAAGGCCATGGCGGCGATGATGGAGCATTCGCCGATCACCGCCCGATCCATGACCACGGCCCCCATGCCGACCATGGCGTTTGCCTTGACGCGACAGCCGTGCAGGATGGCGCCGTGGCCGATATGGCCGTTGCGCTCGACCACCGTTTCATCGTTGGGCAAGGTGTGCAGGACGCAGCCGTCTTGCACATTGCTTCCCTCTTCAAGGACGATCCGGCCGAAATCGCCGCGCAAGGAAGCGCCCGGTCCGACATACACCCCCGGCCCGACGATGACGTCGCCGATCAGCACCGCAGCAGGATCGACGAAGGCACTCGGATGGACCACCGGAGTGACCCCATCGATTTCAAAGACAGTCAACATGCTGGTGCTCCAAATGGTAGGAATCTGCCGGATGATACTCACACCTTCGTCAGATTTTCACCATTGGGCGTCCGGGGCGGACCACCAGATTCCATTCCTGGTGATTGTGCCGGCCTCAGACTTTGCGGCGGATCAGGCCGCGGCTGGGGCTGTATCCGATGATGGCGCCGCCGAGCAGCAGGGGGCCGACCGCCAGTACCACCAAGGTGGCCAAGCCGTTCCATTGTCCGTAAAGCGCGAAGCGGATCATCTCGACCCCGTAGGAGAAGGGATTGATCGTGCAGATATCGGCGATCAGTTCGCTGCCTTCGCGGATTTTCCACAGCGGATAAAGGGCTGTGGACAGGAAGAACAGCGGAAACACGACGAAATTCATCACCCCGGCAAAATTCTCCAACTGGCGGATCAGCGACGACAGGAGCAGTCCCAGGGCGCCCAGCATCAGGCCATTGGCGACCAGGGCGGGAAGCACCGTGACGTAGCCGAAGGTCGGGGCGTCGTCGCCGCACAGCCAGGCGACGCCTAGAAATGCATAAACCTGTACCACCGACACGACAATTCCGGCCATCAGCTTGCACGACACCAGGTACCAGCGGGGCAGAGGGCTGGTCAGGAGCAGCCGCATGCTTCCCATCTCCCGGTCATAGACCATCGACAGGGAACTCTGCATGGCGTTGAACAACTGGACCATGCCGACCAAGCCGGGAATGACATAGATGCTATAGGGAATGTAGGTTTCGTACGGCGGTGCGATGGCCACCCCGAGGGCGGCGCGGAATCCGGCGGCGAACACCAGCAGCCAGATGAGCGGGCGCACCAAGGCGCTGACCAGCCGCGAGGGCTGGTTGAGGAAGCGGAGCAATTCGCGCCCGACGATGGCTTTGAGGCAAATCAGCCAGCTCATGACACCGCCACCGCCGCTGGGGTGAACAGCGAGTGCAGGTCCACCGCGCCAGCCGCCGCCAGCACCTCGGCCACCGTTCCGCGGGCTTTCACGCCACCGTCCTGCAACAGCACCACGCGGTCTCCATCGCCATCGAGTTCATCCACCAGATGGGTGGTCCAAAGCACTGCGATCCCATCTTCCCGGCACAGCCGATGGACCAGGTCGACCAACTGTCGCCGGGTTGGGGCATCGAGGCCGACGGTTGGCTCGTCGAGCAGAAGCAATGCCGGCTCGTGCATCAGCGCCCGCGCGATCTCGATGCGTCGGCGATGTCCGCCGTTGAGGCTGCGCGCCTTCACGTTGCGCCGCTCGAACAGCCCGAAGCGGGTGAGTTCCCGTTCAATCCGCTGCGCCGCAGCGGCAGGACGGAGACCATGCAGGGCGGCGGCGTAGCGAAGGTTCTGCACCACGCTGAGGTCGAGATCGAGGGTCGGCTCCTGGAAGACGACGCCGAGTTGAGCCAGGGCTTCGCCGGGGTGGCGTCGAATATCGCGGCCGAAGATGCGGATGGTCTCCGCCGGCGCGTCGAACAGACGGGTGGCGAGGGAAAAGAAGGTGGTCTTCCCGGCGCCGTTTGGGCCCAATAGCGCGGTGAAGCTCGCTCTTTCAACGGAGAAGGAGACATCGTCAAGGGCGCGCTTGGCGCCAAAGCTATAGGTCAGCCCGGTTACGTCCAGAGCCAGCGTCATGAGCAGGGTGCCGCCATCTGTTGTTCAGCGCAGGTAATGCGAAGGAGGAACCCCGAACTTTTCCTTGAATACACGGCTGAAATGGGACGAGCTGTTGAATCCCCAGGAAAACGCCACGTCGGTAATCGTCGTGTCACTCCTGCGGGCCGCTTCCAGCTGGTTCCGGCACTGTTCCAGGCGGACCATCCAGATATATTTGGCGATTGTTGTGCCTTCATTGGCGAAAGCCATGTGCAGATAGCGCTTCGTACAATGGAGCGCCGCCGCAATGCGCTCGATGCAAAGATCGGGATCATGCAGGTTGTCGCGGATATAGCTTTTGATTTGCTGCTTCAGTTCCTCGCCGGGAGAGAGGTCCCGTTTATCGGCGTGGCCGTGGGGGAGCGGCAGGAACAGCAGATTGAGAATCGACTCCGCCAGCTCGTCTTCGCAGTCTGGCGTTATGGCCGCCATTTCCCGGAAGGTGGAACTCACCAGCTGGTAAACGAGGCGGCCGACGCCTTCGCGCGCCGAGTATCGCTGGCTGGCGATGCAGCCGTGCCTGAAGCCATGTCGGTGCGCCAATATCTTCGGAACGATGACGACCAGGTGCTTGGTTGTCGACAAACTGGATATCCGGTGCGGATGGGAGACGTCATAGGCGATGCACTCCCCCGGTCCGACTGTCAGGCGCAGCCCCCCCTGCTCGAAGGTTGACTCACCCTCCGTCTGCAGCACAAGCTTGACCACCGGGTGCTTGTCATTGCCCGCCAGGGCCGGTGGAAGGCTGATGCGATGCCGACTGGCTTCGATGCGGCAGAGCTTCAGGCGCCCGATGGCGCCGTATTGGATCTCGCCGTCAATGGTCTTGGCGCCAAAGGAATCGGCCTGGAGCTTCCCGCACAGCCCCGACAGGGAGTCGGCCCAAAAGCGAGGGCGGTCTGGAACGGATATCTCGGATGTCGCAAGAAACCTCAATCTGTTGGCCACGTCGCAGCCCTTTATCTATGTCTCACCATTATTGATCGGGCGAACGGGCGTTCCGCTCGGCGCGGGATATGCCCTGCCAAAGTAAGAACAATTTGCAAATTGTAGTGAAGAACGGGCAGAGGAGCCATTGCGACTTTCGTTGCATGCGGCGGGCCTCGGTCCGGGTTGGATGACCGGCGGAAAAAGCCAATCCGCCGTTTCGGTGCGAGTCGGATGAATTTCCGGTTGGCAATGTCACCGCCTTGTTCGCTGACAGGCAAGCCTCTCTTCGCTGCGGGGCAAGCCAGGCGTTCTCACGGCCATCCATACTCGGCCAACTGGCAGGACTCATCCCCGAATGGGTCGGGGACAGCAGCCTCGGGAGGCGAACGATGTCTGGTCCGATTTCACTCCACCCATCCCTGGACAAGGGAATTTTGCCCGCGGCAGAAAATTTTGCCGGCGGGACGCTCGTCTGCAGGTGCGCGCACGATCCCGTTGAAGTGACGATCAAGGGGCAGTCCGCCCATAACCACGCCTGTGGCTGCACGAAATGCTGGAAGCCCGAGGGGGCGCTGTTTTCGGTCGTCGCCGTCGTTCCCCGGGAGAGCCTGACGGTGACGAAGAACGCCGGCAAGCTCACCGTCGTTGACCCGACGGCGGTCATTCAACGCCACGCCTGCAGGGAATGTGGCGTGCACATGTATGGGCGCATCGAGAATACCAAACATCCGTTTTACGGATTGGATTTCATCCACACCGAACTGTCGCCGCAAACCGGGTGGTCGCCGCCCGAGTTCGCCGCCTTCGTCTCGTCGATCATCGAATCGGGCGCCGATCCCACGCGGCAGGGCGCCGTTCGCGCCAGGCTGCGGGAACTGGGTCTCGAGCCCTACGACTGCCTGTCTCCTGCGCTGATGGATTTCATCGCGACGCATGTGGCCAAGGCTTCGGGCGTGTTGCGGGCCTGACCCGCCGGGGCGCGCTGGGTGCGGGCGCCTGGCGCTCCCGCATCCCTTGCTGCCGGTCACCAAGACGACAATTGCTTACAGAAGGAGGGTATGACCATGGATGTGCGGGCAGCGGTCGCCTTTGAAGCTGGGGCGCCTTTGAGTATCGAGACGGTCCAGCTCGAAGGGCCGAAAGCGGGCGAAGTTCTGGTCGAGATCAAGGCGACCGGTATCTGCCACACGGATCAGTTCACCCTGTCGGGGGCCGACCCGGAGGGGATTTTTCCTGCCATTTTGGGGCATGAAGGGGCAGGCATCGTGGTCGATGTCGGGCCGGGCGTGACGACGCTGAAAAAGGGAGATCACGTGATTCCCCTCTACACGCCCGAATGCCGCCAGTGCAAGTCCTGCTTGTCTCGAAAGACCAATCTTTGCACCTCGATCCGGGCGACGCAGGGCAAAGGGCTGATGCCGGACGGAACCAGCCGGTTTTCCCTCGGCGGCAAGCCGGTCATGCATTACATGGGGTGTTCCACGTTCGCCAATTACACGGTCCTGCCGGAGATCGCGCTGGCCAGGATCCGCGACGACGCTCCGTTCGACAAGGTGTGCTACATCGGCTGCGGGGTTACCACCGGCATCGGCGCGGTCATCTTTACCGCGAAGGTCGAGCCAGGCGCCAATGTCGTGGTGTTCGGCCTCGGCGGCATCGGCCTCAACGTGGTTCAGGGCGCCCGGCTGGCCGGAGCCGACATGATCGTCGGCGTCGATCTCAATCCGGCGCGGGAGAATCTGGCGCGCAACTTCGGCATGACCCATTTCGTCAACCCGAAAGATGTCGGGGACGACCTCGTCCCTTATCTGGTTGAGCTGACCGGCGGTGGCGCCGATTACACCTTTGAGTGCATCGGCAACACCGATGTCATGCGGCAGGCGCTGGAATGTTGCCACCGCGGCTGGGGTGTCAGCGTCATCGTCGGCGTAGCGGGCGCCGGAAAGGAGATTTCCACCCGTCCGTTCCAACTGGTGACCGGCCGCGTGTGGAAGGGTACCGCTTTCGGTGGCGCGCGCGGGCGGACCGACGTGCCGAAGATCGTCGACTGGTACATGAACCGCAAGATCAACATCGACGATCTGATTACGCATCTCCTTCCGTTGGAGCGGATCAACGAGGGCTTCGACCTGATGGCCAGGGGGGAGTCGATCCGCAGCGTCGTGGTCTATTGACCACCTGATGCCAGGCGGATGGTCGTATCGGCGGAATAGCCGACAAGTATGTGTGTCGACGCGGTGTTGTAATACCGTACCAAAGTATCAGCTTCGCGTCTCTTCTTAAACAAACAAGTGCTTGTCGGTTATTTTCAAATAAATTACGATAATAGCAAGAATTACACAAAAGTATGCCTGTGTGTCTATCTGTCTGGGTAGAAGGACGGTTCTGATGCGTTACGCATGAATAATGATGAAATAGGGAGTTCGCGTCATGGGATTGAGGGAAGTATTAATTGCAGCAGGTGTGTGCCTGTTGCCGCTCTGTGCGGCCAGTGCCAATGAACAATTGCTGAAACTGGAACAAGATCCCAATCAGTGGGTGATGCCAACCCATGATTACTCTGATCAGCGGTACAGCACCCTGACCCAGATCAATCGGCAAAACGTGCATCGGCTTCACCCTGTCTGGACATTCTCGACCGGCGTTCTCCGCGGTCACGAGGGCGCGCCGTTGGTGATCGGCGACGTGATGTATGTGCATACGCCGTTCCCTAATATCGTCTACGCGCTGGATCTCAACCACGAAGGCCGGGTCATCTGGAAATATGAGCCCAGGCAGGATCCGTCCGTCATTCCGGTGATGTGCTGCGACACGGTCAACCGCGGCGTCGCCTATGGCGACGGGAAGATCTTCCTGGCTCAGGCGGACGCCACTCTGGTCGCTCTGGACGCCAAGACCGGCCAAGTGGTGTGGCATGTGAAGAACGGCGATCCGACCAAGGGCGAGACCATCACCTCGGCTCCGATGGTCATCAAGAACATGGTCCTGGTCGGCATCAGCGGCGGTGAATTCGGCGTTCAGGGCCGCATGACCGCCTATCATATCAAGGATGGCTCGGTGGCCTGGAAAGCCGCGTCGGTCGGCCCCGACGACCAGATCCTGTTCGACCCGCAAAAGACCATGTCGCTGGGCAAGCCGGTCGGCCCCAACTCCTCCCTGAAGACCTGGCAAGGCGATCAGTGGAAAATCGGCGGCGGCGCGACCTGGGGCTGGATCTCGTACGATCCGCAGCTGAACCTGGTGTATTACGGATCGGGCAATCCCTCGACATGGAATCCGACCCAACGGCCGGGCGACAACAAATGGTCGATGACCATCTTCGCCCGTGACATCGATACCGGCGTGGCCAAGTGGGTCTATCAGATGACCCCTCACGACCAATGGGACTACGACGGCATCAATGAGATGATCCTGGTCGATATGCCGGTCAAGGGCAAGATGACCAAGGCTTTGGTGCATTTCGACCGCAACGGCTTCGCCTATACCTTGGACCGCAAGACCGGTGCGCTGCTGGTGGCGGAAAAGTTTGACCCGAAGGTGAATTGGGCTACCCACGTCGATATGAAGACGGGCCGCCCGCAAGTCGTGCCTCAGTACAGCACCCAGCACAACGGCGAGGATGTCAACACCCAGGGCGTCTGCCCGGCGGCATTGGGCTCGAAAGACGAACAACCGGCGGCCTATTCGCCGAAGACCGGGCTGTTCTACGTGCCGACCAACCATGTCTGCATGGACTACGAGCCGTTCAAAGTCTCCTACACCGCCGGGCAGCCCTATGTGGGCGCGACCTTGTCGATGTTCCCGCCCAAGGGAGACCAGAACCTCGGTAACTTCATCGCCTGGGATGCCAGTGCCGGCAAGATCGTATGGTCGGATCCTGAACAGTTCTCGGCTTGGGGCGGCGCCTTGGTGACGGCGGGCGACGTCGCCTTCTACGGGACCCTCGAGGGCTACCTGAAAGCGGTCGACGTCAAGACCGGCAAGGAACTCTATCGCTTCAAGACGCCGTCGGGGATCATCGGCAATGTGATCACCTATATGCACGGCGGCAAACAGTACGTCGCCGTGCTGTCAGGTGTGGGCGGCTGGGCCGGGATAGGGCTGGCGGCCGGCTTGACCAAAGGGACCGACGGGCTGGGCGCCGTCGGGGCCTACCGCGCCTTGTCCAACTATACGCAGCTGGGCGGCACCCTGACGGTATTCACCGTGGATTAGGGGCGTTCGATGGGCGGGACGAAGGGCCGGCTCCCGTCGGGGACGGCCCCTTCGTCTTCCCATTGCCGTCTTGACGACAAGAGCCGGGTTTGATCGGGAGGTTTTCAATGTTGTTGCGTTCGTTCGGCCGTTGTGTCGGTCTCGCCCTATTATTCCTGACCCCCAGCTTATGCATCGCCGCAGCGAATCCGAACCCCTACATCGTGAAGGACGGCAAGGTGGACAAGCACACCTATAACGGCTGGCGGCGCTACACCGAATCCTGCATGCGCTGCCACGGCCCCGATGGATCGGGAAGTTCCTACGCTCCGGACCTTACGGAATCCTTGAAGACCATGTCGGAAGACAAGTTCCGCGAAACGGTGATGAGGGGGCGCGTCAATGTTACCCAGGCGAACCAGAACGTCATGCCGACCTTCGGCAATGTCGAAGACGTCGCCATGTATATCGACGACATCTATGCCTATCTGAAGGCCCGGTCCGACGGCGTATTGGGTCGCGGACGGCCGCAGAAGCTGACGACCACGGCGCAGGAGGGACCGCATGGCTGAAATGGGATTTGCATGGTTGTCGGCGGTCGGGCTGGTTGCCGCCGCCACCCTCCTCTCGCCGAGTGCGCCTGTCTTCGCGCAATCACCGACCGGTGACCTGGTGGCCCGCACGGAACTGCGCGTTTGCGCCGATCCCAGCGATCTGCCCTTTTCCGATCAGGAGGGGCGTGGCTTCGAGAACAAGATCGCCGAGATCCTGGGGCGGGCTCTGTCGCTTCCCGTCGAATATGTCTGGTATCCCCAGGTTACCGGATTCGTGCGCAGGACGCTTGAGGCCGGGCGGTGCGACTTGGTCATGGGGACCGTCGCCGGCGATCCGGAAATGGACACGACAAATCCTTACTATTACACCGGCTACGTCATCGTGCTGCGCAACGACGGGGGACTGGCCTTTTCCGGGTTTGACGATCCTCGACTCCGAGATCTGCGCATCGGCGTGATTGCGAGGACGCCACCCGCCGACCTCCTGGTCCGCCATGGCCTGATGGACAAGGCGCATGCCTATCCGCTGACGGTTGATACCCGGGCCGATGCTCCAAGCCGGCACATGATCTCCGACATCGTCGACAAGAAGATCGACGCGGGCCTGCTGTGGGGGCCGCTGGCCGGCTATTTCATCCATCGCGATCATCTTCCGCTGACCATGGTGTTGCTGAAGGATGAGCCGTCGGCGCCGCGGATGGAATATCACATCGCCATGGGCGTGCGGCACAACGAGGTTGATTGGCGCCGCAAGGTGGATGCCCTGATTCATGCCAAGCAGAACGAAATCAATCAGGTTCTGGTGGATTTCGGAGTGCCGCTGCTGAACGAGCAGGGCGCCCTGATCGGTGCCAGATGACCATGGCCAAGCCCTGGATTCCGTGGCTGTTGTGCCTTGCTGCATTGGGATCCGTGGGCGGCGCCTTTGCGGCTGGCGCGCCAGCCGCAAAGGCGCCGCCGGAGCCCGCCGATTATCGGCAGGCCGATTACCGCAGCCCGGTGCCGCTCACCCTGAAGGGCGCCGAAGTGGTGAGCACCGCCGAATTGGTCGACCGTCTGGCCGATCCGCGCGTCGTTGTCGTCGACGTCCTGCACCAGCAGCCGCGGCCACCCAGGCTGGCGCCGGGCAATTTGTGGCTTCCCCCGCCGCATCAAGGAATTCCCGGAGCGGTATGGTTGCCCAATGTCGGCTATGGGCGGCTGCCCGAGCCCGTGTTGGCCTATTTCATCGAAGCACTCCGTCGGATTACCGGCGGCGATCCGGCTCGACCGCTGGTGTTCTATTGTCGAGCAAGCTGCTGGATGTCGTGGAACGCCGCTCGCCGCGCCCTCAGCCTGGGTTATCGGCGGGTGATCTGGTACCCCGACGGAATAGACGGCTGGCAGGCCGCCGGCCAGCCGACCGCGCTGGTCAAGCCTTTCGGCAATCCGCCGGAACCGCGATAAAGAGTAAGACATTGAATCTGCTGGTGTCGGAGCATCCGCCGGCGGCTACTTCGTCTCGGCCTCCGGGGCGGGCTTCGCCGCGGCGGCCGTTGGCCCGACCGGCCAGCTTGCGGTGAAGGTCTTCTGCAGGTTGTCTGTCACCGAAACCTGAAGCGATCCAGTCTTCCGCGGAACGTAGAAAAAGCGGAAGAAAGGATTCTCGCTCAGCGCAATATCACTGTCGATGGTTAGGATTGTTTTCCCGCTCAATAAAATAGAGATCTTTTGAATATAGTGTGGCGGAATGTAAAGGTGAGTTACTTGATCCATCTGCAGGCCAGAATTGTTCGGGTGGTAAATCATCAGTTGTGCAAGGTTTAAGTGATCGGGTCGGAATGCCCCGATCTGGTGAAATGTCATTTGTCCAAGTTGATGGGGTGCCGCTTCCGAATCATCGCTCGGGGCCGAACATCCGCCTGCCGCTTTGACGAAGGTCCGGCTGACGTAGAATTTTCCGTCATTGGTTTCGGCGACGACGTGAATGTAGGTGTAGTCGTCGATCCTGAGATGTGTTTCGACATCGGCCTGCCCGCTGTCCGGGGTAAAATGAAACACCGCGGCCAGCGGAGCCGGATTCCCGTCGACGACGAGACTCACCGTCTTGACGTAATGACCGGCGGTCTGGGGAAACCTGGTGTGGAAACTGACCGGCACGACGGCGGCTTCGACGGCCCTGGCGGGAGCATGCAACTCGATCACGTCGATGCCATCGGCCAGGGTTCTGCCCTTGAACAGCATTGGCCGCAGTTCGTTCCAGCGCGCGTCGCTGGGCTGTGCTTCGGCTCCGACGGGGGTGCTGTTTTCGGCGTGCGCCGGAGCGCCGAAGGACAGGGACAGTATCAGTGCAGCAAAGGCGGCGCTGCGCATCGATCCGGCAGGAGCATATCCAGCCAAGGCATCATCTCCCGAAAAAAGGCCGACCCGTCATTTGCTCAGAAGCATTGAAGATCGGCTTGCGCCTGCGCGCGGTGGAGCTTCTCGATGACCCGCTTGAGTGCCGGCGGGTCCTGAAATTCCGCGACCCTCCCGCCGAGTCCACCGCCGGCCTGCATGTTGAGCGCCGTTTCGGCCCGCTCATATTCGGCGTAAGGCATGGCCCGGGCGATGGTATCGATGGCGCAGGAGCATTTCATCAGGGCGAGGCGCGTGTTGCCGTTGGCCGCCATGCATCCCAGCACATAGTCGGCGCGGTCGGCGGTCGGATAATCGTCGCCGTGAGCGGGGGCGATGGCGGCGTTGGATCCGGCCGGCGCGGCCAGCCCGATCAGCAGAGCGGCAAGAGCCTTGCGAAGATCGGCGGCGCGGAACCTCATCGCGCTTCTCCCACATAGGTCATCGATTCGTCGACGACTGGATTGTTGCCGGCTGCCGGCATCCGCGATCCGATCTGGTAAATCGTTCCCGGGACCTGGTCGCACAGAATGAAGTGGTAGGTCTTGCCGGCCACCGACGGCAGGTTGGCGAGGCCAGGGTCGGTGCCGAACGGCGTGATGTCGATCTCGGTGGCCGGCAGCGTCTTGCCGTCGAGCGGGACGGCCACCTTGCTGATGCGGGCGCCGTAGACGATGGCCCGGCGCACCCGCGTGCGGAAATAGGCAGCGGGAATGCCGGTCTCCTGCCGCATTTCCAGTACATCGTGCTCAAGGAAATACATCAGCAACGGATTGCCGTGAAAGTCCATCACCGGGGTTGCCGGCATTTGCCTCTGGCCGCTCAGGAAATGGATCCACACGTCCTTTCCGCCATCCGGATGAACGACCCTGACATCGGCGACGACGCTGTCCTGGTAGACCTGCGACGGGTTGCCGTGGCGGGCGAAGGAATAATTCAGCCGCACGGGTGAATGGATGTTCTTCAGATGATCGCTGTCGAACAGCGCCACCTGGGCCGGAATCTCCGGTTCTGCCGCGGCTCCGGCGGCCGCCGGAGCCGCCAGGCAAACAAACGCGCAGAGCAGATAACGCGCTGACGACTTACGCCAATGCATGGGCGCCTCCGTTCCACTGAGCCTCCAAGGGGCGGGTCACGGCAAACCTGCCCGCAATTCCCTGGCGAACACGCCGAGCCGCTGGTCCAGTCCTGCCGGCATTTCGCAGGCGTAGAGAATGGTCCGCTGAGCCTGGTAATAGGTCTGGCGGGCGAAATTCCATCGCTCGACGAGATCCGGAGCGGCGCTCGCTCCCGCCTTGTCCTTCTCGGCCGTCAGACCCGCTATGACATCGGCGAGGCTGCGCTGCCGCTGGCCAAGCATCTCGATATCGTCGATGGCTCGCATTCGGGCCTGGTTGCTCTCTTCCAGCAGGCCGGCGAAGGCGCGGCTGATCGAACGCCGGCGATTGGCCAGCCGAGAGCGGAGGAACCGGGCGATGGCGGCCTTTCCGGCGTCGATGGAGACATCTTCAGACGCCAGCTTGGCCACCAGGGCAGACACCGCCGGCTCGGAACGCCAGTCGCCGATATGGTCGAGGGGCGGCCCGTCCCATATCATGGCAGCCGATACGCTCGTCACCAGGGGCTGCCTGCACGGCCAGCCGGGGTCAGCCCCGGGCGGGGCAGCGACGGCCAGCCGGGGCAGCAGGCAGAGGATGGCGAGAGCGAGGTGGCGGTGTCGCATCATGGACGCACCACCACGCCCCAGGGTTGGTCGCCGACGGTTACCGACTTGATGACGCGCAATTTCCGCACATCGATCACCGAGATGTCGTCGCTCACTCCGTTGGTGGTGAACAGCCGGCTTTCGTCGCTATTGAACGCCAGGTTCCACACCCGCTGGCCGACCAGCAGATATTTGATCACCCCGTAGGTCCGTGCATCGATCACGGCGACCCGGTTGGATGGGCCCAGAGCGACGAATGCCAGTTTCCGATCCCTGGTCAGCACGATGCCGACCGCCTGGATCGCCTGTTTGGGAATTCCCGGCACCGCGAAGCTGATTTTGTGAATGATCCGATGGGTCGCTCCGTCGATCACGCTGACCGTGCCGCCGATTTCCGAAGAGACCCACACCTCCTTGCCGTCCGATGTCCATTCGGCGTGACGCGGGCGGCTGTCTACCAGGACGTTGGCCACCACGGTATGGGTGGCATTGTCGAGGAAATGCGCCATGTTGGTGGTCTCGGAGGTGTTGACGATCCATTTTCCGTCAGGGCTGACCGCCATTCCTTCCGGTTCGACTCCCACGGCGATCTCGCCGACCACCTGACGTGTTGCAATGTCGACGATCGATACCAGGCTGGAATCTTCGTTGGAGACATAGAGATGCTCGCCGTCCGGATGGAGAGCGAAGGTCTCGGGATCATGGCCACTGGGCAATGGCGCATTCAACTGAAGGTTGTCGAGATCGAGCACGTCGATCTGGTCGTCGTCGCTGGCGCAGATGTAAAGGAACTTGCGGTCCTTCGACAGGACGATGCCGCGCGGCCGCTGTCCGACCGGCACGGTGTGGAGAACCTTGAGGCTGTCGCCATCGAGAATTGTGATCGAATTGCCCTTTTCGTTGGATACCAGGACCGTTTCCGCCTGCGCCGCCGATCCAAGGGCCAAACCGAGCGACAGAGCCGCCAGGGCCGTCGTGCATCGCGCCTGAAGTCTCGCCAGTAGATCCTCGGCCGAGAAATGGGGTCTAGTCCGCATGGCACTTGCTCTCCGGGCGGTCGAATCCCAGGGTGTCCAGCCCGGTAACCGGGTGCAGGAAGCCCGGCTGCGGCGAAACCGAGACCAAAGCCCGGGCATCGGATAGCAGGATTGCCTGGCGCATCTGACCATCCCATGGCCGGAAGCTCAGCGCCTCGCCCTTATAGCCGGGGAGTTCGAACTGGTCGCCGCGAAGATAGGCGGCAATTCGCTGCGGGTCGGTCGAGGCGGTGCGGGTGGCCGCCTCGCCCACGGCGCGGACGGCCAGCCAGGCGGCATAGTCGCGATTGGTCATCCAGTGGCCGAATCGGTGCAGGAAGCGGTCCTGCAACTGCGTGGCGCCCCATTCCTGGTGAGGCCGCGACCAGGCCGAAGGGATCAGCCCATGGGTTCCGGCGATGGGGCGCGGTTCGGTAGTGGCATAGGCGAGGTAGTCGCCAAACTGGTTGTCTTCGTCTGCGACGACCAGGACGTCGTAATGCTGCCCCTGGGTGAATTCGGCGACCTGCGCCGCTTCCGCATAATGGCCGCTGTCGGAACGTTTCGCCCCCGGCTTGTAGGTCCACGCTTTTTCCGCCACCAGATGCGCTCCGAACTTGGCGATCGATCGCCTTACCGCCGCCGCATAGGCGCGATCGCCTTCAGTCGGGCCGACCACCAGGAACAGATTCGGCCATTGTTTCACGATCAGGTACTGCACCAGGGCGTCGGCCAGCATGGCCCGGCTCGGTATGGTATGCAGGACATTGGCCCGGCAATCGGCGCCACGCAGGGAATCGTCCCTTGCCCGCAGGTTGAGCAGCGTTACGCCCTTGGCCTCGGGCAGATCGGCGACGGCCAGCAGGCTCTCCGCCGGCAGGTCGGCGAGGATCATCCGCGCTCCGCCTTCGACGAGCGCGTGAAAAGCCTGGCGAACATCGCCGGCGGCGGCGACGCGGCCGTCCTTGAGCTCGAAGTGCTGGCCGACGAATTGGCCGGTGGTGTTGTCGTCGGCGATTGCCTGGAGCGCCCCGTCGAAGCCTTGCCCGGTCGGCGGCGGGTCCAGATAGGGTTCGGGCGCCGGCACCACGGCCTTGTCGCCGAGATAGCCGATCGTCATGGTGGCCGGAGAGGCAGCGGCGTCGGGCGCGGCCTGGGCCGCCGCCGGTATCCGCCACAGGGCGAACGCCATCAGGACATGAAAGATCAAGCCTGCGAGCGCCCCGCCCGACCGCCCGGCGAGGGGC
>JAJXWP010000025.1 GCA_021781575.1 Pseudomonadota bacterium
ATTGGCTCGCGGATTCAATCTGATGGCATGATGTGGCGGTCCCGTACCGACCACGGACGGAAGCGTGATACCGGCGACGAGATTGTCACTCGGGGGACTTGACACCCAACCGCCCATTACGGAAGGGCAAAAGCCAAACCTGGCGGACTGGACCATTTGAACGGTTCAGTGCACCAGGATGATCTTGGCATTCGGTGCATGGCTGGGCCATCCCAATTGCGTGCTATTCCCGCTGAATGAGATGTTGGCGCATAGATTCGAAGGCTGTACGCCTCGTGCGGACTTTCGGGCTGGAAGGTGTGGCGGGTAGCACGAACGGTCAGTCAGAACCTGGCCATCCCGCATGGCGTTGGCCGGCGTCCGGTCAGCCAAATGACTCCTTTTCCGTCATCAAACAGGCTTGACCAGGCCCCTGCCCCATCTGCCCGATGCCGTCAATCCAGGCGACGAGCATGGGATGAAGGCGCGCGGCACTGGTGCATCAGCCAAGGCTGGAATTCCGTCTCCGGCATCCGGTCGATCAAGTCCTCTACGTAGCACTTGTAATCCATATCCTCGAGAAACAGGTCTATAAGGCTACCTTTAAGCGAAAATATGATGGCCTCTGTCGGCACAACACCGATCAGCGACGAAATGGCGCGCATTATGGAATATGCCGCTTCGTGATGACGCGCGTGTTCCTCTAGATGAGGATAGCCTATTTCATCCAGAAATCTCTCCTCGCGCCTGTAGTGCACCCTTAATTCTTTCTGGAAGGCTACATATTTCTTCGTCAGGTCGCTATTGCAATTCCCCGCCGCAGTCATGTACTGCAGCATCTCCATCAAATGGATATGATCATTCTCGAGGAATTCTACATTAGTGCGAAGACTGGATGATGACCTTCCGCGCTCCAGTGAAATGGATAGATCCCATTTATCAAGACTTACATAATAACATTGCTGGCACCAGAGCAGATGCGAATTCCCCTTGCCGTTTATGGAGACATGTTTTGTGTCTTCACCACAACGAGGACAACGTATCGTTATCACGGCAACCTCCTTATTCGCATCACACGAGAATGCGGCATAGCCCACCCGGTTTGCACTATAAGACGAGGACGTGAAACCATCATCGATGCCACACGATGATATGATGAAATGAATACGCCCCACAGGCGATAACATCAAGGATAATTGATCAACCTTGGATCATCGGCCAATATAGACTGGCCACTTGGCCATAGCCAAATGGCGACAAGTGGAAGAAGAAATGCGCGACAAGTTACTTGGCTAGCCGCCGCGATGCCCCGGCGGAAGGTCGCCGCATCCCCGTTATTCTTGCCGCGCCTCGAGGCGGCGGCAGTACCATCGGCAGAGCTGCAGGATTTTACAATGCGTTGAATTACAGCATGTTGCGACGATGTTCTTACGGCTGGATCGAAGAAGGCGATGATCGCGCCGGGCGACCTTGTGTGTTCATGTAATGCCCGGCGCTATAGTTCAGAGACGAGTTGTTTTTCCCTGCAGAATGTCTTTCCCCGCCGCTTTTGCTCCAGCATGCGGGCATCGGCCACCTCCAACAATTGATCGGTGGTCCGCCCATCGGTCGGGGCCACTGCGGTGCCGATACTGACACGCAGCTGGCGGCCCTCCAGGAACGGTGGGTCAAGCGTCCGGATGGCTTCGCAGATTCGCTGGCACAAGGCCGTCTCGTCGCCCTCGGTAGCCGCTACCAGGACGGCGAACTCGTCCCCGCCCAGGCGCCCGAGAAAATCGGACTCCCGCACCACCCGGCGCAACGCCTTGGCCACCTCGACCAGGGCAAGATCACCTTTGTCGTGGCCCAACTCGTCGTTGATCGGCTTGAAGCCGTCCAGGTCGAGATAGAGAACCGCGGTCATCCGCCGTTCGCGTGCCGCCACCGCCAGCAGGTAATCCAAGGTCTCACGGAAATACCGGCGCTTGGCCAACCCGGTCAGGTCGTCATGCCGCGACTCGTGCCGCAGCCGTCGAGCCAGGTGATCGTTGCGCACCGATACCTGCCACAACGCGAACACTCCCAGCGACAGCGTCGCCAGAACCAGGGCCATGGCGGTGTTCCAGGTGGTGGCCGCGCTCGACGAGGATTTCGCCACCTCCCGCAGGATGTCCGTGCGTGTGGCGTTTTCCCCGCCCATCACCGCTTCCATATGCTGCCGCAGCCGCTCCATGCGGGCTTCGTCCTCGCCGCGCGCCACCTGCGCATGGGCCGCTTCCCAGCCCTTCGTCTCCCGCAACTGGACGATTTTGGCCAAGTCGGCCATTTGCTCCTCGGCACCGGCCTTGATGTCTTCGGTGGCAGCCCATTCGACCGATGTGGCGCCCGTCGCCTGGCCAAGCAGCGAAGGCAGGTCGCGGGCCAGGTAGACCTTGGCCCGCTCATAGGGAACCAGATAGCCCCGGTCGCCGGTGATGACATAGCCGCGCACACCCGATTCGGCGTCCACCAGATCGAGATAGACGCGCCGCAGGAGGCTCAGCCGCTCGCCGGATTGTTCGGCCCGCTGCGTATAAGTGGCGAACTGGTCAGTGGTGTGCCGGTAGGCTTGCCCTTCCCCGAGAACACAAGCTCCGCCGATCATCGAAATTGCAACCAGCCCGACGCGGAATCGCTTCTCCCCCCGCATTCCGGTCTCTCCGTACCCTGCTGGGGAGTAAAGCACATTTTGACAGATCGCGAAACGGTTGCGCCGCGCACAGACGCACCCGGCCCCGCCTCATTGGCAGGCCTGCCACAACCGTTCGGTATCGCGGGCCAGAAGCCGCACCCGCACCCGCGCCGTTCCGGCCCGCACGAAGCCGAGCCGTCGCGCCGCCCGCTTCGACAACTCGATCAGCCGGCCGTGGACGAACGGCCCCCGATCGTTGACCCGCACCACCACCGACTTGCCATTGGCCAGATTGGTCACCGACACGACGGCGGGCAGCTGCAAGGTGCGATGGGCTGCCGTCATTTTCGCCTCGTCGTAGATCTCGCCGTTCGCCGTCAAATGTCCGTTCAGGTCCGGAGAGTACCAGGATGCGATACCGGTCGCCTCGTAATGCCAGTCCGCCTTGGGATAATAGGTATGGCCGTCGATGCGATAGGGTGCGCCGACCTGGCAGGCGCCGTGACCTTCGCCGGTCGGCAGGCTGTTCGCGCCGGCGGGAGCCTCCGGCTCGGTATTCGCGCAGGCCGCGAGAAACGCAAGAACGAATATAGCTCCAACAGTTCTTACCAGGTTTTGCACAGCACTTCCCTTCGCCCGAAGCTTCGGACACTGAGCCAAAGAAGTTACCGGGGGATTATCGCTTTGACCTTTCCACCCGTTGCTTGGATTTTTCCACAGCACCGTCGCCGGTGGCCGGATGCTCCGAGCCGCAGAATCTCGATTATGAAAAATTAACGGACCTTTCCCTATTCTTCCATTAGGATAGCGGTGCTACCTCGAAAGAAAGGGGGGAACTATGTCGACGACATTGATTGGGCAAGCCTCGGGAACCGTCGAGGCGGCCGGTGACAATGACTGGTTTCAGGTTACCTTGCAGGCCGGCACCCAATATGTCTTCGACGTCGGTGGTGGAACCTTATCCACGCCACAGGTGTCCCTCTATGATTCGTCCGGCCACCTGATTGCCTCCGGGACTTCCGGCGGCCCGGCCGGCTATGCTGAAACCTCATTCGAGCCGACGGTTGCGGGCACTTACTACATCGGCGCCTCGGCCTCCGATGCGAGCACCGGCACCTATTCGGTGCACCTGTCGACCGCCCCCTTCGACTATGCCGGCAACACCAGCACCACCGGTACCGTCTCGGTCGGCGGCCAGGCGAGCGGAACCCTGTCCGCCGCCGGACAGAACGACTGGTTCAAGGTCAATCTGACCGCCGGTACGCAATACACATTCAATGTCAGCAGTTCGGCGCTGGGCGCCGCCCAGGTGACGCTTTACGATTCGACTGGGAAAGAAATCCTAAACGGCAATGACGGCGGCACCCTGGCCGGAACCGCCGCCGCATTCGGGCCGACCGCCAGCGGAAGCTATTACGTCGGGGTCTCGGATACGGCGGGTGGCACAGGGTCTTTCACCCTTTCGGTCAACACCGCCAATTTCGACTTCGCCGGCAACGCCACCACCACGGGAACGGTGGCCGTCGGCGGCCAGGCATCGGGCACGATCAGCGCCGTTGGGCAAGCCGACTGGTTCAAGGTCGATCTGACCGCCGGGACCCAGTACGTGTTCGATGTCGGCGGCGGAACCGTGACGCCCAGCGTCTATCTTTACGACGGCTCGGGCAATCTGCTGGCCGAGGGATTCAACGGCGGTGCCAACGGCGGCGCCCGCACCTCGTTCGAGCCGACCGCCAGCGGCACCTATTACGTGGCGGCCGCCGGTTTCCTGTCGACCACGGGAACCTACACGGTGTCTGTATCCACCGCGCCCTTCGATGTCGCCGGCAATACGACGACCACCGGAACCGTGTCGGTGGGCGGCCATGTGACGGGAACCCTCGGCGTGGTGGGCCAGAGCGAGTGGTACAAAGTCCAGCTCAACAGCGGCTCCGAATACGTCTTCGACCTCGGCGGCGGAACGCTGACCAACCCGGATGTCGCGCTTTACGACGCCTCGGGCCACCTCCTGGTCTCGGGAACCACCGGCGGCAGCAACGGCGGCGCCCGCACCTCCTACGAGCCGACGAGCAGCGGCACCTACTATGTCGCCGCCTCGGGCCAGGCCTCGATCTCGACGCCGGGCACCTTCACCCTGTCCGTGTCGACGGCGCCCTTCGACCACGCCGGCAACACGACCACCACCGCCACCGTGACCGTCGGCGGCCAGGCGACGGGAACGCTTGCCACCGTCGGCCAGAGCGACTGGTTCAAGGTCCAACTGACCGCCGGCACGTCCTACGAATTCAACGTCGGTAATGGGACACTGGCCACGCCCGAGGTGTCGCTATACGACAGCTCGGGCCACCTCCTCGCCTCGGGTACCGGCGGCGGGGCCAATGGCGCGGCCCAGACGTCGTTCTCCCCGGCAACCAGCGGCACCTATTACGTCGCCGCCTCCAGCACCGGCTCCGGCACCGGCACCTTCACCGTGTCGGCGGCGACTTACACGGACGATTACCTGGGCAACACCGCGACGACCGGCCGGTTGATGCAGGTGTTCACCGCGGCGACGGCGATCGCCGACTACCAGCAGGGCCAACTCACCCAGCCGGGGATCGTGATGGACAGCGCCGCCAATGTCCAATCAAGCCTCGACGGGCTGGAAGCGCTGGCCAGTGCCGGATTGCTGCACACCATTACCTTGACCGATGCCAGCACGCCGACCATCACCGTGTCGGCCACGCAGATGGCGCAGGACCAGAAGGCCATCGAGGCGATCTCGAGCGGCTATACGCTCAGCGTCAACGGCTATTCCTCTTCGGTCGCACAATTCATTGCCCAGCAGTCCGATCATTATTTGCCGGGGACCAGCCACCCCGGCAGCGACCAGGTGGTGGGCTTCCAGACCGCCGACTTCGGCTCGGGCTACGGCGCCGTGGTCCTTGACGGGCCACGCAGCCAGTACACGCTGCAGATCGACGCCAATGACGTTGCCAATATCACCGACACAACCTCCCATCAGACCGTCACCGTGACGGGCGCGAATTACCTTTTGTTCGACGGTGCGGCACAAAACTCCGACAGCTACCACAGCTATCAGTCGCTCTATTTCGTCGAAGGCACGACCAACGCGCAGATCGCCAGCCTGTACAACGCCGCCTTCCTGCGGCAACCCGATCTGCAGGGTCTGGAATTCTATGCGACGCCCATCGCCAACAACACCATGAGCCTGCACCAGGCGGCGGTCTACTTCCTCGCCTCGCCCGAATTCCAGAACCTGTACCCGACGGCGACGGCACCGGCGGATCACGGAGGCCCCAATGACCAGGCTTTCGTCGACACGATCTACCAGAACGTTCTGCACCGCACGCCGTCTGCCTCGGACGTCGCCTGGTACATGGAGGCGCTGGCGGGGACCTTGCCCGGCCTGTCGGCTCCGGTGGATCGGGCACAGATCCTGATCTACTTCGCCGTCAGCCCGGAAAATCAGGCGGACATCGGGAACTGGATGATCAACCTCAGTCAGGGCGGCTATGCGGACCCCGGGGCGTTGCTGCCGGCCTCCACGGTGCTTCCCCAGGCGGACCATAACAATTACCTGAATACCGCGCTGATCGACCCGACCACCATCGGCAACGGGGTCACCAGCACCGACTACCAGGCAACCGCCAGTGGCGGATCGGCGAGCGTCACGGTATTGCCCACCGCCCCGGCACAAACGGTCATGATGTCGACCAGTTTCCCCTCGGTGACGGTCCAGGATTCGGGCAGTTCCATCCACAGCAGCACGGTCAACGATACGATCACCGTGGACGGCGGTGCCAACACCTCGATCTTCCTCGGATCGACCGGCATGCATGCGCTGAACCTGCTGGGCGGCACCAGCAGCACCGTCTACGGCTTCACGCCGGATACCGGCTCGACCCTGGGGGTCGCCGATTCGGCGGTCCTCGGCGCCAATGTGCAGCTGCTCGACGGGACGACGACGCCGGTCGATGGTAGCCAGCTGAATTTCGGCGGAGGCACCGTCTACGTGGTGAACATCGGCAACATCGGCAACGGCTCGGCCGCCTCGGTCGCTGCCGCGGCGAATCACGCCTATCTGGTCGCCGACATCAATGGCACGGGCGCCGCGCCAACGGCCACCGGCGAGTTCATCACCTTCATGGGCCAGGACAGCAGCGGCAATACGGAATTCTGGTTCTTCGGCTCGACGGCCGGCGCGTCGCACGGCCAGGTCCCGGCCACCAGCCTGGTCAACACCGCCGACACCAACGCCAACCACCTGGTGGACGCCAGCGAAATCACCCATGTCGCGACAGTGGTCGGCGTCGCCCCGACCAGCCTGGTGACAGCAGATCTGGCCTGACAAGCGAATACCGAAGGCGAGCGAAGGCAGGCCATGAATAAATTGAACTGCCCAACACCGAGCTAAGGCGTCGTCCGGGAAATGGCCGCTGCTGGCCATCGGGCCAGCGCGGCTATCGTGTGATGGGGTCGGATCGCCAGACCTTGAAGCGGTCGAGGCCATGGCCGCGGTAGCCCTGTCGACGTAAATCCGTTGCGCCGTGACCCCGGTCCAGGGCCTGGTCGATTTCGACGGCGGCCTTCAGCGTATGGCCGGCGTAGGGGTTGCCATGCAGGGCGACGATGTGCACGACGAACTGGCCGCCGGCGCAACGGCCATTGGTGGTGACCCGTTCCAGGTCCTTGAGGTGCAGGGTGCCGCCACGATGCGCCGCGAAATCCAGCCAAACCCCAAGCGTACTGCCGGCCTCAGCGCTCTTCACGAACGACTAAGGCGCTTTGTTCATGTCCGTGCCTATCAGAAATGATGTTGGCGGCGAACGGCCAGTAAGCGTTCTTTGTAGGCCGCCTGCCACTGCCGGGCTATCCCGTGCATGATCGTGTTCATGAGGGTAATGAGCAGGCATGCCGCTTCCGTTACCCCACCACGAGATCTTTGCCTTCTCTCCTTTTCTCCATATTGAGGTCAGAATCTGCGTATCTGGCGGCGATGGACTTGAACTGGTCTTGGAGGGCGACGAAGGCCTCGACGATGTCGGGGTCGAACTGGCTACCCTTGCCCTCGACGATGAACCGCACAGCCTCCTCGTATGTCATAGCGCTCTTGTAGACGCGCCGGCTGACCAGGGCGTCGTAGACATCCGCCACCGCCATCAGACGGGCGGCGAGGGGAATGGAGTCGCTGGCCAGCCCGTCGGGATAGCCCCTGCCGTCCCATCTTTCGTGGTGGCTGCGGGCAATCTGCTTGGCGCAGGACAGAAAGGCGACTGGGGTGCCAAGGGTGCGCTCCGCCTGTTCGATCGCCGCATACCCCAGCGTCGTGTGACTTTTCATGATGGCGAATTCGTCCGGTTCCAGACGGCCGGGCTTCAGCAGAATGCGGTCGGGAACTCCCACTTTGCCGATATCGTGGAGGGGCGCGGACTTAAACAGCATGGCGATGGTAGGAGCATCAAGGGTGGCGGCGAAGTGGGGATGGCATTTCAACTTCTCGGCAAGGGCCTTAACGTAGTGCTGGGTGCGGCGGACGTGGTTGCCGGTATCCGTATCGCGAGCCTCGGCAAGCGAGGCCATGGCCAGGATAGTAACATCCTGGATGGCCACGATGTCGCGGGTACGCTTCGCCACCTCTTGCTCAAGAAAATCCGCCTTGTCGCGGAGAAAGTCAGCCGTGGCCTTGAGTTTCAGTTGGGCTTCTACCCGTGCCATGACGATCGGCGGACTTATCGGTTTGGTGATGTAATCCACCGCTCCCAGCCATAGCCCTTTTTCCTCGTTCTTGGTCTCCGCCTTCGCCGTCAGGAAGATGACCGGGATGGAACTGGTGCGGGGGTCGGCCTTGAGCCGCCGGCATACCTCGTAGCCGTCCATTTCCGGCATCATGATGTCGAGGAGGACCAAGTCGGGCCGCGGCTCGATCGCGGCGATGGCCAGCGCCTTGGCGCCGGATTTGGCGACCTTCACCTTGTAGGTATCCATGAGCAGCCGGCTCACCAGCTTGAGATTATCCGGGGTATCATCGACGACAAGAATTGTTGCCTTGCCCGGGGTCGAGTCGGTCATGGTCATGGTCCTTGCACGGCACAGACTTCCCGCAGCAAAGCCAACGCGCGGTCGTAGTCGAAGTTGCGGACCGATTCGGCGATCGCTTCGTACCGCTCGGGGAAGGCTGCGCGAAGGATCGCCGAATTGGCGTCCATCTCGTCCTCGGCCACTGGGTCAGCCTCCTCCAGCAGAGCCGACAATCGCCCGCATACCTCTCGGACCCTGCCGGCATCCGTTAGCGCCACCATCGGCTGTTCGGATCTACATCCAAGCCCAGCGGTCACCGCGGCGATCCGATGATCGGCCAGCACAAGGTCGATGTCAGCGCGCGCCAAACCGCCCGGAAGGCCCGGCACGGCAACCCCAGCGGGCAGACTGGTCGCCGCCTGGTCATCAAGGCTCGGCGCCGGAGAAGGGGTCTGGCCGGCGGGCCGCGATTTCACCCAGCGCGCAAGGGCCCGCCATAGGGCTTTGGGATCGATCGGCTTGGTGACGTAATCATCCATCCCCGCAGCGGCGCATCTCTCGCGGTCGGCCTGCAGGGCATTGGCCGTCATGGCGACGATCGGCAGGTCCGACAGACCAAGGCGGCGGATCTCCTGCGTAGCGGTGATTCCATCCATCACCGGCATGTGCGTGTCCATGAGCACGAGGTCATAGGACCCTCTGGTGGCCAAGCCTAGGGCGACCTCGCCGTTTTCGGCAATGTCCACGGCGAAGCCTGCGTCGGTCAGCAGTTCGAACGCCACCTGTTGATCGAGGCCGTTGTCTTCGACCAATAGAATGCGCCTGCCGGCCAGATCGGCCAATTCGCGCGGCACCTCCCCCGGCGCGTTCGACGCCGCACCCGGTTCGACCGCCTCTCCCCCCATAATCCGCATCAAGGTGTCGAACAGAACAGAGGGGACTACCGGCTTGATGAGCACCGACTCGATACCAAATCCCTTTATCTGCGCGGACATTTCGAACTTGCCATATGCGGTGATGATGATCTGCGTCGGCTCGGGCGAAAGGCCAAGGGCGCAGATCCGGGCGGCAGTCTCGAGTCCATCCATTTCCGGCATCCGCCAGTCGAGCAGCACGATCTCGATCGGTGCACCGTTGGCGGCGGCCCGCCCCAGCGCATCGAGAGCCTCAGGCCCCGAGGCGGCCACCTCGACTCGGAACATCATGGCGGACAGCATATCCGCCAGCACGATGCGGGCGAGGTCGTTGTCATCGACCACCAGGACGCGCCGCCCCCACAGTTGGGGATGGGGGACCAGCGGCCGTCTTGGCGCTCCTTTGCGCAGGCGGGTTGTAAACCAAAAGGTCGATCCTTGTCCGGGAATGCTGTCAACCCCCACTTGGCCGCCCATGAGTTCCACCAGCTTGCGGCAGATCGCCAGCCCCAGGCCGGTACCACCGTACTTGCGCGTGGTCGAGCTGTCGGCCTGCGAGAAGCTCTGAAACAGCCGCCCCTTCTGCTCCTCCGTCACGCCAATGCCGGTGTCCTGCACCGCGATGTGCAGAAGTACGAAATCACCAGAATTTTCGGCCAGCCGAACGGAGATGGTGACCACGCCCGCGTCGGTAAACTTAACCGCGTTGGTGGCGTAATTCGCCAGGATCTGCCCGAGCCGAAGAGGATCGCCGACCAAGGCAGTTGGCACGCCAGGGTCCATCCGGCAAACCAGTTCCAGCCCCTTGCCGGCCGCCTTTTCAGCAACCAGATCGGTAGCGGTCTGCAACACCCGCTCAAGGTTGAAATCGATGGCCTCGATGGCGAGCTTGCCAGCGTCGATTTTCGAGAAATCGAGGATGTCGTTGATTATCCCACGGAGATGCTCGCTGGCGTTGTGAATCTTGAGCAGATAGTCGCGTTGACGCGCGTCGAGATCGGTCTTCAGCGCCAGATGAGCCATGCCGATGATGGCGTTCATCGGCGTGCGGATCTCATGACTCATATTGGCCAGGAAGTCCGCCTTCGCCTGAGACGCATATTCTGCAGCCGCCTTGGCCGCAGCGAGATCGCTGATCACGCTTTTATACAGATGGTCAGCCTGATCCCTTGACTGCTCCGTATACACTCGCGCTTCTTCGCAGCGAGCCAGCTTCTGCCGGAGAATCCTTAGTTCCCGCTCCAGTTTTTCGTATTTTTTATGAGTTTTGTCTTTCTCCAAATCATGACCCCAAAAGGACGGTTACAAAAGTCATGTTATGGTAGTAGGCTGCTTGCCCTTCCTGGCTTGGCGCAAACTCCCCGTAGCCGTAGAAGCCGCAAAAAGCGACATCCCCCAGGTGGGAGGCGACGAGCTTCGCCTCTTCGGCCGTGCGTGTGCCGAGCAGGAGCTTGCGGCAAATACAGGAAAAAATTAAAGCACACTCCGGAGTGCCGTCAGCCGGAAACCGCTCCTTGGCCATCCGGATGGAAGCTTCGCATCCTTGCAGGATGGCCGCGCGGTCTCCAACAGTTATGCGCACCCTAGCCCCCATGGGAACATCACCAAAGAAGGTCACGCCTCTTGTGTTATCGGCTAGAGAGTTAGGCGCACGAAAATAGTCAACACCCCCATTCGCATCGAGAATAGCCAATGGAAATTCAGGTTTACTGACTCCAACCCCGCCGAGTTGCTTTTTATAAAATGAAAGAGTTGGCATATTATCTATGGCTTGAACCACCAGACCCGTACTACTTGTAACCGTACCCACCTCCCCAATGGAATTCCAGCCACCGGCAACCCCGGACGAACTGATGACGTTGCCCGCCACAAGCATGATGGGGAGGGAATCCGATAGAACCTCGTTTCCGAAGAACTGTTGTGTGGACTTGAACGCAACGCCACTCGGGTAACCCGCCGTGTTTCCAGCCGTTGTTCCGCCAAAAACCGGAACATCAACTCCGAGCAACTCGGTCAGAGATGAGATGACAACGGCCATATTTGCGGTCATGCTTTCCGGCAAAGCCAGACATAGACGCAGTGGCAGAGAAGTCTTAGCCCGAGCTGACGCTACAGCTTCGGCGCAAGCCGCTTTGGTATCGGAGGAAAGATTTCGTCCGAGACCTGTGACGATCTGCACCGAATCGTCGTGGGAGAAAATAGCCAGCGCCGTTGATGCGTCCGCAAAGCCAATAGCTGAAGAAAGTTCGCCGTCTGTAGAGCCCCCGATCAACGCGATTCCTCTCCATGCGTTGTTGATGGCATCAATTAACGGCTGATGTTCACAATGGTTGGTAGACAGAAGCAAGGCCACCTTAACTGGTCGCCCCGATAACTGTCTTTGGCATTGCTCAATCAGATCCTCTGCAATATGAAGAGGGTCAACGTCCTCGCTGTGAGCGACAACCACTTTAAACATGACATTGCCCTCTTTTCTTCGACAGACATCGTTTGGCCGAACTGGCGTTTCCCATTCAGACTTAGGCGGCCGCTTGTTGCTTTTGAAGGAACGTCCCTAGCGCACGATCCTCTCTGGACACATGGTCGCGCAGCCATGCTCCCAGATAGTTGAACAGTTCCGTGTCCGCCCCCGGATGGTCGGATTCGATTTGCTTTTTCAGCATAGCGATGCGGTCGAGGAACTCGCCATGGGAGCGGGTATGGCGGGTGGTTCCGGGAAAACTATGGTCGGCCATCAGTTTTTCTTCCTCCTTGAAGTGCTCGCGGGTGCTGCTTTCGATTCTGGCGATCGCCGCGATCGCACCCTGGCGGCCGTCGCCCGCCATCATTTGGGTGTAGAACTGGTTGAAGCTTTCGAAGGCCGCCCGATGATGGCGATCGACCGACGGGATTCCGGTATCGAGGCCGGCATCCCATTTCAGGACCTCCTGCTTGCCGGCATCGGCGCGGACCAAGTCCAGGAATCGCCGTACTTCGGTGCGCAGAACCGCTGCCTGGCCGGACAGGCCGGATGCCGCGCCACGAATATGCTCGGCCGCCGTCCCGGTCTCCTTCGCCGCCTCTTCCACCGCGCCGATATTTTGCGACACCTCGCGGGTACCGGCGGCAGCCTGGTCGACGTTGCGGGCAATTTCGTCGGTGGCCGCGACCGACGAACTGATCTCGCCCATTTCGGTAATGACCTTCGAGATCCTGCTGATGGCCTGGACTGCGGTACCGGTACCTTCTTGAACCGACTGGATCTGGCCGGCGATGTTGTTGATGAGTTCGACGATCTCGCCGATTTCTCCGACAGTCTCCGACAGCGCCCGCACTTGGGATGTTGTGTTGCGCGCCTCGTCCTCGGCGCGGGCGGCCACCGATTGCGACCGTTGCACATGGCACGAGATTTCGGTGATGGACGAGGCCAGTTCCTCGCTGGCCGAAGCGACGGTCTGCACATTGACCGAGGCATGATGCGCCGCCGAGGCCGCCATGGTGGCCTGGGAACTGGTTTCGGCCGCGATGCGGGCCATCCGGCCCGATGAATCTTCAAGCTCCGTGGCCGCCGAGGTCACCGCCTGAACCACCTTGCCGACGCTGTCCTCGAACATATTGGCCATCTGGCGCATCGCCGCCAGGCGGTCGGCCTCGGCCCGGTGCTTGGTCTCCTCCTGGTCGCTCCGCATGCGCTCGACGGCCAGGGCGTTGTCCTTGAACACGGACATCGCCTTGGCTATCTCGCCGATTTCGTCCCTGCGGTCGTCATGGTCGATCGCCACCGTCATGTCGCCGCCGGCCAGCTTGCGGATCACCCCGACCAGATCGGCGAGCGGTTCGACGACCCGCTGGCCGACGAACAGGATCGAGATGAATATGGCCAACAAAACCGTGATGATGCCGACGATGAACAGGACGACGGTACGGTGATGAACGAGGGCGCGGCTTTCGGCGGACGACTGGCTGATGTTCGTTCGCACCGTTGTGGTCATCTGATGGATGTCGCCGACAAGCTGGTCTATGATCTTCTTGTCATCGTGGATCAGCGCGCCGGCCTGCGCCAGCAGATCCAGGCGGTGCACGCAGATCCCCGGCAGGCCAGTGGTGCTGTTGCCGGTCTTGGACAGCGCGTCGTACAGGATTCTCAGGTGGCCGCCCAGTACGGGGGGCAGCTCCTTCAGGGCGTCCTTCGCCTCCCTCATCGCGCCCCGGTATTTGAAGCCCAGATCCCCAACCGTATCGGCGTTGGTGGTCCGCGACATTTCGGTCAGGGCGTCACTTGCCGCCTGGATCTGACTTTGCAACGTTTGTAGCGGACGACTGACGGCTAGCGCGTCCGACAGGTCATTGAACACGCCTTGAGACGGGCTGGCCTTCGCGGTCCTGCTGTCGATGGAAATCCTCATCGTGGTGGTGCTGAGCGCCGGACCGACTTCCGTCTGGATGGCGTCTCTCGCGTTGGCCGTGTCCACCAACAGCGATTGGATGGCCTGCTCCGCCTTTAGCCGTTGCGCCACCAAGTCGTCGATGTGGCGGAGATTCGCCGAGAGGCGGTCCACGGCCACACCGATTTTGTCCAAGTTGGTCGCCCCGCTGCGGAAATCGCGCAGGCGGCGCAGGCTGTCCTCCAGCCCCGCCACTTGGCGACCGATCGCCGCGAATTGCTGCTTGCGATACTCCTCGGTGGTAGCCGCCGCCAGGGAGGGAGCCGACATGTTCAGCCGTTCGCCGTCACTGGCCAGGGTCAGGGCGACGGTCATCGCCGGGACGCGCTGGTCGATCATGACGGCCAGGACATCGTTGAGTTGGCCGAAGGAGACGATCGCCAGGGCAAAGCCGGTCATCGCCAGGATGACGATCACCACCTGCGCGCCGAACAATCTGCCGCCGATGCCGTGCCGGTAGGCCTGGACTCGTGCCACCCAGGCCCGTGGCGAGGATTTGATCGCCTCCATCCGTCAGTTTCCCTGATACAGGTGCACCTTTCCGGCTTTTTCCACATTGGGGAATATCGAGAACACGGTTTCCTTGAGCCAGCGCCCCGTCTTGGCGTCCTGGCGCCACTGGCCGGTCGCGACGGGGATCACGGCATAGTTGTGCTGGTTGAATGCGATCTTGCCGGCCACGGTATCGATCGTTGTCGCTCTCAGCGCCTTGGCGATGGCATCGGACGAGGTGTCGGTCGATCGACGGAGAGCATCGAACAGAACGTCGAGGGCGGCGTCGTCGAGGCCCAGCAGCGGCGAGTAATATTTGCCGGGATTGCCTTTCTCGTAGGCGTTGATCAGCGCTCTCGCATCATAGCCGCCGAAGGTGGCGTGGCCGGGAAAGGCGCCCGACCAGAAATCGACGCCGGCGACGCCCTCGGCCAGGGGGCCGACCGACGCCATGGCCTCGGCAAAACCGGTGGCCTTGTCGATCAGGTAGAATTTCGGCTTGAAGCCGGCTTTTTGGGCGGCGGTCAGGAAATGCGCCAGATCGGGCGGTGTCAGGACGCCGGTCACCGCTTCCACGCCGGCGGCCTTGAATTTGGCGACGATAGGCGAGAAATCGGCCAGCCCCATTTCGAACCGGCCGGGATCCACGCTGTGCCAGCCTTCCTTGGCGAACGCCGGGTCGAACAGCGAATGGAAGATCAGCCCGTCTGGATCGTTGGGGTAGAGATAGCCAATCTTGCCATTGAAGCCACCGGGAATCGCCTTCAGTGTATCGATATGGTTGTGGACCAAGTCCGGAACCTGGAAGAAGAAGTGAAAGCCGTATTCGGTGTCGCGCGGCGCGCCATCCGGGCCGATAAGCCATGACTCGATGGGCGCGCCGGTCGTGACGCACGGAACTTGGTACTTCTCGCACATCGCGGTCGGCTGATTGGTGGTGTCGGGCGTGAACGAAGCCATCACCACATTGACGCGATCGTGGATGATCGCCTTGGCCGCGGCCGCACCCGAACCGGCGGGCGTCGATTGCGAGTCGTAATACTTGAACTCGATCATGCAATGCTGGCCGCCGATGGTCAGCCCGCCCGCCTTGTCGAGTTGGGCGACCTTGTAGTCGTCGATCCAAGGATGCACCGTGGCCGCCGCCGACAGAGCCCCGGTCTCCGGCAGCACGCGGCCGATCTTGATGGTGCACCCGGCGCCATAGGCGGATCCTATTGCCGCCCAGGCAAATGCGGCCATGGCGGCGGCAAGCGGTATGCGATGAATCGTTTTATTCATTACTTTCCTCCCTTTGCACGTGACATTGGTGCATTCAAGCTCGTCATCAGCCGCGTTTGGCCCGACAGCTTTGCCTCCACCCGCTCGACCCGATCCGGGCCTCCGCCGCTTCGACGAAGTCGGCAATGGTTTTGGCAAGATTCCGCTTGGGCATACGCCGCTTTTCTCCCGGCCGGCATTAATAAAACGTTCGTTTGTTTGCATCGAGAAGCGACAACATCACGCGTTCAGACGGAGACGCGGTCGCCGCTTGATGCTTCTTTGTAATTCAGTATTTTCTAAAATTAGTGCTTCAGCCACCCCTGGCTACTGCCGATATATGACCTACTCCCAAATCCAACGAAAGATAAAAATACCTCGCCTACTGTAGAGCCCCTTATATTAGCATTTAATTTTGCAGATCTCCGCAGCCGGGTGTTAATTGGCCCGTTCCACCCAGGCAGGCTGCTCAGGCAAAATTCGCGCCAATTTGCCGACGGTCGGGGGAAGCGGCCTTCCCCAAGGGATTCAGGCCGGCAGGTCCGCAACGCCAGGGGGCGTGACCGGAAGCCGTTCTTGCATATGCGGAAAGTAGCTTTCCGATTTTGGGCGTACGCCCCCTGCGGCGGGCACGGCCATTCCCACGGCCATCGACAAGCTGACGAAGGCCAAGGCGATCATCGATGCCGCAATCTGGCCGACGAATGACGATTAGGGCCCGTTCCGCGACAATCGCGCGATTATCCAGAAACGGACCCTTACAACCTGGCGTGAGCTGACCGCGCAGGCTCCTGCGCCGCCAGGCCAGCATGATGGAGTTCCCTGGCACCGTGCCGCGTTGGTGTCACGTCAGAGCGCGTCGATGATCTCCAGCAGCCGCCGGCCGCCGTCCCGCACGTCCTCCGCGGTCGCCCGTACCGCCGCGGGGATGTCGCATATCTCAAGGACGTGCTGGATCGGCGTGGCCTGGGAGTTGAAGAATCGGGTGTGCCAGATTTGGCGCCGGCCGGTGGAGCGGACGCGGACGAAGCCGTAGCCCCCGGATTCGAAGGCAATCGGCCCCTCCCCCAGGGCGTCCTCCAGCAGCTGACGGTCTACCGCCGAGAGCGGCAGCAGCGAAAGGCTGACCCCGTGGACGGGCGCCCCCGGCCGCCAGTCGGCGGCATGGGCGGCCAGTTCTCCGAGGACCGGCAACGCGTTCATGACGCCGTCGGGCAAGGCGTCGGCACTGGGCGGCGACAGGTAGGGCAGGCTCAAGACGGCGTCACGGACCTGGACGGGAATCTCGCCGATCTCCAGGCCGAGGCGCCGGCCTCCGCAAACCTGCCAGACGCCGGGACACACCGCCTCGGCGATCACGGTTTCGTCCTGCAGACGGCCTGTCACCTCGCCACTTCCCAGAACATCGGCAAGCAGGGCCAGATCCGCGTCGGCCAAATCCGCAAGGTCGAAGCCGATCGACTCGCCGCCGGCCCAGCCGGCGGCGGCCTCGCCCACCCGGCGCAGCAGCGCGACAACCGGGCTGTCCGCCCCGGGCCGATGGCGCAACGGAGGGCGGTTCACGCCGGGCTCCGTTCGTAATCGGATCGGGCGAGTCCGTGGCCCAGCAGGGCCGGGCGGCCAAAGCCGGGGCGGGCGCGATAGCCCCAGGCCGCCAACTGCTTCAGCGCCGCCGCCAGGGCCGGTTCCAGTGCCGCCGCCACCACCGGAGTCAACCCCCCTCCCCAGCTGTCGAGGTCGGCCGGCTGCACCCCGACCAGCAGGATCTCCTCGGGCTGGCGTCCCAGCAGGGCGGCGGCGCTCAACACCTCCTGGAAACCGGTCTGGTGCAGGCTGACCGTCTTCGCCCCCATGAAGCGAGGCACCTCGTCGCCCCGCGCCAGCATCAGGGTGCCGGGCGAAAGCCCGTAGTCCACCGCGTCGAACACCAGCAGCCGCCGGCAGTCGGCCACCCGATCCACCAGATAGATGCCCTGGGTGCCGCCATCGAGAAGCGCCACCCCCTCGGCCATCTCCCAGCCGGCGTTCAACGCCTCGACCGCGCGCACGCCGAATCCCTCATCCGCCCACAGCAGGTTGCCGATGCCAAGCACCAGAACCGGAACCGACGGCGCCGGGATCACAGCACCCTCACCACCGCCTTCTCCTGCCCGTCCGGTCCCATGATATGGGTGGAACAGGCCAGGCAGGGATCGAAGCTGTGAATGGTGCGCAGAATTTCCAGCGGCCGCGACGGATCGGCCATGGGGGTGCCCAGCAGCGCCGCCTCATAGGCGCCGATGTTGCCCTGGGGATCGCGGGGACTGCCGTTCCAGGTGGTGGGGACCACGCACTGGTAGTTGGCGATGCGACCGTCGGCGATCTGGACCCAATGGCCCAGCGCGCCGCGCGGCGCCTCGGAAAAGCCGGACCCCCTGGCGGCCCGGGGCCAGCTGGCCGGCTCCCACTTGTCGGCATTGGCGGTGGCGAAGTCGCCCGCCTTCAGCGTCGCCATCAGCTTGTTGAAGTAACCCTTCAGTTTGTGGGCGCTCCACTGGCATTCGAGGCCGCGGGCGGCCGTGCGGCCCAGGGTGGAGAACAGGGCGCCGACCGGCACCCCCAGCTTCTTCAGCACGGCGTCGGTCGGCTCCTTGTAATCGGGGCGGCCCTGGGCATAGCCCATCACCCAGCGGGCCAGCGGCCCAACCTCCATGGCGTGGCCACGCCAGCGCGGCGCCTTGAGATAGGAGTATTTGGCTCCTTCGTCGATCCGCCTGATGTCCGTCTTCTTGCCCTCGGTCGCGGGGCCGAGAACGAAGTTGGGCTCGGTGATGCCGTCGTAGGGATGCAGCCCCTTGCCTTCGTCCGGGTATTTGTACCAGGAGTGGGTGACGAACTCCCGGATCTGGTCGGGATCATCCAGGCTGACCTGGTGGATCTCGTTGAGGTTGCCATCGATGATGGCGCCCCGGGGAAAGGCCAGATTGTCCGCCCCGTAATCGTTGGCCTTCTCCGGGAAGTCGCCGTAGCAGAGAAGATTCCTGCCGGCCAGCCCGCCGCCCCACTGGGCCCAGTCCTTGTAGAACGAGGCCACCGCCAGCAGGTCGGGAATGTAGACCTGCTCGATGAATTCGATCGCCCGGTCGATGATCGAGGACACCAGGTCGAGGCGTTCCATGTTGACCGCGCCCACGGCGCCCACCGAATCGACGTTGATGGCGCTGGGCACGCCGCCCACCAGCCAATTGGGATGGGGATTCTTGCCGCCGAAGACGGTGTGGATCTTGACGATCTCCTTCTGGAAGGTCAGCGCCTCCAGATAGTGGGCCACCGCCATCAGGTTGGCCTCGGGCGGCAGCTTGTAGGCGGGATGTCCCCAGTAGCCGTTCTTGAACGGCCCCAACTGCCCCGATTCCACGAACCTCGTCAGGCGGAGCTGGAGATCCTTGAAGTAGCCGGGCGATGACAACGGCCAGGAAGAGAGGCTTCGGGCCAGGGCGCTGGTCGCATTGGGATCGGCCTTCAGCGCGCTGAGCACATCCACCCAGTCCAGTGCATGCAGGTGGTAGAAGTGCACCAGGTGGTCATGGGTGTAGAGGGTCGCCTGCATGATGTTGCGGATGGTGTTGGCGTTCTCCGGGATGGGTATGCCGAGCGCCGCCTCCACCGCGCGCACCGAGGTCAGCGCGTGGGTCCCGGTGCAGACGCCGCAGATCCGCTGGGTGAACGCCCAGGCGTCCCGAGGGTCGCGGTCCTTCAGAATCATCTCCAGGCCGCGCCACATGGTGCCCACCGAGACCGCGTTGCGGATGACGTTGGCGGAATCGACATTGACTTCAAGCCGCAGATGCCCCTCGATCCGGGTGACCGGATCGATGACCACCCGCTTGCCTGAAGGATCAAGGGTGAAGCCGTTGGGAGTGGTGATGGTCATGGTCAGCCCTGCTCGTCCTTGTCTCTCTGGCGGGTGTCGCGCAGCCGCTTCACGGCCGACAGGCCGCCATGCACCGCCGCGACGGCGAGGGCTCCTGTGGCGGCGGTCCTGCCGATGGTGTCGGCATTGGCCTCGATGCCGAATCCGGCCACCTGGGTAAGTCTGGAGTAGAATGGCCCCTTGTCCCAGAACCCCTCTTCCGAGCAGCCGATGCAGCCGTGACCGGACTTGATGGGAAACGAGATCCCGTCGTTCCAGCCGACGGTGGAGCAGGCGTTGTAGGTGGTCGGCCCTTTGCAGCCCATCTTGTAGAGGCAGAAGCCCTTGCGCGCGTTCTCGTCGTCCCACTTCTCCACGTACTGGCCGGCGTCGAAATGGGCGCGGCGGTAGCACTTGTCGTGGATGCGCTGGGAATAGAACATCATGGGCCGGCCCTGGCGATCCAGCTCGGGCAGCCGCTCGAAGGTCAGGATGTAGGAGATCACCCCGGTCATCACCTCGGCGATCGGCGGGCAGCCCGGCACTTTGACGATCGGCTTGTCGGTGATCACCTTATGCACCGGGGTGGCCTGAGTGGGATTGGGCCGGGCCGCCTGGACGCAGCCGTTGGAGGCGCACGAGCCCCAGGCGATCACCGCCTGGGCATCCCGGCAGGCGTAGCGCAGCCGTTCGACGAAGGGCTTGCCGCCGACGATGCAATACATGCCGTCGTTGGCCAGCGGAGGATTGCCTTCGACCGCCACGATGTAGCGGCCCTTGTAGGTTTCAACGATCTCCTCGATGATCGCCTCCGCCTGATGGCCGGCGGCGGCCATGATGGTGTCGTCGTAGTCCAGCGAGATCATGGACAGCACCACGTCCTTGACCAGCGGATGGCCCGAGCGGATGAAGGATTCCGAGCAGCAAGTGCATTCCAGCCCGTGCAGCCACAGCACGGGGATGCGGGGCTTGGTCTCCAGGGCCTGGGCGATCTGCGCGGCGGCGGCCGGCGGCAATCCCAGACTTGCGGCGGTCAGGCCGCAGAATTTCAGAATCGACCGGCGGCTGATGCCCTGGCGTCGGAACAGGTCGTAGAAGGTAGCGTCACCCATGGCGTGTGTCTTCCCCGCTAAAACTTGCGCTTGAACAGGCGTTCGCCGTTGAACATGACGCCGATGACGCTCTGGCCGGACATGATGTCCTCGCGCACCGCGGCATAGACATGGACGATGACGAAGCAGGCGATCGTCCACATGCCCATGCGGTGCCACAGATGCACGTCGATGGTGTTGCCCCAGATGTCGATCACCCAATAGAAGATGGCGTGCTGCCAGGAATCCCGGCCCGCCGCTTCGGAATACATGGCGAACCCGGTGGCGATCATGAACAGCGCGGGATAAAGGAACAGCGCGGTCATCGCCACATGGGCCAGAGGATTGTGGCCCAGATAGCGCAGCGGCTTCCGTTCCAGGAAGGTCTGCCAGCGCAGCTGATAGGCCAGTTCGCTGGTCCAACGGCGGCTCCAGATCGGCAGGTAGAACACCTGCCGGGCGAAGCGGTTGCCCACCGCCCCCCACCAAAAGCGGACCAGGATTCCCACCGCGAATACGTATCCGGCGGCGAAATGGGCATAGCGGATATAGCCCATCACGAACCACTCGCTGGCTTCTCCGTTGGCTGAAGGCAGAGGCACCCCGATCAGGTAGCCGGTGATCATCAAGGTGATGACCGCGCAAACATTGACCCAGTGCCACAGCCGAATTGGCGCCTCGTAAACGTAGACCGAGCGGTATTCGTCCGCGACCACCGGCTTGGCGTAATCGTCGGCATAGAAATTCTCCTTTTTGCCGTCCGGATCGGCACCCTGATCAACTGCCGATGTACTGTCGAATATATACCCCATTTCTTACATTTTAGCTCCGCTCTGCATTGCAACGCTCGCCGCCGCGTTCGCCCAATCGATCCACTGCAATATTCGCGCCACACGCTGAACGGCCGATTTCCTGCCGAATGCTCCATGAGCCCGCCGCCCAAATGAAAGGATGATTTCCATTCATGGAAGAATTCTATCCAGACGGCGAGGGGGCCGTCGGCGGAATACGCCGTCAAGGGGCCGCGATTCGGGCCGGCGGGGACTCTGGCGCGGATATTGCTTCGGGCGCTCGCCGATGAGGAAGCGCCCGCCGGGCGCAGGGAGGAACACATGACCGAAGCCAACGCCCTGCGGGCGCCACTGAAACGCGAGTACAACGCCCTGGGCAACGCGATCCTCGGGGCGGTGTGGTTCATCAACAATGTCAAGATCCGCCGGGCCGGCACCATCATCAGCGGGCTGATGCTCGTCATGCTGGCGGTCGGCGTCGCCAGCGGGGTGTGGAGCGCGGCCAAAGTGAGCAACATCGGCGACCACTGGCGCAGCTTCGACATCGGCGCCGCGTCGAAGCGCTCGTTGATGGACCAGATCCGGCATCGCTTCGGCTATGGCGGGCTGCTGTTTCAGGTCAAGGAGGTGATTCGACGCGACGGGGCCGCCCCGACCGCCATCAGCGCCGCCGAGGAAGCGGCGGGAAAGATCCGTTCGCTTGTCGCCGCCTATCGCTCGGCCGGGGTTTCCCCGGCCGAGGAGAAGGCGCTGGCCACTCTGGTCGCGGTGGTCGCCGACTATGAGACCGTGCTCGACAAGGCCGCCACCACCCCCGGACCGGCCGCCGCGCAGGCGCTCCTGGCGGTGAGGGACGATTCCATCGGCCCGGCGCTCTCCACCCTTTCCGACGCCATCGGAACCGACATCGAGGTCAGCAGCCGCGCAGTCGATTCGGCGCTGAGCGGACTGACCGTCGCCAACGCCTCGGCCTTGACGCTGAACACCGTTCTGCTGCTGGTGCTGGCGGTGTTTTTCCTGTGGTTGACCCGCCATCGGATCGTCGCGCCGCTGGGCGCCATGGCGCATGTGATGGATCGCCTTACCCATGGCGACAAGGGAGTGGCGGTTCCCTTCCAGGACAAGGCCGACGAAATCGGGGAGATGGCACGTGCCGTCGAGGTGTTCAAGGAGAATGCCATTCGCATCGACCGCATGGCCGAGGAGCGGCGGCAGGCCGAACTAGCCGCGGAGGAGGCCAAGCGCCAGCAGATGCAGGCCCTGGCCGACCGATTCGAGCGCGAGGTCAAGGGGGTGGTGGACGGCGTCTCCGCCGCCGTAGGCGAGTTGCAGACGCTGGCCCACGCCATGACCGCGATGGCGGACCGCGCCCGGGCCAGCACCGGCGACGTCGCCGCCGCGTCGGCCCGGCTGACCAACGACGTCACCACTTCGGCCTCCGCCGCCGAGGAACTGTCGGTATCGATCCAGGAAATCCGGCGTCAAGTGAGCGATTCCACCACCATGGCCGCCGCCGCGGTGAAGGAGGCGGAACAGGCCCGCGAGGTCATGGGCGATCTGTCGCGCGCGTCCGAACGAATCGACCACATCGTTCAACTGATCGAAGGACTGGCCCACCGCATCGACCTGTTGGCGCTCAACGCCACGATCGAGGCGATGAGAGCCGGTGAATACGGCAAGGGCTTCGCCGTGGTCGCCGGCGAGGTCAAAAACCTGTCGTCCCAGACCGCCAAGGCCACCGGCGACATCACCGAGCAGATCAACAACATCAAATCGGTGAGTGGCGACGCGGTGCGCGCGATCGCCGCGATCAGCGCCGCCATCGAGAAATTGGACACCATCGCCGAGACGGTGGCTTCGGCGGTGGCCCAACAAAGCGACGCCACCGGCGAGATCACCCGCGGCATCGACCGGACCGCGTCGGAAACCCGGGTGGTGTCCCAGAACATGAACGAGGTGGCGCAACTCAACACCGACACCGGCGAATCCGCCAGGAAGGTGTTGAGCGCCGCCAACCGCCTGGGCGAGAATGCCGCCCTCCTGAACGCCCAGGTCGGCGCCTTCGTCGAGCACGTCCGGGCCGGCTGACGGCGGGTGATTGGCCGGAACCCAGGACATGAGCGCATCGCGCTTGACCAACGAGAATGGCGTGGCCCAGGGCAATCGGGTGAAGCCGATTGCCCTTGTGCCGCCGTCGTCGCGGCCTGGACACGCCCCTTATAATCAGCCGCTGGAAAACGCTCCTGGGCCATTCGGATTGAGGCCTCGCACCCCTGCAGGATAGCTTCCCGGTCGGCAACACTTATACGCACCTTCGCCCCCAAAGGAACGTCGCCAAAGTAAGTCACGCTGTCAATGTTGTTGGCCATCGGGTTTGGTACGCGCAAATAGCCGATGCCCCCATCCTTATCAAGGATAGCCAATGGGAACTCGGTATTGTTGACCCCGCCTCTTCCTAGCTGCCTTTCATAAAAAGAAATTGTTGGCTCATTGTTTATCGCGTGAACTACTCCACCCTTGGCGCTCGTAACGGTACCTACTTCCCCGATGGGGTTCCAGCCACAAGCGACCCCGGAAGAAACAGCAACGTTGCCAGCGACAAGCATAACGGGGATTGAATCTGAAATAACCTCGCTCCCAAAAAACTGCTGTGTTAATTTTATTCTAACACCACTCGCAAGGGCTGCCGTATTACCAGCCGTCGTGCCGCCAAACACTGGGACATCTGTACCCAACATCTCTGTCAGCGACGCGATTGTGGCGGCAACATTTGCAGTTGTGCTTTCTGGAAACGCCAGACAGAGGCGCAGTGGTAGAAAGGTCTTGGCCCGAGCGGACGCTATAGCCTCCGCGCAAGCAGCATTGGTATCAGCGGAAAGATTCCGCCCGACACCGGTGACGATCTGTATGGAATCGTCATGGGAAAAGACGGCGAGTGTTGTCGACGCATCCGCAAAGCCCACAGCCGAAGAAAGTTCGCCATCGGTTGATCCTCCGATCAACGCTATTCCTGGCCAGGCGTCGTTGATGGCGTTGACCAATGGTTGGTGGTCGCAGTGGGTCTGGGGGACAGTAGCAAGGCCGCCTTGGCTGGCCGACCGGACAGCTGATTTTGGCACTGGCCAATCAGATCCTCTGCAATATGCACAGGATCAACGTCTTCGCTGTGAGCGACAACTACCTTAAACATGCCCCCCCTATCGTTCTCTTAGTAGACATTGCTGAGTTGAACCTAGATTTCCAAAACCCGCTGTTCAATTCAAGTGTCGATTTCGCCGTCGTCCAGGGTGTGCTCCGCATATGCACAGGGCGCTGGAATGTGAATGGCTCGCCCGGACGCGAGCTAGGGCTTGCGGACATTCATTTGAGGGCCAGAAAGGTTCCGACGATATAGATGGCGGCGCAGGAGCTGCTGCCCGTCTTGTTGTAGCGTATTGCACTCCTGCGGAATTTCTTGAGATTGCGAAAAAATTCTTCACCAAGTGACGGCATCGGTACATCACGAAGTCATACGCAATACGGCGCTCTCGGTCGGCCTTGGGCGGCATAATAGCCGTGGCGCCCCGATTATCGAGTTCGGTCCGGATCCAATCGATATCGAAGGCTTTGTCAGCAAGAAGGGGCGAACGCGACTCCGGAAATTAGCAGAGTGACACCAATGCTGTCGTGGTATTGGCCCGGCAGGAGAACAAAGCGGGCAAGGAAGTTTGCCCAGGGCAAGTATCTTGGTCCTCAATCCGTCGCGGGATCTAAGGATCGCCTGATTTTGAATCCCTCTTTTGCGCCGGTTCTATGTTGGTGGACGCGGACGATGGTGCCGTCGACAATGATGTATTCGAAGCCGGGACCCCATTGAGTGTCACTCACCATCATTCGCGTCAAGAAAGGATCCCGTCAGATCAACGAGATCCTTCGCTCCGCTCAGAATAACAAGTCTTCGGACAGCCAATTGACGATGGATGTCCACAGGCGCTAACCGTCCAGCCTGTTGGAAACGGCGGACGGCAGCTGGCTCATCTTGCCCAGCAGATATTCCAGGTCGTCGGTCTCGAACTCCACCCCCAGATCGCCGTACTGCGTGAGGATCCGTTCGATCATCCGGCGCGAGAAGCGTTCGCGGTCACGGGCCTCGCCGTCGTATTGCATATCGCGCGACACGTCGACGGTCGCCCGCATGGCATGGAAGAACGCCTGGGGCAGACCGGCCTTTTGAAATATGGCGGTGAATCCGCGGCTGCCCGATTCGTGGATCAGCCGCCGCGCATTCTCGATCGGAACGTCGGCCAGCCGGGCCAGCGCCGCCTCGAAGAAGGTCTGATCACCCATGCACCCGGCTCGCAGGATGATCGACGGGGTCAGGCGCCGGTTGCGGTGCAGGTGCTCGATCAATTTGACCGCATCGGTCTCGGTGTTGGTCAGGCCCAACACGGCCAATTCGCGAGCCTGGACCAGCAGCGCCGAGGCAACCTCGGGCGGCAGGTCGCGCCGCCTCAGCAGGTGGTTGCGGATGTTCTCCGATACCCGGGTCATCAGGCGTTCGGCCACTGTCACCGGCAGGCCGCGGCGCTCGGCCAGCAGACCGCCGATGGCGTCATGGGCGCCGAACTGTTCGGCCACGCGCTCCAACATGCCTTCGGCGAACTGCACCCCCTGATTGGCCACCAGGGCGGCGACCGCCGTCTCGTCGCAACTTTCCACCACCGCCTCGGCGACCGGCGCCGACACCCTGGCGCGGCTGGCCACCGCAGCACGCTTGTCGCTGCCCTGGCTGCGGACGATGTCGATCAGGTCATCGTCGGTCAGCACTTCGGAGTAACGCAGCATCGGCAGTGCCACCGCGTCTACGTCGCGAGCCAGGGCGATCGCCACGTCGTGCGGAACCAGCGGATTTTCCTTAAGCTGCCGGGCCAGGGCCTGGCGGACCCGCACCTCGGCATCCTTCACCATCAGGCGGAAGATATCCTCGGCCATCCTGCGCTCGGACTCGCTGAGGCGCGGATGCCGGGCGGCAACCTTGTCGGCGATATCGGCCCGTGTCCCGCCGTCCGGCGAGGCCAGCAAACGGGCGACATCTTCTTCGCTCAGCCTGTCATCCACCACATGCCATCCAATTCACTGTCTTCGGCCGCCACCATACAACCGTTGGCAAAGCAGCGACAACTGCCGACTGGCCAAATCGCCTTCGCCCCTCGCCGGGCGAGGCCTATGATAATCCTATGGCTCTGAGGCAAAATGATGTTTCATTTTGCCTCAGAGCCATAGGACAACCATATGCCCATTGTTTCCATTACCGGCCTCAAGCCCTTGCTGCAGCGCGACCAACGTCTGCTCGGCCTTGATCTCGGCACCAAAACCATCGGCCTGGCGCTTTCCGACGTCACCTGCACGGTCGCTACGCCGCTTTCCACCATCGCCCGGAAGAAGTTCACTTCGGATGTGAAGGAGCTTCTTCATGTGGTCGATTCCGCGGGCGTCGGTGGCCTTGTCCTCGGCTTGCCGGTGAGCATGGACGGGTCGGAGGGCCCGCGTTGCCAATCGGTTCGCCAGTTCGCCGCCAACCTTCTGGCCCTGCGCGACCTGCCCTTGGCCTTCCAGGACGAACGGCTATCCACCGCCGCCGTCACCCGGACGCTGCTGGAGGCCGACGCGTCGCGCAAGCGCCGTGCCGAAGTGGTCGACAAGATGGCCGCGGCCTACATCCTGCAAGGCGCTCTCGACGCCATGGCCCGCCGTGCCCTGTAATGCCGGATTGACTGGGGCCGTCTAAAGAATAAGTCAAGCTGTCTTCTGGGCTTCCAAATCCTTCTCGCCTTTGCCGCTTCGTGTTAAAGATATTCGGGCAGTCATATCGAGGCGGCATGAGATGAACACCAGCCACTTCAGAGCGGGCCACGAAACCGGAGCGCCGGAACGCCGCGTCTTTCCCAAAGGAACGACAATCTTCAAGGAAGGCGAGCGGGCGGACGCCGGCTATATCGTGGAAACCGGCAATGTCCAGATCTTCAAGATGATCGGCGGTCGGCGGGTACTGCTGGGAACCATCGGCCCCTGGGGCATGTTCGGCGAACTGGGGCTGATCGATGACAGCCCGCGCATGGCCGCCGCCTATACCACAGAAGACACGGTCTGCATGGTGATTTCCAAGCAAGCGGTCGCGCTGATGCTCGACGCCGCGCCGGCCGGCCTGCGCCTGCTGGTGCAGTCGATGGCGCAGACCATCCGCAAGGCCGGCGACGACTTGGCCGATTCCCGCTTCCAGCTGCTGGAAAAAGCGAAACTGGCGTAGAGTTCAGCCGATCAGTTCCTCGACGACTTCGGCAAGCTGGTGACTGGTCACCGGCTTGTAGACGATGCGGAATTCCGGCGCGTCTCCGCCCCCGGTAATGCTTGCGCCGGTTTCGCCGGTAAGGATGATCCCGGGGACGGGATGGCCGCACAGGGCACGGATTTTTTCGATCGCTTCGATTCCCACCTGGCCGCTGCGCAGGCGGTAATCGGCGATCAGCAAGGCGGGGCGCCGCAATGCCTGATGCAAGTGGCGGCACGCTTCCTCGGCCGAACCCGCCATGACCACTTCATAGCCCCAGCCCTGAAACACGCTCTGCAGGCCGAGCAACACCATCGGGTCATCGTCGACGACAACCACCATCCGGCCTGAACCGGCGGACGCCGCCTCGCCCCCCTCCTCGCGCCCACCATCATCGATCGCTTCCGCCAATCTCGCCGGGACCTCGACGGCGAATACCGAACCCCGGCCCGGTTCCGACTGCACGTCAACGCGATGGCCGAGGATGGTGGCCAACCTCTGGACGATCGACAGCCCCAAGCCGAGGCCGCGGGCCTTGTCCCGCTCTGGATTGCCAACCTGGTGGAACTCCTCGAATATCCATTCCAACTGGTCGGGCGGAATGCCGATGCCGGTGTCGCGAACCTCGATCCGCGCCAGACTGCCGACGAGGGCTGCGCTGATCACGATTTCGCCCTGCTCGGTGTAGCGCACCGCGTTTTCCACCAGATTGCGCAGCATACGTCCGAGAAGGTTGCGGTCGCTGGCTACCTGAAGCTCCTCGATCGTGCCGAGGCGCACTATCAACCCTTTGCTGGCGGCCACCGGGCGGAACGACGCGGCGATCTCCTCGACCATCGTCCGCAGGGCGAAACTGTCGCTCTGCGGACGAATGATGTTGACGTCGAGGCGCGACACGTCGAGCAGGCTGTCGAGCAGGTTTTTCAGGATGTCGAGGCCACGCTCCAGCATCACCAGGGCGTCGCGGGCCCGGCGGTCCGCCACATGGTCGTGCAGCGTCCGGCAGAACAGGAACATGGCCTGCATCGGCTGCCGCAAATCGTGGCTGGCGGCGGCAAGAAAACGGGACTTGGCCTGGTTGGCCCGTTCGGCGGCGGAGCGGGCCTTCTCCAGCGCCGCCTCGGTACGGCGCCGTTCCGCCACTTCCTCCTGCAACTGGCTATTGGCCACTTCCAGGTCGACGGTCCGCTGGCGGACCTGCTCCTCCATACTGGTCAGCAGCAAGGCGTTCTGCCGGGCCAATTCGACCCGCCGGATCAGGCTCAGGCGATAATTGCGGCCGATCACCACCATGCAGAGGACGAACAGCAGGACCATCCCCGCCATCGCCAGGCTGGCCCGATCGCCGAAACTGACCAGGCGTGCCTGCAGCGGCAGGATGCTCATCGCCAGATACAGATAAAACGAAGGAGGATGGCTGGCCAGCGCGGTCATCGCCCCCGCCGCCATGCCGCCGAGGACAAAGGCCACCAGCAGCAGCGACAGAGGGTCGCCGGAGCGCACGAACAGGATGGCCGCCGCACCCCACACCATCCCGGAGACGGTCGATCCGAGCGTGAAGCGGCGCCCCCAGACGGCAAGGTCTGGCTCGGCCGGGCGGCGCGCCGCATACCGGGCCCAAAGCAGGGTGCGGAGCAGACAAACGGTCATCAGCACAGCGCCCCAGATTAGCAGGATCCGTGGCTCGGCACGCCCCCACAGCGCGGCGACCACCAGGCTGCCGTTGACGGCATTGGCCGCCAGCACCGGGCCCATCTGCTGATACAGCGTCCGGATGCCGACGGCGGCGGCTGTCGAACTGTTGGACTTCATGATTCCCTCGGTGGCCGCAAGGGCTGCCCCAACGCAGGATAGATCAAGTCTATAGGCGGAGGCGACGGCAAACCCTTGCACGGCAAACCCTTGCCGGTTGGCCACCCTGGACATATAGTCTCCGCCCATGACCAACGTCATCTTCCCACACCGGCATCTGCTCGGTATAGAGGGCCTGGCTCCACATGAGATCAGCGCCCTTCTCGATTTATCGGACCAGTTCGTCGAGAAGAACCGCTCCACCGACCGCAAAGCCAGCAGCCTGCGCGGCCAGACGGTGATCAATCTGTTCTTCGAGAACTCGACCCGCACCCGCACCAGCTTCGAACTGGCCGCGAAACGGCTGGGAGCTGACGTCATCAACATGCAGGTCTCGGCCAGCTCGGTGGCGAAAGGCGAAACCCTGATCGACACGGCGATGACGCTGAACGCCATGCATATCGACGTGCTGGTGGTGCGTCATCCCGATTCGGGCGCGGTCAAGCTGCTGTCGGAAAAGGTCAATTGCGCCGTTATCAACGCCGGCGACGGCTGGCACGAACATCCAACCCAGGCGCTGCTCGACGCCCTGACCATCCGCCGGCGCAAGGGCCGTCTCGGCGGGCTGACCGTGGCCATCTGCGGGGATGTCCTGCACAGCCGCGTCGCCCGTTCCAACATGCACCTGTTGTCTACCATGGGGGCCCGCGTCCGTCTGGTCGGGCCGCGCACCCTGATGCCGGCAAAGGCGGAAAAGCTGGGCGTCGAGGTATTCACCGACATGGTCGAAGGCCTGCGCGATGTTGATATCGTGATGATGCTGCGCGTGCAGAACGAACGCATGCGGGGCAATTTCATTCCGTCGATCCGCGAATACTTCCATTTCTTTGGCCTCGATTACGACAAGCTGTCGGTGGCCAAGCCCGATGCCCTGATCATGCATCCCGGCCCGATGAACCGTGGTGTCGAGATCGACAGCGATCTGGCCGACGACGTCGAGCGCTCGGTGATCCGCGAGCAGGTCGAGATGGGCGTGGCGGTCCGCATGGCCTGCCTGAAAGTCGCGACGCACAATTTGGCCATGGGGAACGCCTGACATGTCCGCTCGACCGCCCGGCCGCATCGCTTACGTCAATGCCCGTCTGCTCGACCCGGCCAGCGACCTGGATGCCCGGGGCTCACTGCTGACCGACGGCGAAGTCATCGTCGATGTCGGCAGCAACCTGTTTGCCGGCGGCGTGCCTTCCGGTATCGAGGTGATCGACTGCCATGGCGCCTGCTTGGCTCCCGGCCTGGTCGACATGCGCGTCGAACTGCGCGAGCCCGGCGAGGAGCACAAGGAGACCTTGCGCTCGGCCGGTGAGGCGGCGGTCGCCGGCGGCATCACCTCGATGGTGTGCCTGCCCAATACCAAACCGGTGATCGACGATGTGGCGACAGTGGAATTTGTCGCTCGCCGGGCCCGCAAGATCGGTCTGGCCAAAGTCTACCCCTATGCCGCCGCCACCAAGGGGCTGGAGGGCCAGGAGCTGGCCGAGATCGGCATGCTGGCCGAGGCCGGCGCCCTGGCCTTCACCGACGGCACCAAAGCCATCCGCAACGCCCAGGTCATGCGCCGCGCGCTGTCCTATGCCGCGACCTTCGGGGTGATCATCGTCCAACACCCCGAGGAACCGAGTCTGGCCGACGGTGGCGCCATGAACGAGGGCGAGATGGCCTCCCGCCTGGGGCTGGCGGGGATCACACCAGCCGCCGAGGCGATCATGCTGGAGCGCGACATGCGCCTGGTGGAGGTCACCGGCGGGCGCTATCACGCCGCCCACCTGTCCACCGCGGAAGGCGTGGCAATCGTCCGCCGGGCCAAGGAACGCGGCCTTCCCGTCACCTGTGACACCGCTCCGCCCTATTTCGCCCTGAACGAACTGGCGGTCAGCGGCTACCGGACCTTCGCCAAGCTGTCGCCGCCTCTGCGCACCGAAGCCGACCGCCAGGCGGTGGTGCAGGCCATCGCCGACGGGGTGATCGACGCCATTGCCTCCGACCATGCCCCGCAGGATCAGGATTCCAAGCGCCTGCCCTTCGCCCAGGCGGCATTCGGCGGCATTGGCCTGGAAACGCTGCTGGCGGTCAGCCTCGAGTTGTTCCACAACGGCCATCTGTCGCTGCTGCAGGTGATCGAGCGCTTGAGCTGGGCCCCTGCCCGGCTGCTGGGGCTCGGTGCCGGCCGACTGAAGGCCGAGGCTCCGGCTGATCTCGTCGTTTTCGATCCCGAACGGGCTTGGCGGGTCAACTCGGACAAGATGCGCAGTAAATCGAAAAACTCGCCGTTCGACGGGCGCCCCGTTCAGGGCATGGTGCTGCGCACGGTGGTGGACGGTCGCGCGGTGTTCACCGCGGATGCCTGATCTTCTGGCTGCCGTCCTCGGCTATCTGCTCGGCTCGGTCCCCTTTGGCCTGCTGCTGACCCGGCTGGCGGGCCTGGGCGATATTCGTGCCATCGGCTCGGGCAACATCGGCGCCACCAATGTCCTGCGCACCGGCCGCAAGGGCTTGGCGGCGGCAACTCTGCTCCTCGACGGCGGCAAGGGCGCTGTGGCCGCCGCGATTGCGGCGCAGCTGGCCGGCACCGAAGCCGGACTGATCGCCGGGTTCATGGCGGTGTTGGGCCACAATTTTCCTCTCTGGCTGAAATTCCAGGGCGGCAAAGGCGTGGCCACTACCCTGGGCGTACTGCTGGTGACCGCCTGGCCGGTCGGCTTGGGCGCCTGCCTGACCTGGCTGCTGGTCGCCAAGCTGTTCCGCATCTCGTCCCTGGCGGCGCTGGCGGCGCTGGCCCTGTCGCCGCTCTATGCCCTGCTTCTGGCAACGCCGCAACATGCCATGTTGGCCGCCGGCCTGGCGGTCCTCGGGTTTGTTCGCCACCACGGCAATATTCGACGCCTGCTCAAAGGACAAGAGCCAAAGATCGGCGAAAAAAAGCGTTAGCAAGCTGTCTCCGGGCTTGAGCCAGCTCTCCGCGCGAGGGTGTGGTCGAAAAGCCCGAAAAATCGGCGCTGGGCCGCCCCATGCCGATTTTTCCTTCCCCGCTCGGCAGAATGGCCTGGAATCCGGCTCCAACCGGTCAGTTGGGCAGGTTGTTGTTGTCGTAGACGATCTTTGTCTGATTCTTGTCGAACAGGATCGGCTCAGGCTTGCTGCACAGGATCTTCTTGCTTGAGATCAAGCCGAACAGTTCCTGGCTGACTGGCACTTCCTTGCAAAAATTGACCATGCGGGTCTGGCCGGCCGGCACGGGAATGCGCACCGATCCTTCGGCCGGCGCCGTCGCCGCCTTCTCGCCGTCGAGATAGACGGACGTGTCGCGCGCCACTTCGTTGGCGACAGTCAGGCACCAGTCGGGCTGCCCGTTGCAGCTGGCCGCGGCTTCGGGCGTCGCGGGCTCGGGTGCCAGCAAGGAGCACGCCGACATAGTCGAACCGGCGACAAGAAGGACCGCCACCACCGTTCCTTTAGCCAACGAAATCCTACCGACCTGCTTCATTCCCAATGTCTCCATTCCCGCCGTTGCCTGACCCGAACGGCCGGAGTGTCTTACCACAACAGTTGCTCCAGGCAAACCGCGCCGACACGCCAGATCAGCTCCATTCGACGGCGGACAGGAGATCGGCGGCGATGCGCAGGCCGCCGCCGGTGGCCAGTACCATCTGTGGCAGAATCATCCACTCCACCATCCAGGCACTCCCGGAGCGCTCGTTCTCGTGGATCAGCGCGCCTTGGAAACCGCCTACCAGGGTGGAGTTGAAGCGTCCCAGGGCAACGAGGGCTTCGGCCGCCACGGGATTCGATTTTTCCGGCATCGCCGAGGAGCGCCCGGCGGAGCGTAGCCGCAGCTCGCCGATTTCGTTCTGCGCCATCAGGGCGATGTCCATGCCAAGCTTGCCCAGGCTTCCGCCGATCAGCGACAGCCAGGAGGCGAACTCGCCCAAGCCGTCGCGCTCGTTGTGCCAGGCTTGCGGGCTGCGGCCGAGGCCCAGAGCGTCAGCGAGATGATCAGCCACGGCGTCGCCATATGTTGCCAACTCGGCCCTGTCGCCCACGGCCCCACCCAGTTGCACGACAAAGAGCCGCGGCGCCAATTCGGCCAGCCGCCGCCGATGCCGCAGCAGCGGTTCCCGCCAGCTCGCCACCTTGCGTGCCAGGAGAACCGGGCGGGCCCGCTGCATCCGCGTGTGCCCCATCAGCGTCCGCCCGCCTTCAGCCGCCGCCAGCTTCTCCAGACGGCCGATCACCGCTGCCAGCCGCCGGTCCAGGACCTGGGCCGCGGCATTCAGTCGCATGATCAGGGCTGTGTCGACCACGTCCTGGCTGGTCGCCCCATGATGGACGTAACGGGCATGCGGCTCGCCGACAACGGTACGAAGCTGCGCCACCAGGTCGGGCACCACCACCCCGTCGCGCGCCGTAGCGGCGGCAAGCTGCACCATGTCCGGCCGGAAGCCGGTCACGGCGCGGGAAATCTCGACCGCCGCCGCCGCCGGGATCACCCCCAGCTTTGCTTCCGCCTCGGCCAGGGCCGACTCGAAGGCGAGCATCGCCGCGAGCTCGGCCTCGGCGGTTAAGCTCGCGGCCAGTTCCGGATCCCCCAGCAAACCGCCAAGGAGCGGATGATCGAACGGCGACAGGCTCATGCCGCACCCTGGGCCCGATGCGCGGCCTTGGTCCGGGCGTAAAGGTCGCGCAGCGTTTGCAGTTCCAAATGGCTTGGCGGCGGCGTTTCCTCGAGATCGCCGGCGAAGCGGACCCGCCACCCGCAACTGTCCTGGACCATGGCGCGGCTGACACCGGGATGCAGCGAGCGCACGGTGAACTCCTTGCTGTCGGGATCGGGCCGCCAAACGGCGAGATCAGTCACAAGAAGTGTCGGACCCTTGGTCGTCAAGCCCAGCTTGCGCCGCGCCTCGCCGCCGGTGCCATGCCCGAAAGAGGTGACGAAATCGATGGTCTCAACCATGCCGCGGACCGATTGGCGCATGGTGATGAAGATCTCGCCGCACGAACTGGCGATTTCCGGCGCGCCGCCGCCGCCGGGCAGCCGGACCTTGGGATGGGTATAGGGGCCGATCACCGTTGTGTTGATATTACCGAAGCGGTCAAGCTGGGCGGCGCCAAGGAACCCGACGGAGATGCGCCCGCCCTGCAGCCAGTAGCGGAACATTTCGGGCACCGACACGGTGGTCAGCGCGGTCTCGCAAAGCTCGCCGTCGCCGATGGACAGCGGCAGCACCTCGGGCGCGGTGCCCAGGGTGCCCGATTCGTAGATCAAGGTGATGCCCGGCGCATGGGTCAGGCGGGCAACGTTGCAGGCCGCCGACGGCGCTCCGATGCCGACGAAGCAGACGTCGTCGTTGCTCAGCGCCCGCGCCGCGGCGATGGTCATCATCTCGTCGGGGGTGAAATCCATGCCGTTCATCCTTTTGTCCGCAAGGGCCGGACACGTTCGGCGAACGCCTCGGGCCCGACGTCCAGCACATTGGCCTTCATCCAGCCGAGAAAGCTGTCGCGGTCGGCCGAAACCTTGTCCCATTCCAGATAGGCAGCGTTGTCGCGCCGGTAATGGCCATGGGCATAGGATGGGTGGGCGCCGCCGGGAACCGGACAGACCGCACTGATGGTCCAATGCGGCAGGACGCACAGATTGGGATGAAGGTCGTCGAAGTCGTCCACTACTTCCTCCACCGTCACCAGCACCCGCTTGGCGGCCAGCACAGCCTCTTTCTGCACGCCGACAATGCCTTCCACCAGCACGTCACCGCGGCGACTGGCCTTCTGGGCGTGGATGACCGCGACGTCGGGGCGGATTGCCGGCACCGCTGCAAGGATTTCCCCGGTAAACGGACAGGTCACGGTGCGGATGCTGGGATTGACCTTGCGCAGATCCGACCCGAGATAGCCGCGGAATATTGCGCAGGGCAAACCCGCCGCTCCGGCCTCATAGGCATTGGCCATCGCCGCATGGGAATGTTCCTCGATCTCCGGCCGGTTGGGCCAGCCGTTCTCCACCGTGTCGCGGAGGCGCCGAAGCAGCCCGACGCCCGGGTTGCCGGCGAAGGAGAAGACCAGCTTACGCGCCATTCCCATGCCGATCATCTGGTCATAGATGATATCCGGCGTCATCCTGATCAGCGTCAGGTCCCTCCGTCCCTGGCGAATGGTTTCGTGCGCCGCGGCCATGGGGATCAAATGAGTGAACCCTTCGAAAGCCACCGCGTTGCCGTCGGCGATCAGTTCGGCGACGGCATCGCCAAGCGACATTATGCACGTCATCGTTCTCCCTCCCGCTCAGTACGGCAAGCCGACATAGTTTTCAGCCAGCGCTGTCTGGGCGGCGCGGGACGACAGGGTGTATTCCAGTTCGGCCCGATGAATGCGGTTCTGGAAACCCTCTGACGCGGCGAAATTATGCAAGAGGCAGGTCATCCACCACGAGAACCGTTGCGCCTTCCACACCCGGGCAAGGGCCCGCTCGGCGTAGCGGTCGAGGGTGTCGCCGCGACCCTTGGCATAATGGTCGATCAGTCCTTCCGATAAGTAATGGACATCTCCAGCCGCCAGGTTGAGGCCCTTGGCGCCGGTCGGGGGGACAATATGGGCAGCGTCCCCAACCAGGAACAGGCGGCCGAAACGCATGGTCTCGCACACGAAGCTGCGCATCGGCGTCAGGCTCTTCTCGATCAGCGGACCGGTCTTCAGGACGCCGAAATCCGGGTCGCCGATGCGGATCGCGATCTCGCTCCAGATCCTCTGTTCGGGCCATGCCCCGAGATCCTCGTCCGGCGAGACCTGCAGATAATGGCGCGAGCGCGAGCGCGAGCGCATGCTGCATAAGGCGAAACCACGCTCGTGCCGGGCATAGATCAGTTCGTCCGAGGGTGGTGGCACCTCGGCCATGATGCCGAGCCAGGCAAAGGGATAGATCCGTTCGAAGCTGCGCAGCTTGTCAGCGGGAATGCTCTGCCGGCTGATGCCGTGAAAGCCGTCGCAACCGGCGACGAAATCGGCGGTGATCTCCCGCTGCGCGCCGGCCTCGACGTAATGGATGCGCGGCCGCCCGCCGTCCAACCCCTCCAGCCGGACGTCTTCCGCCTGGTAGCGGATATCGCCCCCGGCCGCCAAGCGGGCATTGGCCAGGTCCTTGGTCATTTCGGACTGGCCGTAGACGGTTACCGGAGTGCCGACCAGGTCGAGGAAGCTTACGCGTTGGCGCCGTCCCTCAAGGGCGATCTCGATCCCGTCATGGGTCAGGCATTCGCGGTCAAGGCGCTCGGCCGCCCCCGCCCGGCGCATCATCTCGACCGCTCCCTGCTCCATGATCCCGGCGCGGACACGGCCCTCAACGTAAGCGCGTGATTTGCGTTCGAGCACGATCGAGCCGATGCCGTTGAGGTGGAGGATCTGCGACAGGAGCAGACCTGACGGCCCAGCTCCGATGATCGCCACCTGGGTATGGGTGGTCATGGTCGGCGGTCCTAGAAATCGAAGAAGACGGTTTCGCCTTCTCCCTGCATATGGATATCGAAGTGATAGACGATGCCGTTGGCGGTCTCCTCCCGGCGGGCCACAAGGCTGTGACGGCGATCGGCGGGAACCGCGGCGAGGACCGGGTCGGCGCGATTGGCCTCGGCGTCGTCGGAGAAATAGATCCGGGTATAGAGATGGGTCAGCAGCCCTCGCATGAACAGGATGACGGTCAGATGCGGGGCTTGTCCGCCGCCGATCGATCCGGGTTTGACGGTATCGAAAATGAAGCGGCTTTCGGCGTCGGTGCCGGTTCCCTGGCGGCCGAACCCCCTGGCGCCCGCCCAACCGTAGCGCCCGTCGCTGTCGGCCTGCCAGATCTCAACCATGGCGTCGGGAATCGGCTGGCCGTCGCCGTCGAGCACGCGGCCGATAATGCGGACACGGCCGGGCATCTTGTCGTCGGCTAGAGTGCCGTCGGCGATCTGCCCGTTGGGGTAGTGATATTGCTGAGCGGTCAGGCCATAGGCGAAATAGGGGCCGACGGTCTGCGAGGGAGTTTGCTTGGTCACCATGGCATCACCTCTCGAAGGGTGTTTCGCGGCCGCCGCGCAGCACGATGTCGAAGACGTATCCGAGAGCGAACCCGGGCTCTGTGACATCGATCGAGAATGTCGAAACAAGCCGTTCGCGGGCCTCCGCGGGCACCCCGAGATAAATCGGGTCGAGGGTGAGCAGCGGATCCCCGGGAAAATACATCTGGGTCACCAGGCGCGAGGCGATGGATGGCCCCAGCAGCGAAAAGTGGATGTGGTTCGGCCGCCAGGCATTGGGATGGTTTCCCCAGGGATAGGCACCCGGCTTGATGGTGTAGAACCGGTAGATGCCGTCCTCGTCGGTGACGCAGCGTCCGCCACCCAGAAAATTCGGGTCCAGCGGCGCGTCATGCTGGTCGACCTTGTGAACATAGCGTCCGGCGGCATTCGCCTGCCACACTTCCACAAGGGAGTGGCGGATCGGCCGCCCGAGTTCGTCGACCACGCGGCCGGTCACGATGATCCGCTCTCCCAGCGGTTCGCCGTTGCGGCGGCCGTTGCGGGTCAGATCATTGTCCAGCGGACCGACGCTTTCATCGCCGTAGATGGGACCGGTGGTCTCGGACAGCGATCTGGCGATCGGGATCAGCGGCTTGGTCGGGGCCCGCAGGGCGGTCGACCGGTACGGAGGATAGTTCAGGGGCGGGTGACTTGCCCAATCTCTCCCGGACGCCGTTCGTAACGTCATCTGTTTCCCTCCATCTCTTTGAATACTTTCTTGGCGATGTGGAATGCCCGGTTGGCCGCCGGCACCCCCGCATAGACCGCCACATGCAGCAGGGCTTCTTCGACGTCGCCCATCACCGCCCCGGTGTTGGTGGTCGCCCGCACATGCATCGCCACCTCCTCGTCATGGCCGAGCGCGGCCAACAACGCGATGGTAATGATGGAACGTTCCCGCCGGCTCAGGCTTGGCCGCGACCACAGTCCTCCCCAGGCGGCCTGGGTGATGAAGCGCTGGAAATCCTCGTCGAGCGCGGTGCGGTTGGCCTGCGCGCGATCGACATGGGCGTCGCCCAGCACCGAGCGGCGCACCGCCATTCCGGCCTGGAACAAATCCTCGCCGAGCGAAGGTTCGGACGGCTTCGCGCCGGTGGCCGCGAGGAAGTCCCTGAGGTGGCCGGCCAATCTCTCCGCCTGCTCGATGCAGGGCAGATGGCCGGCATCGGCGATCGTAGCGAAAGCGGCGCCGCCGATTCTCTCGGCCAGCGAGCGAACCAGAACAGGCGGGGTCGCCACATCCTGGTCGCCCACCAGGCACAGGGTGGGTACGGCGATCCGGCCGGCGGCATCCGACAGGTCGGCGTCGCGAATGGCGGCGCAGGTCCCGGCATAACCGCCCGGCGGCGTAGAGGTCAGCATCCGGCGGTATCCGGAGCAGCGCTGCGGAAAGCTGTGGCGGAAGCTGGGCGTGAACCATCGCTCGAGCACGCTCTCGGCAATGGCCTCGACCCCACCCGCCAGCACAGCGTCGATGCGCGGGTTCCATTGATCCGGAGAGCCAATGCGATGCGCGGTGTCGCAGAGCACCAGGCCGCTCACCAGATCGGGGCGGCGGTCGGCCAGGCTCAAGGCGATCATCCCGCCCACCGACAGGCCGCAGACGACCGCCTTTTCCACCGCCAAGGCGTCCAGCAGCCCGGCAAGGTCATCGACATGGTCGTCGAGCCGATAGGGAGGCTCGCCCGACGCCGACAGGCCATGGCCCCGCTTGTCATAACGAACGGTGCCGCAGGAGGTGCCGAGAGCACCCACCACCTCGTCCCAGATGCGCAGATCGGTGCCCAGCGAATTGACCAGCACCAGCACCGGCCGCCCCGGAACAAGGCGGGCGTCGACATGCAATTCGGCTGTTCCCACGGATTGAAGGCGCATGGACCGTCCTCTGTCTTTTCCGCCTGACTCGAACCGCCCAGGCGATTTTCTCCCTCCGTTTATTGCATATTCATATTGGTATTAAAAATGATCATATCTTATGGTTTCATATCGAAACGGATATGCATTGAGGGCTCCCGGCCGTGCTGGAAAACCGCATCAAGCTTCGCCATTTGTCCTGCTTTCTCGAGGTTGCCGCCCAACGCAGTTTCGTTCTTGCCGCCGACCTGCTGAACCTGACTCAGCCAGCGGTGTCGAAGGCAATCGCCGAATTGGAGGATATCCTCGGCACCGCCCTGTTCGAACGCAGCCGCCGCGGCGTCTTCCTCACTCCCCACGGTGAAGCGTTCCGGCGCTACGCGGGCGCCACGATGACGGCTTTGCGCCAGGGTATCGATACGGTGGCGCAGGGGCTGACCCGTGGCGGTTATATCCTTTCGGTCGGCGTGCTGCCGACCGTCGCCGCACGGTTGATGCCGTTCGCCGTTCAAGAGGCGAAGGCGGCGGGGCTGGGCGCGACGCTGCGCGTAATCATCGGCCCCAACGACTATCTCCTCGATCGCCTGCGGCGCGGCGATCTCGACCTGGTGGTCGGGCGGCTGGCCGCTCCGGCGGCGATGCAGGGTCTGCTGTTCGAACAACTCTATTCGGAAGAGGTGGTGTTCGTTGTCAGGCCCGAACATCCGCTGGCCAGCCAGCCGGTCACCTTGCGCGACCTCTCCCGCTTCACCGTCCTCCTGCCGACCGCCGACTCGATCATCCGCCCCGCCGTCGATCAATTGCTGATCGCCCACGGCGTGCCGACCCTTCCCGACGTCATCGAAACTGTTTCCCCTACCTTCGGCCGGCGCTACGCCCGCACATCGGACGCAGTGTGGATCATCTCGAAGGGCGTGGTCGACGAAGACATCGCCATCGGCGCGCTGGCCCGCCTGCCGGTGGAAGCCGCCGAGGCGGTGGGACCGGTGGGACTGACCACCAAAGCCGATATTCCCGCTCCGGTCTCCGCCGACCTGCTGGTCCAGGCCATCAGAAAGGTCGCGGCGACGATCGGTTCGTGACGTTCACCCAGGTGGCGAGCGAGGCTGCCTAAAGTATCCGGTTTGGCAACTACCGGCAAAAGATGTTGACGCGAGGCGCGCCGCCTGACAGCCTCGCGGGCAATGTGCACGCCGCCGATTCAAGCCAGGCTCAGTCACGCCGAACGGGTCGACTGGCTGCGGTTATACCGCAGCGAGAATGTCGGCCCGGCCACTTTCTTCCGTCTGATCGAGCGGTTCGGCAGCGCCGGCCGGGCCTTGGACGCCCTGCCCGCCCTGGCGCGCCGCGGCGGCGGCCGGCGCGGCTTCGTCGTCGCCACGAGATCCTCGGCGGAGGCGGAGCTGGAAGCGTTGAGCCGCCTCGGCGGCCGCATGATCGCCAGCATTGAGCCGGAGTTCCCCACTCCGCTCAAGGCGCTCGATACCACCCCGCTGCTGAACACGCTGGGGGACGCCTCATTGCTGCGGCGCGACGGGGTTGGCGTGGTCGGGGCGCGCAACGCTTCTGCCGCCGGACGCCGCATGGCCCGGCTCCTGGCGGCGGAACTCGGCGCAGGCGGGCTGGTGGTGACCTCCGGCCTGGCTCGTGGCGTCGACGCCGCGGCCCATCTCGGCGCCCTGGACAGCGGCACCGTGGCGGTTCTCGCCGGCGGCGTCGACGTCGTGTATCCATCTGAGAACCGCGCGCTCTATGAGCAGATCCGTGCAACCGGCTGCATTGTTTCGGAAATGGCACACGGCATGGTACCGCAGGCCACCCACTTTCCTCGGCGCAACCGCCTGATCGCCGGGCTGTCGCTGGGCGTCGTGGTGGTCGAGGCGGCTGCCCGTTCGGGTTCCCTGATTACCGCCCGGCTGGCTCTGGACCAGGGGCGCGAAGTCTTCGCCGTCCCCGGCTCGCCGTTCGATGCGCGCTCGGAAGGCCCCAACATGCTGATCAAGCAAGGAGCCACCCTCATCACTTCGGCCGCCGATGTCATCGACGCCCTGGGCGGAATGCGCGGCTTTTCGGCGCCGCCGCCACCGCCCGCGGCACCGGCTCCGCCGCCGCCGGACGCCACGCCGCCGGCTGATCGCGAGGTGGCTGCCGCCCGGCGCGGCATTGTCGAATCATTGGCCGCGGCGCCAGTAGCCGTTGACGAACTGCTCCGTCAGTGCCAATTGTCTCCCGCCGTGGTCTCGATGGTCCTGCTTGAGCTCGAACTGGCGGGCCGGCTGGAACGGCATCCGGGCAACCGGGTTTCTCTTCATCCTTGAGGCGAGGGAAGCCTTTTCAGGGACGCAGCTTGCGGGTTTCATGAAGATCGTCGTCGTCGAATCGCCCGCCAAGGCGAAAACCATCAACAAATACCTTGGGGACGACTACAAAGTCATCGCCAGCTATGGCCATATCCGCGATCTGCCCGCCAAGGACGGATCGGTCAAGCCGGATGCCGACTTCTCAATGGAATGGGAAACCGACCCCAAGTCCGAACGCCATATCCGCGACATCGCGACAGCGGTCAAGGCGGCGCAAGGACTGATCCTGGCCACCGACCCGGATCGGGAGGGCGAGGCCATTTCCTGGCATGTCCGCCGTGTCCTGGAAGACCGCAAGGCGCTCAAAGGTATCGACGTAAAGCGCGTCGTGTTCAATGAAATCACCAAATCGGCCGTCCTCGAGGCCATGCGCAATCCGCGCGAGCTCGACCAGGAGCTGGTGGATGCCTATCTGGCTCGCCGGGCGCTCGACTATCTGGTCGGCTTCACCCTGTCGCCAGTTCTGTGGCGCAAGCTTCCGGGAAGCCGCTCCGCCGGGCGCGTGCAATCGGTGGCGTTGCGCCTGATCTGCGAGCGCGAGGCGGAAATCGAGCGGTTCCGCTCGCAGGAATACTGGACACTGGAAGCCGATTTCCTGACTCCGCGCCAAGCCCTGGTCACTGCCCAACTGACCCGTCTCGACGGTGCCAGACTCGACAAGTTCGCCCTGCCCGACGAGGCGGCGGCGCGCCGGGCCGAGGACCAGGTCGGCGCCGCCCGCTTCCATGTGGGCGCGGTCGAGCGCAAGCAGGTCAAGCGCCACCCGTCGCCGCCCTTCACCACCTCGACTCTCCAGCAGGAGGCCTCGCGCAAGCTGCATCTGCAGGCGGCACGCACCATGCAGATCGCCCAGCGCCTCTATGAAGGCGTCGACATCGGCGGTGAGACGGTCGGACTGATCACCTATATGCGTACCGATGGCGTGCAGATGGCGGCCGAGGCGATCGGCGCCGCCCGTGCCTTCATCGAAAAGCAATACGGCGGCCCGTTCCTGCCGTCGGCACCGCGCATCTACAAGACAAAGGCGAAGAACGCCCAGGAAGCCCACGAGGCGATCCGCCCCACCGATATGTTCCGGCGGCCACAGGAGGTGGCGCCCTATCTGGATCGCGACCAACTGCGCCTCTACGAGCTGATCTGGCGGCGCACGGTGGCCAGCCAGATGGAGAGCGCCCTCCTCGACCAGGTGGCGGTGGACATCCTGTCGGAAGACCAGGCCATCGGCTTCCGCGCCACCGGTTCGGTGGTCAAGTTCGAAGGCTTCCTCACGCTCTACCGCGAGGACCGCGACGAGCCGGAAGACGAAGACGCCGACCGGCTGCTGCCCGAAATGGCCGAGGGCGATACCATGGCGCAACGGGACCTGCGCTCTGCGCAGCATTTCACCCAACCGCCGCCGCGCTATTCGGAAGCGAGCCTGGTGAAAAAGCTGGAGGAACTGGGTATCGGCCGGCCCTCCACTTACGCTTCGATCCTGACCGTCCTGCAGGACCGTGATTACGTGCGCCTCGACGCAAGACGATTCATTCCGGAAGATCGAGGGCGTGTTGTCACCGCCTTCCTCGAGAATTTCTTCAATCGCTACGTCCAGTACAATTTCACCGCCGACCTGGAAAACCAGCTGGATGATATCTCGGGCGGGCGAATCGACTGGAAGACGGTCCTGCGCGACTTCTGGCGGGATTTCTCGGCAGCGGTGGACGAGACCAAGGATCTTCGCGTTTCCCAGGTGCTGGAAACGCTGGACCAGGAATTGGGCCCCCATTTTTTTCCCGCAGACGCCAGCGGCGGCGACCCACGCCTTTGCCCCACCTGCAATTCCGGCCGTCTCAGCCTGAAACTGGGCAAGTTCGGCGCCTTCATCGGCTGCTCGAATTATCCCGAATGCCGGTATACCCGCCCGCTATCCATGGCGACGGACGCCGGCGGGGCGCCTGAGGACGGCTCCGACAAGCCGAAGGAGCTGGGGACCGATCCGCAATCGGGCTTGCCGGTGGTTCTGCGCAAGGGGCCCTACGGCTACTACGTCCAGCTTGGCGAAGGCGAAGGCAAGAAGGCCAAGCCGAAGCGAGTCAGCCTTTACCGCGGCCTGGAGCCCGGTGACGTGACCCTGGACAAGGCGTTGCGCCTGCTCGGCTTGCCGCGGGACATCGGGCCCCACCCGGAGACCGGGCAGATGATCAGCGCTGGCATCGGCAAGTTCGGGCCCTACCTCAAATATGGCGACCTGTACAAGTCCCTGGGCCGCGGCGACGATGTTCTGGATGTCGGCATGAACCGCGCCGTCGAACTGCTTGCCGGCGCCAAGGCCAAGAGCCGCGCACCGGCCCAGTCCCTGGGCGACCACCCTGCGGACGGCAAGCCGGTGACGCTCAACTCGGGGCGCTTCGGCCCTTATGTCAGCCATGGGGGCATCAACGCCAATCTGCCCAAGGGCAAGGATCAGGTCACCCTGGAGGAAGCGGTCGCCCTGCTCGCCGCCAAGGCGGCAAAGGGGGGCGGCAAAGCGCCGGCCAAGGCGAAGAAGCCGGCCGCCAAACCCAAGGCCAGGCGGGCTGCGGCAACGGCCGAAGGTGAATAGGAATTCATCACGGACATCACGGAAACGAGGAATGGCCAGGCGCGCATTTCATTAATCCTCCGTGCCCTTGTCAATCTCCGTGGTTAATATAGGGGCGACAAAGGATAGCCTGCCGATGCCCAAGCCCCCCAAGCACATTCCGCTTCCCACCCGCCAGCAGCTGCTCGAGTTCATTCGCGAATCGCCGGGTCGCGTGGGCAAGCGCGAGCTTGCCCGCGCATTCAACATGACCGGAGAGAACCGCATTATTCTCCGGGAGATGATCAAGGATCTTGAGAAATCTGGCGAAATAGAGCGAGGCCGTGGAAGGCGCTTTGGCCGGCCCGGTGCTCTCCCCGAGGTAATGGTGGTGGAGATCAGCGGCGTCGACCCCGACGGCGAACTTCTGGCCAAGCCCATTACCTGGGCCGAGGAGGGCCGCCCGCCCCGCATCTACATGGCGCCCGGCCGCCGCGGCGAAGCCCCTTTGGGAGTCGGCGACCGCGTGCTGGCGCGGATGCGCCGGTTGCGGGATGGCATCTACGAGGCACGGGCGGTTCGCCGCATCACCGCCGGGCCAGCCAAGGTTCTTGGCGTCTACCAACTGGCCGCCGACGGCAGCGGGCGCCTGCATCCCACGGACCGACGCCAGAAGAGCGACTACACGGTGCTGCCGGCGGATGCGCTGGAAGCGTCGCCGGGCGAACTGGTCCTGGCCGAGGTCTTGCCGAGCCCCCGCCCCTTCGGTCTGCGGCCGGCCCGCATCGTCGAACGCCTGGGCAGCATGGCCAATCCCCGGTCCATCAGCCTGGTGGCCATTCATACCCACGACATCCCCAGCGAGTTTCCCGACGAGGCCTTGGACCAGGCCGATGCCGCCGCCGCCGCTCCGATGGACAGCCGGACGGACCTTCGTTCTTTCCCCTTGGTCACCATCGACGGCGAGGATGCCCGCGACTTCGACGACGCCGTGTGGGCTGAGAGGGGTGAGGACGGCGGCTGGCACATCATGGTGGCCATCGCCGACGTGGCCTGGTATGTCCGCCCCGGCGATCCGCTCGACCGGGAAGCCTTCAAGCGTGGCAACTCGGTCTATTTTCCCGACCGTGTGGTGCCCATGCTGCCGGAAGCGCTGTCCAACGGCTGGTGCTCGTTGAAGCCCGCCGAAGATCGTCCATGCCTGGCGGCCCATCTTTGGCTCGACGCCGAAGGCAACAAGCTGCGCCACCGCTTCCTGCGCGGCATGATGCGCTCGGCGGCGCGCCTCACCTATGAGCAGGTGCAGCGGGCTATCGACGGCGATCCCGATGACACCACCGGTCCGCTGCTCGAACCCGTCCTGAAGCCGCTGTACGGGGCATGGCGCGCCCTGTTCGCCGCCCGCCAGCGGCGGGGAGTCCTGGAACTCGACATTCCCGAGCGGAAGGTGGTGATCGGCGCCGACGGTCATATCGACAAGGTCGTGCCACGCGAACGCTACGACAGCCATCGGGTGATCGAGGACTTCATGATCGCCGCCAATGTCGCCGCGGCCGAACAGATCGAGGCTATCAACCGCCCCTGCATGTACCGCGTGCACGATCTTCCCGCCCTCGACAAGCTGGAGGCGCTGCGCGACTTCCTGTCGACCGTCGGCCTGTCGCTGCCGAAAGGCCAGGTGCTACGACCCGCCGCCTTCAACCAGATCCTTGAGAAGGCCAAGGAGACCCCGGAGGTCCACCTGATCAACGAGGTGGTGCTGCGCAGCCAGGCCCAGGCCGTCTACAGCCCCGAGAACATCGGCCATTTCGGGTTGGGCTTGGTGCGCTATGCCCACTTCACCTCGCCCATCCGCCGCTATGCCGACCTTCTGGTCCACCGCGCGCTGATCGACGGGCTGCGCTTCGGCCAAGGCGCCCTGCCCCCCGATTCGGCCGACCGCTTCGCCGAGATCGGCGAGCATATCTCGACCACCGAGCGCCGCGCCGCCGCGGCCGAGCGCGATGCGCTGAACCGCTTCACCGCCGTGTTCCTGGCCGATCGTGTCGGCGCCCGCTTCGCCGGCCGGGTCAACGGCGTCACCCGTTTTGGTCTGTTCATCACCCTCGATGAAACCGGCGCCGACGGACTGGTCCCCGTTTCCTCACTGCCGGCCGACTACTACGCCCATGACGAGGTCCGCCATTGCCTGGTCGGCAAGCGCATGGGCCTGGTGTTCAGCCTGGGCGATGCCGTGGAGGTGGAACTGGCGGAAGCCGATCCACTGACCGGCAGCCTGGTGTTCCATCTGCTGCAGGCCCCCGGCGCCGACGGAACGAAGCCGCTTCGCGCCGCCAGCGGGGTGCGTCCGGGACGTCCCAACCGACGGGAGCGGCGGCGCCGCTGAGTGCAATGCCGACGCCGCCCGGTGGGCCTGTCGTCGTATCCTTTTGCACCGCAAGTCACCACCACTTCAGGGTTAGCCAAAATTTCTGTACCGAGAGGACGCTGCTTGGCCATAATCCGTCGCGGTACTTCTTTGGACATACCCCCAGGTGAGAGCGTTGACCACGAAGGCCCTATCCCGATGGATCGTTGCCGGCACCCTGTTGATCGCCGGCGCCTGTGCCCCCGTCAGCCAAGCTGCCGTCGGCCCAGCCAATCAATATTCAGCCAAAACGCCGGATCGGGTTCTGGCTTTCGGTTTCGAAATGATCGAGGAACGGTATCTGACCGATGTGAATATCGGCAATGCCGCCTTCGAGGGCCTGAAGGGCCTGTCGGCCATCGATCCGGCTTTGAGTTTCGAACGCCCGAACCCGCACCAGGTGCTCCTGCGTTACCAGGACAAGCGCGTGGCGGCTTATCCCGCGCCCGAGGATACCGATTCCGATGGTTGGGCGGCGCTGATCATGGGCGTTGCCCACGACGCCGCCGCCGTCTCGCCGGCGTTGCGCAAGGCCGACGACGAAAAGATCTACCAAGCCGTTTTCGACGCCACTCTGGCCAAGCTTGACTTCTTCTCCCGCTATGCAAGCGCCGCGGTGGCGCGCGAACATCGGGCATTCCGCAACGGCTTCGGCGGCATCGGCGTGCGATACAAGGTGGAGCCACAGGATATCGTGCTGACCGAGGTCATGCCGAAGACCCCGGCGGCCGAAGCCAAGCTTGCCGTCGGCGACCATATTTCGGCGATCGATGGAACGCCGATCGCAGGATTTACCCAGAGCGACATTTCCAAGCGCTTGCGCGGGCCGATCTCCAGCAGCGTAGCGCTGACCGTCGAACACGCGGGCGACCGGCAGATGGCCACCGTCACCCTCCATCGCGGCCTGATCGTCCCGCCGACGGTCACGATGACAATGAAGGACGGTGTGGCCACTATCGCCATCGCCAGCTTCAATCAGGACACCGCCGCCAGTGTCTCGGACGACGTCAAGCAGGCCAAGGCCAGCCCGGACTTCAAAGGAGTCGTCCTTGATTTGCGCGGTAATCCGGGCGGTCTGCTGGACCAGGGGGTGGAAGTCGCCGGCCTGTTCATGAACCATGGCCGCATCGTCTCGACCCGCGGCCGCCATCCGGCATCCCTGCAAGTGTACGATGCCGCCCCCGGTGCCATCGGCGGCAACATCCCGCTGGTCGTCATGGTGGACGGCGGGTCGGCCTCCGCGGCGGAAATCGTCACTGCCGCCCTGCAGGATTCGGGCCGGGCTGTGGTCATCGGCACCAACAGCTATGGCAAGGGCACGGTCCAGACGGTCATCCGCATGCCAAATGACGGAGAAATGACGCTGACCTGGTCGCGGTTCTACTCTCCGAGCGGCTACGCCCTGCACGGGCTCGGCGTGCTACCGACCGTCTGCACGGCCGATACGCACGCCCAATCGGCCGCCCTTCTGGAGCCGATCCGTGATGGCCACTCCCATGTCGCCAGCGACATCGCCACCTGGCGCGCCTCGACCCTCGATGAGGAGGCGCTACGCAAGCGGCTTCGCGCCGACTGCCCGGCCGAACGGCAGCCGCACCTCGCACTCGACGCCGATCTGGCCCGGCAGTTGATCCTCGACCACGGGCTCTACGCCCATGCCTTGAGCCTCACCGCTCCCGTTTCGACGGCATCGTCGGCTCCGGCCGGTCTCCCACTCAACCAACCGTGACCAATTTACTTGACACCAACGGCTCAGCCTGTATTTTGCGCCGCCTGGAGTCGTCACCAAGCATTCGGGATTTTCGTCATGGCAAAGCCCGCCACCATTCTCATCAAGCTGCTCAGCACTGCTGGCACCGGCTTTTTTTACGTGGCCAAGAAGAACCCGCGTAAGACGACCGAGAAGCTGGAGTTCCGCAAATACGATCCGGTCGTGCGCAAGCACGTCCAGTTCAAGGAAGCGAAAATTAAATAGAATTCCCCTCGGTAGAATTCAAGAACGCCCGCACGATGTTGCGGGCGTTTTGCTTTCCTATCCCAGGAACTTGGCCACGGTTTGCAGGAAGCTGGTCACAGAGATCGGCTTGGCGATGTAACCGTCGCAACCACCCTGCCGAATCTTATCCTCGTCGCCCTTCATGGCGAAGGCGGTGACGGCGATGACCGGGATGGATTTCAGTTCCTCATCCCCCTTCATCAGCCGGGTGATTTCCAGACCCGATACCTCGGGCAACTGAATGTCCATGAGGACCAGGTCAGGGCGCCGTTCCCGCGCCAAGTCGAGAGCCTTGCGGCCGTCCCTAGTCTGAATGGTGCTGTATCCATGCGCCTGCAGCAGATCATTGAAGAGTTTCATGTTCAGATCGTTGTCTTCCACGATCATTATCATCTTCGCCATTGCCGCTTCCCTCGGGCGCTATTTCTTGACAACCTTATTGGCCGGGATCATCCGCGTTTCCCCACCCCAAGTCAAATACTGGGGTCGCGCAGCGCCGAGAGGGTCAGGGCCAGCCATCCCAGAATGAATGACACGCCACCGAACGGAACCACCGGCGTGACCGGCCAAGCCAGCAAAGCCATCACGTAAAGCCCGCCGGAAAACAGCAGAGTGCCGATTGTGAACAGGCAACCGGCAAGCCAGGCGAACCGACCGTGCGGCCGCTGCAGACGGGCGACGGCCAACAGGGCGAGCGCGTGGTACATCTGGTACCGGGAAGCCTTTTCCAGCCATTCCTGGACCACCGGAGTGCCTTCCAGGCCGTGCGCCGCGTAGGCGCCAAAGCCTACAGCGACGGCACCGCTGAGGCCGGCGACGGCAAGCCAGACGCGCTTCCAATCAATCGATGCCATGCGACGGCGACCTCCGAAGAAAAAAGGGCCAGGACGAGCCTAGCCCAAGTTTCTCTTGAGGGAAAAAGATACGGGCGGCCCAACAAGGAGCGCACCGGTATCGGCCGGCGAGTCTACCTCCGATGCGCGATATGGCTGTGACGGCCGTCACAGCCGGCTTAGCTTCCACGCACATCTTCCACAAGAATTGCCAAGCGCGCGATGTCATGAACGACGAGCGCATTTTTCTGCCGCTCGACAATGCCGCTGCGCGCCAGGTCGTTCAGGACCCGGGCAACGGTCTCGCGGGTCGTGCTGACCCGGCTGGCGATATCGGCGTGCAGCGGGATCGGGGTTATCGTCGCCTTGCGCCCATCGGCGGTGACGGCGACGGCCTGGCGCAGCAACTCGGCATGGACGCGGTTGTTGGCGCCCAACGTGCTGAGATCCATGATCCGCTCGTTGGATTGGCGGATCATCCGGGTCAACCGCTTCATGATCTCGAGGCCGATCACCGGCTTTCGTCCCAGCAAGCCGAGAAACACCTCGCAGGGCATGGCAGCGGTGATCGCTTCCCCGCCGTGGGCCATGACGAAAGCCGAGCGGGGGCTGCCGTCGAGGGCCGCCAGTTCGCCGAAATAGCCGCCGGCGGAAATATCATCGAGCGCCACTTCGCGGCCGGAAACGGAATAATTCACCACCCGGACGGTGCCTTCGATGATGAAATGGATGTCACGACTTTCGCTCTGGCCGTCGATGATGTGCTCGCCGGCAGCATGCCGACGGAACCGCGACTGGCGCGCCAGTTCGTCCCGCTCAGCCTGGCTGAGGGAGGAAAATAGGGAAATACGGTCAAAATTGAAGCTCGCGTCGTGGGCCATCGTCACCTCGATCGGCTTGATCCTAACCGTTATTCGCCTTCGATCCCACCGTCGACGCGAAAATGCCTGATCCGAGGCTCAAGCCCGCTTACTTGAACACAACGGTCTTCATGCCGTTGATCAGGACGCGATGCTCGATGTGATAGCGCACGGCCCGCGCCAACACCACATTTTCGATATCACGTCCCATCGCCACCAGATCGTCCGGGGCGTGGGTGTGATCGACCCGTTCCACCGCCTGGTCGATGATCGGCCCCTCGTCCAGGTCCGTGGTCACGTAATGGGCGGTGGCGCCGATCAGCTTCACGCCCCGTTGATGCGCTTGGTGGTAAGGCTTCGCTCCCTTGAAGCTGGGAAGGAAGGAGTGATGAATATTGATGCACCGTCCGGACAGCAGGGCGCACAGCTGGGGGGTGAGAATCTGCATGTAGCGCGCCAACACCACCAGATCAGGGTCGATCTCGTCGAGCAGGGCCAGCAGGTCGCGCGGTTGGCGGGCCTTATCGAGCTTGTCGACGGCCAGGTGGTGGTAGCGAATGCCGTGCCACTCCACCAGGCTCCGCATATCGGTGTGATTGGAGATCACCGCCGGTATCTCGATGGGCAGCGACCCTGTCTGGTAGCGATGCAGCAGATCATTGAGGCAGTGGCCGAATTTCGATACCAGGATCACCACTCGCGGCCGCTTGGTGGCGTCATACATATGCCAGATCATCTGGAAGCGCTGGGCGATCAGCATGAAGCGCTTTTCGATCTCGGCCTTGGCCGGCGACAAGGCCCCCAGCGTGAAGACGATCCGCATGAAAAAGCGCTTGGAGAACGGATCGCCGTACTGCGCCGCCTCGGTGATGAAGGCGTCGTGCTCGCTCAGGAACCCCGATACCGCCGCGACGATGCCGACGGTGTCCGGGCAGGTAATGGTCAGGGTGATCGTCTGTCTGTCGGCCATGCAAACCTCCGCAACGGCTCATCCAGTAGCCTACCGCGGCGACAGCGCCAAGCGATTTCGAGTCCGAGGCCGAGGTTCGCGCCGCTTGCATTTTTCGCCCGGATTGACGATGGTCGGCCACCCGATGGCAGACAGCGTTCAGGTCAGGAGGAACCGATGAAGACTGTTTACTTTAAATCCGGTGACGCCGAGTGGAAATACGAATTAGATGACCAGGAGCACGAGCAGATCATCCGAAACATCATCGAAGATGGTACGGATTTTGACGAAATGCTCGACGATTCGCTGGAGATACTTCGTGACATCTCGGCGATGGATGACGAAGAACTTGATGAGGATGATCAGATAGACCAGACAATTTCCGTCTCGTTCATCTGGCATTACTTTAACACCCTGCCGCCGGACAAAGGCCGCATCGAGGGCGACGTCGTCCTGGTCGAGGACGAGGACGGCTCGGGGGTGTCCGTCCTTGCGGCCAAGGACGTCATCGAATAGTGACACCCCAGGCGTCTTCGAGACGTGACACCTCGCAGGCGTCTTCGAGACGCAACACCTCGCAGGCGTCATCGAGAAGCGACGCCCATCGGGCGTCCTCCCCTCGATGAGGCACTATGAAAGAACGCCGTCCCGCGAGATGCGGCGCCAGGCGCCGCCGTCCGCTGGGACGAGGCAACTCGGGGCGACATAGGGACGCTCATCCCGAACAGGCCGCCCTTGAGGGCGGCCGTATCGAAGGGTGATCGATCATGCGCCGGCTGCGAGGAGCCGGTACCGACCGGCCAGGTCGCTGTCGGTGTCCGCATCGACCAGCGCCGAGATGGCGGCGAGCAAACCCATTTCCTCTTTCTGGATGTGGAAGATCTCCCGCTCGCACAGCTCCCTGCCCCGCTCATGGAAGTCCACCCATTCGTCGGCGCTGAAGCCTTTGCCGGCCAGAGCGGCGGCCGCCTCTTCGGCCAATTCCAGGGCCAGCGGCCGAATGACGCCGTGCTCCTCGGTCAGCATGAAAACGATCCCGACCTCGCCTTGCTCGGAAAGAATGGTGAACAACTCATTCTCTTCGAAGCCGAAATGCCGCTCCACCTCTTTCGCCACGTCGCCCAGGACATCGCCCAGCACCTTGCGCGCCTCGGGCTTCGACAGGTCGGGCGGCCGCTTCGCCGACTGGCTGGCAAGGTACTCTTCCAGGCGCTGCAGCGAGCGGATCGTCTGAAGATGCTCCTCGTGCAGAAGAGTGCCAATTTGCGTCTGACCGAACATGTGCATTCTCCAAATGTTATCGCTTGTTTTTCAGATGCCGGGCCAACCGGAACCAAACCAGCCCGGCGAATCCGGCGAAAGCCGCCGCGCCGGTCAGGCCGGCGGCGGCGCCGAGCCGCACCAGCAGGCCTTGGCCGCTGACGATTCCGCCAGCGATCAAGGTGAGCGCCAGGCAATGGCAGATCAGATGAATTTTCAGCGGCCGCTCGGCGGTCAGCCGCGACACCAGTACCGGCTTGACGCCGGGGGCCACAGAATACATGGAGGCGAGGAAGGGAAGTATCCGTTGCAGGACCCCGGTAAGAAACGACAGCAACCAACCGAAGACCAGGACGAAGCCAAAGAGGGTCGCGCTCCAGGATGCCCCCAGCCCCGCAGCTGCAGCCAGGCCGAGACCGATGCTGACCGGCATCAGCACCCATCCCAGGCGGATCAGCACGAAGGAGCCACCCAGTTGCTTCTTCATGCGACTTTTCATCACCTTGAACATCGCCCGCAAATGCATGCCGGTCGCCGCCAGGCCCAGCACCCCGCCGGCGAACACCAGCGCAGGCATCGCCGCGGCCAAGCCGGCCACGGTCACCACCAGAGCACCAGCGGCCAGCCACGCCGCCCGCTGCCCAAGGCGAGCATCAGCCGGTGGCGACAATCCGAACATCGGAACCAGGACGAAGCTGAAACCCAATGCCAGCATCCCCATGAAGCCATAGGCCGCCACCACGGCATGGGCAATGGCCAGACCCCGGTGATCGGGGAGGTAGCCTCCGGCGAAATCGCCGATCAGCAGCAGCCCGAACAGAGCCAGGGTGACGAGGCTGGCCATGGCCGTCCAGGCATGGTCGGTAACGACCCGCATGTCGCTGACCCGGCGCAGATTATCGGCGATCACGGCGGCATAGACGGTCAGCCCTGCGACCATCAGGCCACCGCCAAGCTCCATGGACGGCTGGGCCACCGTCGCCATGCCGTGGAGCAAGGCGAGCAGCCCGCTGCAGAACATCCAGAAGGAAACCTTGCAGGCGACGACGGAGCGCAGCGGCTTCTTCGTCGCGACCGGCAGCAGCTGAAAGGCCGCACCCATCGCGGTCATGGCCAGCACGCCAAGGGTGACCAGATGCAGCGCCGCCAGCAGGGGGCCCGGGCCGCCCTCGAATCCCGGCAGTTGGTCGCCGTACAGCAACAGCAGGGCCCACGCGGCCACATGGAAGACCACCGCTGCGCCGAAGAAGCGGAACGGCACGGAAGCTGGGAGCAGGCGGCCGCGGGCGCCTCCAAGGAAATCGGCGAACATGATCAGTATCCGTCGCGCCGCAAACGGATCCGAATGTCTCCGGATTCCCCGGAAATGCCGACCACGCTCCAGCCGATCTCGGCCAATTCCGGGTACAGGTAAAGAGGATCGCGGTCCAAATGCGCGGTTACCGCGGTGCCGTCGGCAATGGTACCGCACAGCCGAAGAACCGCCACCATGGGAGCGGGCGGCTGCAAGCCCCGCAGGTCGATGGAAACGCCGTCGCCGTCGCGGCATACAGGCGCCCCGAGATCCGGCAGTCCATGACAATCTTCGTCGCTCGGCTCGCCCTCCACGCACCCCTTGCCGTCGCGCGTCAGGCGGATACGCCAATGACGCTCGCCCAGCTTTTGGGCCACCGACGAGAAGCCCATCTGGGCCAGGACGCGGCGCAGCGGAACGGGGTTGAACGGCGCGTCCAACGTCAAAAGCCCGTCGTTCGGCACCGCCTGGGCGCGCTCGACGACGGTGAGCAGAGGATCCAAGCCGCCCGCCAGCAGTGGGCGCAGGTCGAAGGGAGCGGTTTCCGTCATGGCATTCCTCGGGTCAGGGCGGTTTCGACGTCATCCTGGCGACCGAAGTGCGGAGGGATCTCGTCGATCCGAGGAATTTCCTCGATTCCACCCCGGAATGGCAGGATCGGTGACATATGCAGGATTGCCCCGGGATGATCCTTGATTTTTGACAAGAATCAATCCGTCCCGCAAAAACGGCGCAGCTCCGGCACGTTCTCGATGGTCAATTCCCGGCCCTGCGAGGACACCCCGAGCGGCCGCAAGCGCCCCATGGCGCGCGACAGGCTTTCCGGTGTTATGCCGATGCGACTGGCCAACTCGCTCTTGGTCAGCGGCAGAACGACAACGGCCCGCCCCACCGCATCCGGCTCTACCAGGGCGAGCAGATAGGACCCCAGCCGCTGCACCGGGCTACGGCTCTTGAGATCGGCTATCTCCCCCATCAAGCGCCGTTCCCATCGAGCCAGGGAGGCCACCAGTTTTGCCGCCAGCCCATGGTCTTCGGCCAGCCGCTTGAGGAAGGGCTGCGCGGGAATCTCCAGCAGGCGGGTGCCCGCCGCCGCCTCGCCGTTCAGCGGGAAGCGACGGCTGGCAAAGATGGCGCCTTCGGCGAAAGTGTGCCCCTGATCGATGACTTCGATGATCGAGTGGTCGCCACTTTCGGTCAGGGCAAACAGATTGACCCGCCCGGCCAGTACCAGGAAGAAGCGGTCGGCCGCATCGCCACGGCTGAACAGTAACCCGCCCTCCGGATGTTCGGTGACGAAGGCGGCATCCAGCAACCCGAAGACCGAACGGCAATCGATCGCGGCAAACAACGGCGCCGACAGCACAATGGCCTCCTCGGCGGCGGACAGTGACGGCGTCACAGCCCCACCTCCTCGATGCAGAAGGCGCGCAAAGCCTCGATATCGGCAATGGCGACAACGTTGTCGGCCCGGCTTTCGACGCCCACGGCGGCCAACCGGACCAAGGCGCGCGACAGACTTTCCGCGGTCATGCCCAGGGCTTCGGCGGCAAGGCGCTTGTCATAGGGAAAGCGGACCACGGCCGGACCTTCCGTCTTCGTGGTCAGGCCCAGCAGGAATCCGGCGACGCGCTGCGCGGTGGACTTCAGCTTCAACTCGCTGATCTGCCCGACCAGCCCACGCAAGCGGACCGATAGCGAGCGCAACATTCTCAATGCCAAGTCGAAGCGGTCATCGAGACCGGCCAGGAACGGTGCGGCCGGCACCGACAGGACCTTGGCATAGCCGACGACACGCGCCGAATTTGGGTGCTTGCCGTCGATGAACAAGGCTGCCTCCCCCAGGACCGAGGGCCGCTTGGCAACCTCGAGGACGCTCTTGCGCCCCCCCTCCTCGACGAACAATTCCACATGCCCGTCAAGCACGACAAAAAACCGCGATGCCGCATCGCCGCGGGCGAACAGGATATCTCCGTCAGGATGGGCCTCGGTCTGCGCCGTCGCCAGAAGACTGTGCAGATCCTGTTCCGCCATGCCGCCGAACAGCGGAGTCAGGGCCAGTTCGAGAAGGCCGTCGCGGCCGAATGGGGCGATGCGGGTGGAGGTCATGGTCGGTGAAGTTAACAGCGCATCAGCAAGCGCGGTCAAGCCGCTACGAATTGCGTGGAGGGCTTGTCGTCGGTATGGAACGGTTTGCCGACCGCGGGCGTTTGTCGTTAGCGATGACTGATGACCGAGGTCCGGACCGGACTTTCCCGTCTTTGGTGAGTATCGCGGTGCTGGTCGATTTGATGTGGCGGCCCGACGCGGGAGGCCATGTCAAATGCTGGGAGCGGCTGGCCGAAGCCGCGGTGCGCCATCCGGCGGATTTGGATCTTACCGTCCATTTCGAAGCGGAACGGGACGGTCGCCGCGAACTGGCGCCGAACGTGCGTTATATCTTGCATCGGCCGATTCTCAGCACCTCGCACCTGCCGTTCCTATCCCATGTCCCGGATCATACCGACCTGGCCCCCAGCCAGCCGCGCCTCAAACGCCACCTCGGCGGCTGCGCCGTCATCCATACGACGGACGCGTATTTCGCCTTTGCCGGCACGGCCGAGCGACTGGTGGCGCGGTACGGGCTGCCGCTGGTCCACTCGGTGCATACCGACACCCCGGGCTACACGCGCATCTTCACCGCCGAGATTGTCGAGCGTCTGGCCGGCAGCGGGCTGCTCGGGCGCTGGCTCAATCAGCGCCTGGACTTGCCGGGAAAGGCCGAGCGCTCGATGCTGGATCGGCTGGCCCGCCACCAGAGCCTCTGCCGCTTTGTCCTGGCCTCGCGGCCGGCCGATTTGCAGCGGGCCTCCGCCATCGTCGGCGACCGCCGAGTGCGGCGACTGCGCCGCGGCGTCGACCACGGGCGGTTTGCACCGCAATGGCGTGATCGCCATCGACTGCGCCGCCGGCTGGGCGTGCCGTTTGACGCTGCGGTTGTGCTTTTCGTCGGCAGAATGAATCGCGGCAAGAACATTCTCGCCCTGGCGGAGGCCGTGCGCCAGTTGGTGGAATATGGCCTTCCCGTGCACCTGTTGTGTATCGGCGACGGCGAAGACCGCGAGCGGGTCGCCAGCCTTCTTGGGCCGGCCGCCACTTGCCCGGGGACCATGGCGCAACAGGACCTGGCGTGGGTGTACGCCTCGGCCGATATCTTTGCCCTGCCCTCCCTGATCGAGATTCACAGCAACGTCGTGCAAGAAGCCTTGTGTTCCGGCTTGCCGGCGGTCATCTCCGCCGACACGGGACTGCAGGCATTGTTCGGGGCAAGAGGGAACGGCGTCCTGGTCGCTGGAACCGATGCCGCTTCCTGGGCCGAAACCTTGCGGCCCCTGGTGGTCGATCGATCCTCGGCCGCCGCCATGGGGCGGGCCGGGCGACAATTCGCCGAGGCCCACCTGCCTTCCTGGGACGACGTGCTTGTCGAAGACCTGTTGCCGGTCTGGCGCGAAGCGGCTGCCACGGCGCCGGCCACGGCCCAACCCTCGCCGCCATGCCGGCACCGCGCATCCTGATCCTGGCCCCTCACCCCGACGACGAGGTGGTCGGTTGCGCTGCCGCCATCGGCCGGGCGCGAACCGGCGGAGCGCGGCTCTTCCTCCTGACATTGACCACCGGTGTCCCCGCCGCCGACCGGCTATGGCCATGGGACCGGGCCCGCTGCGGCGACCGCGTCCGCCGCCGCCGCGACGAAGCGCTGCAGGCCGCCCGGGCCTTGGCGATCGAGCCGGTGGAGAGCCTCGACTTGCCCAGCCGGACGTTGCGGTGCCATTTGCCGATGGCGTTGGCCGCCGTAGAGCGCGCCTGCGCCGGATGCCGGGCGGGAATGCTGTGGGTTCCCGCCTACGAAGGCGGGCACCAGGACCACGACGCCGCCAACGCCATCGGAGCGCTGTTCCGCTCGCGGCTGCCGGTATGGGAATTCAGCGAATACAACTTCGCCGGCGGCTCGATTCGCCGACAGGAATTTCCGCAGCCGGCCGGCGATGCGATCCGCCTCCACCTGACCTCGGCCGAGATGACGCGAAAGCGCGACCTGCTGACGATCTACCGGTCGGAACGCGGCAATCTCCATCACGTCGGCTGCCGGCAGGAGACCTTTCGCCCCCTCATCCCCTATGACTACGCCCGGCCGCCCCACCCTGGGCGCCTGTTCTACGAACGTTTTCACTGGTTTCCTATGCCGCACCCGCGCATCGACCGCACCACCTCGGCCGAGGTGTCGCGCGACCTGGTCGAATTTTTCCGCCGGATGGGATAAACCTCCCTGAACGCCAGCCATCGGGAGTTTCTCATGCCGACCTTCGACATCGTTTCCAAGACCAACATGGCGGAAGTGGACAACGCCCTTGCCGGGATTACCCGCGAAATCGCTCAACGGTTCGATTTCAAGGGAAGCAAATGTTCCGTCGAGCGCAACGAAGAGACGATTACCGTCCTGGCCGACGACGATATGAAGCTGAAGCAGATGCACGAACTGCTGAAGGTCTATTTCACCCGGCGAAACGTCGACCCCAAGGCGCTCGACTTCAAGCCGGTCGAGAAGGCGGCGGGAAACACGGTACGACAAGTGGTGATGGTCAAGCAGGGTATCGACAAGGATCTGGCAAAAATCCTCGTCAAGGAGATCAAGGACAGCAAAATCAAAGTCCAGGTCACGATCCAGGGCGACGAACTTCGGGTAACCGGAAAAAAGCGCGATGACCTGCAAGAGGTCATCGCCCTCGTCAAGAAGCTATCGGTTGAGCAGCCATTGCAGTATGTGAACTTCCGCGACTAAGGGTCGTTGATATTCAGCGCAGAGGAATGGCGCATTCGAAGTCCGGATTTCGTCACATTACTTCGTCGTGGCCGGGCTTGAGACCCGGCCACCCGCGGCAGGCGGCGCCGCAGGACGTGGATGCCCTGCACAAGGCAGCGCGTGACGATTCCCGGAATATCAACCGCCTTTAGAAGCGGTAGCCGATGCCGAAGCCAAGGAGCCAGGGGTCGATGTCCACCTTGGCCTTGATCGCGCCGGCGGCGGTATCAAGATGGACGTTGGTGCTGAGAAACAGCTTTTTTACGTCGGAGTTGACATACCACCGGCCGGTAACGTTGTAGTCGAAACCGAATTGCAGGGCAGCACCGACGGCGTCGTCATAATGGGTGCTATAGATCAGGTTCGATGGACCGCCATGCTGGTCGTAGAAGAATGTATAGTTGATGCCGGCCCCGACATAGGGATTGAACCTCTCGGTCGGAAGGAAATGCCACTGTGCCGTTACTGTCGGCGGCAGCAGTCGGACCGAACCCAGGTTCAGCGGCACGCCAAGAATATTCCCCTTTTCCGTGACGTCATGATAGGTGACGCCGGCAATTGCCTCGACCGCGATGTTCGGCGTGAAGAAATAACTGGCATCCAGTTCCGGTACCCAGTTGTCGGTAACGTCGGCATGACCGCCGATGAACGCGCCCGGGCCGGATAGCGACGTGCCGGTGTCGGGTAATACCCCCAGTGCCCGGGCACGTACGAGAATGCTGCCGGCCTGGAAGCCGCCGTCGTCGGTCTCCGCCGCTTTGACCGCGGTAGCGCCGACCAGCAGGCCAACGGCAGCGGCCGAGGCCACAAGAAAGCAGGAACGTTTGAACATCTTAAGATACCCCCAGCAATGGATCGCCACTGCGGAAGGGACCACCTCCACCAACCACCTTTCCCGCCCCACGGTTGATAAAGGCTTGCGCCACATATCCGCATCGGCGCTAACTTTACCCGCACGCGGATTGTGCTCTTTGATCTATATCAATACTCCCACATATTTTATGTGTATTGCGACATTTATGCCACATTCCTGCCGCTCGGCCTCGATAGTCGCCAGCGGATGATTCCGGCCGCAATCCCACCCTTGCGGCGCCCCCAACCGATGAATTGTGGGCCGCTACCCGGTGGTCAATGAGTCGTCACCGGGCCGCCTTCGCCGGTTTCTTCACCAACCGACCGAGCCGCGCGTTGGATGGCGCCGCTCGCCCGACGCACCGCCTGTCGTCCGGCATCACGGGCCGATTCCACCAGCCCGGCGCTGGCCTCGCCCAGCATTTCCGCCTCACGCCGGCTGCGCGGCAGAGCAGCCCCCATCGCCACCCCGGCGACTACCGCCACCATCCCGATCAGCAGCGGATGATCCTGGAATACGTCGGAGCTTCGGCCGGCCCATTCGCCGGCGCGATTCCGCACGCTGACCGACAGCCGCCGCATACGGTGCGTCGCCTTGCGAGCCCGCTCTCGTACTTGGCCTGTGAACTCCTGGGCGCTTTCTCCGAGATTGCGGGCCAGTTCTCCGGTCCGTTCGCGCGCCGCATCGCTCAATTCCGCGATGCGGCCCGAACCGTTGCCGCTCTCGCCGGCACCATGTCCCGCCCATTCTTCGCGCTCATAGCCTTCGGCGCCGGGTTCGGCGGCCTCCTCGAGCCGGGACGCCGCCGGCCGTATGCTCGACAGCGCCAGCCATCCCAAGCCAAGGCCGACCAGCGCCAAGGGCACCGGATTGTCCCGCACCAGATCCATCAGGTGCGAATCTCTGATACTGACACTACGCATGGTTTCCATGGCCTCATCGACTATACGATTGGGAGACAACTTACGTTCGATGGCCTGCAGCGTATCCGCCAAGTCGCTGCGGGTCTTCTCGATCTCGCCTTGGATATCGTCCGTTTGGCTCATAGAGTCCGCCCCCTCGGGGTCTGTTCTTTGGCCCAGCTGGTCGTATCCCGAAGCGAGGCGATGGTTTTGCTCGGCGCCAGCCGTTCCGCTTTCAGCACCACCAAGCCCCGCATCAGCACTGCAGCGCCGATCAACAGCACCGCAATTCCCAGCACCAGCGCCGACTGCCAATAGCCAATGGACTGCGCCAAACCGATGATCGCCGCGGCCAGCAGGGCCTCGAGCGCCAGCAGCAGGATCACCCCACCCACAGCCAGTTCTCCGACGCCGGATCCCGCCTGAGCGACCTTGTCGGCCAATTCGGCTTTGGCCAAGGCGATCTCCTGGCGGAACAATTGGGCGGTTTCACGGCTGAGTTCGGTGAGTAGAGTGCCGAAGGATCGCTCCGGTTTCACGCTGTCGTTCATGGCGTATCTCTCGTCGACAAGGGGCCGGCCGCCTCGCTCGCTGCGGCGCTTGCGCTTTGCACCACGTCGGCCGTCGCCTGGCGGATATCGCCGGCCACGGTTCCGGCCGCTTCGGAACGTTGGGTGCGGTCTGTGTTTCTGGCCAAGCGCGCCAGCATGAACCCGGTGACCAGGGCGCCGCCGACGAACAGCATCGGCTGCCGGCGCGCAAAGTCCTCCATATCGACCACGAGGTCTTCAACCGGCCGGTCCTTCAACGCGTCAACGACGCGATCCACTTGGCGGGCCGCGTAGTTCGCGTAACGTCCGGCCGGAATGTTCTGCTTTTCCAGTTCCCGTGCGGTGTCGTGGAGCGCTTGGGCGACTCCGCCCAAGCGGGAGCACACCTTGCCTTTCTGCGAGTCGGCCATGCCGCGGACGGCTGCCTTGGCCTCCTCCACCACGCTGCCCGTGCGTACTCCCTCCTCCTCGGCAACGCCGCCGGAAACCTCGGGACCGGACGTCACGCCGATTCGGCTGTGCCGCTCCGCCATATGTCAGCCCTCCTCTTCCCGAAACGTCTTTGCATGCCGGCAAACAGGCGTCGAGGGCATTGGTTCCCAACCTGCCGTGACGCCGGCCCCGTCTCAGCGGTGAAATCCGCCGGAGGAATGCGGGACGGCCGCAACCGTCGGCACCGCCGCCCAGCCGAAATAGGCGGAGATCACGGCAGAGACCGCGTGCAGCCAGATGTCGTTGGAATAAAGCGGCACCAGCCCGAACACCGTGTCGAGACCCGGGATCACGCCGAAAATGGTCAATATGGCATAGATGACCGCCAGTCCACGCGCATAGAGCCGCGATGCGGCCAGATTGCGCCAGGCGGCGATACCCCACAGGCCGAGCAGGATGTGCACAAGGTTATGCAGTACGTTCACGGGAAACAGGCCGAACAAATAGCCGTAGTAGGCCGGCACCGCCATTGCCGGCCCACCCTGTGGCGGCGGGCTCAACAACGCCGGAATAAATCCCAAAATTCCGACGATCAGAAAGATCAACCCGAACAACAAGGAGAAATAGCGTATTTTCATGACAATCCCCGCATCGCCCACAATACGAGCAATCAGTGCTTTCCGCCCAGTGTTTCCAGGTATGAGATAACATCCTCACGCTCTTTCGGATCCTTTACCCCGGGAAAGGCCATCTTATTCCCCGGCACAACGGCTTTTGGATTTGTTAAATACTTATTGAGATTCTCCGGCGTCCAGACGATATGTGCGTTTTTCATCGCGGGAGAATAGTTGAACCCAGGCTCGGTCCCCGACATCCTGCCGACGACGCCATACAGGCTGGGGCCGATGCGGTTCTTCCCCGGCTCGGCGGTGTGGCAGGCCTTGCAGCGGGTGAAAACCTTGGCTCCCGCCTCGGGATTGCCGGCCGCCTGAGCGGTTCCGGCCGCGATGACGCCACCCGCGATCACCGATATGACTAACCCGATAGTCCGTCTCATGGGCAACCCTCCTAAACCGTTGGCACTAACAACACCGCCCAGGGCGTGGGGTTCCAGGGGTCAATCTTTGGTGGATTTGCGGGTGACCGCTGTCGGCGGCCTGCCTACATCCCGGGTATGCCGGGATGCTCAATCATCGCCGTGCCGGGTCACAATTGCTGGCGGCAGGCAAAGGCCGAGCGCATCGCCTTTCTTGTCGACGGCGAAGCCTATTTCAGCGCACTGAAGGCGACGATGCAGCAGGCGCATCGGTCGATTCTCATCGTTGGCTGGGAGTTTGACAGCCGCACCCGCCTCGAACGCGGCCCGAACGCCACGCCCCCTGACACGGTCGGCGAATTGCTGCGCAGATTGGTTCGAACCCGCCCCGAACTCCAGGTGCATGTGCTTATCTGGGATCCGGCTCTGCTCTATGCCTTCGATCGCGAGTTTCTGCCGGTGGTCAAGCATGACTGGCTAAGCCATCCGCGCCTGCATTTCCACCTCGACGACAGTCACCCCCTGGGAGCTTCCCACCATCAAAAGATCGTGGTGATTGACGACCAGGTCGGCTTCCTTGGCGGGATGGATATTTCTGCCAAGCGCTGGGACACTTCAGGACATCTTCCCGGCGACCCCCGGCGGAGCGATCCCGGCTTTCCCGCCTACCCTCCGTTCCATGACCTGCAGGTAGCCCTATCGGGCCCGGCCGCCACCACTCTCGCCGAGATTGCGCGATCGCGCTGGCGAAACGCCACCGGCCGAAGCCTCAGCCCGCCTCCACCCGCGACGCACGATCCGTGGCCTGCCGGCCTTGCGGCGGATGCCGAGAACGTTGTCGTGGCCTTTTCCCGAACGGCGCCGCCCTGGGAGGGTGAAGGAGCAATCCGCGAAGTCGAGCACTTGTTCACCGACATGGTGCTCGCGGCCCGCCGACATATCTATATAGAGAACCAGTATTTTGCCTCGCGCGTCGTAGCCCGTGCCCTGGCGCGGCGGCTGCACGAAGACAATCCTCCGGAGATCGCCGTGGTCACCTCCGGTTACTCGTCGAGCTTTCTCGAGCGCAACACCATGGGCATGTCGAGAGTGCGTCTGCAGGAGCGGCTGCAGGCCCTGGACCACGGCGCACGCCTGCGGCTCTATGCACCGCAGATCGGTGAAGGGTTTTTGAAGATTCACTCCAAGGTGATGATCACCGACGGCCGGCTGCTGCGCATCGGCTCAGCCAATCTCAACAATCGGTCCATGGGGCTCGATACCGAGTGCGACTTCTTTTTGGAAGATGCGGGCCGCCCGGATGTCGCTGCGGCGATAGCGGGCCTGCGCGACCGCCTGCTCGGCGAGCATCTCGGGCATCAGCCGACAGACGTGGGGGAGGCGATCGGGCGCCTGGGTCTGCACGGGGCCATCATCGCGTTGAGCAACGGTCCGCGACAACTGAAGCCGCTTCCGGCGGCGCCCCTCCTGCCCGAATTGCTCCGCGAAGGCAATCTTCTCGATCCGGACAGTCCGCTCGAGACGGTCCTCCTGGCCGCCGCTCACCCCGCGGCTGGCGCAGGCGGGCTTCGCCTCGCCGGCCGCTTCACCACCGGCATGATCCTCCTTGCGCTGCTGGCATTGGGTGCCGCCCTGTGGCACTCCCTGCCGCAGTCTTCCTGGCCGTATCTGGATGCCTTCCTGGCGCAACTGGTCGCCATGCGCCTCAACCCGCTGGCAGGCCTGCTGGCCGTCGGAAGCTTTCTACTTCTCGGTCTGACGGGGATTCCGATTTTTCTGGTGGTCGTCACAACGGCGGCAATTTTCGGACTATGGCCTGGCGGAGCCTATGCTTTCGCCGGTGCGATGCTGAGCGCCGCCCTCACCTATTCCATCGGTCGGCACCTCGGTCGGCACACCGTTCGGCGCCTGACATCCGATCGCGCCAGCCGGATCAGCCGGGCACTCCTTCGCCATGGCGTGATCGCGGTGGCGATGCTGAGGCTGCTGCCGACTGCTTCGTTCACCGCCGTCAATCTGGTGGCCGGTGCGACCCGCCTCGATACCACGACCTTCCTTGCCGGGTCGACCGTCGGCCTGTTGCCGATGGTTCTTGGCTTCAGCCTGTTCGGCGACCGGTTCGCCGCGGTGTTGATGACCCCTGATGTCGTCAACGCCGGGATCCTGGCGGCGCTCACCATCGGCCTGGCCACAGCCGGCGCCGCGCTGATGTCCCGCATCGGACGATCGGCGGAGGCCAATATCGGCGAGGCCGGCGGTAGCCAACATCGGCGAGGCCGGCGGTGATCAGTCTAGCCAGCTACAACATCCATCGCTGCTTCGGCACGGACCGGAAGTACCTGCCCGAGCGGATCGCCGAAGTGCTCCAGGCGCTCGACAGCGATATCATCGCGCTCCAGGAGGTGGACATGCGCCTGCTGGTCGATGGACGCCCGCAACTCGACTTCTTCGCCCATACACTGCGCATGACCGGTGTCAGCGGAGCCAACGTCCAGGACCATCGCGGCCATTTCGGCAATGCCCTGCTCACCCGCCTGCCCGTCCTGGCGGTTCGCCGCATCGACCTGTCGGTACGGCGCTTCGAGCCGCGCGGCGCCATCGATACGGATATGCTCTTCGGCGACCTGCCGATTCGCGTCGTCGCCACCCATCTGGGACTGAACGCCGCTGAACGCCGCCTCCAGGTACGCCATCTCCTCCACGCCCTGGAAGACGAGAGCGGCACTGCGGCATGTATCGTCCTTGGGGATTTCAACGAATGGAAGCCCGGTGGCGGCGCCCTGCGCGCCCTCCACCGACGATTCGGCCGGGCCCTGCCGCTGCGCACCTTCCCATCGCGCTTTCCGCTGTTGCCGCTGGATCGGATATGGGTATGGCCCCGCCCCGCCCGGCATCGTTTGCGAACCTACGCGACACCGCTGACCAGGCTGGCTTCGGACCATCTTCCTATTCGGGCAGAGGTCGCCTGGCCGCCAGAAGCACTCCATTTGCCCGTCGGGGCACGACAGAAAGGAGACCCGCCGAATTCTTGATGTTTACCTAAAAAGAACGGGCACGTTTAGGTTGAAGTTTCCCCGAGGCGTGCCAAGTTGGGTGCATTGGGCAATATGCAGCCCATAGATGAATGTATTGCGTATGTTTTTTCGGCAGACGGTATAGGAAATATTGATGAACTGCTTCCATCCTTATGGGTACCGTTATTGATATCACGAAAGGGTATTCCCACTAAAGATGGAGTATGGTTTTCACGCGTTTCACGCTATAGGAATCCGCTGCAACGCAAAGAAAGGCAGGAGACGTGGTAGTATTAATCGCCGACGACCATGCCCTGTTCCGCTATGGCATTTCCCTGGCGCTCGAGAGCCTTTACAAGGAGGTGACCATCCTTCAGGCCTCCAGTGCCGAGGAGGCTTATCGGATGGCGCATGAGACGCCGCATCTGGATCTGATCCTTCTCGACCTGATGATGCCAGGCCTGAACGGCATTGCCGAGTTGAAGAAGTATATCGAGGGCCTGCCCCGCGTGCCCGTGGTCGTGGTCTCCGGGTCGCGGCAGCGCTCGACCATTCGAGCCGCCATCGAGGCAGGGGCGCGCGGTTACATCCTCAAATCATCCAACGGTGAAATCCTCAAGCATGTTCTGCCGCTGGTGCTGTCCGGCGAGTTGTACGTGCCCGCCCAGGCGGTGGCTAACGAGGATGTGGGGCAGGCCAGTGAATTCGAGACCTCCCCGCTTGAAGAGAACAGCGATTTCAACCCCGATTTCAAGTCGCTGACACCGCGCGAGACACAAGTGCTCAAGCTGCTGACGCTCGGCTATTCCAACAAGGAGATTGCGCGCTCCCTCGGCATGCTCGAAGGCACCGTCAAGGTGCATGTCAAATCGATCATGAAGAAGCTGGGCGTCAACAATCGAACCCAGGCGGCCATTGCCGCCAATCGGTCCTTCCGCGGCAGTTCAAGCCCGGTCAACTGACTGCGCCGCGGGGAACGCGCCAGCCATCGGCGGCGCCGAGATCGCCCTCCGATGAAGGTCAAGATAAATCTGGGGTCCGGGGAGCAAAGGAACAACCAACCGACTTAAGCCCTGACAAGGCAAAGCCGGAACCCCAGAACTTTCTGCCAGCGCGATAGTCAGGAGGTCGCGTCACCCGCTGTATGATCGTCGAGGTGGTCAGTCGCGCTCCAGCACGTCGATGATCGGGCACGGCCTTGTGCTGCCACCGGCATCGCATTGCAGGATCAGATCGCCCAGCGCTTGGTACATGGCCGTCAGGTCGGCCATCTTCCGCTCGATCACTCCCTGCTTTCGGGCGGCCAGCGCCCGCGTGTCCGAGCAGACACACGCCGAGTCCAGCGTCAGCAGCATGCCGACTTCGTCCAGCGTGAAGCCCAGCGACTGCGCCCGCTTGATGAAGCGCACCCGCTTGGCCTCCCCTGCCGCGTAGCGCCGATGGCCACCCAGCGGCTTGGCCGGTTCATCCAGCAGCCCGCGCCGCTGGTAATAGCGGATTGTCTCGATGTTTACTCCGGCAGCGTCCGCCAGCTTGCCGATGGTCAGGTCTGCGCCCATGCAAATTCCCCTTGAGTCCGTACTTAGGTACGGAATGTAGAGTAACACTTGGGCCCGCAAGTTCAAGGAATCGGCATGGCATTACTCACCGGCAAAAGCTCATTGGTCGCAGGCATCCTCGCCGCCATCGGCGCATCGGTGTGCTGCGTCGGGCCGCTCCTGCTGCTGGCCCTCGGCATCGGCGGCACCTGGGTCGGCAGCCTGACGGCAATGGAGCCGTACCGGCCGTTCTTCATTGGCTTGACGCTGCTGTTTCTTGGCCTGGCCTTCCGCAAGCTTTACCTGGTGCCGCAGCTCTGCACCCCAGGCACGCCCTGCGCCGATCCGCGCACGCGCCGCCGGCAACGGCTCACCTTCTGGATCGTCGCCATCCTGCTGCTCGCCCTGCTGGCCGTGCCGTGGCTGGCCCCGTTGTTCTACTGAAAGGAGTTCGCCATGCGCAAATTGCTCATTGCTCTACTGGTTGCCTTGCCGTTCGCGGCGCTGGCCGCCCCGCCGAAAACGGTCACACTGGCCGTCCAGAACATGACCTGCCCGCTGTGCCCGATCACGGTCAAAAAATCGTTGGAGAAGGTAGCTGGCGTCAGCGTAGTACAGGTCGATTTCGACAAAAAAACAGCCCCCCTCACCTACGGCCCAGCCGGAAGCGCTGACCAAGGCCACGACCAACGCGGGCTACCCGTCCGCCGTGCAGAAGTGACGTCGCGATGACCATCATTCTCGAATCTGTGCTGACCTGCCCGCACTGTGGGCACGCTTGGCACAAGACCATGCCGACGGATGCCTGCCAGTTCTACGACGAGTGCCCGGCGTGCCACGCGCTGCTGCGCCCCAAGCCCGGCGACTGCTGCGTGTTCTGTTCGTTCGGCTCGGTGCCGTGCCCGCCTATTCAAGAGCAGCGCGGATGCTGCGGATAGGCTTGAAGCGGCTCAAACGTCGTCCTTCCTGCTCAGGGGGCGCAGTTCGCCACGGGCAACCGCCTCCGGCACAGAGAACGGGTAGCGTCCAAGCATGTTGATGTGCTCATGGCCGAACGGCGAAGCCGAGCCTCGTCCTCGGGCCTCACCGGGTAGCCCTCGCTGCGCAACTGCGCGAGCACCGCGTCCATGTACAGCGTGTTCCACAGCACGATCATGTTGACGACCAGGCCGAGCGCGCTCAACTGGTCCTCCTGCCCCTCGCGGTAGCGCTGGAACAGTTCGCCGCGCTTGCCGTGGAAGACTTCGCGCGCCAGGCTGTGGCGGCCTTCGCCGCGATTCAATTGCAGCAACCTGGCGCGGCGGCGGGTCTCGTCGTCGATGAAGTTCAGCGTATGGATGGTCTTATCTATGCGGCCGATTTCGGCGATGGCCTGCGCCAGGCTGGTGGGCCGCTCATCGACCTGCAACGTGCGCATGATGCCCATCGCCGGCACCAGGCCGAGTTTGAGCGAGCCGACCAGGCGCAGTAGGTCATCCCAATGCGGCGTGATGCGGTCGAGGTTCACGCGCTGCCGTGCCAGTGTATTGAGGTCGCCATAGTCGGCTGCGGCCGTAGCGTTCCCGTTGCGTGGTGGACAGGAAGCTGACCGGCATGGTTCAAAGCGCCGCGGCGCAGAAGGTGGCCGGCGTGACGATGCGCGTGCGTCCGATGCTGCCACGTTGCAGCAGCCCGGCGCGGCGGTCGCCTGTCACCAGGTAGTCGGCCTCGCCGCCCAAGGCCATCGCCAGCAGGAACGCATCGCTCGGATCATTCGCCTCGATGCCATCCGGCAGTGGCGGCAGTTGCGCCAAAACGATGGCGCGCTGCATGTTATTGACCATCGTGCCGATGCGGTGCGCGGGCAAGATGGTCTTGAGCTTGGGGTAGCGGCTCACCCGCCGCAGCTCGTCGAGCGGTGCCGCCGATGTCACCAGCTCGAAACGCGCCGCGCGCCAGGCGCGATAGATCGCATCGGGTGGCCCGTGGGGCGAAATCAGCGCGCCGAGCAGTACGCTGGTGTCGAGGATGACGCGCATCAGTGCTCACGCGCCCATTGCACAGCCTCCTCGATGAGGTCGGTCAGTTCGGTTTCGCTCAAGCTGGCAGCAGCCGTCTTGGCCTGATCGACGGCACGCTCCAGCAGGTAGGCGCGCACGGCTTCCTCGATGAAGCGCGACAGGTCGCCCTTGCGGCCGCCGCCCTGCGCGGCGATGAACATGCGCACGGACTGATCTACGTCCGGCGACACGGCGATGTTCCAGCGAACGGTATTCATAATGCCCTCCAATACGGTGTCTGGGTACATAGGTGTTTATACACCTTGGCACCCTCACTGGCAACGGTTCGATAAAACCTTCGTTTTACCAGACTCTGCCGAGCGGCCGGTTGCGAGCGCGTCTACCAGGACGTGGCGAGCGGCGCGAAGACCGCGCGGCCGGCGCTCGACGAGTTGCTGGGTCAGTTGCGAGCCGGCGACGTGCTGGTGATCTGGAAGCTGGACCGCATGGGGCGTTCGCTCAAGCACCTGGTTGAACTGGTCGGCAGCCTGATGGAACGCAAGGTCGGCCTGCTGAGCCTGAACGACCCAATTGACACTACCAGCGTCCAGCGGCGGCTCGTGTTCAACCTGTTCGCCTCGCTCGCAGAGTTCGAGCGCGAGCTGATCCGCGAGCGCAAGCTGTCGGTGGCTGCCATCGCGCAAAAGCTGCATGTGTCCAAGAGCACGCTGTACAGCTACCTGCGGCATCGCGGGGTCGAGATCGGCCCCTACAAGAAATCGGCGCGGGCCCAGCCACGCTCATCGGCTGGTGCTGGCGAGGCTGATCCGCCGAAGGTCGCCACGATCCGGCTGACGCTGCGCATCGAGAACAACAGCAAGTTCGTGCGCGGCAAGAAGCGCGCCCGTGAGGACATCGAGCGCTACTGCTTGTCGGAGTACGACGGCCAGCGGCTACCCAGCGGCGAGTACGAACTGAAGGTGCCTATGGCGCGACAATCTGTATGGGAGTATCGCGACAATCAGGATGGAGAGTTGTCAGTCGCGACGAAGTGATGATTGTCGCCGCCCGACATTAAATCAAGCATTATTTTCATCCTGATTGTCGCTGA
>JAJXWP010000057.1 GCA_021781575.1 Pseudomonadota bacterium
CCTTCACCGCATCACCAGTTGCCCGTTATGGCCGGCCCGATGGCCGGCCAACCCCATGCTCTTGCCTGCATGGCAGCCACCCGACCGGCCCAAACATTGTACTTGACACGCCGCGCCTCATATAAGGGCCCCGCCCGGCGAGGGGCGGATTTGCTTACCAGCCGCCGTTGAGGCGGCGGCCAAGGGGCCGGAGGGCCCCGCCCGGCGAGGGGCGGATTTGCTTACCAGCCGCCGTTGAGGCGGCGGCCAAGGGGCCGGAGGGCCCCGCCCGGCGAGGGACAGATTTGCTTACCAGCCGCCGTTGAGGCGGCGGCCAAGGGGCCGGAGGGCCCCGCCCGGCGAGGGACAGATTTGTTTACCAGCCGCCGTTGAGGCGGCGGCCCCGCCCGGCGAGGGACACGAATTAAAAGCACGCCGGGACATCCTTGAGCCGCGGAAGCTTCCTGTCCTTGTCCGACAGGATGGCCTGTTGTTCGGCGACGGGCCAGTTTATTTCAAGATCCGGATCGTTCCATAGAATTCCCCGGTCATGCTCGGGCGAATAGAAGTTCGTTACTTTGTAGAGAACTTCGGTATCGTCTTCCAGCGTGCAAAACCCGTGGGCGAAGCCGATCGGGATGAACAGCTGATTCCATTCCTCGGCGCTGATGACCACGGCGACGCTGCGGCCGAAATGGGGCGAACCGGCGCGCAGGTCCACCGCCACGTCGAGGATCGAGCCGCGCACCACGCGCACCAGCTTGTCCTGGGCGAAGGGGGCGACCTGGAAATGCAGGCCGCGCACGGTTCCTTTCGGCCGCGACAGGGAATGGTTGTCCTGGACGAACGCCGTGGGCAGGCCGGCCTCGGCGAAGGCGTTGGCATTGAACGTCTCCGAGAAGAAGCCACGATGGTCAATGAACCGGCGTGGTCTTATGATGCGCACGCCCGGCAGGTCGGTGTCGATAACGTTCATGCCGCGATCACCTTCGAGGAATTCATGTCCTTATATCCCAATGCTATCCAAAGGCGCCGCATTGTTGTTACCGGAACCGATGGCCAGGTTGGAAGCGCCTTGTTGAAGGCCTCCGCCGGCGCGCCCTATTCCATCCTGCCGATGCGCCGCGCCGACCTCGACCTGGCCAGGCCGGACGGCATCGCCGCCGTGCTCGACAGGGTCCTGCCCGACGCCGTGGTCAACTGCGCCGCCTACACCGCCGTCGACCGGGCCGAGGCGGAGGCCGAAGCGGCCTTCGCGGTGAACGCCGGCGGGCCGGCGGCGCTGGCCGCCTGGTGCGGTGCGCACGGTCGCCCGCTGATTCATTTGTCGACCGACTATGTGTTTGGCGGCGATGGCCGGCGACCCTATCGCGAAGACGATCCCATCGCTCCCCTCAACCTCTACGGCGCCAGCAAGGCGGAAGGCGAACGGCAGGTGCGGCAAGCCTGCGATCGTCACGTCATCCTGCGCACCGCCTGGGTGTATGCCGCCAACGGCAGCAATTTCGTCCGCACCATGCTGCGCCTGGGCGCCCAGCGCGACAGCCTCGACATCGTCGCCGATCAGCGCGGCTGCCCGACCGCCGCCGGCAATATCGCCCGGGCCATCCTGGCGGTTCTCGGCCGGCTGACCGACGGCGAGGCGGATGCGGTGGCCGGCACCTACCACTATGTCGACGGTGGCGAAACCACCTGGTTCGATTTCGCCGACCGGATTTTTGCCGTGGCGGCGGCCCGATGGGGACGGCGCCCGTCCGTCCGCCCGATCACCACCGAGCAGTATCCGACGCCGGCCCGCCGGCCGCGCTATTCGGTGCTCGACACCGCCAGGTTCCAGGCGACCTTCAGGCTGGCCCCGCCGCCCTGGCAGGCCAGCCTCGATGCGGTGGTCGAGGAAATCCTGGCTGGCCCGGCCGGGCAAGGCTGAGGTGCTGAAGCGCTTCGTCCACATCCTGTGGCAAAGGTTGCCGCGCGGCGGCCGGCGCTGGCTGTTCATCCGGCTGACCGCCGCCGTCGCTCCGCGGCCGCGGCGGCCGGCCGGGGCAGGGACCCCGGTGATCGTTGCCGGCGTCCTGCGCTGCCGGACCGGCCTTGGCGAATCGGCCCGCATGAACCTCGAGGGCCTGCGTCAAGCGGGTCTGCCGTTCGGCAGCATCGATCTCAGCCGATCCCTTCTCGGCAGCCCCGACCGCGAGGAACCCTATGCCGCCGGCACGGCGCCGACCGCCGGTCCGGGCAGTCTCATTCTCCATGCCAGCGGGCCGTTCCTTCCCTACGCCCTGCGCTGCTGCGGCGCCGAGGTGGTGCGCGGCAAGCGGGTGATCGGCTTTCTGCACTGGGAATTGCCGCGGCTGCCGGCCGAATGGACCGTGGCCTTCCGCTCCGTTCATGAAATCTGGGTGCCCAGCCGCTTCTGCGCCGAGGCGGTTCGCCAGGACTATGACGGCACCGTCCGCGTCATTCCCCATCCCGTCGACGTGCTGGGGGTCGAAAAACGGGCCGCGGCCTCCGCTCCCTTCACCGTGCTGTCGATGCTCAACCTGGCCTCCGGCTTCGAACGGAAGAACCCCTTGGCGGCGGTGCGGGCGTTCAAGCTGGCCTTCGGCGGCGACCCGTCGGCCCGGCTGGTGGTCAAGCTGCTGAACGAGCAATCCTATGGCGACGGCATGGCGGCCCTTCGGCGCGAGGCGGCGGGGCAGGACAACATCGTCCTGCTCTCCCGCTCGTTGCGGCGCCGCGGCGTCCTCGACCTGATCGCCTCGGCCGACGCCGTGCTGTCGCTGCATCGCTCGGAAGGGTTCGGCCTGCTGGCCGCCGAGGCCATGCTGATCGGCGTGCCGGTGATCGCCACCGACTGGTCGGGGACCACCGATTTCCTCACCGCCGAGACCGGCATTCCCGTTCCCTACCGGCTGGTGCCGGCGATCGATCCTCAGCGCTCCTATCATTTCCCCCGGCAGTCCTGGGCCGACGCCGATGTCGAGGCGGCGGCGGCGGCGCTGCTCCGCCTGCGCGACGATCCCGTCTATCGGCAGGAGTTGGCACAGCGCGGCCAGGCGGCGGCGCGCCGGATGTTTTCGATGGACCGCTACGCGGCGGCGCTGAAGGCGGCTGTTGGATCCTAGTGGTCCGCCCCAGACGCTTGGTTCCCAAGCGCCTGGATCAGGCGGCCCACCAACTTATTGAATTGTGGCGAGAATTTGACGGATGGTGTGGGTACCATCCGTCAAATTCTCACCACTAGGTTTCGTCGACTCTTGAGGCGTCGGGTTTTCTCGTCATTCCCGCGAACGCGGGAATCCATGCGGCGGCATGGACTCCCGCTGGCGCGGGAGTGACGGAGGAACGGGGCCGACAAAGGGTTCCCCTTTGCCCCGGTTGTCGAATGACGCCCAGTGGGAGCGCATCGCTCCGTTGCTCATCGGTCGACCGGACCAGTGCAGGTCCGCCGTGTCGTTACCCTCGCGGCTATCGTCTTATGGCTTCGCCAAGTGTCCACGGAACCTAATCCTCGACATTGCGGGCGATGAATTCTTCGATGGCGCGCTCGATGTCGCTGGAGAATTCCGGTTCGTGCTTCAGGCCGGGCATGGGGATTTCCTTGGCGACGATGCCATCGACGATCGATCTGACCCCTTTTTCCACTTCCTCCATCAGTTCGCGGTAATAGCGGGCGGCCGATATCTTGCCCTCGACGTCGGCACCCTTCGGATCGACCAGGTCCAGCACGGCAACCAGATAGCGCGCCTTCATCTCGGCCTGCAGCTTGACCAGGGCCACCAGTTCCTCCTGGTTGACCTGGCTGAGCCGGGCGGAGATCCTCTCCAGGGTGATTTTCTGACGGAATTCGTCGAGCAGGGCGGTGAATCGCGCCGGGTTGAGTCCTCCGCCAAACACCTGATGCCCCTCCTCGCCGATTGCGCCCTAGTGCACTGACACAAACTGAAGATTCAGTTTGTGTCAGTGCACTAGCCTTGGTTTTTGACCCTCGCCGGGCGGGCGCATCCGCGCCCGCCCGGCGAGGGGCTTTGATAGACCTGGTGCAGTGAACCTTGTGAATGAGTCACTGCACTAGTGCGATCGCCGACAGTATGCGTCCAGCCTACTTGATTGTCTCCTTCGAACGCGGCTATTACCTGAAAGCGAGTCGGGGTCTCGAAGGCCGGCGGCTCGATCGCAGGTAAGGACTTGACCTTGACCAACACGACGAGAATTACCCCGGTGATCCTGTCCGGCGGCGCCGGCACCCGCCTTTGGCCGTTGTCGCGGGAACAGTTCCCCAAGCAGCTGCTGCCGCTGGCCGGGGTGCGTTCGATGATCCAGGACACGCTGCTGCGCTTTGCCGATGGCGGCCGCTTCACCGCGCCGATCGTGGTGACCAACGAGGAAACACGGTTCACCGTGGCCGAGCAGCTGCGCGAGGTGGGGCTCAACGACACCACCCTGGTGCTCGAGCCGGTCGCCCGCAACACCGCGCCGGCGGTCGCCGCCGCCGCCCTGCTGGCGGCCGAGGCCGACCCCCGGGCGGTGCTGCTGGTGGTCCCCTCGGACCATGTGCTGGCCGATGTCCAGGGCTTCCTCAGGCTGGTCGACCAGGCCTTCCCGGCGGCGCAGGACGGCCGCCTGGTCACCTTCTCGATCGTGCCCGGCCGGCCGGAAACCGGCTATGGCTATATCCGCCGCGGCGACGCCCTGGACGGGCATCCCGGTCTTTATGCGGTGGCCGCCTTCGTCGAGAAGCCGGATGTCGAGCGGGCCCGCCGCTTCGTCGAGGACGGCGGGCATTTCTGGAACTCCGGCATGTTCCTGTTCTCCGCCGCCGCCTTCCTGGATGAGCTGGGCCGCCATGCGCCGGAGATCCTGGCGGCGGTGCAGGAGGCGGTCGGCCGGCGCTCGGTCGACCACGACTTCGTCCGCCTCGAGGCCCAGGCCTTCGGCCGCTCGCCGGCCATTTCCGTCGACTATGCGGTGATGGAGCGGACCGACCGCGCCGCCACCGTGCCCTGCGACGTCGGCTGGACCGATGTCGGGGCGTGGTCCGAGCTGTGGCGCATCGCCGAGAAGGACGCCGACGGCAACGCCATCCTGGGCGACGTGGTGCTCGAGGAAAGCCGCAACTGCTATGTGCGGACCGAAGGCCTGCTGACCGCCGCGGTGGGCGTCGAGGACCTGGTGGTGGTGGTCACCGACGACGCCGTGCTGGTCACCCGGCGCGACCGCACCCAGGACGTCAAGCTGATCGTCGAGCGGCTGCGCCGCGAAAACCGCAGCGAGCTGACCAGCCACGAGCGGGTGTGGCGCCCCTGGGGCTATTACCAGGCGATCCAGAGCGGCGAGCGCTTCCAGGTCAAGCGCCTGTGCATCAAGCCGGGGGGCAAGCTGTCGCTGCAGAAGCACTACCACCGGGCCGAGCACTGGGTGGTGGTCAACGGCACGGCCTTGGTCACCCGCGACGACCAGACCCACATCCTGCGGGAAAACGAGTCGGTCTATATCCCCGCCGGCACCATGCATCGGCTGGAAAACCCCGGCAAGGTGCCGCTGAATTTGATCGAGGTGCAGTCGGGCGGCTATCTGGGCGAGGACGACATCGTCCGCGTCGAGGATTCCTACGGCCGGCAGTGATGCCATCTGGAGATTTCACCACGGAGAGCACGGTGCAGCATCATTTCCATCCCACCATTCTGCGCGAATACGATATCCGGGGAATCGTCGGCGAGACCCTGTTCGCCGCCGATGCCGCGGCCATCGGCCGGGCCTTCGGAACCCTGGTGGCAAGGGCTGGGGGCAACAGGCTGGTCTGCGTCGGCTATGACGGGCGCCTGAGTTCGCCCGAACTCGAGGCGGCGCTGGTCGACGGCCTGGTCTCCACCGGCATGGAGGTGCGGCGTGTCGGGCGCGGGCCGACGCCGATGCTTTATTATGCGGCGCATACCATGCAGGCCGGCGGCGGCATCATGGTCACCGGCTCGCACAATCCGCCCACCCATAACGGCTTCAAGATGGTGCTGGGCGGCAAGCCGTTCTTCGGCGAACAGATTGCCGAACTGGGGCGGCTCAACGCCGCCGGCGCGGTGACCGCCGCCCCGGGCGGCACTGTGGTCGAGGCGCCGCTGCGCGACTCTTATATCCGGCGGCTGCTCGCCGACTATGATGGCCGCCGGCCGCTGTCGGTGGTCTGGGATGCCGGCAACGGCGCCACCGGCGAGGTAATGACGGCGCTGGCCGCGGCCCTGCCCGGCACCCATCACCTGCTGAACGCCGACATCGATGGCCGCTTCCCCGCCCACCATCCGGATCCGACAGAGCCGGAAAACCTGGTGCAGCTGATCGATGCGGTGACGGCCCGCGGCGCCGATCTGGGGATCGCCTTCGACGGCGACGGCGACCGCATCGGCGTGGTGGATGCCAAGGGACGCATCCTGTGGGGCGACCAGATGATGATGCTCCTGGCCGAGGACGTGCTGGCCAGCCGGCCCGGCGCCCCGATCCTCGCCGACGTCAAGGCCAGCCAAAGCCTGTTCGATCGTATCGAGGCGCTGGGCGGCCGGCCGGTCATGTGCCGCACCGGCCATTCGCTGATCAAGACCCGCCTGGCCGAGACCGGCGCACCGCTGGCCGGCGAGATGAGCGGCCATCTGTTCTTCGCCGACCGCTATTACGGCTATGACGACGCCCTCTACGCCGCCGTGCGCTTCATCGGCCTGGTGGCGCGCTGGCCGGACACCACGCTGGCCGAGCGCTACGACGCGCTGCCCCGCATGTACAACACCCCCGAACTGCGCATTGCTTGCGCCGAGGAGCGCAAGTTCGCCGTGGTCGGCGAGGTCAAGCGCCGGCTGGCCGGCAGTGGCGCCCGGGTGTGCGACATCGACGGCGTGCGGGTCTCCACCGACGACGGCTGGTGGCTGCTGCGCGCCTCGAACACCCAGGCCGTCCTCGTCGCCCGCTGCGAATCGGACTCGCCGCAGGGCCTGGACCGCCTGCGCGGCATCCTGTCGCGGCAGCTGGCCGAGTCGGGGCTGAGCCTTTAGCACGGGGCGCCGCGCCACTGCGGCGACATCCGGTTCCATCCGTTTTGGCTTCCCTGTCGGGCCTGCCGACCGAAAGAGTGGGGCAGGGGCCAGGCCGCCAGCGCTCTGGCCGGCGCCGATTGAGGCAAAACGGATGGCAACGGATGGCAACGGATGACGGGAAAGGTGCTGCCGCCTTCGGCGGCGAGGGGGGCGATCCGGTTTCATCCGTCGTTGGCCGCACGGCGGCATCCGGTTCCATCCGTTTTGGCTTCCCTGTCGGGCCTGCCGACCGACAGGGTGGGGCAGGGTCCGGGCCGCCAGCGCTCTGGTCGATGCCGATTGAGGCAAGACGGATGACAACGGATGGCAACGGATGACGGGAAAGGTGCTGCCGCCTTCGGCGGCGGGGGGCGATCCGGTTCCATCCGTTGGCCGCACGGCGGCATCCGGTTCCATCCGTTTTGGCTTCCCTGTCGCGCCTGCCGACCGACAGGGTGGGGCAGGGTCCGGGCCGCCAGCGCGGCATCCTGTCGGCGCAACTGGCCGGGCCGGGGTCGCGCTCGGCACGACCTGCTTGCGTCGCTCATCCAATGTGGCTAGTGTCACCGCGCCCCCGCGTAATGGCGGGGCCGCGTTGCGGCGTGAGATGGCGAACCCTTCAGCCGGCAGCCCCGCCCGACGCAGTTCGGCCAGTCGCGCCCATCGGATGGGATGCTTGCCCGGCTGCTAAGGGATTGGTAGCGATTTGACCCTATGGTCGCCATCCGTAACGTTCTTACCGTGGCGGCAACCGGTTGGGGCACGCCGTACAAGGCATTGCTGGGATGGACATCGGCTGTTGAGCCTTGATCGAAGCGTAGGAATTTCCCGCGTATGACGAAACAGAAGAGAACGGAACTCGCCCTGGCCATCGGCAAATGCCGCTCGGCGCTGGTCGGTGCGGGGATTTTCAGCTTCTTCATCAATGTATTGATGCTGGTTTCCCCGATCTACATGCTGCAGATCTACGATCGGGTGCTGAGCAGCCGCAACGAGACGACGCTGATCGTGCTGACGATCATCTGCGGCGCCCTGCTGGCGGTCAATTCGGCCCTCGAGGTGATGCGCTCCCGGGTGCTGGTGCGGGTCGGCGGCCGGATCGACGAGATCATGAACCGCCGCATCTTCGACGCCATCTTCGAGTTGGCCATCCGGCGGCCGGGGGCGGCTTCCTCGCAGTCCCTGCGTGACCTCGACACCGTTCGCGAGTTCCTCACCGGTCAGGGCCTGTTCGCCTTCTTCGACGCGCCGTGGACGCCGATCTATTTCATCACCGTCTTCCTGATCCATCCCATGCTCGGCTGGGTCGCCGTGGTCGGCGGCATCGTCATCTTCGCCCTGGCGGTGGTCAATGAACTGGCCACCCGCAAGACCCTGGGCGATGCCACCACCTCCAGCCTGGGCGCCAGCCGCTTCGTCGACGGATCGCTGCGCAACGTCGAAGCCCTGCAGGCCATGGGCATGGTCGGCAGTGTCTATGACCGGTGGAAGCAAAGGCGGGCACGCACGCTGCAACTGCAGGCGGCGGCCAGCGACCGCGCCGGGCTGATCACCGCCCTGTCGAAATTCGTTCGCGTCTTCCTGCAGATGGCCATCCTCGGCGGCGGCGCCTATCTGGTGCTGCAGAACGAGACCACCGCCGGCCTGATGATCGCCGCTTCGATCCTGATGGGGCGCGCCCTGGCCCCCATCGAGATGGCGGTGGCCACCTGGAAGCAGTTCCTCGCCACCCGCACCGCCTATGCCCGGCTCAACGAGTTGCTGGCGGCCATTCCGGCGGCCGAGGAGCATATGCCCCTGCCGGCGCCGAAGGGCGAGTTGTTCGTCGACAGCGTCATCGTCGCCCCTCCCGGCGCGCCGGCTCCGGTCCTGCGCGGTGTCGGCTTCCGTGTCGCCGCCGGCGACGTGGTCGGCGTCATCGGCCCCAGCGGCGCCGGCAAGTCGACCCTGGCGCGGGTGCTGGTCGGCGTCTGGCCGGTGCAGGCCGGCAAGGTGCGCATCGACGGCGCCGACATCAACACCTGGGACCGGGTCCTGCTGGGCCCGCATATCGGCTATCTGCCGCAGGACGTCGAACTGTTCGAAGGCACCATCGCCGAGAATATCGCCCGGTTTGGCGACGTCGATCCGCAGGCGACGGTCGAGGCGGCCAAGCGGGCCGGCGTCCACGAACTGATCCTCAAGCTGCCCAAGGGCTATGATACGCAGGTCGGGCCGGGCGGCCAGGCCCTGTCGGGCGGGCAGCGCCAGCGCATCGGCCTGGCCAGGGCGATGTACGGCGATCCGGTGCTGCTGGTCCTCGACGAACCCAACTCGAACCTCGACACCGAAGGCGAGGAGGCTCTCGCCCGAGCCATGGCGCAACTGAAGGAAAGGCGGCAGACGGCCTTGGTGATCACCCATCGCCTCAACATTCTGGCCAGCGTCGACTACATCATGGTGCTGAACCAGGGGCAGATCGAACAGTTCGGGCCGCGTGACCAGATCCTGGCGAAATTCGCCAGGCCGGCGGCGGCCCAGCCTCAGGTGCAGGCGCAGCCGCAGGCTCATACGCCGGTCGTCGCCGGGGGGACCAAGTAATGTATCTTCCCCCCGCCCTTCAGCAGAAGTTCGGCAAGGCCAAGTCGAGCCTGGTCGAAGGCAGCACCGCCGTGGTCGAGCGGATGGACCGCAACCTTCCCGATGTCGACAAGCTGGGCGATGTCCGGCGGCCGCTGTTCGTCGGCGCCGTCATCATCATCGTTACCTTCTTCGGCTTCGGCCTGTGGGCGGCCATCGCCCCCATCGGCAGCGCCGCATTGGCGCCGGGCGTCGTCGTGGCGGAAGGCAGCCAGCGGGTCATCCAGCATCTGGAAGGCGGCATCATCCGCCAGATCCTGGTCGACGAAGGGCAGAAGGTTAAGGCCGGCGAGGTGCTGATCCGCCTTGACGACACCCGGGCGAAGGCGCAACTGGGCATCATCCAGGCCGATCTCGATCTGCAGGACGCCATGCGCGCGCGGCTGTTGGCCGAGCGCGACGGCCTGGCCGAGCCGCAGTTTCCGCCGGACCTGCTGGCGCGGGCCAGCGACCCGACGGTGGCCAGCATCATCGCCGGGCAGAAGAACCTGTTCCACGCCCGGCTGGACGCCCTGCTCGGCCAGCGTGACATCCTGAAGCAGCGGGTGGGCGAGTACGAGCAGCAGATCGCCGGCTTGCGGGCCGAGGTGCAATCGAAAAGCCAGCAGATCGCCCTGATCAAGGAGGAACTGCACGACCTGTCGGGCCTGCTCGAGGACGGCTATGTGACCAAGACCCGGGTGCTGGCCTTGCGCCGCGAAGCGGCCCGGCTGGAGGGCGAGTTGGGCGACCACCAGGCCAACATCGCCCGCGCCCGGGAGGGCATCGGCGAAACCAAGCTGCAGATCCTGCAGATCGAGAAGCAGCGCCAGGAAGAGGTGGCCCGCGACCTGCGCGACGTCGAGGCGCGGCGCGCCGAGGACATGGAAAAGCAGGTGGCCGCCGCCGACGTGCTGAAGCGGATCAATGTGGTCGCCCCGGTCGACGGCACCGTGCTCAACCTGGCGGTCCATACGCCGGGGGGGGTGATCAATCCGGGCGCCGTGCTGATGGATATCGTCCCGGCCGACGACAAGCTGGTGGTCGAGGCCCAGGTCAGCCCCCTTGACGTCGACACCGTCCATGCCGGCCAGGAGGTGGCGCTGCATGTCAGCACCGTCGGCGCCCGCATCCTGCCGACCATCTACGGCACCCTCGACAACGTCTCGGCCGATCGCGTCACCGACCCGCGCACCGGGCGTCCCTATTACAAGGCCAAGGTGACCATCAGCCCGGAACAGATATCCCGCCTGGGCGACGTCAAGCTGCGCGACGGCATGGCCGTCGAGGCGATGATCAGCCGCGGGTCGAGCAGCGCCATGTACTATGCCATCAAGCCGCTGATGGAAACCATGACCCGGTCGTTCCGCGAGAAATGAGACATCCCATGCATTTTTCGCCCTGCTCGCGGACCTGGCGGCGCCGTCTCGGCTGCGCCGCGGTCGCCCTGCTGGCCGCCGCCGCTCCGGCCCGGGCGCAGACGCTGCCGGACGTGCTGGCCACCACCTATCAGACCAACCCGCAGATCGAGGCCGACCGCGCCCGCCAGCGCTCGCTGGACGACGATGTCGCCCGGGCCATTGGCGGCTGGCGGCCGAACGTCAGCGTTACCGCCGAGGCCGGCAGGGGCACCGACACCCAGCAGACCACGGCGGCGGGGCCGCCGTTCTATATCCCGCCCTACCAGTTCAGCGAGATGCGCACCCCCGAGACCCTGCTGCTGCAGATCCAGCAGTACATCTATGACGGCGGGCGGGTCACCGCCGACATCCGCCATTCCGAAATGGTGGTGGAGAGCGGCCTGGCGCAGATGGTGTCGGTCGAGCAGACGGTCTTGGGCCAGGCCATCCAGGCCTATTACGATCTTTATCGCGACCAGCAGATCGTCCAGTTGAGCAAGGAGAACGTCGCCTGGCTGCAGGATGTGGTGAAGGCCACCCATGCCCGCTACCTGGTCAAGGACGTCACCCAGACCGACGTCGCCCAGGCCGAGGCCCGGCTGGCCGGCGGGCTGGCCGACCTGACCACCGCCGAAGGCAATGTGCAGACCTCGATCTCGGCCTTCATCGCCGCCACCGGCGTCACCCCCGGCACCCTGGCCGCCCCGCCGGCGCCGCCGCGCCCCCTGCTGCCGCGAAGCCGCGAGGATGCCCAGCACGCCGCCGAGACCTCGCCCGACATGATCATGGCCAAGTTCACCGCCCGGGCGGCCGACGCCGATGTGGACTACGCCGCCAGCGGCCTGATGCCGACCCTGTCGCTGCGCGGCACCTCGCGCCATCTGAGCGAGACCGACCAGCAGTACTACAACCGCACCGACAATGAGGTGGTGCTGTCGCTCAACATTCCGCTTTACGAAGGCGGGGTGTACGCGGCGCGCACCCGCGGCGCCAAGCAGGTCGCCGGCCAGCGCCGGCTGGAAATCGACGAGACGCGGCGCAAGGCGATCGACCAGGTCAACCGGGCCTGGACCGCCCTGATGGCCGCCCGGGCCAACATCACCTCGATCAGCGAACAGGTGCGCGCCGCCGAAGTGGCCCGCCACAGCATCCGCGCCGAAGTCCGCGTGGGAACGCGCACCCTCTATGACGAGCTGCTGGCCGAGCAGGACATGATGAACGCCAAGATCGGCCTGCTGCGCGCCCAGCATGACGAGGCCGTCGCCTCCTATTCGGTGCTGGGCGCCATCGGCGAGCTGACCGCCAAGGCGCTGGACGTGCCGACGCAGCTCTACGATCCGTCGGTGCATTACGAGAAAGTGCGCGACAAGTGGTGGGGCACCGGCATCGACGAAAGCTACGACAAGCCGCCGCAGACCAACTGAGCGGGGGTCTTGCCGCCACGACCGTCAATTTTGCCCCGTCATGCCCGCGAAGGCGGGCATCCATAGGGCGGTGGGCGTGACCGCGTCTTCATAGCCCCCGCGAAAGGATCCTCCGACAAGCTCGGATGAGGACAATCTGTTGATTTTCCTCATGCTGAGGAGCCGAGCGCAGCCGGCGTCTCGAAGCACGCACCGGCAGCGATGCAGGTTTGGTCCGGCCCTTTGGGCCTCCCCGGGATGGGGGCGACGCTCCGAAGTCGCCTTGTCGTCTTGGTTCTCGGCAGGTAAGATGTAAGGAGGTGCGGAGGTAATGCGACATGCCACGGGTAACTCGGCAAGCGACGGTGACGAGTAAGGGACAAGTGACCATCCCGGTCGAAATGCGGCGAGCATTGGGCATTGTCGAGGGTGGCCCCGTCACGTTCACCCTAGCGGACGGTGCGCTGGTGGTGAGATCGGCGCGCAAGCCAACCCTGACGGAATTATTGGCTGGGTTTGATCCAGCCAGGCATCGACACTCCCCCGAAGAGCGGGTGTGGGATGATGCGGCCCGCGGGAAGGAGTCCTTGTGAGCTTCGATCCGGATGTCGGCGACGTGGTCTGGTTGGACTTCACACCCCACGCCGGTCACGAGACGGCTGGCCGCCATGCGGCAATCGTGTTGACACCTCGAGCCTATAGCGTGGCCACGGGGCTTGCCTTGGTGGTCCCGGTGACGACAACGGCGAAAGGCGGCAGCTTCGAGGTGCCGCTTCGAGGCGGGAATCGCGTCAAAGGCGTCGCCCTGGCAAACGAATTGCGCACCATCGATTATGCGGCCCGCAATGCCGAAAAATTCGACGATTGTCCCGATGACGCCCTGGTCCGCATTCGGGAAATTGGCGAAGCGCTGCTGCAACCGACAACAAGGTAAGATGCGCCGACGCGAAGTGGGCAACAATAGGGACGAACAACCTTGCCCGCGTAATCCGGTTACGGCATGGTTCCGACCATCGCCCCGCTCCTGATTGGTGGAGCTTTGGCGGCGGAACTTCCCTGGCCGTCCATTTGCACCATCGAATCAGTTACGATATCGACCTCGCACTCGATCAGGCCGATGCTGGCCAGGGCCGTCCCGTCGTGCAGCGTCTTCAGCCAATCGATGTCGGATGTGGACCAGTGGCGGCGCGTCCCTTCGCCCTGTTGCCGCTGCACCGCGAGGTCTTGCCGTCAATGGCGTCGACCTCCGGTCCGCCCAGGTCCGGAACCGCGATGCGCGAACCCATCCGCGCCAGCGACTTCGCCGCATTGCCGTGCCGATTCGCTGCTCTGGCCTTGGCCGCCGCAAGTCCGTTATGATCTGCTGGGCCGGATCGGGGAGTGCGGGGCGAAACATGGCGGCGTCGCGCATGGAGCGGTTGGTTGCGAAGCGTACTGCCGAACGGCGGGCCCGCGCGTTGCGTTGCGCTCTGGCCGCCATCCCCGCGCTCAAGAATCAAGGGATCCAGGCCTATGTCATCGGCTCCCTGGCGACAGGCCGGTTCATGTCCCATTCCGACGTGGACTATCTGGTGACCGGCCATATCGGCCCGATGGATCGGCGCCTGGTCGAGGCGACCATTGCCGGGGCCATGGCCGGCAGCAATGTCGGCTATGACGTGGTCTATGAGGACGATGTCGAAGAGGACCTCTTGGAGGAGTTTCGCCATGCCAGGGCCGACGCACCCCGTCTTCTTGAGCTTGCACACCAAGCTGGCGCGGCTTGAGCGGGAAATGGCCAATCTGCGCGAGTTCGTCGGGGCAATCACCTCATTCGAGGCAGCGTTCAGTGCCGAGCCGTGAGTCCCATTTTCCTCCCTCTCCCCTCGCGGAAGGATCCTCCGACAAGCTCCGGATGAGGGCAAGCTGCGGATTTTCCTCATGGTGAGGAGCCGCCGGAGGCGGCGTCTCGAACCATCCACCGGCACGGGAGCAATGTCCCGCCCGGCCCTTTGCCCCTGTTGCCGATTGCCGCTCCGCTAATTTTGCCCCGTCATGCCCGCGAAGGCGGGCATCCCGGGGCGGTGGGCATGACGGCGCCTTCATATTCCCCGAGCGTCGGCGCCTGGCCGGTCGCCGCCACGACCGTCAATTTTGTCCCGTCATGCCCGCGAAAGCGGGCATCCATAGGGGCGGTGGGCATGACGCGGTGGTCATAGTCCCAAGCGTCGACGCCTGGCCGGTCGCCACCGCGCTCAAAGCATGCGGATGGAAACCGGATAGGCTGTCTCGCCGCCTTCGGCGACCTCGACGCCGAGACCGTCAATTTTGTCCCGTCATGCCCGCGAAAGCGGGCATCCCTGGGGGCGGTGGGCTTGACGCGGTGGTCGTAGTCCCCGAGCGTCGGCGCCTGTCTTGCCTCCGCCCTCGCCGGCGATTCTTTTTGATTCGTGTCCTCCGCAACCGCCGGACCAGCCGGGCAAGCCCTTCGCCGTTGTTCGGTTGTTCGTCATCCCCGCGCAAGCGCCTGTGAAAAAATTGGTGGCGGTGCGCCAGGCGAAGCTGGCGCGATCCAGCCGGTGGAAGTCCGGCCCAGGAAAGGAATGGCATCCGCCTGGTAGTGAGTGTTGCGTGAGTCCGTCGGCGACGGCGGCCACGAAGCGTACACAACGATTGCATGGGGTGGGCTATTGAGCCGCGAAAGAATTAATGTCGCAGGGGCCGAGGCTGTCGTCACCGCCGAAGGCTACATGTATGACGCCGTCACGCCAGGCGCCACCGCCCTGCCGTGGTCGAAGACCCCATCACGTGCAAACGGATCGCGTCGGAACCTGGGATATCTCGCGTCTGACCGGGCGGCACCCGCCGCACCGGCCCGCATCGGGAAGGCGAGGAGCCGAAGCCGATGATGAACGGGCGTGAGAAGTCAGACCCCGGCAAAGTAGCGACGAAGCCGACGAACAAAGCCGGACGACCGGCCGCGGAGACGGTGGAGCCAAGGACGGGGACCGAGGGAACCGCGGACCAGCAAGGCGCTCTCCGGACACAGGGCCGGGAACGTGTGACCAAGGCGCTGGACCGCGTACGGCAAGCCGCAAGGCAAAGGAAGAAGGAGAAGTTCACCGCGCTCCTCCACCACATCACGACCGATCTGCTCCGCATGGCGTTCTACGCGCTCAGGCGCAAGGCCGCTGCCGGGATCGACGGCGTGACGTGGGCGGACTACGAGGCAGAACTGGAGCCTCGGCTCACAGACCTGCACGACCGGGTCCATCGGGGAGCATACAGGCCGCAACCATCCCGCCGGACGTACATACCGAAGGCGGATGGCCGGCAACGGCCGCTCGCGATCGCCGCCTTGGAAGACAAAATCCTCCAAGGCGCCACCGTCTTGGTGCTGAATGCCATCTACGAGGCAGACTTCCTCGGGTTCTCCTATGGGTTCCGACCCGGAAGGGGACCGCACGATGCGCTCGATGCCCTGGCGGTGGGGATCGCCCAGAGGAAGGTGAACTATATTTTGGACGCCGATATCCGGGACTTTTTCGGGTCTGTGAGCCAGCAATGGCTTCTCAGGTTCGTCGAGCACCGGATCGGCGACAAGCGCATCATCCGCCTGATCCAGAAATGGCTGAGGGCGGGCATTCTCGAAGACGGGGTCGTCACGGTCAGTGAAAGGGGAACCGGTCAGGGGTCGGTGGCATCACCGCTCCTTGCCAACATCTACCTGCACTATGTCCTTGACCTCTGGGCCGAACGCTGGCGACGGCACGAGGCCACCGGCGACATGATCATCGTGCGCTATGCCGATGACGTCGTGGCCGGATTCGAGAACGAGGCCGACGCAAGAAGGTTCCTCGATGCGATGCGCGCGAGGTTTGAGGAGTTCACGCTGTCGCTCCACCCGGATAAGACCCGCCTGATCGAATTCGGCCGCCACGCGGCGGCGAACCGCGAGAAGCGCGGGCTCGGAAAACCGGACACCTTCAACTTTCTCGGCTTTACCTATATCAGCGGCAAATCGCGCAAGGGCGGGTTCCTCCTCAAGAGGTCCTCCCGGCGGGACCGCGTACAGGCGAAGCTGAAGGAAGTGAAGGAGGAGCTTCGGCGGCGAATGCATTGGCCGATCTCCGAACAGGGAGAATGGCTCAAGCAGGTCGTCATCGGCTTCTACAATTACCATGCCGTGCCGACAAATAGTCGAGCACTGGCGGCCTTCCGATACCATGTCATGCGCCTCTGGGGGCGTACGCTGCTGCGGCGCAGCCAGAGGCGCCGCCTGACTTGGTTGCGGATTGCAGAACTGGTCGACGAATTCCTCCCCAAGCCACGCATCCTTCATCCCTGGCCGAGCGCCCGCTTCGCCGTCAAACACCCGAGGTAGGAGCCGTATGCGGGAAAGCCGCACGTACGGATCTGAGCGGGGGTGTGCCTGGCATGGGCACTGGATTGGAGGTGAAAGTCCTTCGCGGGGCGAGTTGGTAGCAACCGCGAGTCAGAGGCAACTGCACGCAGGACGGAAGCCGCAAGGCGGAAGTTCTGGCGCC
>JAJXWP010000096.1 GCA_021781575.1 Pseudomonadota bacterium
GGCACCGCCAGGTCGAAGCAGAACATCAGGTCGGGTTTCAGCCCCCACTCGTCTTCCAGGCAATAGGACACCGCCCCCACCGGGCGGGCGCGGCGGGCCAGGGCTTCGGGCACGGCCGCCTCTTCCCACGCCTCCTTGACCAGATTGTCCATCAGAGTCAGATGGGCCGGCTGACCGCCGGCGATCATGTTGTCCAGCTTGCCGGGTTCCACTGCCCGGTCCGCCGCGCGGCGGCCGATCCACAGATGGAGGCCGTCCGGTCGCTTCACCCAGCCGTTGACGTGGATGCCATAGGCGCGGATGCCGAACAGACTGACCAGCCCGCGGTCCACGGTCATCAGCGCCGGCTCGCCCCAGCGCGCCGCCACCCGGTAGCGCTCGCCCTTGGGCTTCGGCGCGGCGCCCTCCGCCGCCAGAGCGGCGGCCACCGCATCCACCGCCGCCGAGCGGGAGTCCGGGTCGTCCAGGCGGGGATCGAGGGTGATCGCCTCCTCGGTCACCTGGAAGATGCGGGGGAAGGCGGCCAAGCGGGCGGCGGTGTCGTGCCGCACCCACCCCACCCGCTGCCCCGCCACCCGAAGGGGGCGGAACTTGGCGAGATCGTGGGCGTTGCAGCGGGCGATATGGTCGAGGAAAGCCATGGAGGACAAGGTGGCGGAGGAGCGCGCGAAGCGTCAAGCCCATGAAATGTGGCCGGGCCGACGAAAAGGACACCGTAGGCCGATCGAAATGGCCACCCCTGGCCGATGATTTGGCCACCCCCTCTGATCGGCGTGAGGTGCCCGAAGGCAAGGGGACCACTGCTGCTGGTGCGATATGTAACGAATGCTTCAGCATGGAGTCAACTTCCAAGTTGATCGCGGCTGACATAAGGGTGTAGCGGGCGCGATTTCGTATTCAGACAGTAATGTGCAAGCACCGACAGGCGGGTTGTCCAGGGAGTACACAGGAGGGCCCCGCCCCCGCCGCGCAGCGCGTCAGCGGTTGCGCGGAGCGGCGGGGGTGGGAAGCGCCTGTGGACCCCCCTGGGCAACCCGCAGGGTGGGGTCCGGGGAGGGATTTCGACGGGATGGCGCGGTTTCAGGCGATGGCGGCGGCACCATCGGCCCTGGCGCCATCGCCGCCGCCCTCGGTGGGGGGGATGATCCCGGGACGCATGGTCTTGCCCTTCAGGTCGAGGCGATAGGCGTTGTGGACGAGCCGGTCGAGGATGGCGTCGGCATAAGTCGGATCGCCGATCATGTCGTGCCAGCACTCGACCGGCAACTGGGTGGCGATGATGGTCGAGGCCCGGCCGTGGCGATCGTCGATCACCTCCATCAGGTCGCGCCGCTGTTCGGCGGTCAGTTTCTGCATGAGCCAGTCGTCGAGGATGAGGACCCGCGTTCTCGCCAGCGCCGTCAAGGCCCGCGCCTGGCGGCCGTGGAGGCGGGCGACCGCCAGTTCGTCGAGCAGGCGGGAGAGGCGCTTGTAGACGACGGAGAAGCCGTCTCGGGCCGCCTGGTTGCCCAGCGCGCAAGACAACCAACTCTTGCCGATGCCGGCCGGCCCAAGGAGCAGGACGTTGAGGTTGCGGCGGATCCATTGCCCGGTGGCCAGCGTGTGGACGGTGCCCCGGTCGAGGTTGCGGGGCGTCCTGAGGTCGAGATTCTCCATGCAGGCCGTCTGGCGCATGCCGGCGCGCTTGAGGCGCTGCTTCAGTTGGGTGCTGAGCACGGCGGAATGCTGGAGGTCGACGAGCAGGGCCAGGCGCTCCTCGAAGGGCACGGCCTCGATGTCGGGCTGAGTCATCTGCGCGGCAAGCGCATCGGCCATCGCGCCGAGGCGCAAGGCGTGCAGTTTTTCAATGGTTTGCTGAAGCATCAGTGTCTCCTCAATGATAGGTGCCGGGTGGGTGAAGGTTGGCGTGGTGGCCGGCCCCCTCGTCGGCGATCATTTCGGGCAAGGCCCGACCATGCTTGAGCAGGTCCTCGACGAAGCCGGACGAGCGGGCGCCGGCGGCGAGCGCCCGCTGGCAGGCCGCCTCAATCCTGTCCGGGTATTTGCCGGCCAGGCGCAGGATGCCGAGGCAGGAGCGGACACCCTGCTCGACGTGGTCGCGCCCGGTGAGCAGGCGCTCGACATATTCGCGGGTGGCCACGCCGATCCTGGCCGCTTCCTCCCGGAGCCAGTCCGGCGTCCGCTTGGCGATGGCGGAATGGGACGGCGGCATGTGCTCGGGCAGCGTCGATTCGCGCTTTTGCCCGGTTAGGCGGGGATGGCTGGCCACCCGCTCGCCTCGGTGGTAAATCTGCACGAGAGCCGGCGTCAGGAAGGCGTCGATCTCCTTGTGCACCAAGGCGTGGGGCACCGAGTACAGGTATCGGCGGTCGATGACGACGTGGTAGTCGACGTTGACCTTCAGGCGCAGCCGCCACTCGCCGACCTCGTAGGGCTCGGCCGGCAGGGGCTTGAGCGCCGCCCGCTCGACCGCCTCGAACAGCGACCGCCGGCTGCCCTCGCGCGGCGGCGCCATCGGCCGGTCGTTCAACTCGGTGACGCGGGCCGCCAGCGCCGTGTTGAACTCGGGCAACGAGAAGAACTGCTGGTTGCGCAGCGGCGCCAAGAGCCAGCGATAAACCTGGGTGACAGCGTTTTCGGCCGACGGCTTGTCCTTCGGCTTCCTTACCCGCGCCGGCAGCACCACGGTGCCGTAATGCTTGATCAGCGCGGCATAGCTGGCGTTGATCACCGGGTCCCAATAGGACGCGTGGGTGACCCCGGTTTTAAGATTATCCGGCACGACTTTAGCGGGTACACCGCCGATGAATCGGAACAGTCGCACATGAGCGGACAGCCAATCCTCGGCACCCTGCGTCCAACAGCCCTCGGCGTAGATCAACCCGGAGCACGGCAAGCTGGCGACGAAGATGTTGACCTCGCGCTCGGCGCCCTGATCGATGATGGTGAACTTGTCACCAGCCCAATCGACCTGCACCGCCTCGCCGCCGCGATGCACCTGGCGCATCGACAGGTCGCGCCCCGAGGTCTTCTGCCACGCCTTCAGCAGCAGCTTAAACTGGCTGAACTCATAGCCGTCGGAATGGTCGGCCTTGTATTCCAGCCACAGCAGCTTGCGCGTCAGATGCTTGTGTTTACGCAACTCCTCGTCGATCTTCGCCCAATCCGGCAGCGGGCGCTTCGGCTCGGCCGGTGGCGGAAACAGCGCCGTCTCCAGCGCCTCGTCAGTCATCGCGGCAGCCGAAGCCGCGTCGATGCCGGCGGCGTTTGCCCGCTCAAGGAATCGCCGAACAGAAGCGCGTGATGTCCGTGCCCCGGCGGCCACGGCGGTGATGTTGGACCCAAACTCGGCCCACAACCGCAAAACCTCTTTGATCCGCCGCATCTCCGACCTCGGTCTTGGCATTCTCGATACCCCTCCCAAAAAGAGGCAACGATACTTGCCGTTATTGCCGTGTCAGCAGCGGCGCCCTCCCATCTCCGGGGTGGCCAAAACATCGGCCTAAGGTGGCCAAATCATCGGCCTCGACTGGCCATTTCAATCGGCCAGGGGTGGCCATTTCAATCGGCCCGCTCACCTGTCGGTG
>JAJXWP010000097.1 GCA_021781575.1 Pseudomonadota bacterium
TTCCCATTTGAAATCAAGAGCGAAAATTTCTGACGGATCGGTAGGACGGTTCTTCGCCGCACGCAGAAAAAATTTGCACTTGGAATTCAACGCATTACGATCACTTCGAACAATCGAATGGGAGTGAGGATTCAAGGGGTTATGGTAACTTGGAGCGCGAGCGTCCCGCCCGCTTATCCTTAAGATCACTTCCCGCTGGGCCCCTGTGTGGGGGATTTTGTGGGGACTCTCCGGCAGGCTCGGCAGGTTCCCATGGCCGTCCTCAAACGCGCGAATTCGCCCTATTGGCAGATCGAGTTCGAATTCGACGGCCAGCGTGCCCGCCGATCCAGCGGCACAAGCCGCAAGCGTGACGCCGAAGAGCTGGAGCGCCAATGGCGCAGGGAACTGCACGACCAGCTGATGATGGGCAAGGTGGCGCCCATCTCGCCCCCGACGCCTTCGATGCCGCCATCGGCGTGCTATAGGCTGTCCAGCCTCGACCGCAGCCAGTCCTGGGAAGCTTTGCCCGGGCGCGGAGACAGGCGAGGGGAGCGCTTTGCCGGCTCGCCGCCCGCGGCCGGCTCGACCCGTCGACCGGCCAAGAACCGCAACAGGTCGTCGCGAAGATATTTCGGGCTGCGGCCTACATAGACCCGCGGAAGCTCCAGCCGGTCGAGAGTGCGCACCGACACCCGCAAGAACGCCGCCGCCTCCCGCCGGCTCAGCACCTCGCCGGCCCCCTCTGCCGGCCCCTTCCTCTCAACGATCTCCATGGCGTCCTCGGCCTTTTTGTCGCGCATTGCGACACCGACGGTCCGCCGCGACGGCGCGAACGGGACCAGCCGAGTGAAGCTGGAAAACGGCAGGAAAGAACTGAGTCTGCGCCAGTCCTAAGCGGTTTAGGTCGAGCATCTCCGGCGGCCAGCATCGCGAAATAGTCCGCGACTATGGTGGATTGGTCAACTCATCGGGATGCGCCCAACGTCGCCTGGGCGAGGCGCGGGTTTCAACAAAATCGCAGTTGCAAAGCGGATTGCAGTCGGCGCCTCGTTTGTGATAAAACATCTAATAAATTATGTGATGAATGAGGATTTGTCACGATATGGACGCGAGGGGTGCTCAGCGCGGCCGCGCCCTCGAACTCCTGAAAGCCCGCGGAATGCTGCGACTGAAAGACTTCGTCGCCGCGGGTATCGGACCAGAGACGCTCGCCCGCCTCCTGCGGGAGGACATGGTCATCCGCCCGGCGCGGGGCCTCTATCAACTTCTCGACAGCCAGGCCGAGGCATCTCATATGCTTGCCGAAGCGGCGGTGCTGGTGCCGAAAGGTGTCATATGCCTGACCTCGGCGCTTCAGTTCCATGACCTGACGCTCCAGATGCCATCATCGATCTGGATGGCAATCGCACGCACGGCTTGGCGGCCAAGGATCGCCTATCCGCCAATGAAATTCGTTCGATTCGGTGAGGCCGCGCTTGTCGACGGCGTCACCCGTCACCGCATTGAGGGGATCGACGTCGCAATTACAGATCCGGCACGGACGGTCGTCGATTGTTTTCGGTTCCGCGGCAAGATCGGGCTCGACGTGGCGATGGAGGGACTCCGAGAGGGCCTTCGTCGGCGCAGGTTTACCGCGGATGAGATTTGGCGCTTTGCCGGAAAGGCGAGGGCTTGGTCGGTGATGCGGCCCTATGTGGAAGCGATGGTGGCCGATGCCACGTGAATTGCGGAACGTCGGCGCATCCGTGCGGGCGAGGCTGCTCGATCGCGCGCGAAAAGAGCGTTCGGACTTCCAGATCTTGCTGACCCGCTATGCGCTTGAGCGTTTGCTCTATCGGCTGAGCATTTCTCAACACCGGGACCGCTTCATTCTGAAAGGAGCGATGCTCTTCACCACATGGGTCGCCGATCCGTTCCGCCCGACCCGCGATCTGGATCTGCTCGGCTACGGCGACAGTGATCCACAGACACTTGCCGCCACCTTCCGCGCCATCTGCGTCGAGCCGGTCGCCGATGATGGCGTGACCTTCGACGTCACCGGCCTTCAGGCGTCATCAATCCGTGAGGAGTTGGAATATGGCGGCGTCCGCGTGCAAATGACCGCAATTCTTGACGGCGCCCGCATTGCGGTTCAGGTCGACATCGGGTTCGGCGACGTGGTCACGCCGGCGCCGGTCGAGATGGATTATCCGACCTTGCTGGCCGGGCCGGCGCCGCGCCGTCGCGCCTATCCGGTCGAAACGGTCGTCGCCGAGAAGTTCGAGGCGCTGGCGCTGCGGGGCATTGCCAACAGCCGACTCAAGGATTTCTACGATCTTTGGTTCATCGCGAAAACCTTCGAGATGAACAAGTCAGTCTTGGCGGAAGCCGTCAGGCGGACTTTCGAACGCCGAGGGACCGCCCTGCCGGTGGAGACGCCGGTTGGCCTCAGCGACGACTATACGGCAACATGGTCCGCCCAGTGGCGCGTCTTTCTGCAGCGCGAGCGCATGGCGGCAGCGCCGGCGGACGATCTTGGCCACTGGGATCGCCCGGCATTGGACCACCGGCTCTCTGGGCTCTGAAGCGCGGGGCCGAGATGGGGCGCGGCCGACTCGAGGCGTTCAGCGATGGCGTTCTGGCCATCCTCATCACCATCATGGTGCTGGACCTGAAGGTGCCGCAGGGAGCGGAGCCGGCAGCGCTGCTGCCGGTGTTGCCCGTCTTTCTCAGCTATGTGTTGAGCTTCATCTACCTTGCCATCTATTGGAACAACCATCACCACATGCTGCATGCCACCGCGCGGGTCACCGGAGCAATCCTGTGGGCGAATCTGCATTTGCTGTTTTGGTTGTCGCTGATCCCGTTCGCCACCGGCTGGATGGGCGAAAATCACTTCGCTGCGGCCCCCACCGCTCTTTACGGGCTGATCCTGCTGATGGCGGCCATCGCCTATTGGCTATTGCAGCGCAGCATCATCGCCGATCAGGGCGAGAAGTCCTTGCTGGCTGCGGCCGTGGGACGCGACCTTAAAGGCAAGCTGTCGCCGCTGTTCTATGCCGGTGCGGTACTCTTGGCCTTCGTCGATACGCGGCTTTCTCAGGCTCTGTATGTCCTGGTGGCGCTGATGTGGCTGGTTCCCGACCGTCGGATCATGCGTGCCTTGCAGGCGGGACGACATGCCGATGCGGACGATCAATGATGATCTCGGCTGCCTTCCACTTGACCTGACAGAAGCGCCGCTTCCTCGACCATTGCGGCCACCGCCTGGTGATCGTCGATCTTCCGGGCTGAACACTGCCGAACGGGAATGTCGCAACCGGTCAGTGGCCCGGTTCGGCCGTGGTCTGCGCCATAAGCCAACGCCATAATCGTGGTTGGTGTTCTTTCCCACTTTACATGAGTGGTAAATTTAATTTACCGTTCCTCCCGATTTCCTGAACTAAGGGGGGACTTCGATCGTGAAAAAATATCTTCTTTCCGCCGCTGCCCTGATCGCCATGGCGGGCGCTGCCAACGCTGCCGACGATGGCAGCATGACCGTTGCCGGTATCACCCTTTACGGTACCGTCGACATGGGCATCAT
>JAJXWP010000058.1 GCA_021781575.1 Pseudomonadota bacterium
GCTCCGCCCGTCTCCGCCAGAACCTTGGTGATCGCGGCCGTCAGCGAGGTCTTGCCGTGGTCAACGTGACCGATGGTGCCGACGTTGCAATGCGGTTTCGTCCGCTCAAACTTTGCCTTCGCCATTTTTTATCCACTCCATCCCAGTAGCGCCGGCCTCTACGCCGGCGGCACTTGCGGCGCCGGCACTCGGGCCGGCGCTAGCGTTGTTGTTCAGCCGGCCAGTTTGGCGCGGATTTCCTCGGACACGTTTGCCGGCACCTCTGCGTAGTGATCGAAGTGCATGCTGTATTGGGCTCGCCCCTGGCTCATCGAGCGCAGGGTGTTCACATAACCGAACATGTTGGCCAGCGGCACCATAGCGGTGATCACCCGGGCATTGCCGCGGCTGTCCATGCCACTCACCTGGCCGCGTCGGCTGTTGAGGTCGCCGATAACGTCGCCCATGTAGTCCTCGGGCGTCACCACCTCGACCCGCATCATCGGCTCCAGGAGCTTCGGACCGGCCTTGGCGATGCCCTCGCGGAAGGCAGCGCGGGAGGCGATTTCGAACGCCAGCACGCTGGAGTCCACGTCGTGATAGGCGCCGTCGTACAGCGTCGCCTTGAAATCGACCATCGGGAAGCCGGCCAGCACGCCCGTCTCCATGGCGCTTTTCAGGCCTTTTTCGACACCCGGCACATATTCCTTCGGTACCGTGCCGCCGACCACCGCGTTGGCGAATTCGAACCCTTTCCCCGCCTCATTCGGCTCGAAGCGGATCTTGACGCGGGCGAATTGACCCGAACCGCCGGTCTGCTTCTTGTGGGTGTAGTCGCACTCGTAGGTCTTGGAGATGGTTTCGCGGTACGCCACCTGCGGCGCGCCCACATTGGCCTCGACCTTGAACTCGCGCTTCATGCGATCGACGATGATTTCGAGATGCAGCTCGCCCATCCCCTTGATCACCGTCTGGCCCGATTCGGCGTCGGTGGAAACACGGAACGACGGATCCTCGGCTGCCAGACGCGCCAGCGCCATGCCCATCTTTTCCTGGTCCGCCTTGGTCTTCGGCTCGACCGCCACTTCGATCACCGGCTCGGGAAATTCCATGCGCTCCAGAACCACGAGGTCGTCCGTCGAGCACAGGGTGTCACCGGTGGTGGTGTCCTTAAGACCGGCAAACGCGACGATGTCGCCGGCCCGGGCCTCCTTGATTTCCTCGCGCGAATTGGCGTGCATCAGCAGCATGCGGCCGACGCGTTCGCGCTTGTCCTTCACCGTGTTCTGCACATAGGAACCGGACTCGACCACACCCGAATAGATGCGGACGAAGGTCAGTGAGCCGACGAAGGGGTCGTTCATGATCTTGAAGGCCAAGCCGGCGAACGGTTCGTCGTCGGTGGAATGCTTCGCGATCTCGGTGTCGGTGCCGGCCTTGACGCCCCTGATCGCCGGGATGTCGATCGGCGCGGGCAGATAATCGACCACCGCATCCAGCAGCGGCTGCACACCCTTGTTCTTGAAAGCCGAGCCGCACAGCACCGGCACGAAGGACATGGAAATGGTGCCCTTGCGGATGCAGCGCTTCAACGTCTCGAGGTCGGGCTCACGGCCTTCGAGATAAGCCTCCATCGCCTGGTCGTCCATTTCGACCGCAGCCTCGATCAGGTGCTGGCGATATTCGGCGGCCTTGTCGACGAGATCGGCCGGGATCGGCTGATCCTCGAATTGCGCGCCCAGTGATTCGTCCTTCCAGATCACCGCGGTGTTGCGCAGCAGGTCGACGATGCCGGCATAGTCGGCCTCGATGCCGATCGGCAGATGCATGACCAGCGGGCGGGCACCAAGCCGGTCCTTGATCATCTCGACGCAGCGATAGAAGTCGGCGCCGATGCGGTCCATCTTGTTGACGAAGCAGATGCGCGGCACGCCGTACTTGTCGGCCTGGCGCCACACCGTCTCTGATTGCGGCTCGACGCCGGCCACCGAGTCGAACACCGCCACCGCGCCGTCGAGGACGCGCAATGAACGCTCGACCTCGATGGTGAAATCGACGTGACCGGGAGTGTCGATGATGTTGACACGATGGTCCCGCCAGAACGCGGTGGTCGCGGCCGAGGTAATGGTGATGCCGCGCTCCTGCTCCTGCTCCATCCAGTCCATGGTGGCGGTGCCTTCGTGCACTTCGCCGATCTTGTAGGACTTTCCGGTGTAATACAGGATTCGCTCGGTCGTCGTCGTCTTACCAGCATCGATGTGAGCCATGATGCCGATGTTGCGATAGCGCTCGAGAGGGGTCTGGCGTGCCATTTGCTTTATCCGAAGGCTTGGGTGTTACCAGCGGTAATGCGAGAAGGCCTTGTTAGCCTCGGCCATGCGATGCGTATCCTCACGCTTCTTCACGGCGGCGCCTCGGTTGGAGGCGGCATCGAGAAGCTCGCCCGAAAGGCGATCGATCATGGTGCTTTCGCCGCGCTTGCGCGCGTTGTCGATCAACCAGCGGATGGCCAGTGCCTGGCGGCGTTCCGTCCGGACTTCGACCGGCACCTGGTAGGTGGCGCCGCCGACGCGCCGGGAGCGCACTTCCAGAGACGGCTTCACGTTGTCCAGCGCATTGTGGAATACCTGCAGCGCATCCTGCCCGGTCTTCTTCTCGAGCTTGTCGAGGGCGCCGTAGACAATGGCCTCGGCAGCCGACTTCTTACCGTCGAGCATGAGGCAGTTCATGAACTTGGTCACCACCACATCGCCGAACTTGGCGTCGGGCAGAACTTCGCGCTTCTCAGCAGCGTGACGACGAGACATGGCCGGTTATCCTTACTTCGGACGCTTGGCGCCGTATTTCGAGCGGCGTTGACGACGATCCTTGACGCCCTGCGTATCGAGCGTGCCGCGGATGATGTGGTAGCGGACACCGGGAAGGTCCTTCACGCGGCCGCCGCGGATCATTACCACGGAGTGTTCCTGCAGGTTGTGACCTTCGCCGGGGATGTAGCTGGTGACTTCGAAACCGTTGGTCAGCCGCACGCGAGCCACCTTACGAAGGGCCGAGTTCGGCTTCTTCGGCGTCGTGGTGTAGACACGGGTGCAGACCCCGCGCTTCTGCGGACAGGCCTGGAGAGCCGGAACCTTGTTGCGTGCCGCCAACGGCTCGCGGGGTTTGCGGATCAACTGGTTAATCGTCGGCATCCATCATTCCTTTGCCAAAGCTGGCGCATCGATAAAAAAACACCCAGCGGAGCCCAAGGCGTCCGGGGCTTGTTCCGGGCTCTTCGCGCCGACCCGTCCGGCGTTTCGAATTGTCGTTCGAGTGCTCCGTGGCAACAGCGTCTAGGTTGAACCCCTACCACCAGCTCCCGGAGAGGGCCGGATAATAGGGATGCCCCGACACCCCGTCAAGCGAATCTGTCAAGGCCCAGAATAGCGCAAGTTTCATGCGTTGTGCGGGCGTTATATGGCATGAAAAATACCCATTGCGATCAATATGCGTAACGATATTGTTCACCAACCTCGCAACAGCGCAGTTTTCCTAGGCGCCCGCCGGGCGGCTCTTGCGAGGTAGGCAGTTCGGCGCGGCCACACCATTGCCATGGCCGGTGCGATTGCGGAGGCCCAGGGAACGGCTGGACGATCGGCCATGTTGCTAGTGGCCTGCCCCAGACGCTTGGCAAAAGACATCAACGTCCCCTTTAACCGAATTACCGAAATCGTCAACGGCAACCGCGCCATCAGCGCCGGGACGACGCTCCGCCTTGCCCGCTATTTCGGCATCGATGCGCAGCCCTGGGCGAACCAACAAGCCGCCTATGACGTCGCGATGGCGCACCGCACCATGCAGGAGCGCAGCGGCCGCGAAGTTTCGCCCAGAGCGACTTGAGCCGGGCGCAGGGGAGTGCCGGCCAGCGAGGCGGCGGCACTGGTGCAAAATTGGCGGGACGCCATGCTGTGGGCGACGGCGAAGCGGGCAGGAGACTGTGAAATAGGTGCCGTCCTTCGGGACGCAGCGCCAAGCGCCGTTCCTCAGGGCGAGGGAACATGTTGAATTATATGAAACCTCATCCTGAGGATGCCACCCCTAAGGGCGGCCGCATCGAAGGATGGCTGTCGCCGGCCTCAGAAGGCCGGGCCGATTCGTCGAAAAGCCCCCGTCCGGAGGGACGAGGGCTTTTCATTTTCGACCCTTTGGGCGAACGGATCACTCCGCGGGCGGTGGCGGGGCTTCGCCGCCGGCAATGGCCGGGGCCGCCGTCGCCTCGGCCTCGGTCCCTTCCGGTGCCTGCAGCTCACGGTCTCGCTTCGCCGCGATTTCGCGCATGCGGTTCATCACCGCGCCGGTACCGGCCGGGATCAGCCGGCCGACAATGACGTTCTCCTTCAGGCCCATCAGGCTGTCGACCTTGCCGGAAACGGAGGCTTCGGTCAGCACCCGGGTGGTTTCCTGGAACGAGGCGGCCGAGATGAACGAGTGGGTCTGCAAGCTGGCCTTGGTGATGCCCTGCAGCACCGGCATGCCGCTCGCCGGCCGGCCGTTCTCGCGGATGGCCTTCTGGTTCTCCGCCTCGAAGTCGTGACGATCGATCTGTTCGCCGATCAGGAAGGTAGTATCGCCCGGGTCGGTAATCTCGACCTTCTGCAACATCTGGCGGACGATCACCTCGATGTGCTTGTCGTTGATCTTCACGCCCTGCAGACGATAGACCTCCTGAATCTCGTTGATCAGGTAGTTGGCCAAAGCCTCGATCCCCAGCACCTTCAGGATGTCGTGCGGCACCGGATTGCCATCCATCAGCGGGTCACCCCGGCGCACATAGTCGCCTTCCTGCACCGAGATGTGCTTGCCCTTGGGGATGAGATACTCGATCGAATCCCCGTCCTCGGGCACCACCAGAACCCGCCGCTTGGACTTGTAGTCCTTGCCGAATTCCACGCGGCCGTCGATCTCCGCAATGATGGCGTGATCCTTGGGACGACGGGCCTCGAACAACTCGGCGACGCGCGGCAGACCGCCGGTGATATCGCGCGTCTTCGACGATTCCCGCGGGATGCGGGCCAACACGTCGCCGGCATGCACCTTCTGGCCGTTCTCCACCGACAGGATGGCGTCGACCGACATGAAGTAGCGGGCCTCCAGACCGTTGCCCAGCTGCACCACTTCGCCCTTCTCGTCACGCAAGGTGATGCGCGGGCGAAGATCCGAGCCGCGGGGCTGCTGCTTCCAGTCGACCACCACCTTGCTGGTGATGCCGGTGGCCTCGTCCAGCACTTCGCGCATGGACAGGCCTTCCACCAGGTCGACATAGTGGGCGATGCCTTCCCGCTCGGTCAGGATCGGCAAAGTATAGGGATCCCACTCTGCCAGCTTGCTTCCCTTGGTCACCTGACTCCCTTCGTCGGTCAGCAGCTTGGCGCCGTAGGGCACCCGGTGGCGGGCCTTCTCGCGGCCGGCGGCGTCGAGCAGAACGACTTCGCAGTTGCGCGACATCACCACCATCTGCCCGCTGGAATTGGTCACCAGGTTGCGGTTGACCACCAGAACCTTGGCGTCGACCGTGGACTCGATGCTCGACTGTTCGGCACCGCGCTGCGCCGCGCCGCCGATGTGGAAGGTGCGCATGGTCAACTGGGTGCCGGGCTCGCCGATCGACTGGGCGGCGATGACGCCGACCGCCTCGCCGACATTGACCCGCGTGCCGCGGGCCAGGTCGCGGCCGTAGCAGGCGGCGCAGGTGCCGGTCTCGGCCTCGCAGGTGAGCACCGAGCGGATGCCGACCGTCTCGATGCCGGCCGCCTCGATGGCTTCCACCAGGCTCTCGTCGATCAGATCACCGGCGGCGCAAATGATCTCTCCGGTGGTCGGATGAATCACGTCGCGCGATGCCGTGCGGCCGAGGATCCGCTCGCCCAACGAGGCGATGACTTCGCCGCCCTCGACCACCGGCGACACGGTCAGGCCGCGTGTGGTGCCGCAATCCTCCTCGACGATGATGGCGTCCTGGGCGACGTCCACCAGCCGGCGGGTCAGGTACCCCGAATTGGCCGTCTTCAACGCGGTGTCGGCCAAGCCCTTGCGGGCGCCGTGAGTGGAGTTGAAATACTCCAGCACGGTCAGGCCTTCCTTGAAGTTCGAGATGATCGGCGTCTCGATGATCTCGCCCGACGGCTTGGCCATCAGGCCTCGCATGCCGGCCAGCTGCTTCATCTGCGCGGCCGAACCGCGGGCGCCGGAATGCGCCATCATGTAGACCGAGTTGATCGGCTTGCCGGGCTCCAGCTTGCTGATCTCCTTCATCATGGCCTCGGCCACGTCGTCGGTGCACTTCGACCAGGCGTCAACCACCTTGTTGTACTTTTCGCCTTGGGTGATCAGGCCGTCCTGGTACTGCTGCTCGTACTCCTTCACCCGCTGCTCGGTCTCCAGCACCATGCCTTCCTTCGATGCCGGGATGACCAGGTCGTCCTTACCGAAGGAGATGCCGGCGCGGCATGCGCGGGCATAGCCCAGGGCCATGACGCGGTCGGCGAAGATCACCGTCTCTTTCTGGCCGCAATGGCGGTAGACCACATCGATGACATTCTGGATGTCCTTCTTGGTCAGCAGCCGGTTGATCAGCGAAAACGGCACGTTGCGATGGCGCGGCAGCACTTCTGACAGCAGCATGCGGCCAGGCGTGGTGTCCACCCGGAGGGTAACCGGCTTGCCCTCCTCGTCCACCGTCTTGTAGCGCGCCTTCACCCTGGCGTGCAGGCTGACCACCTTGGCGTCGAGAGCCTGCTGGATCTCCTTGACGTCGGCGAACACCATGCCCTCGCCCGGCTCACCGGGGCGATCCATGGTGATGTAGTAGAGGCCGAGCACGATGTCCTGGCTGGGCACAATGATCGGCTTGCCGTTGGCCGGCGACAGGATGTTATTGGTCGACATCATCAGGACGCGCGCTTCGAGCTGGGCTTCCAGTGACAGCGGCACATGCACCGCCATCTGGTCGCCGTCGAAGTCGGCGTTGAAGGCCGTGCAGACCAACGGATGCAGCTGAATCGCCTTGCCTTCGATCAGCACCGGCTCGAACGCCTGGATGCCCAATCGGTGCAGAGTCGGCGCCCGGTTCAGCATCACCGGATGCTCGCGAATCACCTCTTCCAGGATGTCCCAGACCTCGGGGCGCTCCTTTTCCACCATGCGCTTGGCCGCCTTGATGGTGGTGGCCATGCCGTAGAGCTCAAGCTTCGAATAGACGAACGGCTTGAACAGCTCGAGCGCCATCTTCTTGGGAAGGCCGCACTGGTGCAGCTTCAGTTCCGGGCCGACCACGATGACCGAGCGTCCGGAGTAGTCGACGCGCTTGCCCAGCAGGTTCTGGCGGAAGCGGCCCTGCTTGCCCTTCAGCATGTCCGACAGTGACTTCAGCGGACGCTTGTTGGCTCCGGTGATGGCGCGGCCGCGCCGGCCGTTGTCGAACAGGGCGTCCACCGCCTCCTGCAGCATGCGCTTCTCATTGCGCACGATGATCTCGGGAGCGCGCAGTTCGATCAGCCGCTTCAGACGGTTGTTGCGGTTGATCACCCGACGGTAGAGGTCGTTCAGGTCTGAGGTGGCGAAGCGGCCCCCGTCAAGCGGCACCAGCGGACGCAGTTCCGGCGGAATCACCGGGATGACCTCGAGGATCATCCATTCCGGCCGCGAATCGGACTCGAGGAAGGCTTCCACCAGCTTCAGCCGCTTCACCAGCTTCTTACGCTTGGCCTCCGAGGTCGTCTCGCGAAGATCGATCTTCAGCTTGTCCTTTTCGACATTGAGATCGATCGCCTGCAGCATGATCCGGATGGCCTCGGCGCCGATGCCGGCGCTGAAGCTGTCCTCGCCGTATTCCTCAACCGCGCGCTGATACTGCTCCTCGGTCAGCAGCTCATGCAGCTTCAGAGGCGTCAGGCCGGGCTCGGTAACCACATAGTTCTCGAAATAGAGGATCCGCTCGAGATCCTTCAGCGTCATGTCGATCAGCAGGCCGATGCGGCTCGGCAGCGACTTCAGGAACCAGATATGGGCCACCGGCGAGGCCAGCTCGATATGCCCCATCCGCTCGCGGCGTACCTTGGCCAGCGTCACCTCGACGCCGCACTTCTCGCAGATGATGCCGCGGTACTTCATGCGCTTGTACTTGCCGCACAAGCACTCGTAGTCCTTGATCGGGCCGAAGATGCGGGCGCAGAACAGGCCGTCGCGTTCCGGCTTGAAGGTGCGGTAGTTGATGGTCTCGGGCTTCTTGATCTCGCCGAACGACCAGGAGCGGATGCGCTCCGGGCTGGCAATGGAGATCCGGATCTGATCGAAGCTCTGCGTACCGCTGGCCTGCCCGAAGATCTTCATCAATTCGTTCATGAGACAACTCCGTTGTCAGATCTCAGATGGCAGAGGACAGATGGCGGGCTCGGTGCCGCCTCCTTGCTATCCCCTGGCCTCTGTCTCTGTCCTCTGAATCAATAGCTGCGCTGGTTCAACTCGACGTTGAGGCCCAGCGAACGCAGTTCCTTGACGAGCACGTTGAATGATTCGGGAATACCCGCCTCGAAGGTGTCGTCGCCGCGGACAATCGCCTCGTACACCTTGGTGCGGCCCGAAACGTCGTCCGACTTGACGGTCAGCATCTCCTGCAAGGTGTAGGCCGCGCCATAGGCTTCGAGCGCCCACACCTCCATTTCGCCGAACCGCTGGCCGCCGAACTGCGCCTTGCCGCCCAACGGCTGCTGGGTAACCAGCGAATAGGGGCCAATGGATCGGGCGTGGATCTTGTCGTCCACCAAGTGGTGCAGCTTGAGCATATAGATGTAGCCAACGGTGACCTTGCGGTCGAAAGGCTCGCCGGTGCGGCCATCGACCAGGGTGACCTGACCGGAGGCCGACAGCCCGGCCTTCTGCAGCATCTCGACGATGTCGCTTTCGCGGGCGCCATCGAACACCGGCGAGGCCATCGGCACGCCGGGGCGCAGATTCTCGCCCAGTTCGTGGATTTCCTCCTCCGACAGGTCGGCGATGTCTTCGCCATAACCCTTTTCGCCGTAGACGTCCTTCAACCGCTCGCGCAGCACGCCATCGGCCACCTTGCCCCGCTTCATGCCATCGACCAGGTCGCCGATCTGCCGCCCCAGGTTGGCCGAAGCCCAGCCCAAATGGGTCTCAAGGATCTGCCCGACATTCATGCGCGACGGCACGCCCAGGGGATTCAGCACGAGGTCGACGGCGGTGCCGTCCTCCAGGTAGGGCATGTCTTCGACCGGCATAATGCGCGAGATCACGCCCTTGTTGCCGTGACGACCGGCCATCTTGTCGCCGGGCTGCAGCTTGCGCTTCACCGCGACGAACACCTTGACCATCTTCATCACGCCCGGGGGCAGTTCGTCCCCCCGCTGCAGCTTCTCGACCTTGTCCTCGAACCGCTTCTGCAACCGGTCGACGCCCTGCTCGAAGGAATGCTTCAGCGCCTCGATGTCGGCCATCACCTGGTCGCTTTCCACCGCGATGCCGCGCCATTGGCTCTGATGCAGGCCGGACAGCAGATCTTCGGTGACGGCGGCTCCGGCTTTGACGCCCTTCGGTCCGTTGACCACCGCCTGGCCGAGCAGCAGATTCTTCAGACGGCCGTAAAACGATCGCTCGAGGATGGCCCGCTCGTCATCGCGGTCCTTTGCCAAGCGTTCGATTTCCGCCCGCTCGATGGCAAGGGCACGCTCGTCTTTTTCGACGCCGCGGCGCGAGAACACCCGCACCTCGACGATGGTGCCGGCCACGCCGGGCGGCAGGCGCAAGCTGGTGTCGCGGACATCCGAGGCCTTTTCGCCGAAGATGGCGCGCAACAGCTTTTCTTCCGGCGTCATCGGCGATTCGCCTTTCGGCGTCACCTTGCCGACCAGGATGTCACCGGGTTTGACCTCGGCCCCGATATAGACGATGCCGGCCTCATCGAGATTCTTCAGCGCCTCTTCGCCGACGTTCGGAATATCGCGGGTGATTTCCTCTTGGCCAAGCTTGGTGTCGCGGGCCATCACCTCGAATTCCTCGATATGGATCGAGGTGAACACGTCGTCGCGGACGATGCGCTCGGAAATCAGGATCGAGTCTTCGAAGTTGTAGCCGTTCCACGGCATGAAGGCGACCAGGACGTTACGCCCAAGGGCAAGTTCGCCCAATTGGGTGCTCGGCCCATCGGCGATGATGTCGCCCTTCTGCACGAAGTCGCCGACCTTCACCAGCGGCCGCTGGGTAATGCAGGTGTTCTGGTTGGAGCGTTGGAATTTCAGCAGGTTGTAGATGTCGACGCCGGAGGCCGAGGCAGAGGTCTCCTCGGTCGCGCGCACGACGATGCGGGTGGCGTCCACCTGGTCGACCACGCCGGTACGGCGCGCCGCGATGGCGGCCCCCGAATCGCGGGCCACCGCGTGCTCCATGCCGGTGCCGACCAGCGGCGCCTCGGCGCGGATCAGCGGCACCGCCTGACGCTGCATGTTGGAACCCATCAGCGCGCGGTTGGCGTCATCGTTCTCGAGGAACGGAATGAGCGCCGCCGCTACCGACACCAGCTGCTTCGGCGAGACGTCGATGAAGTTGATTTCTGCCGGCGGCACCAGCAGGAAATCACCGCCACGGCGGCAGCTCACCAGGTCTTCCTTGAAATGGCCGGCCTCGTCCAAGGGCGCGTTGGCCTGGGCGATGGTATAGCGGCCCTCCTCCATGGCGGACAGGTACAGCACGTCATCGGTCACCTTGCCGTCGACGACACGGCGATAGGGACTTTCGATGAAGCCGTATTGATTGACCCGGGCATAGGTCGCCAGCGAGTTGATCAGGCCGATATTGGGGCCTTCCGGCGTCTCGATCGGGCAGATGCGGCCGTAGTGGGTCGGGTGCACGTCGCGCACTTCGAAGCCGGCGCGCTCGCGGGTCAGTCCGCCCGGCCCAAGTGCCGACAGGCGGCGCTTGTGGGTGATCTCCGACAGCGGGTTGGTCTGGTCCATGAACTGCGACAGCTGCGACGAACCGAAAAACTCACGCACCGCCGCAGCCGCCGGCTTGGCGTTGATCAGGTCGTGCGGCATCACCGAGTCGATGTCCACCGAGGACATGCGCTCGCGGATAGCCCGTTCCATGCGCAACAGGCCAAGGCGATACTGGTTTTCCATCAGTTCGCCGACCGACCGCACCCGGCGGTTGCCCAGGTGGTCGATGTCGTCGATTTCGCCGCGGCCGTCCTTCAACTCGCACAGCACCTTGATGACGCCCAGGATGTCGGCCTTGCGCAGTGTCCGGATGGTGTCCGGTACGTCCGAGAAGCCGAGCCGCGAATTCATCTTCACCCGGCCCACGGCCGACAGATCATAGCGCTCGTTGTCGAAGAACAGGCCGTTGAACAGCGCTTCGGCGGTTTCCAGCGTCGGCGGTTCGCCGGGGCGCATGACGCGGTAGATATCGATCAGCGCCTCTTCCCGGCTGGTGTTCTTGTCCACCGCCAGGGTATTGCGGATGTAAGGCCCGACATTGATGTGGTCGATGGCCAAGGTGGGCAGGTCGACGATACCGCCCTTCTCCAGGTCGGCCAGGAGGTTCAGCGTCAGTTCGTCGCCCGCCTCGCAGAAAATTTCGCCGGTGTGCTCGTTGATGATGTCCAGGGCGACATAGGACCCGACCAGGTCCTCAGGCGCTACGACGATTTCCTCGAGCCCGGCCTCGCGCAGCTTGCGCGCGGTGCGCGGCGTCATCTTGGTCCCGGCTTCGGCCACCACCTTGCCGGTCTTGGCATCGATGAGGTCGCTGGTCAGCTTGACGCCCTTCATCCGCTCGGCGTCGAAACTGGCGCTCCAACCCTTCGGGCCCAGGCTGTAGGTGGTGGTCGCGTAGAAGTAGTTGAGAACCTCTTCGGCGGTCATGCCGCGGACCAGGCTGTGGTCGACGGCCTTGTCACCGGCCTCGGCGCGCAGTTCCTCGGTCGGGGCCGAGTCGAGCGCGTAGAGCAGCGTGGTCACCGGCAATTTGCGCCGACGGTCGATGCGCACATAGACGAGGTCCTTGGCATCGAACTCGAAGTCCAGCCAGGAACCGCGGTACGGAATTACGCGGGCGGCGAACAGGTACTTGCCCGAAGAGTGGGTCTTGCCCTTGTCATGGTCGAAGAAGACGCCGGGGCTGCGATGCATCTGGGAAACGATGACGCGCTCGGTGCCATTGATGACGAAGGTTCCGTTGGCCGTCATCAGGGGCATGTCGCCCATATAGACGTCCTGTTCCTTGATATCGCGGATCGATCGAGCACCGGTGTCCTCGTCGACATCCCAAACCACCAGACGGAGAGTCACCTTCAGCGGCGCGGCAAAGGTCATACCGCGTTGCTGACACTCCTCGACGTCGTATTTGGGCTGCTCCAGTTCGTACTTGACGAATTCCAGGGTCCCACGCTCGGAAAAGTCCTTGATCGGAAATACCGATTTGAACACTTCCTGAAGGCCCACACTGGCACGGGTCTCCGGCAGCGCGTCCATCTGCAGAAAATGATCGTAGGAGCTTTTCTGAACCTCGATCAGATTGGGCATCGGTGCCACCGAAGGAATGCGTCCGAAGTTCTTACGAACGCGCTTCCGACCCGTATAGGATTTAGCCATTGCCGCTCCTACTCCTCGTAAACTCGCCGGTTAGAGTCCCGCGATAATACTGTCGCCCGGCATAGGCCGAAGCCCGGCCGGGCAGTAAAAATTGCATAACAAATTCACAAGCGGCATAAGGCCGGGAAGCGACGGCACGAACCCGGCCGCCGCCTTCCGACCTCTGCCAGAAACGCGTTTCAGCGATCTTACTTGACTTCGACCTTCGCACCGGCCTCTTCAAGAACCTTCTTGATCTTCTCGGCTTCGTCCTTGTTGACGCCTTCCTTCACCGGCTTCGGAGCGCCCTCGACCAGGTCCTTGGCCTCCTTCAGGCCGAGACCGGTGATCGCGCGCACTTCCTTGATCACATTGATCTTCTTGTCGCCGGCATTGGCCAGGATGACATCGAATTCGGTCTTCTCCTCGACGGGAGCGGCAGCGGCGGCAGCAGCGCCGGGCACCGCAGCGACGGCGACCGGAGCAGCGGCGGAAACGCCCCACTTCTCTTCGAGCAACTTGCTGAGCTCGGCCGCCTCGATGACGGTCAGAGCGGAGAGTTCATCAACCAGTTTGGCAAGATCAGCCATTTTAACATACTCCAGGTAAGGCTAGATTCTGGGAATTGGTAGTAGGCTTTAAGCGGCCTCGTCCTTTTTCGCGTAGGCAGCAAGAACGCGGGCGACTTGTCCGCCCGGGGCCTGCAGCACACCGGCGATACGGGTGGCGGGGGTTTGCACCATGCCCAGCAACCTGGCGCGCAACTCGTCCAGCGACGGCAGGGTGGCCAGCGCCTTGACGCCATCCACGTTCAGCACGTTGCCGCCGAGAGCCGCGCCAAGAATGACGAGCTTCTCGTTACCTTTGGCGAAGTCCACCACAGCCTTGGCGGCCGCCACCGGATCCTGGGAATAGGCAATCGCCGTCGGACCGGTGAACAGGTTGCTAAGGCCTTCGAACTTCGTGCCCGCCAGGGCGAGACGCGTGAGCCGGTTTTTGGTCACCTTGAAGCCGGCGCCGGCGCCACGAACTTTTCGCCGAAGGTCGGTCATCTCGGTCACCGTCAACCCTTGGTTGTGGGTGACGACGACCAGACCGGCTTCGTCGAACTTTTCGTGCAACGCTGCGACCAGCTCGGATTTTTCTTTGCGGTCCACGTTGGTCTCCACAGAAAGCGCCGGAGGGCTATCGCCTGCCGGCAACTTCGCCTTGTCCTCCTACGCGGGCTTCAGGCGCACCGCGTCGGACGACGGTTGGCCTGTCCCAGAATTCAAGCCGCGGCCGATCCCACACTGGGATTCGGAAACGGTTTCAACTCTGTCTATGCGGGCGGTTTCCCTTCAAGCGCCGGGCATTCCCGGGCGCACCTGCAGTCTCGGACAGGGTATCCCGGCGCCGCCGAGGCGACGCCGGAAACTCGGTTTTCAGTGGGGCGGGTATGCTGCCCGCTGGCGGGCGTGACGCCCGCCCCACTCACTCAATGCCGTTCCTTACGCCAGGCTGCCGAGGTCGAGCTTGAGGCCCGGCCCCATGGTCGAGCTCAAGGATACCTTTTCCAGGTAGGTGCCCTTGGCACCCGACGGCTTGGCGCGGTTGATGGCGTCGACGAACGCCTTGACGTTTTCGGCCAGGGCCTGTTCGGAGAAGCTAGCCTTGCCGACCCCGGCGTGCACGATGCCGGCCTTCTCGGCGCGGAACTGCACCTGGCCGCCTTTGGCGGCCTTTACCGCTTCGCCGACGTTCTGGGTGACAGTGCCGAGCTTGGGATTCGGCATCAGGCCGCGCGGGCCCAGCACCTTGCCGAGGCGGCCCACCAGGCCCATCATGTCGGGCGTGGCGATGCAGCGGTCGAAATCCATCTTGCCGGCCTGCACCTCTTCCGCCAGATCCTCGGCGCCGACCAGGTCGGCACCGGCGGCCTTCGCCTCGTCGGCCTTGGCGCCCTTGGCGAAGACGGCGACGCGCACGGTCTTGCCGGTGCCGTTGGGCAGATCGACCACACCGCGGACCATCTGGTCGGCATGGCGCGGGTCGATGCCCAGATTGAGGGCGATCTCGATGGTTTCGTCGAATTTAGCGGTGGCGCGCCCCTTGATGAGCTTCACCGCATCGGCGATCGAGTAGAACTTGGTGCGGTCGATTTCCGCGTAGGCATTCTTCAAACGCTTACCGTGCGACATCGTCTCACTCCACAACCTGGAGGCCCATGGAGCGGGCCGAGCCGACGAGCATGGCGGCGGCAGCCTCCACGTCATTGGCGTTCAAATCCTGCATCTTCTTCTCGGCGATCTCGCGGATCTGGGCCATCGTCACCTTGCCGACGAAGCCTTTTCCGGGCGTCTGCGAACCCTTCTGCAGGTTGGCCGCCTTCTTCAGGAAGTAGGTGACCGGCGGGGTCTTGGTGACGAAAGTGAAGGTGCGGTCGGCAAAAGCGGTGATCACCACCGGAATCGGCATGCCCGGCTCAAGCCCCTGGGTCTGGGCGTTGAAGGTCTTGCAGAATTCCATGATGTTCAGGCCGCGCTGACCGAGCGCAGGACCGATCGGCGGCGAAGGATTGGCCTTGCCCGCCGGCACTTGCAGCTTGATGAAGCCGACGATTTTCTTTGCCATTTCATACCTCGGTGTAAGTCATCCGGGTCGGCGGTGCGGCCATGGCTAGGCCTCCCGCCACTTGCATCGCCCTCCGGGAACCCGAAACCCCGGCGGCGAATTTCACCAATTGCTCGTCATTGCCGGACTTGACCCGGCAATCCTTGGATCCTCGGGTCAAGCCCGGGGATGACGGTCAGAGCTTTTCTACCTGCGAATACTCCAACTCGACCGGGGTCGAGCGGCCGAAAATCGACACCGCGACCTTGAGGCGGGCCTTTTCTTCGTCCACTTCCTCCACCAGGCCGTTGAACGAGGTGAAGGGGCCGTCCGATACGCGGACCTGCTCGCCCACCTCGAAGGTAATGGAGGGCTTCGGCCGTTCGATACCTTCCTGCACCTGGCGCATGATGCGCTCGGCCTCGGCCTCGGAAATCGGCGTCGGGCGCCCTTTGCCGCCCAGGAAGCCGGTCACCTTGGGTGTGTTTTTGACCAGGTGCCAAGTCTCATCATCGAGGTCCATCTTGACCAGGACGTAGCCGGGGAAGAATTTCCGCTCGGCGTTCACCTTGGTGCCGCGCCGCACCTCGACAACCTCTTCGACAGGGACCAGCACCTGCTCGAAACGGTCGACCAGGCCTTTCTGTTCGGCCTGCTCGCGGATCGACAGCGCGACCTTCTTCTCGAATCCCGAATAAACGTGAATAACGTACCAGCGATGAGCCATGATCAGGCTCCCAGCCCGAAGATCAACTTGACAGCCCAGGCGAAGAATTGATCGACGAGCAGGAAGAACACGGAGGCGAGCACCACCATGGCGAAAACCATCGCCGTGGAAGAGGCGGTCTCTTTGCGGTCCGGCCAGGTGACCTTGGCGACCTCCTGCCGCACTTGCCGGGAAAACTGCCCTGGAGTGATCTTTGCCATAACTGCCTGTTACCTACGCGACATGCCAATTCGCAGCCGGATCCCGATTTGGGTGGCAGGAGTGGAGGGGCTCGAACCCCCAACCCCCGGTTTTGGAGACCGGTGCTCTACCAGTTGAGCTACACTCCTAGACCCGTACGCCGTCGCCCGGGGAGGGCGACGGCGATAAACAGGTCCGCGATAGCGTCGCCATGCAGCGGTGCATGGCGAAACCACGCGTTATATACTTACTCGATGATCGACGCAACCACGCCGGCGCCGACGGTGCGGCCGCCTTCGCGGATGGCGAAGCGCAGGCCCTCGTCCATGGCGATCGGGGCGATCAGCTCCACCGTCATCGACACGTTGTCGCCCGGCATCACCATCTCGGTGCCTTCCGGCAGTTGCACCGTGCCGGTGACGTCGGTGGTGCGGAAATAGAACTGCGGGCGGTAGTTGGTGAAGAACGGCGTATGACGGCCCTCCTCC
>JAJXWP010000026.1 GCA_021781575.1 Pseudomonadota bacterium
TGGCTCGCGGATTCAAGCTGATGGCATGATGTGGCGGTCCCGTACCGACCACGGACGGAAGCGTGATACCGGCGACGAGATTGTCACTCGGGGGACTTGACACCCAACCGCCCATTACGGAAGGGGCGAAAACCACGGCTAGAGCCCCAGATAGGCGGTGCGGATGTCGGGGTGCTGGGCGACATCGCGAGCCGGCCCTTCGATGAAGATGCGGCCCTCGGCCAGGACGTAGGCGTAGTCGGAAAGCGCCAGCGACAGATGGACGTTCTGCTCGACCAGCAAGATGGTGGTTCCACCGTCCTTCAGTTGCTTCAATGTGGAAAACAGCTGCTGGGCCAGCAGCGGCGACAGGCCGAGGGACAACTCGTCGATCATCAGCACCGCCGGCTCGGCCATCAACCCGCGTCCGACCGCCAGCATCTGCTGCTCGCCGCCGGAAAAGGTGCTGGCCTTCTGGGCGCTGCGCTCCTTCAGGCGGGGGAACAGCGTGAACACCCGCTCCAGATTGCGCGCCATATGCCGCCGGCCCCGGGGCGCATAGGCCCCCATCTCCAGGTTTTCCATGACCGTCATGTCGGGGAACAGTTGGCGCCCCTCGGGCACCAGGACCAGACCGCGCCGCGTGCGGCCGTGCGCCGGAAGGCGGGTGATGTCCTCACCTCCTAGAAGAACGCGGCCGGCGCGAGGCCTGATGATGCCGCTGATCGCCCTCAGCGTGGTGGTCTTGCCCGCGCCGTTGGCACCGACGATGGTGGTCACCGTCCCCTCGGCGACGCGGAGCGAGACGCCCCACAGCACCTGGACCTCGCCGTAGCCGGCCTCCAACTGGTGGATTTCGAGGATGGCCATGTCAGCGATCCTCCATCAGCTTGCGGGCGATATCGGGGTCGCCCAGATAGGCTTCGACCACCGCCGGGTCGTCGACCACGTCGCGGGGTGTTCCCTCCGCCAGCTTGGCTCCGAAGTTCAATACCATGACACGGTCGGACAGGCTCATGATGGCCTGCATCAGATGCTCGATCATCAGGATCGCCACGCCCCGCCCGCGGATCGCCTTGAACACCTCGATCATCCGGCCGACCTCGGTAGGGTTGAGGCCCGCCAGCACCTCGTCGAGCAACAGCAGCCGAGGCCGCGCGCAAAGGGCACGGGCCACCTCGAGGCGCTTCTTGTGGGCAATGGTCAGATGCTGCGCCAGGGTGTCGGCCCGATCCGCCATGCCGACGAAATCGAGGATTTCGCGGGCGCTTTCCCGCGCCTTGGCAAGCGGCATGTCGTCGCGGCCGAAGCAGGCGCCGACGACGCAGTTGTCGAGCACCGTCATGTCATTTAACGGACGCACGATCTGGTGGGTCCGGGCAAGCCCCTGGCGCACCACCCGATAGGGCGGCCAGCCGGTGATGTCGGTGCCGCCGAACACCACGCGGCCGGCATTCGGCACCAGCACCCCGTTGATCAGGTTGAAGATGGTCGACTTGCCGGCGCCGTTCGGGCCGATCAATCCCAGGATCTCACCTTCGGCCACGGAGAATTCCACATCCTTGACCGCCGTCAGGCCACCGAACTGGCGGGACAGGCCGGACACTTCCAGCAGCGCCGTCATTGCAGTTTCCCCCGCATCCAGGGCCAGCGCTGGGTCAGCCAGCCCATCAAGCCGCCGGGCACGAACAGCACGATCAGCAGCAGCAGCAGCCCGGCCACCACCAGATGGAAATCGGAGAACATTGGCGAGGTCAGCAGGTAGCCACGGAACTGCTCGTAGAGGAAGGCCCCCAGGGCGGCCCCCACCACGCTGCCCTGCCCGCCCAGCATGAGCATGACGATGGCCTCGGTGGAAAGCGTCAGATCGAATGCCTGATCAGGCTGGATCACGCCGTTCTTGAAAAAGAACAGCGCACCGGCCGCCGCCGGCAGGAATCCCGAGATGCTATAGATCGCCGCCTTGTAGGTGGCCGGGCGGACGCCCAGAACGGCGGCGGCGTCCTCGTCCTCGCGGATGGCGAACAGGCCCAGGCCGAATTTCGAGTTGCGGATGCGCCAACTCAAGAACAGCGAGGCCGCCATCACCGCCACCACCAGGAAATAGACGATCCATAACGCCTGGCGGGCGCCACCCAGGGACTGATAGCTGGCCAGAGACAGATAGATGCCGGTGGAGCCGCCCCATACGTCGAGATTGGACACCAGGGCCTGCACCGCCTCGTTGATGCCGATGGTGGCAAGGGCAAAATAGGCGCCGCGCAAGCGCAGGATTCCCAGGCCGAATAACAAGGCTACGGCACTGACGGCGACACCGGCCGCCGGAACCGCGGCCAGCAGGGGCCAGCCCTTCACGGCGCTCAGCCAGACGCCGAAATAACCGCCGAGCCCGAAGAAGACGATGTTGCCGAAATTGACATAGCCGGTATAGCCGATCATCAGATTGAGGTTGGACGCCAGGATGATGGCGATGGCGGCCAGAAACAGGCTTTCGCGCAAGCCCACGTCGCCGCCGATGGCGGGCAACAAGGCGAACACCGCCGTCGTCGCCACGATAAGCCAGAACATCGCATGCCTCATCGGGCGGTCCTCCGGCCGAACAGACCCTGCGGGAAGGCGATGAGGATCACGACGAAGAGAGCGAATTCGATCACCGGCGTCCAACTGACCGCGATGAACGGCGTTACGCCGCCTTCGATCAGGCCGAGCAGGACGCCGCCGAGGAGCGCGCCCGCAGGATTGCCCAGCCCGCCAAGCACGGTGACGACGAAGCTTTTCAGCTGGTAGTCGTCGCCCGACAGCACGGTAAAGGGGAACAAGGTGGCGATCAGGCCGCCGGCGACCGCCGCCAGACCGATGCCCAGGCCGAACGCGATGGCCAGCACCTGATGGGACGGGATGCCCATCAATTCCGCCGCCTGGCGGTTGCTGGCCACGGCGCGGATGGCCTTGCCCAGGCGGGTGTGGCGCATGAACAGGTAAAGCGCGGCGGCGATCAGCACCGCCACCACCGCCGCCAGGATGTGGGCGCCGGTGAAGGTGAAGCCGTGCCAGGTGATCCCCGGCACGGCGAAGGCGACATTATAGGGACTGGTGCTCCAGACCGCCGTGCCGATGCCGATGACCACCATGTTGACGGCAAAGGTCGCCAACAGGCTCATCAACGGCGGACGGTTGATGACCCGATGGACGGCGATCCAGTAGACGACCACGCCAAGGACGAACCCTCCCGCCGCGACGGGGAACAAGGCGGCATAGGGGGGCAGGCCGAGATGCCCGAACAACAGGTAAAGCCCGAACATGCCCAGCGCGACCATCGCGCCGTGGGTGAGGTTGATGATGTCCATGACGCCCCAGATGAGGGTCAGGCCGATGGCGGCGAGGCCGTAGACGGCGCCCACCAGGACGCCGTCTACCATCGACGCAAGAACGCCGAACATGCAGGCTCAGTGCAGCGGGTAAAGAAGCGGCGCCGTCTGGGCCGCAGCCGGCCAGACCACTTCCTTGGTCAACTGACCGCCCTTCTTCTGCCACTGCGCCAGCACCATCTCGTGACCGATCTGCAGGCCATGGTGCTGCGCGTCGGTGGCGAACTTGACACGGCCGTAGAAGATCGACACGTCGGTCGCATCCAGCGCCTGGATGACCTTGGCCGAATCGATGGAGCCGGCCTTTTCGATGGCATGCTGCAGGATCAGCCCGGCCGCATAGCCACCGGCGGCGTGATAGCTGGCCTCGTTGCCGAACTTGTCCTTGAACGCCTTGCCGAAGGCGGCGCCGTCGGGGCCGAAATCCGGCTTATAGGCGGCCGATGGCTCCCACTGGGAGGGCACCGCCACGCCGACCGCGGCGTCGCCAAGGCTGGCGAATTGCGGGCTGTCGGGAGCGACCAGCAGGCAGATGAACTTCATCGGCGCCTTCTGATCATACATCTGCCGGGCCAGGGTGGCGCCGTCGGCATAATGGCCGCCGCCAACCATCGCGTCGGCCTTGGCCGAAATCATCTTGTTGATGATCGGGCCGAAATCAGTGGTGCCGGGCGCGTAAGCCTCGTCAAGCACCACGGGTTCGCCGAGACGCTTGGCCTCCTCCTTCGCCGCGCCAGCCACCGCCTTGGAGAAGCCGTCGTCGGAATAGGCCACCGCGACCTTGGCCTTGGGGTCCTTCTGCTTGATCACGGCCATCGCCGACGACAGGTAATGGGTGGCCGGCGTATACATCTGGAACAGGCCGTGATTGCCCAGCTCGTAGGTCTTGTCTTCGGCTGCTCCGGTGGTCAGCATCACCTTGCCGTATTGCTCGGAAATGATGGCGGCCGTCGCCGTAAGATTTGAAGAGTATGGACTGAACAGGAAGTCAGCATTATCTTGAAGTATCAGACGACTATACAGCTGCTGAACACGTTCAGACTTTGATTGATCGTCATATGTGACGAATTTTATCTTGTACTTGGCATTACCGACCTTCAATCCACCGGCGGCATTGACCTGATCGCGCCACAGTTCGAAGCCATGCAGCTGAGCCAGGGAATCGACGTTGAGCGGGCCAGTTTCGGAGACGGTGAAACCGATGGTCACCGTATCGCTGGCGGCCGCCATCGATGTCGTTCCGCTGGTGAGAATTGCTGATGCCAGGATTGCGGCAGCGAAGACCTTCCTCGAGGTGCGCATTTTCTTACCCCCTCTCGTGGGAAATTCTTAAATGGGGAGATTTCGCATGCTTCGGCAACAGGGTAACCCTGTTATGAGCCGCTGGCAATCCGATGGAAATCTGTCGCGGAAATCGGCCTACCGCGTGAAATCCCGTCGATCGGTGGTCTGGATGTGCTCGACCAGCCAATCACAGAGAAAACCGCGAACCACCATTTGCAGATCGGCCCGCCCGGACCGCACGTCGAAAATCAGCTGTTCCAGTTCCGCCAGCAGGTCGCGGTGATGGGCCACATGTTCGCTGGCTTCGGCGCCTTTCGACAGGCGCGCCTCTTCCTCGTGGAAATGGTGCCAAACCGTACGTCGCAAGCGCTCCAGCAGCGCGTCGGTCTCGGCCTGGTCGCACCACGAGGGCAGACGCGCCAGTTCGTTCAGCGTGTCGACAAGGGCCCGGTGGTGACGATCGATCCATTTGACACCCAGTTCCAGATCGGCGCTCCAGGCGATCAGCGCGTCCTGCCCATCCGCGTGCGAAGTCAGGGCCGGCAGATCGCCGTCGATTTCCTCCACCGCGGGATCCGGCAGGAAACGCCGCACCGCCTTGAACATCTGGAACCAGTGGATGCCGGTGCCGGCGGCAAAATCGGTGAGAACCCTGTCGATCTTGCCGATCATGTCGGTGTAGTCGGCCAGGCGTTGCGGCTGGTCGCCCCCGTGTTCCCGCGAATATTTCAGCTCTTCGTCGAAATGCAACGTGGCTGCCCCGCGGAATTCGGCAAGCCGCCGGGCCAGCAGGGAGGTCTCGGCGCCAAGCCGCCACAGATGAGCGATCTCGTCGGCCCGCTCGGCCAGCGCCGCGCGACTTTCGGCGATGGCAGCCCCCTTCTTGACGGGTGTTTCGTCCGCTGGCTCTACCGGCCGGATAGTCACAGTGAACCCTGACTCTGCGAGGCAGCCCCCCGACCATCAAGGCCGGACGGCATCAACGGGACCGAAGCATCTCACAACCTCCGGACAGGGGCTATAACCACGCAAGAATTAAACGGTAAGACCACAAGTCGTTATTCCACCACGTTTTCCGGGCGCCGCGCCGGCTGCGACGGAGCCATGCCGGGGGCATGGCGGGGTTTGTGGCGGTTGAGCCAGGCCACCAGGCGACGCACCACGATGTAGAATGCCGGCGTGAAGACGAGACCGAATCCAGTCACCCCCAGCATGCCGAAGAACACTGCGGTCCCCAGCGACTGGCGCATTTCCGAGCCGGCGCCGGCGCTCCACACCAGCGGCAGCACGCCCAGCACGAAGGCGAAGGACGTCATGAGGATCGGCCGCAACCGGGTCCTGGCCGCCTGCACGGCCGCCTCGATACGATCCAGGCCCTCGATCATCTCGCCCTGCCGAGCGAATTCGACGATCAGGATGGCGTTCTTGGCCGCCAGCCCGATCAGCACGACGAAGCCGATCTGTGCCAGAATGTTGACCGGAATGCCCCGCGCCGCGAGGCCCGTCAGCGCCGCCAGCAGGCACATCGGGACAATCAGCACCACCGCCAGCGGCAATGACCAGCTTTCGTATTGCGCCGCCAGGACCAGGAAGACGAACAGCACCGAGGCGGCGAACACATAAATGCCGTGACTGCCGGCAAGGACTTCCTGCAAGGCCAGTTCGGTCCACTCGAAGCCGAATCCATCGGGCAGATGTTCCGTCGCCAGGCGCGACATCTGCGCCAACGCATAGCCGCTGGAGATGCCGGGCAAGGTGGCGCCCTGCACCTCCGCCGCCGGGTAGAGATCGTAGCGGGGCACCCGGTAGGCGCCGGTGATAAAATGGAAATCAGCCACCGAGCCGAGCGGCACCATGCGCCCCCGGGCGTTGCGCGTCTTCAGGTTGGAAACCGCCCGCAGATTAGTGCGGAAGTCGCCGTCGGCCTGGGCAGTGACCCGGTAGGTGCGCCCCAGATAGTTGAAATCGTTGACATAGGCCGAACCCAGATAGACCTCGAGAGCCTCGAACACCTGGTCGGCCGGAACCCCCAGCATTTCCGACCGCACACGGTCGATGTCGGCATAGACGCTGGGCGTGCGGGTATTGAAGGTGGTGAATACGCGGGCCAGGCCCGGCACCTGGCGGGCCGCCGCCACCATGTCATTGGTCGCCGCCTCCAGTGCATCGAGGCCGCGCCCGCGCTTGTCCTCGATCATCATCTTCCAGCCGCCGGCGGTGCCGATCCCGCGTACCGGCGGCGGGGCGATGGGGATGATCAGGGCGTCCTGGATGACCGCCAGCCGCTGGCTCAGATTGGCCAGGATGGCCGCGGCGGACTGGCCTCTTGCGGCTCGCTCTTCGAACGGCCGCAGCGGTACGAAGGCGGTGGCGGCGTTCGACGCATTGGTGAAGGTTGCGGCGTCAAGGCCGGCAAACGGCACCACATGGGCGACGCCAGGGGTGTCCAGCATGATCTGAACGGCGTGGCGCATGACGCTGTCGGTGCGGGCCAACGATGCGCCGGGCGGCAACTGCATGACGACGATCAGATAGCCCTGGTCCTGGTCGGGGATGAAGCCTTTCGGCGCGCGGGCGAACTGCAGCCCGGTGAGGGCGATCAATCCGCCGTAGATCACCAGCATGAGGACGGCGACCCTGGCCAGGCGCCGGGTCAGGCTGCCATAGCCGCCCGACAGACGGTCGAAGATGCGATTGAACAGGTGGAAAAATCCCACTACCGGCCGGAACGGCGGCCACACGGTTTCCGCCTCATGCACCTTGTGCGGCTTGAACAGCAGCGCGCAGAGGGCGGGCGACAGCGTGAGCGAGACGATCAGCGAAATCACCGTCGAAGCGGCGATGGTGACGGCGAACTGGCGGAAGAACTGCCCGGAGATCCCGGGAATGAAAGCTGCCGGAATGAACACGGCGGACAGCACCAGGGCGATGGCGATCAGCGCCCCGCCCACCTCGTCCATGGTGACATGGGCGGCGTTGCGCGGCGTCATCCCCTCGTGCCGGATATTCCGCTCGACGTTCTCCACCACGACGATGGCGTCGTCGACGACGATGCCGACGGCCAAGACCAGGCCGAACAGGGACAGGTTGTTGAGCGAATAGCCCATGGCGGCCAGGGCGCCGAACGTGCCAACCAGCGACACCGGGATGGCGACGATGGGGATGATCGAGGCTCGCCAGGTCTGCAGGAAGACGATGACGACGACGACCACGAGAAGGATGGCCTCGAAGATCGTCTTGTAGACCTCGCTCACCGACTGGGCGATGAATTCGGTGGGATTGTAGACCACGGTATATTTGACCCCCGGCGGAAAGCTCTTCGCCAGTTCGTCCATGGTCGAAAGCACCCGCTTGGCCGTATCCAACGCGTTGGAGCCGGGAAGCTGGAAGATGCCGATCGGCACTGCCTGCCGGGTATCGAGATAGCCGTTGACGCTGTAGTCCTGGGCGCCCAGTTCGACCCGGGCGATATCGCGTACCCGCGTGACGCGCCCCTGGGCATCGCTTTTCACCACGATGTCGCCGAACTGCGCGGGATCGGTCAGCCGGCCCAAGGTCTGGACATTGAACTGAAAGGCGCCCGGATGGGCCACCGGCGGCTGACCCAGCACACCGGCTGCGACCTGGACGTTCTGCGCCTGCAGGGCGCGCAGCACGTCACCGGCGGTAAGGTTGCGGGCCGCCACCTTGTCGGGGTCCAACCAGACCCGCATGGCGTAGTCGCGGGCGCCGAACACGGTCACCGTTCCGACACCGTCGACGCGGCTCAACACGTCCTTGACCTGCAGGGTCGCGAAGTTCGACAGGTACAGCTGGTCGCGTGACCCATCCGGCGAAACGAGATGGATGACCATCAGGAAATCGGGCGAGTTCTTGACCACGTTGACGCCCAGGCGCTGAACCTCGGCCGGCAATTGCGGGATGGCCAAGGAAACGCGGTTCTGCACCAGCACTTGCGCGATATCGAGATTGGTCCCCTGCTTGAAGGTGACAGTCAGCCGCAGATTGCCGTCGCCGGTCGCCTGGCTGGACATGTACAGCATGTTTTCCACGCCGTTGATCTGCTGCTCCAACGGCGTCGCCACCGTATCGGCCACCACTTGCCCGGATGCGCCGGGATAGCTGGCGGTGATGACGATCGTGGGCGGGGCGATTTCGGGATACTGGGCGAGCGGCAGGGTGAAATAGGCGATGCCGCCGATCAGGGTGATGAACAGTGAAATGACCGTGGCGAAGATCGGACGGTCGATGAAGAAATGCGATAAACGCACCGCTTTGCCCCCGCCTCAGTTGGTCGCCATTTGTGGAGTGACCTTGCCCCCCGGCCGCGCCCGCATCAGGCCGTTTACGATGACCTTGTCGTCGGGCGCAAGGCCGCTGCGCACGACCTGCATGCCATCCATCACCGGGCCGGGAACGATCGGCTTGGCCCGCACCGTGCCGTCGTCGGCCACGGTCAGGACGATCTTGCGCGATTGATCGGTCATCACCGCCGCCTCGGGCACCAGCAGGGCTTCGTACGGCGCGCTGGCCGGAACGCGGACATAGCCGAAGCCCCCCGGAGTAATGGCGAAGTCGGGATTGTTCAAGACCGCGCGGCCGCGGATCGTTCCGGCGCCGCGGTCGATCTGGTTGTCGACGAAATCCAGGCGCCCCGGATGCTTCCATCCGGTTTCATCGTCAAGGCGCAGGTCCACCTTGAGCTTGCCGTTGCGGACCGGCGGCAGCCGCCCGGCGGCAGCGGCGCGTTGCAGCACCAGGTAATCCGCTTCGCTCATGTCGAAGGTGAAGTAGATCGGGTCGAGCGACACGATGGTGGACAGCTGCGTCCCCTGCGCCCCGTTGTTGCCGCCGCCGCTGATCAGGTTGCCGATGCTGACCTGATGGGCGCCGATCCGGCCCGAGACCGGGGCTGTGATCCGGGTAAAGGCGAGATTGAGTTCGGCGTCGCGCACCGCCGCCCGCGCTCCGTCGAGCTGAGCTTCGGCGGCGCGCTCCTGCTGGAAGCGGATATCGTAGTCGCTTTGCGCAAGGAAGTCGTTCTTGCGCAACGCCCCGCCGCGCGCCAGTTGCCGCTTGGCCAATTCGACCGAGGCTTCCGCCTGGGTGACGCTGGCCCGCGCCGCGGCCAGGGCGATCTCATAGGGCCGGGGATCGATGACGAACAGCAGATCGCCCTTGTTGACCATCTGGCCGTCGGCGAAGTGGATCTCGGTCAGATAGCCGCTGACCCTTGCCCGCAAGGCGACGTCGTCGACGGGAGCGAACTGGCCGCTGTATTCCTGCCAGTCGACCACCTGCTTCTTCACCGGCCGGCTGACCGTGACCGTCGGCGGGGCCATTTGCTGCTGGGCCTCGGCCGCAGTCACCGAAAGTCCCAATCCGAGGATGGCTCCAAGGATCAGTGTGCAAAGCCGCCGATGAACCATGAACTGCGCCCCAGCAAAAGTGTCCCGCCCAAAACTGAACTGGTGAGTTTAGGCAGGCCTCACCGGCGAGTCAATCTGGGGACATCTGGGGACAAACCCTGCGCATGATGACCGGGCCGCCGGGGGCCGGGGCCCGTTTTTCTTGGCAGTCATCCGGCCGTTTCCGAGAAAACGCTCAAGGCTGCCGCGTCGCAACCAGATCCAAGGTTACGACCACTTCCAAGCCGACGATCTGCCCGCTGCTCCATGCTCCTTGTCCGACGCCGTAATCCGTCCGGACCAGGGGCAGCCGGCCCACCGCATGGGCATGGACGGGGTCAGGGGCGGGCTCCAGGTCGAGGGTGAAGGGCAGCACCACATCCTTCTTGAGGCCGCGGATCGTCAGCGTTCCGACGGCATCGTAAGCATTTCCGCCTTTCGCTCGGAAGCCCGTGGCAACGAACACCGCCTGCGGGAAGCGCTTCACCTCGAACCAGTCCGCCTGAGGCAAAGCCTCGTCCTTTTGCGCGTCGCCGGTAGCGGCGCTGGCCATGTCGATGACCACCCGGGCGTGGCCAGCCGCCGGATCGGCCGGATCGAAATCGATCTCCGCCTGCCAGCGGGTGAACCGGCCGGTGAATGAACTGCCGCCCTGGCTGCCGGTGAAACCAAGGGTGCTGTGGCCCATGTCCACCGCCCATTGGGCCGCATGGGCTTGGTGGCTGGCGAGCGCAATGGCGGCGGCAAGGAGGAACGCTTTTCGTCTCATCGGGCTCTCCAAGGCAGCATGCGCCGCAGGACGTCGTCGTGCAGGACAAGGTGATGCCGCAGCGCGGCCGCGACATGCAAGACCAGCAGCGTGGCGATGCTCCAGCCGGCGATGTCGTGCGCCGTCTTCAGCACCGCGTCGATCGCGGCCTTGTTCGGCAAAGATCCGAGGCCCGGCAGCGCCGGCCAAGGTACCACGCCGAACAGCACCGTCGGAATGTTCAGCGGCGACGCCGACACCACCGCCCACCCTTCCAATGGCAGTCCCAGCAACAGCGCGTAGAGGGCAAGATGCATGGCCTTGGCCAATGCCGCCTCCCACCGGGGCATATCGACAGGCAAGGCCGGCGGCCGGTGGGCCAGCCGCCAGGCCAGCCTGGGAAGCGTCATCAGCAGGACGGTTATTCCCAGCGACTTGTGCCACTGAAACAGCCGGAATTGCAGTGACGTTCCCGGCGGCAGCGCGGTCATGACCAGACCGATGACGATCAGGCAGAGCACCGCCGCGGCGGTAAGCCAGTGCAGGGCTTGCGCCACCCCGTCGTATCGGGCCGGCTCGGGCATCGTCGGCTCCGTCACTGCTTGCGGTCGAACTCGGTGCTGATGGTCAACGTGACGTCGTCACCAACCGCCGGCACATAGGCGGCCATGCCGAAGTCGCTGCGCTTGACATGGCCGACGGCGTTGAAGCCCAGCACATAGGCCTTGGTGACGGGATTCACGCCGGCGCCGTTGAACGTCGCGTCGAGGACCACCGGCCTGGTCACCCCGTGCAACGTCAGCGCGCCGGTGATGGTGCCGGTGTTTGGCCCGGTCACCACGACCTTGGTCGATTTGAAGGTCGCCGTCGGATATTTGGCCACGTCGAAAAAGGCCGCCGACTTCAGGTGCTCGTCCAGCTTGGGAACGGTGGTGTCGATGCCGTTGAGGTTGACCGAGACGTCGAGCGTCCCGTTGGCCGGCGCCTTGGGATCGAAATGCAGTTTGCCGCCGGCTTCGGAGAACAGGCCATAGGACGTGGAAAAGCCGAAATGGGAGTAGGAGAAGATGAGCCGCGTATGTGCGGGGTCCATGACGAAATCGCCCCCTTCGACCGTGGCAAGGTTCGTCGTCGGTCCGGCCTGCTGTGCAAAGGCGGGCACAGACGAGAGCATGACAGCCGCAATGACCAGGGACGCAGTCTTCATGGGAAATCTCCGCAGTTGTAGCAGTCGCCCGCCGTTACGGCGGACCATTACCAGATATTGTCTGCCGCGCCGGTTCCAAGAGACAGCCTTTTCCGACCGCTGTACTGGGAATTGTCTGTTGCGCCTGCGGCAACAATCGCGGAAGCAATTCATGCACGGGAGAGTGAAGGCGACAATCATTGGGTGGCCGCCTCCCTGCGGCAGCAACTCCGGAGCTTCGACGCCGTTGGTCATGGCGGGAACGAAATGCGGCGCAACGGCGTCGCCGAGGCTTTACGCCACGAACAAGGAGGAGCAGAGCATGAAGAAAATCATGACCGCAGTGGCCCTTGCCGCGTTTCTGGCTCCGGCCGCCGCCTTCGCCCAGGCCGCCCCGGGCGGAAGCATGAGCGGCGGTTCGGCGGGCACGTCGCCGAACGGCTCGTCCACCATGAACGGTACCAGCGCCAAGCCATCCAACTGCGGCCCCGGCGACACCCGGCCGGCTTGCCAGCAGGCGGAAGTTCCGGGAACGTCCGGGCAGAGCGGCAGCTCGAACTACCAGGGCAGCAACCCTTCGACCAACAGCCCCGGCAGCGGCGGATACGGTTCGCCCAGCAACAGCGGCGCCTCCAGCCCGTCGGGAACGAACGGCATGGGTGGGTCGTCCTCGGGCGGCCGGTAATCCTATCGACGGCTGACTGGCCGCAAAGGTAACAGGCGCGTTTTCCATCCCATCCGTCCGGAAACGGCTTGGCCAGTTCCGGACGGATGGTCAGCCTGATCGACCCGATGCGAGAAGAGTGCGCACACGCTCCCCGGTGGCGGGATGGCTGTGCAGCCAGCGCAAAAGGGGTTGGTCCGGCGGAGTCGAGAAGGTGGTGCCGCCGTGATGGTGCTCCAGTTTGTGGAGAGCGCTGACCAGTGCCTGCGGGTCGTCGACCAACTCCATCGCCGTCGCGTCGGCGTCGAACTCGCGGATCCGGGACAACGCCAGGTGAAGCAGCCGTCCGATGGCGGGAGCGCCGTTGAGCAGCAGCGTCAGCGGCGCGTCGGCCTCGGCCGGGCGGGGGCCTCTGCTCCGTAGCGACAGGAGACCGAGCAGCGAAGTCATCGCCGTGGCACGATGGAGGGTCCCGGCCAATGTCATCGCCCAGGCGTCGTTGTTGCGGATATGGCCCACCTCATGGGCCAGGATGGCCCGCAGTTCGCCGGCCGACAGGCCCCGCAGCAGGCCTTCGGTCAGGGTAATGGCGGAAGCCGCGGGCCCGCCCAGGGCGTAGGCATTCATGCTGTAGGGGGCGGGGATGAGATAAAGCGCCGGCATCCGGGGCAAACCGGCCCGCTGGCAGATGAGACGAAGCATATCGAACAGGAACGGCGTCTCGGCAGGCGTGAGCGGCCGCGCTCCGAAGCGCCGGCACATCGCAGCGGGCGTGATCGTCGCCTCGCCGTCAAGCGGCGCCGCGCCGCGCACCGCCCACCGCGCCCCCTCGTCTCCGCCCATGACCCAGCCGCAGAAGGCGAGCAGAAAGATCATCGCACCGATCACCAGACCCGATCGCCGGTGGTTGACCGCACGATGAACGCGACGCTGGAGGTGCGGAAGATCTCCGGCTTCAGCCTGAATGCGGCAACACAGATCAAGGCCCGGCCGTCCGGAGGGGATCCGCATTTCGACGGTCACCATGTCGCCGGATACCGTGACGGCGGGTGTGCCGCTGGCGGCCTGCCCACCGGGGGCCAGGGCGACCGAGACGGAACATCTTCCCTGTCGGCCGGGTGAACGACCGGTCAGATCGATATGCCATACCCGCGCACCCAAGCCGCCTAGATGAGACAATTCTCAACCTCTGGCTACCATCACGGAACTGTTAATGGCTAGTATACTCTTGTGGTCAGTCAATATAACGTTAATTGTGCCGGGCACGCGAAAAGCTTTACTCAATAATTGAAATTTGGGCGCCGGAGTTTCCCCCGGCGCCCAAGCGCCACAACATCTTCCGCCGGTGGCCTGACGCGAAAGGCTATATCCCGGCCAGCATCATCGCCGAGCGGAGTTCTTTAAGGCTTGCCTCGATCGGCATCGCCGGGGCGACCGGCGGCGCTTCCGCCGAAAGTGGCGCGAGTCCGATGGAGGCCGGGCCGCGCGGTGGCTCCCCGGCCTCCGCTCCGTCGCTGCCCGCCAAGCCGGCCAGCCGCATCGCTTGGCGCAACTGGTCGAGCCCCGGCATCTCGCCGGAGCCCCTTTCCATGCGCCGCGTCGGACCAAGTGGCTGCTCGAGCCCCAGGGCGCAGGGCGCGTCGACCAGGCCATTGCCGGTCCGCGCCGGGTCGCCGAAGGAGCGGGCGGTTTCCTTCAGAATCTGAAACAGGCGCTCGACCCGCGTCGCGTCACGCCTGGCGTAGCCGCTTTGGAAATCGGCGTGATGGCCGAGCACCAGTGCCGCCAACGCCGCGACATGGGAAGTGGCGATGGAAGTTCCGTCCCAGGCGGCATAGCCGTCCGGCGCCTGGCAGGACAGGATCGCGACGCCGGGCGCGGCCACGTCCACCTCCGGCCCGCTGGAGGAAAACGCCGGCGTGAACGGCCCGTCGGCGGTGTCCGGGGCCGCGACATATGCGGCGGCCGGACTGTCTTGGGGAAAGACCCCGGCCTGCCCGACCGCGCCAACCGCCAGGACATGGGGCGAGCAAGCCGGAAATTGCACCGCGCCACCGCTGCTGCCGGCGGCGGCGATCAACGCCATGCCGTTCTGTTTCGCCGCGATGATCCGCTGCTCGACGATAACCGAACCATGGTGGCCGCCGTATCCCAGGCAGGCGACGTCGATCCCCGTCGATCGACAATAGTCGAGGGCCGCCACCAGGTCACTGCAATGAGCCGCGAGCGGAAGCCGGCAGACATGCAATTCCGCGTCGCCCGCATAGCCGCGCATCGCCACCACTTCCGACCGCCGGGCGGCGATAATGCCGGCGCAGGCGGTGCCATGCCCGGTCGGATCCTCGGCCCACGAGCGTTCCTTGCCGCCGGTACAATCGAAGCCCTGCCCGATCCCCTCCAACTGCTTGTGAGCCGTGGCCACGCCGCTGTCGATCAAAGCCACCTTGACGCCGGCGCCGCCATAGGCGGTGGGCAACCGGTCGAACCGCACGACATGTCCGCCCCATCCCGTCTCCGTGAGATCGAGCCGCTTCAGCGGAACCGCGTTGACCGTGTCGGACCGAAGTCGCGGCCGGTCGATGCGCAGCCCCCAATAGCCGGCCCGCGGCGTCACCACCAGTGCCGCCACCGTCTCGGCCGGCTCGCCGTGCAACGTCAGCACCGCCTTCCCATCGGCGCCGGTGGTTGCTTGCGCCATCCCCTGCCGGCCAAGCAACTGCACGGCAGCCCGATCGACCGGCTCGTCGCCTTCGCCCATCACCAGGATGGTGGCGGTCAAATCAGCGCCCAACGCCATGCTCGCGCCCGGCCGGGGAAACGGCCAAGGGGCGCCGGCGGCAGCCAGCAATGGATGATCCGCTTCGATCAGCCAAGTGGCCTTTTCCGAGCGTTGCAATGCCTCGGCCCGTTGCGGATGCATTTCCACCACCACCACCACGCCCGCCCCTGGCCCCGGCCCGGCGGCCAGGCTGCGGATGACATCAACTCCGTCGAGGGCGCGCAGGTATTCTCTGGCGTCATCCTCGCCCAACCCGGCGCGGAGAGGCATCATCATGTATCGACGGCGGCGGCTCTCGACGCGCTGCCGAGCACCGGCCCGCGCGGCCGCCGCTTCGCCGCTCGCCTTGGCCGCAGAGCGCGCAGGCGCCTCGCCCCCACGGGAATCTTCCTGTTTCGCGTTCATCGCACCCTCTCAATGAGTCATGAAGGTGGCCGCCCCGAACTGACCGGCCGTGTCTCCGACCGTGTGGAGTGGTGGCAGTTGCGGGTCGGCATGCCGCAATGCGGTGACTTGCCGATAGACCTGCCAGATCAAGGCGAATGCCTGCCCGTAGTCGCGAGCCGCGTAGCAGCGCGCCGCCTGGGTAACGGTGGCGACGCAGGAGTCCAGGCCACCATGGCGTCCGGCATTGGCTTCCATATAGGACGACAGGGTCCGCAGGCTGTCGGCGGCCATGTCCTGGACAAACGTCACCGCCGCCTCATGGTCGATCATCGGATCCTGCGACATGGAGGCCGGGAACTGCGGCGCCTGGGCGGCAAACGGTCCGACCGGCGCCGACGTCGCCGCCTGGACGCTGAGCAGCAGCGGCACCAGGCTGCCCAGGAGAGCGACGAGTCTTTGGGCATCCGGGGGCGACAGCGCGAACCCCGCGCCCGACGGCATCGGGGAATTGGGATATGCCATGGGATGTCTCCTTCCTGAAAGGGACCGGGGAACCACCGCCGGACAGGCCTCGTGGTGGTTCCCCGGCAGGACCGAACCGCTACATCGTGCGCTGCTGGGTGAATGCCTGCAGGTTGCCGATGACCTGAGGAATGATGCTGACCAGCTGCCGCACCACCTCACCAACATCCTGCTGGGTCAGTTGCCGCGACTGCTGTCCCCACCCCATCTGGCCGCCGAAGGCCGCCTGTATCGGCGGCAACCCCTGCTGGCCGAAAGGCTGCTGCATCTGGGTCTGGGCGAATGGATTCTGGGCGAACGGATTCTGGGTGAGTTGGTGCTGAGGGAACGGAGACTGCCCGGAAGCCGTCTGGCCGAACTGCCCCGTCGCACCCTGGGATCCCCAACCGCCGTAAATGGCCGCCGCCTGCTGCGGCATCTGGCCCTGCAGCAGGGTGACGATCTGCGGCACCATGGGCAGGATCTGGCGGACGACTTCGTTGACATCCTGTTGGGTCAGCATCCGCTGCGGCTGTCCATAGCCATAGCCGAACGCCGCCTGGGGCTGTTGCTGTGCTTGAGCCAGGATCTGCGGCAGCAGCGGCACCAGTTGGCGGACCACGTCACCGACCTCCTGCGGCGACAGCTGCCGTTGCTGCTGCCCCCAGGCGGTCGTGGCCGCCTGGCCCCAAAGGCCCGTCGTCGTCGGCTGGCCGAACTGCTGCCCTCCGTACTGGCCGTATTGTTGTCCAAAGGCGGCCAATCCCGGGAGCTGCCCCGAAGCCGGTTGGCCCATATTGCCAAGATGTTGACCACCCGCCGGGCTTTGTTGCCCAAAGGGCTGCCCCCATTGTTGCGGGAATTGTTGGGAAGCCTGCTGCTGGACGTCGTAATAGGTCATTTTCCTCTCCCTATATGTGTCGCCCCGGCTCCGGCCCGCCGAAATCAGATGCTCCGCGCCCTCTGGTCAAAGGAAATACGACACCCCCCTTCGGCGGACCCCACCACCGGGCAGGTCTTAGTGGCGCTGAAGTGGAGAGGCCCAAGGCGGCAATTCAAGACGTCCCACCTGGCGGCGTCGGTCCCTACCCCATCGGAGTGGCGGCCGAAAGGCCTGGTCTTCACCCGAAGACGGAGCCCCCGACGCAATCGGTTGATGGGCGGCGCCTGCCCCGCCGACCGACAGCGGCGTGCCGGCCAACGGATAGATGGGAAGTCCGCATGTTCCGAGGCCTCCCGCGGGGAGACCTCCCTCCAAAGGGCAATGCCGAGGACTTCGCCCGCCGCCAATATTGGTAGCACCTGTGCGGTGCCCTGCGGACCAGGTGCGGAGGCCGGAATGGTGGAAGTCGTGGCCGGAGCCGCGCTCGTCGCCAGTTTGTTTCTGGGTGGCTTGTTCTGGCGCCTGGCCGCCCGCCTGCGGAGACTCGCGGGGGAGACGGCGCGATGGCGTGGCGAAGCGGAAAAGGCCAAACAGTCGGAACACATCATCGAGGAGACGCTCCACCACTGCGCAGACGTACTGCGCTCGATCGCCTCGGCCCTGCCGGTGGGCCTGGTGGCCATCGACCGCAACGCGCGGGTCGAATTGTGGAACCATGCAGCGGAAACGATCCTCGGCTACCGAGCCGACGAGATGATCGGCCAGCCAGCTCCCACCAAGGTCTTCATGTCGGTTGCCGAGGACCCCGACAGCGGCGCCGCCGACATGTTCCTGCGAATGGTCACCGGCCAGTCGGTGAAAAGCGAAGAGGTCCGCTGCCGCCGCAAGGACGGCTCGGCCCTCGAGGCATCGTTTTCCGGCGCACCGTTGATCGATGCCGACGAGCGCATCCGTGGGGCGATCTGCGTGTTCGAGGATCTGACTCACCGCAATGCCATGGCCCGCGCCCTCTACCAGGCGCAGAAGATGGAGGCGGTCGGACAACTCACCGGCGGCATGGCCCACGACTTTAACAACATCCTGGGTATCGCCGTCGGCAACCTGGACCTGGTGGAGGAGCAAGTCGCCGACCGGCCGGCCGTCGTCGCGCTGGTCAAGTCGGCCCTGGATGCCCTGCTGCGCGGCGCGGAATTGACCCGTGCACTGCTGGCGTTCGCCCGACGGCAGCCGTTGCGCCCGACGATCGTCGACGTCGCCGACCTGCTGGCTGCCACCATGAGGGTGCTGAGCCGGGCGTTGGGCGAACAGGTGCAAGTGGTCCTGCAGATCGCTCCCGGGCTTTGGCCGGTAGTGGCCGATGCGGCGCAGTTGGAATCGGCTGTCACGAACCTGTCGATCAACGCCCGCGACGCCATGCCGGGCGGCGGGCGACTGAGCATCGCCGCCCACAACGTGGCGCTCGATGACCATGCGAGCTCCCAGTTGCAGGACGTGGAACCCGGCGAATATGTCGCCATCGAGGTCAGCGACACCGGCAGCGGAATGTCAAGCGAGGTTCTCGTCCGTGCCTTCGAGCCGTTTTTCACCACCAAGCCGCCCGGGCAAGGCACCGGCCTTGGCCTGTCGATGGTCTACGGCTTCGCCAAGCAATCGGGCGGCCACATAAAGCTTTACAGCGAAGTCGGCGTCGGCACGACGGTACGGCTCTATCTGCCGCGCGCCATGCCGGCCGACGGCCAGGGTCGCCTGGCGGAGACCGTGGCGGCCAAGCCCCGCGGCGGGCGCGAGACGATCCTGGTAGTCGACGACAACCCGGACGTGCGGCGGATGGCCGAACAGCAATTGACCAGCCTCGGTTACCGCGTTGTGCAGGCCGAACATGGGCCCGACGCCCTGGCGATGCTGGAACGCACGCCGCAGGTCGATCTCCTGTTCACCGATGTGATGATGCCGCACGGCATGGACGGCTTCGCCCTGGCGGCGCAGGCTCGCCGCCGCTGGCCGCAGTTGAAGGTGCTGTTCACCTCGGGCTTTCCCGGCGCATCGGTATCGGCCGGGCGCGGACTGGATGACAGCATGGCCTTCATCGGCAAGCCCTACCGTCGGCAGGAATTGGCGCAGGCCATACGACAGATTCTGGACAGCAAAGGATGAGGATATGACCGACAGGCTGATGGTCATGGACGACGAAGCCGAATACGCGGCCTTCGTCGCCAAGGTCGGCGAAGGTTTGGGGTACGAAGTGCGGACGACCGGCGACCCGACGCAGTTCCGGCGCTGGCTGGCCGAATGGCGCCCGACCCATATCGTCCTCGACCTTGCCATGCCGCAGGTCGACGGCGTCGAGATGCTGCGCTATCTGGCCAGCCAGGCGTCGCGGGCCCATATCCTGATCATGAGCGGCTTCGACTCGCGGGTGGTGGATGCCGCCCGCCGGTTGGGCATCGAGCGCGGCCTCGACATCATCGGCACCCTGCAGAAGCCGATTCGAGCCAAGGAGCTGCGCGCCGCCCTCGAGGAAAGCCGCACGGCCTCGACCGAGGTCAGCCGGGAAAGCCTCGACCATGCGCTGGCCACCGGCGAGATCGTCCCGTTCTATCAGCCGAAGGTCGATCTCCGGTCCTGGCAGCCCATCGGCTTCGAAGCGCTGGCGCGCTGGCAGCACGGCCAGCGCGGCACCATCTCGCCGGAGGAATTCGTCCCCCTGGCCGAGACCAGCGGCCAGATCGACCGCCTGACCGAAACGGTGGCCACCCGCGCGCTCGTCCAGTCGCGCCAGTGGGAGGAAGAAGGAGTCGCGGTCGATCTGGCGATCAACCTTTCCGCCCACAACCTGGACGACGAAGATCTGGCGGATCGCATCGAAACACTGTGCTGGGCAACGGGGGCGAAAAAGGAGCACATCACCTTCGAGGTGACCGAGACCGCGGCCATGGCCGACCCCGTGCGCGGCCTCGATATCCTGACGAGGCTACGGATCAAGGGCTTCAAATTGTCCATCGACGACTTCGGCACCGGCTATTCGTCGCTGGTGCTGCTGCGCCGCCTTCCCTTCTCGGAACTGAAGATCGACCGTTCCTTCGTCGCCGACTGCGACCGTTCGGCCGAGTCCCGGGTGATCGTCAAGACCATGGTCGACCTGGCTCACAACCTGGGCATGTCGGTGGTCGGCGAAGGAGTCGAGACCGAGACCGTCGCCCAGATCCTGGCCGGGCTGGGCTGCGATATCGGCCAGGGTTACGCCATCGCCCGTCCGATGGAGGCCCAGCAGGTGCCGGCATGGCTGGCCCGCTGGGGAAAGGACGGGGACGCAGCCGGCTCCGCCCCTTTGTCATCCTGAGCGCGGATTAAACTCAGGCCAGTTCCTCCGGCTTGACGTCCCAGCAGCGCAGTCGACCTTCCCCGCCCTCGCGCTCGACGATGCCGAGATGGCCGGTCTTCATCCTGAAGCTGGTTCGCTGCGCCGCCGCCGGCAGCAGGGCGCGAGGCAGAAAGCGCAGGATGCCATTGCTGCTGACCACCAACGGTCGCCTTGCTCCCGCCTCGCCCAGGCGGTCTCGGGCGAAATCCCATACCGCTTGCAGGATCTCGTCCTGTCGGCTGACCCAGCCGGCATCGGCGGGCCAGGCGTCGGAACTGTTCCACGCCTCCATGGCGGCGACGGCGGCCGGGCCTTCGGCGGCGATCTCGTCGTTGGTTCGCCCCGCCCAGCGGCCGTAATCCACTTCATCCAGCCGCTCATCGATCATCGGCGGCGGCAACCCCAGCGTCGCCGCCACGATCTCGGCAAAACGCCGTGTCCGCTTCAGCGAGGCGGCGAAGATGGCGTCGGGGATGAGGCCGGCGCGGCGCAATGCCTCGGCGGCGGCGGTCGCCTGAGCCAATCCCTTTTCGACCAGCGGCAGGTCGGTTTCACGGCCGACCCACACCACCCGATCACCCGGATCGAAGGTATTGCCGTGACGAGCGAACAGGATCTCCATCGGCGTCAGGCCCGAACCAGCTCGCCCTCGCGGGCGATGATGGCCTCGATGAAGGGAATGTCTTCCGGGGCGTCCACCGAGCCATGCGTGCGGTTCTTGTAGTCGACCACCACCACCTTGATCGGAATGCCGTTCTCCAGTGCTCGCAATTGCTCCAGCTGTTCGGCCACCTCAAGCGGCGTCTGCGGCAGGCTGCACAGCTCATCCAGGATGTTCACGGCGTAGCCGTAGATGCCGATATGCCGGTGCACCGGCGGCACGTCGAAGTCGCGGATCCGCATGTAGGGGATGATCGTCTTCGAGAAATAGAGGGCCCGACCGAACTTGTCCATGGTCACCATCGTGCCGCTGGTCGGACTCTTCGCCTTCAGGTCCTGGATCTCCTCGTACTGCTTCCAGCTGCAGCGGACCGCGGCGGTCACCATCCCCACCTTGGGATTGGCGTGGAATTCGTCGACCAGGGCCTGCACCACCCAGGGCGGGGTCAACACCGCGTCGCCTTGCAGATTGACCACCGCGTCGGGACGCTTGGGTATCTGCTTCAGGGCCGCAAACACCCGATCGGTGCCTGTCGGGCAATCGGGCGAAGTGATGATTGCCTTGGCGCCAAAGGTGGCGGCATGTTCGGCCACGCGCTCGTCGTCGGTGGTGATGTACACCTCGCTTACCCCCTTGACCGCCTTGGCGATGGAATAGACGCGGTTCAAGAGGCTTTTGCCGGCGATCTGCACCATCGGCTTGCCGGGCAGGCGGCGGGAATTGTAGCGGGCGGGAATGACGATGGCGACGTCCATCACGGCAGAACCTCCTGTTGAACGACCTTGTCGCCGGGTTGTCGGACTCCCGCGGCGCGGCCATGGATGGGCACGGATTTATTCCACTATTCCGTCCGTGTCCATCCGTGTCGGGCGTGCGGAAGGCGCGCCGGCGGTCACATCCCCGGTTCGATCACATGGTCGACATCGCCTCCGGACTCCACCCATTCCTTGAAGGCGCCAAGATTATAGACCTGCTCATAGCCCATTTCCTTGAGAACCTTGCCGCTCAGCGCCGACCGCCCGCCCGAGGCGCAGTAGACGATGATCGTCTTGCCCCTGGAAAAGTTGCTGTCGTGGTATGGCGATTCGGGATCGGCGCGGAACTCCAGCATGCCGCGCGACACGTGAAGGGCGCCGGCAATCTTGCCATCCTTCTCGACTTCCGGCGCGTCGCGCACGTCGACCACCAGCACATTGTCCTTCGACATCATCTCGCGCGCCCTCAGCGGCGGTATGCGCGGAACCATCTGGTTGGCGGCTTCCATCATTTGCTTGATGCCCAGGCTCATCGATTTGTCACCTCTCCAATAAGACCCGTAACCACAGGTTACTTCTCCATATTACTACCTACACCAGGGACCCTGCCGGCACAACATGGCCACGCGTCGAGGCGGCAGGCCCCATCCGCTCGCACGAGTTTGCTGTGAATGATATTCTACCTGTGATATAGTTCCGCTTTGTTGTCGGCTTGGCTCGCGCCGCGGGCTCGAGGGCACCCGACGGCAATTCCAAGCGGCGGGGACTTTGGCCTGCAAACAGCAGGAAGGAGTGACCGATGACGCAGGACCAATTCGCCTCCGGCCGGCCGGGCCGCATCGGCCGTCGCCGCTTGTTCTATTTGGCGGGAAGTCTCGGACTGATCGCGGCGTTGCCGTCGCCTGTCTGGCCGGCCGAAGGAAATTACGAGGCCATGCTGCTCTCCTGCATCGACCCGCGCATGGTCGAGCCGATCCACAACTACATGGATCAGCGCGGTCTGCGCGGACGGTACAGCCAGTTCGTTTTCGCCGGAGCCGCCATCGGCGTCGTCGCCCCGGCGTTCAAGGCGTGGGAAAGCGCCTTCTGGGACAATCTCGCTACCAGTATGCGCCTGCATCACATCAAGACCATCATCGCCCTGGACCATCGGGACTGCGGCGCAGCGAAGATCGCCTATGGCGAGGAAAATGTCGCCAACCGGCAAGTCGAGACGGTGACGCATCGCAAAGCCCTGACCGAGTTTCGCCGGCAGGTTGGCCTGCGCCAGCCGGATTTGGCGGTCGAAACCGGGCTGATGGCGCTCGACGGTTCGGTCGAAATGTTTGCCTGACCGCTCCGACCGTCAACCCGCAGGGGCGGCGACGGCGGCAGGGGTTTGAAGATCTCCGGTCAGCGTCGGTCAAAGACCGCGCAATATCTCTGCATAGGCCGCCGCGGGTGGATATACGTCCTGCCAACTGGTGGCATCGGCCGCCGGGCGCCCCGATACCTCACGAGAATGTTCGAAATTGAAGCATCGCAGCAGCCAGAGGCGTTCGTAGGCGGCCAGCCTGGCCTGGTCGACGGGCTGCTCGGCGGCCGCGGCATAGCCGTCGAGGAAGGCGGAGAACAGGGCGGGGTGATGGGTCAGGCGGCCGTCGGCGCCGATGGCGGTCCAGTATTTCATCTTCACCAGGTCGAGCTCGCGGCAGTCGACCACCCAGTTGTCCCAGTCGATCACGTGCAGTTGACCGTTGCCGTCCACCAGGATGTTGGCTCCCGAATAATCGTTGTGGATCAGACAGGGCGCCCCGGGCTGCAGGCCGGAAAAGTCGAGGGCGCCCAGCCTGGCCGCCAGGCCGGCCGGAAGGGCCGGCCTGGCCTGCGCCAATTCACCGGCATAGGTCGCCCTCATATGGTCTTCCCACGGGCGGGGCATGTGGCGGATGGCGAACACGTCCTGGTAGAAATGCTCGAAGCGATTGCGGTGCAGCCGGGCCAGAATGCGCCCCGCCTGGGCATAATCTTCGGTCGACGGAGCCTCCCACAGGGCGTGCCCGTCAACCCATTCGAAAATGAAGAAGGGGAATGGAAACTCTTCCATCGACCAGTCGTAATGAAGGATGGCCCGTACCGCCGTATGGGCGACGTGGGATCCGCGCGGCGAACGCAGCACACTGTCGACGATGCCGCGCACCAGCTGGTCATCCAGCTGCTCACCGGCGTGATAGAGCAGGAGGATGGCGAAGACCTCCTTGATGATGTCTTTCTCGTAGCGGAAGTGGCGGCGGTTGAGCGCCACCCGCGCCCCCAGCCGCCGCCCCTGGTAGCGCAACTCGAGGATGCGATTGATGTTGCCGGAGCGGCTGCCCAGCAGCTCCACCCTGCCGGTGCCGCCCAGATGCCGGGCCAGGATATTGCCGGCGACGGCGAGAAACTGGGCTGGATCGAAAGCGGTTTCGTCGGACAAGGGGGTTCTCCTACGTGCGGTGGAAGCTAGCGGCCCCTCCCGCCGTTGCGCAAGCGCATAATGCCGCTATAGTGCCGTCACCCAAAACGGAGGTCGAACACCATGCGCTTGGCCGGAAAGGTCGCCTTCATCACAGGTGCGAGCCGCGGCATCGGACGCAGCATCGCTTTGGAATTCGCCCGCCAGGGAGCCGCCATCGCGGTGGGCTATGCGCGGGAAGCCGGCAAGGCCGACGAAGTGGTCGCCGAAATCGCTGCCCAGGGCGGCAAGGCGGTGGCAGTGGCCAGCGATGTGCGGGACCGCGCCGCCATACGCCTGGCGTTCGAGACCGCCGCGGCGAAGCTGGGTGGCATCGACATCCTGGTCAACAATGCCGGCATCAACAACCGCTGCACCTTCCAGGAGACCACCGACGAGGACTGGGACCGTATCATGACGGTCAATCTGAAGGGGCCCTTCGTCTGCAGCCAGGAAGTGTTTTCCCATATGATAAAGCGGGGCGGCGGGCGAATCATCAATATCAGCTCGGTGGCCGGCCAGTATCACGGGCCGAAAACAGTCCACTACGCCGTCTCCAAGGCCGGGCTGAACAGCCTGACCGCGGTGGTCGCCCGCTACGGTGCCGAACACAACATCCTGGTCAATGCCGTGGCCCCGGGAATCATGCTGACCGACCAGACGGCTGACGAACTGGCGGGCCCCGACGGCGACAAGATCGTTGCCATGACGCTGCTGAAGCGCGCCGGGCACCTGTCCGACGTGGCCGCCACCTGCGTCTGGCTGGCTGCGGATGAACAATCCTATGTCACCGGCCAGGTAATCAGCGTCGCCGGCGGCGCGGTGTTGTAGCGCCCCCGTCATCCCCGGCAGAGCGAGGAATCCGGGGTGAGCCACGAGATCCGTCGCTTTGCCCAGGATGAGGATGACAGATGGTAAAGGACCATTCATGGACGTCTTTGAATTGAAGGCCCGCCTGAAGGCGGGCAAGACCGTGTTCGGCACCTGGTCGCATCTGGCCTACAGCACGGTGGTCGAGATCGTCGGCGCCTCGGGCCTCGACTTCATCGTCTTTGACCTTGAGCACGGCCCCCATTCCTTTGCCGACATGCCGAGCCTCTATTGCGCCGCCGAGGCCAGCGGCGTGGTGCCGGTGACCCGGGTACCGGGTGTCGGCAACAGCAATATCCTGCGGGTGCTCGACAGTGGCACCCGCGGCGTCATGGTGCCCCATGTGGACAGTGCGAAAATCGCGGCGGAATGCCTCGATTCCATGGTCTACGGCCCCAGCTCGCGCAACCGCGGCATCGCCACGCTGACCCGCTCATCCATGTTCAACTACCAGAACGAGCGGATTCACCTCGATGGCGCCGCGGGCAAGACGTTGTCGGTGCTGATGGTCGAAGATCGCCAGGGCATCGCCGAGATCGATGCCATCTGCGACCTGCCCGGCCTCGACGTGCTGTTCGTCGGCATCTACGACCTGTCGCAGAGCCTTGGTCTGAAAGGCGACCTCAAAGACCCCGCCTTCCAGAAGGTGTTCCGCGAGACGGTCAAGCGCGTGGCCGACAAGGGGGTCGCCGTCGGCGCCTATGCGCACACCGCCGAAGCCGCCGAGCCGCTGGTCGCACTTGGGGTGCGTTTCATCACCATCGGGGTGGACGGCGGCGTACTGCGCCGCGGCTACGATGCCATCGCCGCCGGGGTGGCACGCTGGCGGTGAAGGAGTTGCGCATGCAAAAGCCGAAGATCTCGGTCATCGTCCGCACGCGGAACGAGGAAACCTGGGTCGGCCCCTGCCTCGACATGGTGTTCCGACAGGATTACCCGGACTTCGAGGTGATCATCGTCGACAACGAAAGTACCGACCACACCCTGGAGATCGTCCGCCGCTATCCGGTCAAGCAGGTGGTGAAACTTTCCCGCTATATGCCGGGCCTGTCGTTGAACCAAGGGATCCGGGCATCCACCGGCGCACTGATCGCCTGCCTGTCGTCCCATTGCATTCCCCGCCAGACCGACTGGCTGTCCAAGCTGGCGGAGGCCTTCGACGATCCCAAGGTGGCCGGAAGCTATGGCCGGCAGCTGCCGCTGGCATTTTCCGGCGCCGTCGACAAACGCGATCTGCTGACGGTATTCGGCCTGGACCGACGGGTGCAGGTCAAGGACTACTTCTTCCACAACGCCAACAGCATGTTGCGCCGAGACCTGTGGGAAGCGACGCCGTTCGACGAGGAGGCGACCAACATCGAGGATCGCCTGTGGGGCAAGGCGATGATCGACGCCGGTTACACCCTGGTCTATGAACCGGAGGCGGCCGTCTACCATCACCATGGCATCAATCAGGGCGACAGCGACCGCGGCCGCGCCCACGGCGTCTCGTCACTGCTCGACCGGCTGGAAGCCGAGATCGTCGCTGATTTGCCGGAAAACATGCGGCCGGAGAACTGCAACGTCGTCGCCATCGCCCCGGTGCTGGGCGAACCGCGCGAACTGCAAGGCGGCGACGTTTTCGCCGAGATGCTCCGCCAGCTGACCGACTGCCGTTACCTGCGGAATGTGTACACCTTGGCCGAAAGCGACAAGGCACGGGCCACCGCCGACCGCCTGGGCGCCCGCTTCCTGGCCCGGCCCGAGGAACTGCGGTCGCGCGACCGGTCGCTGGGCGACATCCTCCGATACGCCTTGCACGCCATCGAGGCCGCCGGCGACTATCCGGACACCATCCTCTACGTCAACTATCTCTGCCCCTTCCGCCCGCCGGGGCTGCTCGACGAACTGGTCACCGAACTGCACTACAAGGGCCTCGATACGGTGTTTCCCGGCTATATCGACTACAACGACCATTGGGTCAACGCCGCCGCCGAGCGCTTCGAACGCATCAGCGAAAGCCCCAAGCCGGGGCCGGAACGGCCGCGCCTTTACCGCTCCCTCTACGGCCTGGGCTGCGCCACCCGCGCCTCGGTCGTCCGCCGCGGCAACCTGATCGGCGACAAGGTGGGCATCGTCCCGATCGCCGAACACATCTTCACGCTGCGGCTGACCGACGAACGTCCGCAGCCGCTGGCCCCCGATGAGGCCGAGCGGGAATCGCTGCTCGGCTGGACCTCGCAAATGTTTCTCAGGGAATTCCGCCCATGACCGACAGCATCGTCGTATCCGCCGAAGCATTGACCGCCTATTTCACCGAATTGTTCGTCCGCTTCGGTGCCACGCCCGCAACCGGCAACGAAGTGGCCGTGCACCTGGTCGAGGCCAACCTCACCGGCCATGACTCGCACGGCGCCCTGCGCGCCCCGTGGTACCTCGAGAAGATTGAAGCCGGCGAACTGGATCCCAAGGCGGTTCCCGCCATCGTCACCGAAGGCCCGACCACGGCGGTGATCGACGGCGGCTGGGGCTTCGGCCAGCCGGCTTCGCGCCTGGCGATGGAGACCGCCATCGACAAGGCCCGGCAACTGGGCGTCGGCTGCGTCGCGGTGCGCAACGCCAACCATATGGGCCGGGTGGGCTACTATACCGCGATGGCGGCAGCGGACGGCATGGTCGGCCTGGGCTGTGTCAACCTGCACGGCGCCAGCCCCTGTGTGGCCCCGTTCGGAGGGATCGATCGGCGGCTGCCGACCAATCCGTTTTCCGTCGCCTTCCCGGCCGACCGCCAGCCCATTTTCCTCGCCGATATGACCACCAGCGTGGTGGCCGAAGGCAAGCTCCAGGTTCGCCGCAACAAGGGTCTGCAGGCCGAAGAGCAGTGGATCATCGACCATGACGGCAATGCCACCACCGACCCCTGGAAGTTCTATGCCGAGCCGGTCGGAGCCCTGCTGCCCATGGGCGGCGTGGTGGCCCACAAGGGCTTCGCCCTGTCCATGGCCATCGAAGGCCTGGCCGGCGGCCTGTCGGGCGCCGGCTGCTCCAATCCGACGGCCGAACGTCACGGCAATGCCTGCTGGTACACGGTCATCCGCATCGACGCCTTCACCCCGCTGGATGAATTCAAGGCCAATGTCGGCAAGCTGATCGACCATGTGAAATCGTCGCGCAAGGCGGCGGGCGTGCAGGAAATCCTTTATCCGGGCGAACCGGAGCATCTGCGCCGTCAGGAGCGCCTGCGGGACGGCTTGGCGATCGATGGCCAGACCTGGGAGTGGCTGGGCCGAAAAGCGGCGCTGGTCGGAGTTGTGCCGCCGGCGGCGAAGGATTGACGGCTACGCGGCCGGGCGATCGCCCCCGGCTTGCGCCATGCCTGGCGCACATCGAGTGGGGCGGGCCTGTGGCCCGCCCCAATTTGCTTATTCGCGCGTCGCCAAGCGGCGACGGGATAGGAACCCGGCCTACCTTATGTTGATCGGCAAGACGATGTTGAGGCCGGGTACCGGCGCCACGACCGGCGGTGGCGCATAGACGACCGGTGGCGGCGGAGCGGCGACGACCGCCGGCGGAGCATATCCGTAGCCGTAGCCGTAGCCGCCGCCATAGCCGCCATAGCCCCAACCCCGGTGATGCTCCCACCATTCATGCCGGCGCCATTCGCCCCAGCGCCGCTCGCGCCAATCGTCGTCGGCGCGCGCCGAGGAAACCAAGCCACCGGTCAATACCAGCCCCAGGCAAACCGCCAGAGCCAGTCGGCAGCCTTTGCCGCTGCCCAGTCGCGTCAATATACTCATCCCATGCATGGTGCCCCTCCTCTCGCCGGGGCGATGCCCGCCCGAGCGGGCCGATCGTTCAGTCATCACGATTGATGCCGTTGCGCCGCATGCCGTTGACGCCACAGGCGCCGCTTGTGCTCACGGAACACCGTGTCGGCAACCTTTTGCTGGTCGGGCGGCATGGTCGCATACAGAGTGTCGAACGCCTCGGCCAATTTCTTGATTTGGTCGGCGCGGGCCTGGGCGATCTCGGCATAGGCGTGGAGATCCTCCACCGCCGTCATCGTCTTTTCATTTTTCCGCTTGGCCGCCACCAGTTCCGCAGTCGCCTTGGCGTTGTCCCGCATCACTTGGGCGACCTGCGCCCAATGCGCTTCCTGGCCGGCGGTGATGCCCAATTTCTTGTGCAGGTCGGCGATCTGCACGTCCACCACGTCGACCGGCTTCTTTGCTTGCCGAGTCGCATGAGCTTGCGGTTGCGCCGCCGTGTCCGTACCGGCCGCCAGAGTAGGCGTGGCCCAGGCAATGGCTCCCAGGAAGATGGCCGCCGTCACCGGCCTCGTCAGCTTGTAATGCAGAGAAAACATCGGATCATCCCGCTCGTCGTTAGGCCGAAGCCGGCCTTGATGGGCCGCAAGAATGCCCGCCAATTATGAAAATTTCTTGGCGAACTGCGAGGCATACGCCCGCGCCTTGGCGGAAGATATAGGCGCCGTTGGGAAATTCCAAACACATCCATGGCCAAGGCCGGGACGATCAATGCCGGGCCAGCAGATGGTCAAGGAATCGGCGAAAGGCTTCCTCCAGTGTTTGGGACAGTTCCGCCAGCCGATCCGACTGGCCGCCCACCCCGCCCAGCGCCGTTTCCACTTCGCGCGTGCCGGCGGCCAACCGCTCCATCCGTCCCGAGATCTGCGCTGTGGCTGTCGCCGCCTGATTGACGCTGCGGGCGATATCGCCGGTGGCCATCCCCTGCTCGGCGATTGCGGCGGCAATCGCCGAAGCGATTTGGCTGGCCCCCCCGATGGCGGCGGTGACGCCGCGGATGTCCTCGACGGCTTCGGTCGTTTGCCCACGGATGGCGCTGATATAGCCGGCGATCTCCTCGGTGGCCGCCGCCGTACGCTTGGCCAGCAGGTTGACCTCGCCGGCGACCACGGCAAAGCCCTTGCCGGCTTCGCCGGCACGGGCGGCTTCGATGGTGGCGTTCAGCGCCAACAAATTGGTGCGGTGAGCGACATCGCGGATGATCGTCACGATATCGCCGATCCTGTCGGTCGACGTGGCCAGAGTTTTTATCGCTTCATCGCCCTTGCGCGATTCCTCCAGCGCATTGACGACGTACCGGTGCAAGTGTTCGGCCTGGCCGGTTACCTCGGCGATCGATGCGGCCAGTTGCTCGGCCGTGCCGGCGACACTGTCCACATGAGTGCAAGCCTGCTGGGCATCCTCCGCCACCGACCGGATACCGTCGTTGAGATTGCCCGTCACCGTCAGCAAAGTCTTGGTTGTCGCATTCACGCCGCCGGCCACTTCCGCCACATGGGGCACGACCTTCGCCACCGCCTTGTCGAATTCCGCCGCCAGGTCGCGCACCTCGCGGCGACGCCCGTCTTCGTCTTCCTGCTGGCGGTCGAGCAGCGCCTGATGCGCCTCCAGCAACGAGAGGATGCAGAACTGGATGATGTGGCAGAACCGCTTGGCTCTTTTCGGTGGGCCGGCGACACCCAGGCTGGCCACCCGCCGCCCGCGGAAGTCGAGCGCCATGTTGCAGCCCGGCCGCATGGTTTTCGACCACCTCGCCTGCCAGCGTGACACCAGGATTTCGTCGCATTCGCCGGCCATCACCCGGCCCGCCAAGGCATGTCGATCACCGATTCTTCTCTTCAGGCTGGAGGCGACGATGACACCCCCCTCGCCCATGACCGAGACGATGGTTCCCAACTCTGCGGCGAAGCGCTCGCACAGCCCTTGGACATAGTTGAGATCCAACTGGGATTCGGCTGCCATCGGGATCCCCGCTCATCCTATCTTCCAACCAAAGACGCGGTGATGGTAATATATTTTTACCATCACCGTAAAGCGGTAACATTAGAAAACCAATGACTGGTTTCGGCGGTAGCGTCGGTGGATCATACCGATGTTCACGTAATACTCTTAACCTAAAAGATCACCGTATTGTCACGCCAACCAATCCCGGACTGGGGTTAACATGCGCCCGCATCTGGGGTTGTAGAACAGTCGCATGCGCGATCAGATTAAAAATGATATTACATGACGACTGCTGGATATTTTATTAGCGATATTTACATAAAGATCATCCAACACTGCGCTGCACTTTCCACGGAACAGAAGGGTTTCCATGATTCGGATCGGCTCGCTCGAACAACTCAACAGCTACCTAAACCAGCATGCCGACTTGTCCTTCACCCGGGTGGAGAATGTGGCTCTGCCCGGCGACGGTCTGCCGAGCATGGCCGAGGGGACCTTCGTCGCCTGCGAATTCACCCGAGGAACGCTCATGCCGGAGAATCTGTCCGGCGCCTTGTTCGTCGATTGCCGAATGGCCGGCCTGCGCTTCGACCGCGCCAACCTGTTCGGCGTGCAGTTTGTCCGCTGCGACCTCTCCCACACCGTCTTTCACCAGTGCGATCTGTCGGCAGCCCAGTTCATCGACTGCAGGGTGGGTATGACGCAGTTGTGCCAATGCGATGTCGAAGCAGCCTGCCTGCCTGAGGGCGACGGCGATAGCAAATCAAGCGTAAGGGCTATATAAAAACGCCGCGACGGGTTTCCGCCGAAAAGCTGAGAGCGGCACAACCGAAGACGGAAGTAGAGCCATTATCTGTTCAGCTTGCCTCGCTTTTGCTTATGGTATACCAATTTCGCGATAGATCGCCACCTACCGCAAAAGCAAGGCAAGCAAATGGTACTTGCATTTGTCTCGCTGCAAGAGACGCGCCGAGCCGCCTTCGCTCAACGCATAGGGGATGATATTCCCACAAAATTTGAGTAGTATGCGGGTTGCGTCGAATTCGGTCGCTGTCAAGCCAAGGGCCGGCTGAAATGCTTCCCCATCGGCAAAGGGAGTCGCGGCATGGGTGAGGACCTTATGGTTGGCCGCGACGAAGCGCTTGCCGTCAAAGAGGATGGCCCGCCGTCGCGACGCCCCCCGCCGGATGTCGACCCTTGGAAGTTCCTGGTCGTCGATGACGACGAAGAGGTCCACAAGGCGACCCGCTTCGCCCTGAAAAACGTCACCATCGACGACCGGCCCATCCGCCTCCTGCACGCCTATTCGGCGCGGGAAGGTGAGCAGATTCTGCGGCGGGAAGCGAACATCGCCTGCGTATTGCTCGACGTGGTGATGGAAACGCCCGAAGCCGGCCTGGATCTGGTGGCCCGGATTCGCGGCCCCCTCGGCAACCGGCTGGTGCGGATCATCCTGCGCACCGGCCAGCCCGGGCAGGCCCCCGAACTGGACGTCGTGCAGCGTTACGATGTCAACGACTACAAGCACAAGGCGGAACTCACCAACATCCGCCTGCAGACGACACTGACCACCGCCTGCCGGTCGTATCAGCAACTCCAGGCCATCGAGGCTCACCGACGCGGCCTGGCGATGATCGTCGATGCGACGCGCAACCTGATGCAGGAAACCGGGTTGCAGCGCCTGGCCAATGGCATCCTGACGCAGATTTGCTCGCTGCTTGATGTGCCGACCGAAGGCGCGGTCTGCCTGGGGCGAGGCGGCGACGGGGGAAAACCGCTTAGGGTGGTGGCCGCGGCGGGACGTTTCGAATCACTTGCCGGCCGGTCGGTGGACGAGATCTCCGACCCTTCGATGCGGCAATTCCTGCTGGCCCGCTTCGATGAGCGGGCCGCCGGCCGATGGCTGGACCAGGCAAGCCTCCACGCGGTGCTGCCATCCGGCGACGAGGTCGTTGCCCATGTCGAACATGCCCGGCCGCTGACCGATCTGGAACTACGGCTCCTTGAAGTATTTTCGGCCAATATTACCGTCGCCCTGCGCAATGCGGACCTGTTCGAACAGGTTCACAACCTTGCCTTCCGCGACCGGCTAACCGGCCTGCCCAACCGCCTGTCGTTCGACCAGGAAATCGCCCGTCGAATAGCCGCGCTTCAGCCCTTCATGGTGGCCGTGGCCGACATGGATCACTTCCACGCTGTCAACAGCGGGCTCGGCCATTCCTTCGGCGACAAGATCCTCGTCGAAGCGAGCCGCGTGCTCGGCGCCACGGCGCGCGACATGGGCGGATATGCGGCCCGGCTCTACTCGGATGCCTTCGGCCTGATCCTGCCGGCGGCGGACACCACCACGGGGGAGGCCCTGCTGGCCGGAATCCATACCGCCATCCATGGGCCGTTGAAGGTCGGCGGCCACAGGATCTTCTCGTCGGTATCACTGGGGGCCGCCCTGCACCCGCACGACGGCGATACCGAACAGCTTCTGTTTCGCCGCGCCGACATGGCGCTGCGCAAGGCCAAGACCGAGGGCCGCGGCGGCACCGCCTTCTACGCCAAAGGAATGGGCGAATCGCAACGCGAGCGCCTGGCCATGGTGTCGCAACTTAGCGAGGCGTTCACAGCCGGGCTGCTGCGCCTTTATTTCCAGCCGCAGGTGCGATTGGACAATGGCCACACCATCGGCGGCGAAGCCCTGCTGCGCTGGCCGACGGGCGACGGCCGCTTCATCTCGCCGGGCAGATTCGTCGCCGCCGCCGAGGATTCTGGCCTGATCCACGATATCGGCGACTGGGTGCTGGAGGAAACGTGCCGTTGGCTTGCCCGCTGGAGTGACGACAACCGCGGCAAGCCGCGCCTGGCGTTCAACGTCTCACCGGTACAATTTCGCCACCCGGGCTTTGCCGAGCGGCTGGTCGAGACGATCAACAAGGCCGGCATCGATCCCAGCCTGCTGGAATTGGAGATCACCGAATCATCGCTGTTCCACGACAGCGAACTGATCGCCGCGCAACTTCGCGGCTTCCGCTCCATCGGGCTGCGCGTCGCCGTCGACGATTTCGGCACCGGCTATTCGTCCCTCAGTCGGCTGAAGATGCTGCCGATCGATACCCTGAAGATCGACCGCTCCTTCGTCGTCGACATGACCGAGAGCTCCGAGAACCAGAGTATCGCCGAAGCCGTCGTGAGAATCGGCCACCTCCTCGGCAAGGAGGTGATCGCCGAAGGAGTGGAAACGGCGGCCCAGGCGGCAAGCCTGCGGGCCATCGGCTGCCAGCTCGGCCAGGGCTTCCTGTTCTCGCCGGCGGTCCCGCCCGAGACATTCGCCGAGATGCTGGCTTAGCGCTTGTTCGGAAATGCCTTCGCGGCCCTCGGGGGTGACGCGGAACCGGGATCGGAGGTGGTCATGTCGCTCCAACTCTTCGGCAATGACGGACTGATCCCCCACGGCAGCTGCCTGCTGTGGTTCAGCCCGTTGTTCTGGACTCACGCGACGGCCGATGCCCTGATCGCTCTGGCCTATTATTCGATCGGCGCCGCCCTGCTGGTGATCGCACTCAAGCGCCGCGAACTTCTGTTCCGCGGGACCAGCTTGCTGTTCGCCGCCTTCATCCTGGCTTGCGCCACCTGCCACGTCTTCGATGTGTGGACGTTATGGCATCCGGACTACGGTTCACAGGCGGTGGTGAAGATCGTCACTGCGGTGATCTCGGTGGCCACCGCCGCCATCATGTGGCCGCTGCTCCCCCATGTCGTCGCCCTTCCCAGCATCGGTCAGCTGGAAGCCACCAACGGCGCATTGAATGCCGAAATCGCCGAGCGCCGGCAGGCCCAGGCGGCCCTGGCGCTTTATGCCAAGGAATTGGAGGCCAGCAATCTTCGTCTCGAGGGCACCCTTCAGAATCTCGACATGGCCCGCCGCCAACTGGTGCAGTCAGAGAAAATGGCATCGTTGGGCAGGCTGGTCGCCGGAATCGCCCATGAAATCAACACTCCGATCGGCAACGGTGTCACCATTTCGACCAGCCTGACCGAAGTGGTGCGGCGTTTCCGCGCCGCTTTGCAGAACGGGGTGCTGATGCGCTCGGTGCTCGACGGCTTCACCGAGGACGTGGACGAGGCGGCGCGCCTGTTGACCTCGAACCTGGCGAACGCCGCCGAGCTGGTGCAAAGCTTCAAACAGGTCGCCGCCGACCAGGCATCATCGCAGCGCCGCCAGTTCGACCTGCGCGAAACCGTCGAGGAAGTCATCGCCACGCTGCGACCACGCTACAAGCACACCGCCCACAAGATCGAGATCCGCATCCGCCCCGGGATCCTGATGGACAGCTATCCCGGACCTTTGGGCCAGGTGGTAACCAATCTGGTCACCAATTCGCTGGTCCATGCCTTTGCCGACGGCGATCTGGGCCACATTACTCTGACCGCCAGACAGCGTGAGGACGGACGGATCGACATTCTCTATCGCGACGACGGCAGCGGTATTCCGCCCGAATTGCGCAACCAGGTATTCGAGCCGTTCTTCACCACCCGCCAGGGCCAGGGAGGGACAGGTCTCGGGCTGCACGTCGTCTACAATATCGTCACCAATGTCCTGGGCGGCCATATCTCGCTCGCCCCCCAGCCGGACGCCGGCACGGCGTTCGCGCTGGAACTTCCCGCAACCGCTCCGACGCTGCCGCGAGCCAACGGACAGAGCTGAACCCGGCTTTGCATCAACCGGATCGGAGCGGCCTGTGGCACCCACCGTCATCGGCTGACCCGATCGAGCAGATAGACGATCGAGCGATACGGTACTCCGGCATGATCGGCCAAGCCGATCTCGCAGGTACGGTTCGACGAATAGCCCGCTTCGGCGCCGGCCGGCACCTGATCAGCCAGGCGGCGCAAGGCATGGTCGTTGAGTTCGGGCGTGGTGAAGCCCTTGTCGCCGGCAAAGCCGCAGCAGCCGACCCCCTCGGGAACCACCACCTGCGTAGCGCAGGCTTCGGCCAGTGCCAGGATCTTGCCCTCCAGCCCCATCTTCCGCGCACCGCAATTCACATGCACAAGCACCGGCTGCGCCTGGCGTGTGACCTTCAGACGCGGCATTACCCGATCGTGCAGGAACTCCACCAGATCGACCACGGTCAGGCCGGCGGCGAGGGCGGTGCGCATCCGCCAGGCGCAGGTGCTGGCATCGGCGACGACGGGGATGCGCCCGCCATCGGATGCGTCGAGCAAAGCCCGCCGCAAGTCCTCGGCCTTGGCCTCGGCGGCATTGGCCAAGCCCTTGCTGTCGAAAGGCTGGCCGCAGCAGAGCTCGGCCAGCCCGGGGGGAAGAATGACGTTGAAGCCGGCACGGGCCAGTACCCTCGCGACGACAGTCGGCAGGGCGTCGGTTTCCGGATCCTTGGCCGCCGGCCCCATGGTGCGGGAGACGCATGTGGGAAAATAGACCACCGGCTCGGCGGACGGAGCACAGGCCGGAAGCGGCTCCACCACGGCGGCGGTGGGCAGGTTGGGGCTGATCTTCGGCAAAGGCCCGATCAGTCTGCCTGCTGCCCGCGCCACCGACAAGCCGGCGCGGGCCGTGGCGAGAACACCGCCGTAATGCCCGGCGGTCCAATCGGCGAGCACCTTCGCCACGGTGCCGTGACGGCGGCCGCGCAAGGCCTTGGTCAGCAGCCCTGTTTCGATCCCGACGGGGCAGGCGGTGGCGCACAGGCCACAGGCGGCACAGGTGTCAACGCCCTGATAGTCGTAAAGCCTGCGCCACTCCTCCGCGTCCTCGCCGGCAGCGCCGCGGCGGGAAATCTCGCGCCAGCCGACAATGCGCTGGCGTGGCGACAAGGTCAGTTGGTGCGATGGGCACATCCGTTCGCAGAACCCGCACTCGATGCAGGCATCGACCAAAGGGTCGGCCGGCGGCAGCGGCTTCAGATTCTCCAGATGGGCGTGCGGATTGGCATCCAGGATGACGCCGGGATTGAGCAGGCCTTGCGGATCGAGCAGCCGCTTGATCGACCACATCAGCTCGGTGGCGGCGCGCCCCCACTCCATCTCGACGAATGGCGCCATGTTGCGCCCGGTACCGTGCTCGGCCTTCAGCGATCCGTCGTACTTCTCCACCACCAGGCGGCAGATGTCGTCCATGAAACCGGCATAACGCTCGACCTCGGCTGCTCGCCCGAAATCCTGGGTGAAGACGAAATGCAGGTTGCCGTCCAGGGCGTGGCCGAAAATGATCGCCTCGTCGTAACCGTGTTTGGCGAACAAGGCCTGGAGATCCAGCGTAGCGGCAGCCAGATCCTCGATGCGGAAGGCGACGTCTTCGATGATCACCGTGCAGCCCACCGGACGTACGGCGCCGACCGCCGGCAGCAACCCCTTGCGGATCTTCCACAAGGCGCCGGTGGCCGCCGGGTTCGAGGTGAAGGAGGCCGGGAACAAGGTGCCCGCCTCCGCCAGGGCAGCGTCGATTTTCCGCAAGTTCCGCGCCAGGCCCGGTTCGTCGTCGGCGCGCGTCTCGACCAGCAGGGCGGCGACGTCGCCGGCAAGGCCGACGATCTCCTCGGGCATGCCGGGCTTGCCTTCCACCGAACGAAGGGCAGCGCGATCCATCAACTCGACGGCGGCCACCGGCGTCGCCTTAAGCAGCGCCACCGTACGGCAAGCTTCACCGATATGGGGAAACAGCAGCAAGGCGCTGGCCTTGGCCGGTTGCTCGGGGACCGTGCGGAAGGTGATCTCGGCGATGAAGCCCAGCGTGCCTTCCGAGCCGATCAGCAGATGCTGGAGGATGTCGACCGGATCGGTGAAATCCACCAGCGCGTTCAGGCTGTAGCCGGTGGTATTCTTGATGGAAAACTTGTGCCGGATGCGCTTGGCCAGAGCGGGATCGGCGCGCACCCGGCCAGCCAACGCCTCGAGATCGGACAGCAGGCCGCCGTGGGAACGGCGGAACGCGGCGACACTGCCCGGATCACCGGTATCCACCAATGTGCCGTCGGCCAGGATGAACCGCATCGACAGCAGCGTCTGGTAGCTGTTGTCCGAAGTGCCGCAGCACATGCCCGACGCGTTGTTAGCGGCGATGCCGCCAATCTTGCACGCGTCGATGGAAGCCGGATCGGGACCGATCTTCCGCGCAAAAGCGGCGAGCCTGCGATTGGCTTCGGCGCCGATGACCCCCGGCTGCAGGCGGATTGTCCCGCCGTCCTTGTCGACGGCAATGCGGTTCCAGCCGTCGCCCAGAACCAGCAGCACCGAATCAGTGACGGCCTGGCCGGAAAGCGAAGTTCCGGCGGCGCGAAAGGTCACCGGGGCGGCATGGCGCCGGCAACTGGCCAGCACCCTGGCGACCTCGGATTCGCTTTCCACCTTGACCACCACCTGCGGGGTCAGCCGGTAAAAACTGGCATCGGTACCGTAGGCCAGCCGGCGCAGCGGGTCGGAGATCAACCGCTCGGCCGGGATGAACCGGGCGATCTCGCGGCTTAGCGCGGTATAGTCGGGGAGAGGGCCTTGGATAAGATTCATGACTGTCTCATTTTGTTTGGTAATATATTCTTACCATGGATTGACCGAGAGTCAACGCGCCGGCCGCCTTGCGTATTTCCGCCATGAAAAATTTGCGCTAACATATTAGCAAATCGCAATCAGTTTGCGGCTGTTGGGGAAACGTCGCATGGCGCCGGGCAGCATCAAGGGGCTGGTGATTTTCCTGCTCGCTGTCCTGGTCGCTATGGACAGCCGGGCCGAGACCTCTGCCAGAACGCTGTTCGAACGAGGCATGCCGGGAATCCGCGCTTGCGCCGACTGCCACGGCAAGGACGGAGCAGGCGGCATCGACGGCCGATATCCCAGGATTGGTGGCCAGATCGATGCCTATCTGGCCAAGCAGCTTGAAGATTTTCGCAGCGACAGGCGTCACAGTTATGTGATGACGCCAATTGTCCAACGGCTCCATCCGCAACAGATCCGCGCCCTGGTCGCCTATGTGGCGACCCTCAACCCGGGACCGCCGCCGCCGTCGCCGGCCGGGGACGATGAGTCGCTGGGCCGGGAGATCGCCCTGCACGGGAAGTGGTCGGCCGGCGTCGCGCCATGCGTCAAATGCCACGGTCCAGGAGGGATCGGCGTGCCTCCCAATTTCCCGGAGCTGGCCGGCCAGCGCATCGGCTATGTCGTCTGGATGTTCGAGTCCTTCCGAACCGGCTCTCGCCGAAATGACCCGTTGTGCATGATGCAGCACGTCGCGGGGCATCTGACGCCACAGGAAGTCGCGGCTGTCGCCCGTTATTTCCAAGACCTGGGGAGACGGCAATGAGAGCGGCCGTCGGCGCGTTCCTGGTCGCCGTCGGATGCACCATCCCCTGCCTGGCGGAGGAGCCCGGCTTTCGACCCCCGACCGCCTATCCGCCGGGGCCGCTCGGAGAAATGGTGGCGAAGGGCGAGCAAATCTTCACCGATACCCCCGGCGAAGCCGGACTCTATGCTCGAAGCGCGCTCAGTTGCGAGAGCTGTCATCTCGATCGCGGGCGCGACAGCCAATCCTCGCCGATGTGGGCGGCCGTCCCCATGTATCCGCAATACCTCGGCCGGAACAGACGAGTGATTACCCTTGGCCAGCGCATCCAGGATTGCTTCCGCTACAGCATGAACGGTGCCGCGCCGGATCTCGGAAGCAATGTCCTGACGGCCTTGGAGAGCTATCTCTTCTGGTTGTCGCGCGGCGCGGCGATCGGCGCGAAGACGCCTAGCCGCGGTTATCCGCTGTTGTCGGACCCGGAGCTGGATCCGAACCCGGATCGCGGCCGGAAGGTGTTCGTCGAGAAATGTGCGCTGTGCCACGGACACGACGGCCAGGGAGTGAAACGCGCCGGCCGCTACGTCTTTCCGCCGCTTTGGGGCCCGCTGTCCTACAACTGGGGGGCCGGGATGGCGAAGGTGGAAAATGCCGGCCGCTTCATCAAGGCCAACATGCCGTTCGGTCTCGGCGGCGGCCTGACCGACCAGGACGCGTGGGACGTCGCGGCCTTCATCGACAGCCGGCCTCGCCCCCAGGATCCTAGATTCACCGGCGACGTTGCCGAAACCATGGGCAAATACCATCGGGATGGAGACTATTACGGCCGCGTCGTCGATGGCGTACTGCTGGGTGCTTCGCCCTGATTCCACTGTCGATCGAACGGTGCGACCGCCAGGCTGAGGCACCAACGAGGTGGCGCCAGCCGGTTAATCCCAATACCGTCAACTTTAGCGTTCAAGTGGAGCGGGCATCCTGCCCGCCGGCGGGCGGGAGAGCCTGCCCCTCGGGCCTAAATTAACGGTATTGGGGCTAATCCAACGAATATCCTAACAATAACAATTCGCTTGGAGAGCGAACAACGGCACTGCCATCCTTTTGCGATAAGGAAGCGGGAGGAAGGGATGCAGGGTACGGTGAAAGTGCTGCTCAGCGGGATGTTGGCCCTGGCCCTGGCGATCGGCCTCGCCCGCTTCGGCTTCACGCCCCTGTTGCCGCTGATGCAGGCGGAAACCGGCTTCGACGCCGCCACCGGCGGCTGGCTGGCGGCAGCCAACTACCTGGGATATCTGGCAGGCGCCGTCTGGGCAGGGCGCATTTCCTCGGACCACGGGCGCCATCGGGCGCTGGCCTGGGCATTGGCGGTGACCGCCGTCGGTTTGGCTCCGATGGCCCTCACCCACTGGCCGCCCGCCTGGATGGCGATCCGCTTCATCAGCGGCCTGGTCAGCGCCTGGGTCTTCGTCATGGCCTCGGCCCTGGTCGTCCCCTATCTGCACGGGCACGGCCATTCGGCCTGGGATGGATGGCATTTCGGCGGCGTCGGACTCGGCATCGCGGTCTCCGGGGTAACCGTCGCCCTGGCCGCCCCCGCCTTCGGCAGCGGCGGCGCGTGGCTGGCCTTGTCGGCCATTGGCGCAGCGATGGCGCTAGCCGCCTGGAACGGCCTGGCGACGGTGCAGAGTGACGGCGCGGTCAAGGCGTCGTCCCGCTCGCTCCCCCTTCCCTACCCCCTGGGCTTCCTGGTCGCTGCCTATGGTTGCCACGGCTTCGGCTACGTGGTCACCGGCACGTTCCTGGTCGCCCAAGCCAGGGGCCTGGGGCTCCACGGCGTGGCCGACTGGCTGTGGGTGCTGGCCGGAGCGGCCAACCTGCCGTCACCCGCCCTGTGGTCGTGGCTGGCCGCCCGATACGGCTTCCTTCCCGCCATCCTTTCCGCCCAACTGCTGCTGGTGGCCGGCGTCGCGGCGACGGTCCTGCGGCCGGACAGCATCGGGCTGGCCTTAGGCGCCGCGCTGTTCGGCCTGACTTTCATGGGCATTACCGGTTTGGCGCTATCCATGGGCCGCGCCGTCCTGCCCAGCGCTCCCGGCCGCGTCATCGGGCGGATGACGGTGGTTCTCAGCATCGGCCAGATGCTGGGGCCCATCGTCGCCGCCAAGCTGTCCCACGCCGGTAACTATTCCGCAGGCCTGACCTTGTCGGCCGTGGTTTCGGCCGCCGGAGCCGGCTTCCTGGTCGTAGGCTGGTTGAAGATGGGATCGGCGGCTGGGAAGATGTCATTCTCCGTTCGTGGAAGAAAACCGGAGTGAAGACAATCTCGTGGCCGGAGGAGCACCCGGCGACGCTCGCACCTGCCGGCACGGCGCCGGCCATCCGGTCTCCGATTTGGGTTGCCACCCATGCCGAAGGGCGCGGGTCGCATGGTACTACCTGGGGCCTCAGCCCCCCCGTTAGCTTGTCCGTCGAACCACGACAGCCCACGGGAGGACCAAGTGAACAAGATCACCCTGTCCGCCATCACCTTGGTAACGATGCTGTTGACGCCCGCCTGGGCCGAGGCCGCGCCCTTGCTCAAGCCTTTCATCATGGCCAGCCGCACACCCGGCAATGCCTCGGCTGTCGCGGCCACCGCCGCCGACACGGTGCGCAAGCTCGAGGCGCAGGGATTCCAGGTGGTGGGACGCTACTCGCCCTATCCGGGGGCAGAGGTCATCGCGGTGACCGACGACCAATTGAAGACGGTTGCCGCGGCGTCATCCTTCGGCGCGTATGGCGCCGCCGAGCGCGTGGCGGTGACGGCGGTGGGCGGCGAGGTGCAGGTGTCTTACACCAACCCGCCCTATCTGGCCGCCGCCTACCGCATGAAGGGCGATGTCTCGGGTGTGGCGAGCCGCCTGGCAAGCGCCCTGGGCAACCGTGGCGCCTTTGGAGCCGAGGGAATCTCGGACGAGGATCTGCGCGAGTATCGCTACATGTTCGGCATGGAGGAGTTCACCGATCCGGATCTGCTGGCCAGCTATCGTAGCCAGGCCGAGGCCCTGGCGGCGGTGGAGAAAAACCTGGCGGCTGGCGTGATGGGTGTCGGCAAGGTCTACCGCATCGACATCCCCGGCAAGGCGGAATCGGTATTCGGCGTATCGATGTCGGGTGCCAAGAGCGGCGGAGACCAGCAGGACGATGCCTATCTGATGAGCCAGATCGACTTCAAACCCGACCGCTCGACGGCGCATCTGCCCTACGAGATGGTGGTATCGGACGGCAAGGTCTACTCCCTGTCCGCCCGCTTCCGGATCGCCATCGACTTCCCCGATCTCTCGATGATGGGCTCGCACAGTTTCCTGACCATCATGGGGGCGCCTGACGCCATCCACACCGCCCTGGCCGCGGCTGCGGGCGGCGGCTGGAAACCGGCCAGCAACAGCACGGCCAGCAACAACTGAGGCGAAGAAATAAGGGAAGAAATTACCAGACCGTACTTTCGTACAGTATGGCATTGAGTATCTACAGCGGGAAAGTCCCTGCGCAGACATAACAGGACTAAAGTAGGTGCTCCATTTCTTGGTAAGCCGTACTAGAAAGAGAGGAGCCTGTTGGATCGAACTTCACCGGCTGAGTCATCCTGCTGCGGCGCGTTGTTCCGATGGGCTTCCTGGAGGTGTGCATTTCCTCCCTTTTTCGCACACCGCAAAACTCGACCGCCCGGCGTGACGCCGGGCGGTCATTTTTCAATGCGGAGGGCCTTTCGGCTCCGTCCCATCCGGCCATCAATCGCTGCCGAACGATGCCCGCGCATGGATTCCCCTGGCCGTGGGCATCAGTTCGAGAAATGCCTGGGCGGCCCGGCTCAAGCGCCTCTCGCGATGCTTCAGCGCGACGAAACGCCGGCCCGGCAGGGCGCAAGCCGCGGCTTTCAGAATACCCGCCCGCAATCCCGCCGCCACCACCACCGCCGACAGCACCGTCGCCCCCGCCCCCGCTTCCACGGCGATGCGTACGGCTTCGTTGCTCGGCAACTCCAGCGCCACCGAGACGTCGGCCAGGGACAGGCCGCGGGTAGCGAGCAGCGCCTCTGTGGCGGCACGCGTTCCCGACCCGGCCTCACGCAGCACCCAGGGCAGGCGGCGCAGGTCATCGGCATCGAGCGCCTTCTCCGCCGCCCAACCATGTTGGGCGCCGACCACCAGGACCAAGCGGTCGTCGTCCACCGGCCGCTGCTCGAGCACGGCCACTTCGACATCGCCCTCGACGAACCCCAGTTCCACCTCGCCGGCCAGAATGGCGGCGGAAACCTGCGCCGTATTGCCGATCGATAAGACGACGGCGATGCCCGGATGGACGCCATGATACCGGTGCAGAAGCGGCGGCAGCCAATAGGTGGCGATGGTTTGGCTGCCCATCACCGCAAGCCGCCCCCGCGTCAGCCCGGACATCTCTTCCAACAGGCTCTCGGCGCGGCGGGCCGAGCGTAGGACATCGCGCGCCTCGACCAGAAAGGCCGCTCCTTCGGCGGTCAGCTCCACCCGCCGGCCGATGCGATGGAACAAGGCAATGCCGGTCCGACTCTCCAGCTGGGCGACCGCCGCGCTCGCCGCCGATTGGGTCAGCCCCAGCGCCTGGGCGGCCTGGGTGAAATGAAGCCGTTCGGCGACGGCGACAAAAATGCGCAACTGCTCGAGGGTCATCGAGGCGATCCATTCGTAAAATTTGTTAATATCAGAAAAACAATGCGTTGGACAGATTGATCAATAAGCCGCAGATTCCCCTCCAGTTTTGTTCCCTTTTGGTCGGCGGAGTTCTGCCCATGTCCCAAGTCGACAGCGTCGCTGCCGCGCGTCCCCAAGTGCCCTTTGCCACGATACGCGGCATTCTTCCCGGGCTCGCCGTATGTGTGGGCCTGACCATTCTGGCCGTGCAGCTTCGCCGTATCCCCGGCGTCTCGGCCCTAAGCCCGGCGATCATCGCCATCGTTCTTGGCATCGTCGCCCGCCAGGCCATCGGCCTGCCCGAGATCCTGCGGCCCGGAATGACCTTTTCGCTCCGGACCTTACTACGCACCGCGGTGGTGTTGCTCGGCCTGCAGGTGACCGTCGGGCAGATCCTGTCGCTCGGCATCGGCGCGCTGGTATCCGTTACGGCCGGCCTTGTCACCTGCTTCTTCGGCACGGTCTGGCTGGGGGCGCGACTCGGCGTCGATCCCAAGCTGGCGCGGTTGATCGGCACCGGCACGGGGGTGTGCGGGGCCTCGGCGGTGGTGGCGGCCAACAGCGTGACCCACGGCAAGGACGAAGACGTGACCTACGCCCTGGTCACGGTGACCATCCTCGGCACCATTGCCATGATGGTCGAGCCGGCGGTCGCCATATTGCTTCATCTCGACACGGTGCATGCCGGCCTGTGGCTGGGCGCGTCGATCCACGAGGTGGCGCAGGTAGTCGGCGGCGCCACGCAGCTTGGCCCGGAAGCCACGGGTGTGGCGACGATCGCCAAGATGATCCGCGTGCTGCTGCTGGCCCCAATGGTGCTGACCATGGCCGCCATCGAACATCGCCGCCGCCTGAAGATGCACCAGACCGCGGGCGAGACGCCGCCCAAGGTGCCCGTGCCGTGGTTCGCCTTCGGCTTCCTGGCATTGGTGGGTGTTTCCAGCCTGGGTGTGGTCCCGCATGATGTGGTCAAGCAGGTTGGGGTGGCCTCCTCCTATATGCTGGCCACCGCCCTCGCCGCCATGGGCTTCGGCGTCGAAGTGCGGGCCATCAAACGCAAAGGCCTTCGGCCGCTGATCCTCGCCGTGTCTTCTTGGCTGCTGATTGCCGGCGTGAGTTTCGGACTGGTGTCTGTCCTCGGTTGAGCGAGCACCGTCTCCGATAGAAGATGCCGTCCCGAATGGTCGCAGAAGGTCTCGCCCGCCCGGTGAGACTCCTCCCCTCGCGACCCTCGGGGCGGCAAGCAGCCGGGCCCGACCACTCCCCCGCTCCGGCGGCATCCAGGTCCTTCCTCCGCCGCAGGCTCGCCCGGCATCCCCATAAATTAGAACCGGAGGATGCATTGTCCGCCCCCAGGCGGCGCGCCTGAGGGCGGTGTTTCAAATGCCGCGAGAGGCCGCCCCCCGGTTACCCCGCCGGCCGACGGACACAAACCAGCGTCAGGTCGTCGGGAGGCTCCCCCGGCACGCGGCGCTCAAATTGGGCAAGTACGGCCGCGGCCAGACAGCCGGCCGGCGCGGCCTCGCCGATCCAGGCCAGCACGGTGTCCTGGTCGGCGACGGGAACTCCGTCCACCTGGCTCTCCAGAAGAGCGTCGCTGTAGGCGAACAGTGCGGCACCCGGCGGCAGCGACACCGCCGCCTGTTCGTAGGCGGCGTCGGCGAATGCACCGAGCGGCGGCCCGGAGACCTCGAGAAAGCGCGGCACTCCGTCGACGACGAGGATCGGCATCGGCGACAGCGCCCCGGCCAAGGCCAGCTGCCCGGCCGGTATATCGACGACGAAGGCCAGGGCGGCGGCGAATTGGCCAGGCCTCAACAGCGCCTTCAGCTCGTTGTTGAGGAACTGCAGAAGGTTGGCCGGCTGCCAATTGCGATGCGGCAGCCGGCTCATGATGGCATCCAGGCGGAACACATTGCAGGCCGCCGCCACGCCATGGCCGGCAAAATCGACGATCAGCACGCCAAGCCTGCCGGCCGTGGACTGGAATACGCTCCAATAGTCACCCCCAAGTTCGGATGAGGTCTTGATGACGCCGCTGACGTCGAGGCCGGTCCGGCGTCGGACGGCGGCCAGAGCCTCGGTGCCGGGCTGAAGCGTCATCTGCGCCGACCTGGCCGCTGCCAACTCCTCGCGCACCCGGTCCTGGTAGGCGGTCAGACCGGCAAGCAGCCGCCGATTTTCCAGATGAACCCCGACGCGGGCCCACATTTCCTGAACGTTGAACGGCTTCGACACCACGTCGGTGCCACCGGCGGCGAAACAGGCGGCGCGTTCCTCGGCGGTGCCCAGGGCGGTGACGAAAATTACCGGCAGTTCGGTCCGCCGATAGGCGTCACGCAGCCGGCGGCACATTTCGTAGCCGTCCATCTCGGGCATCATGACGTCCAGCAGAACCAGGTCCGGCCGCCTGCGCTCGACGGCCGCCAGCCCTTCGACACCGTTGCCGGCCATTTCGACCGAATGCACTCCCAGCAACCCGAGCAATTCCTCGAGCAGCTTCCGGTTTCCTTGGTTGTCGTCGACGACCAGCACATGCATTCCGTCGAAGCTCATTATTCCGCTCCGCCATCCCGGGGAAAGGCCAATACGGTGCACCGGCCACAATCCTCGACGGCGACGCGGGCTGCGGCCGAGGCGACGGCAAGGCCGTGAAGCCTGACCGGGTCCACGGCTTCGTGCCGCACCGCTTCGGGATCATAACCGGCGCCTTCGTCCCGCACCGCCACCTCCAGCCCCTCGGGAGTCGGCGCCGCCGACACCTCGAGCCGCCGGCGGATGAGTTTGGGATGGGCCAGCAGATCATCCAGGCTGCGGCAATATTCGACGAAATCGTCAGCGCCGGGACCGCAGGATCGCAACCCGAGATTCCCGTGGATCAGGCCATTGGCAACCACTTCATGGACCGCCAACTCGAGGCCGCCGGCCCAATGGGCGGCAAACCGTTGGCACAAGGCATCGACGAAAAGCCGCGCCGCTTCGCAATGATAGGCGGTATCGGTCCTCAGGCTCAGCCCCAGTCCGCCGGCAGCGAGATGGGAGCGAAATCTTCCACCAAGGAGAAGAGTCCCACCGCGATCGACTTCCACACCGCCGGCGAAGGGGGCGGCCAAGCATCTGCGGATGGCATCGGCGTCGAAGCGCTTGGAAAGGACCAGCCCGGCCTGTCTCGGCTTGATGCCACCGGCTGCGGCCCGCCAACCGTATCGGCGGGCGAATTCACCGGCCTTGGCATCCGACCGGCCGCGCCAGACCACGACGATATTCATTCCTCTTGCTCCGAACCGAGTTTGGGGCAAACCTCGCGCGAGGACTGGCGCCATCCACCCGTCTCATGCGACGACCGCGGAACTGACAATGGAATACGCATTCGAGTCAAATGCCGGCAACCTGTGGATCCCGCTCAAAGGTCGCATGACCCACGCGGATTACAAAGGGTTCCGTGAAATCCTAGGACGCATCAACGACGATCGTCCGTCGCGCGTGATTTTCGACTTGCGGCAGGTCGAATTTGTCGATTCGTCGGCATTGGGGATGCTGCTGATTGTCCGCGACGCCGCTGTCCAGCAGCAACGGGCGGTCTGTCTGAAAGGCGCGAGCGGCCAGGTGGAGAAGCTCATCCAGATCGGCAAGCTGCACAAATATTTCGAGGTCGAGTCGTAATCCGCCGCCTGTCGGCGAGATTCTGACAGGCGCCGTCCACCCCATCCGTCAGCGTCTCACCACAGGTCGATCAGTCCGCTTTCCGCAGGATATTGATGCGCGTCGGCTGGAGAAACAGCCGCCCGGTTCCATCAGCCGCGCCAAGCCGCTGAAAGGCCGCCCTCAGTTCGGCCTCTTTGTCGGCAAACAGGCGCTCACGCTCGAAATTCGCCGACACGACGCGGTCGCGGACCGCGTCAAGCCCGTCGAAACGCATGGGATGGAGATTCACCCTCTCCTCTTCCATGCGCAAGCCATGCCGATCGGCGGCCCTCAGGGCTTTATAGGCACTGGCACGGACCTCCGTCTCGTCATCGACCGGTCGCACCAGTTGGAAGAAGTCGCCCTCGGCCAGCGGTTCCGAGACGAACAGCCGGCCGCCGGCCACCAGCACCCGGGCTGCTTCGGACAACGCCTGGTCCATGAATGCCGCCGGCACATGGTGCAGGCTGTTGAAGAACACCACGACGTCCACGCTGAGGTCGGCGACGGGCAATGCCTGCGCCAATCCGTCGACGATCGTCACAGCTTCCGTCGCCGGGGCGCTGCGGGCCTTCGCCAATTGCCGGGGGCTGCATTCGATGCCGACCACCTGTGCCCCCTGCCCGGCCATCAGGCGCGCCAGGGCTCCATCGCCGCAGCCGACATCGAGGACGCGCCGGCCCGCAAGGTCGATGGTTGCCAGCAGAACATCGACATTGCGCCTCGGTGATGCGGATCCCCCGGTCACGGCGATCCTGCGGGCGAACGGGCGGCAACGAACTGATCATACGCCTCGAGGGCCTGCGCCCCGTAGATGACCGACGGTCCGCCGCCCATATAGATCGCCATGCCGATCATCTCCATGATCTCCTCTCGCGTCGCGCCGTATTTCAAGGCGGCACGGGCATGAAAGGCGAGGCAGCCGTCGCAGCGGGTGGCGACGCCCAAGGCCAGGGCGATCAGCTCCTTGGTCTTGGGATCCAGGGCCCCACTCTTGCTGACCGCCGAGTCCATCTCGTGGAAAGCTTTCATCACCTCGGGAATGCCGCTGCGCAGCTCGGCGATCGCCCCGCTGAGATCCTTGGCCATTTTGGGCCAATCCTTAACCATGATATCGCATCTCCACCGTCGTGTGGTTGATCCGGGCAACGGCAAGCCGCCGCCCGGCCCGGCAGGGAAGTTCTCGCCGATAAGGCGAGAGCCGTCCCTTCATATTGTCAGGATGACGAAAACAGGAAAGTGTTCAAGCCCCGCGAACGACCACGCCACCGGCCCGCATCCAGCCATTGAACCCGCCACGCAGGCGATGGATCTCACCGCTATAGCCGGATTCGAGCATCTTGGCGGCCGCCGGCCCGCAGCGCATGCCGGATTGGCAATGGAACACGAGCTTCTTGCTCGGATCGAGGGGAATTTTTCGCGGGTCGAAAGACGACAAGGGGATGAGCACGGAGCCGGGAATATGCCCGGCTTCGTGCTCGCGTCGTTCGCGGACGTCGATGATGGTGGCGGCGCCGCTCTTATGCCATTCCACAACGGCCGCCGGCTCGGCCATGCGGACTCCTCCGGGCGTCGCACGGGTTACCTGCTGCTCGGATGGAGGCCGCGGCTTCTCCGGGAAGGCGCATCCGGCAGGGATACCGACAAATCGCAGGGCCATGGCCAGCGGGCAAAATCCGGTGAAAGCCGCCTGCAGCATGTTGAGCCCGACGAAGCCGGTCAGGAAAAGCCAATAGGGCGACATCGCCCAGGCTAAACCGAGACTCGCCAAGACAACACTGCCGGCGAAGGCGAATACGAGACGATCGACATTCATGATCGAGACAACTCTTGCGGCTGGCCGAGAGAAGACATATCAGTGTTTGTGAATTTTTTCCAATCCGGTGCTGCTCACCGGAGCGCCGCACGGTCTTGGTGCCTGTCGGGGAAGGCACAGCCGGCTTGGAAGCCGACAAGCCGCAGTATGGTTGCCAGGGGGCAGAAGCCGGTGAACGATGCCTGCAGCATGTTCAGTCCGACAAAGCCGGTGAGGAAAAGCCAATAGGGGGAAAACAAATACGCGAGTCCGATGCTGACGAGGATGACGGTACCGGCGAACGCGAAAACGATACGATCGATATTCATGCTTGAAACGACCCTTGCGGCTGAGTGACAGACAACATATTAGTGGTATTGAATGTGTTTTTCAACGGGTCCCTATGCATCATGATGCCCGAAGCAAGATTGACAATCACCGCAGCCCTTTGCCTGCTCCTCGCCGGCCCTGCCGCCGCCGCCGAAAAGCCGGCGGCGGATAAGCCGCAACACGCCCCGGCAGAATTCACCATCCACACCGCCCCCGTCGAGGACAGCAAGGCGGTATTCGCCACCGTCGAAAGTATTCGGCGCACCATGGCCCGCGCCCGCATCGGCGGAACCGTCGGAGCTTTGAGCGTTACCGAAGGGGACCGCGTCACGGCGGGACAGCGCATCGGGCTGGTCGGCGACCCAAAACTGGCGCTGCAACTGCAAGCCAACGATGAACGCATGCGGTCGCAACAGGCGCAGCGCGACCAGGCGCAGGCCGATCTGAAACGGGCGGAGCAGCTGTATCGCGTCGGCAGCATCGCCAAGAGTACCTTGGAACAAGCGCAGACCGCCCTCCAGGTCGCCGAGCGCGGCGTGGCCGCCTTGCGGGCCGAACGGGCGGTGACCAGCCAGCAGATGGCCGAAGGCGCCGTCCTGGCGCCGGTCACCGGGCGGGTGCTGGAAGTGCCGGTAAGCATCGGATCCGTCGTGATGCCCGGCGAGACCATCGCCGTCGTCGCCACCGAGAATTACATCCTGCGCGCCGAATTGCCGGAGCGGCATGCCCGCTTCATCAAGGTGGGCGACACGGTGGTCGTCGGCGAGCACGAGCCGGAAGAGCCGCTCGGGCTGCAGGGCAAGGCCCTATTCCGCCAGCCACCGCGCAACGGGACGGTGCGCAAGGTCTATCCGGAAATCACCAACGGGCGAGTCATGGCGGATATCGAGGTTAGCGGCCTCAACGACTATTTCGTCGGTGAGCGTGTCCGCGTCCTGGTGTCGACGGGAACGCGCCAGAGCATAGTGGTTCCGCAGGATTTCCTGTACCGGCGCTTCGGCCTGTGCTTCGCCAGGCTCAAGGATGGCGGCGAGGTCGTGGTCCAGCCGGGCCGCCCCGCGCCGGGCGGTATCGAGGTGTTGGCCGGTCTGCGCGACGGTGACGTGGTGGTCGCCCCATGAAGGCGGGCATTTCCGGCGCCATAACGCGCTATTTCATCAATTCGCCGCTGACCCCGCTGCTGCTGATGGCCGCGCTGGTGGTCGGCGCCGTCGCCTTGGCCAAGCTGCCGCGCGAAGAGGAGCCGCAAATCAGCGTGCCGATGGTGGACATCATCGTCAACGCCAATGGCCTTCCCGCCCAGGACGCGGTCGAGTTGGTAACCAGGCCGCTGGAGGACATCGTCAAGGGGATCCGTCAGGTCGAACACGTATATTCGCAGACCGAGGACGATCACGTGGTGGTGACGGCGCGCTTTCTCGTCGGCACCGACGAGGACAAGGCCATCGTCCGCGTCCACGACGAGGTCCAGGCCCATATGGCCGAAATGCCCACCGGCATCGGCGAACCGCTGATCGTCGGCCGCGGCATCGACGACGTCGCCACGGTGGTGCTGAACCTGTCGCCGAAGAAGGGCTGGCAAGACCGCTGGAACGACAACAGCCTGTTCGACGTGGCTCAGGAACTGCAGCACGAGTTGGTGAAGGTCGACAATGTCGGCCTGAGCTACATCGTCGGCGGGCGGCCGGACCAGATCCGCGTCGAGCCTGACCCCGAGCGACTGTCGCTTTACGGCGTTTCGATCAACCAGCTGATCAACAAGGTGGCCCAGGCCAATCGGGCCTTCAGCGCGGGCGCCGTCCGCGCCAGGGATTCGTCGATCCCGGTCATTGCCGGGCAGACCCTTTCGGGCATTCCCGATATCGGCCAGCTGCTGCTGACCACCTACGACGGCCGGCCGGTCTACGTCAAAGACGTGGCAAAGACGGTGGTCGCATGGGCGCCGGCCGAACATTACACCTGGACCTTCACCAAAGACGCCGACGGCCAGCTTGAAAAGCGGCCCTCGGTCAGTCTGGCCCTGGCCAAACGCAAAGGCTCCAACGCGGTGGTGGTCGCCCATGACATTCTGAGCCGCCTGGCCCTGGTGGAGGGGCGACTGGTGCCTTCCGACGTGGCGGTAACGGTCGGCCGCAACTACGGCGAGACAGCCTCGGACAAGGCCAATGAACTGCTGCTGCACCTGGCCATCGCCACCATCACCATCGTCGGCCTGATCACCTTCCTGTTGGGCTGGCGCGAAGGCGCGGTTGTGCTGGTTGTCATTCCGGTGACCATTCTCCTGACGCTGTTTGCCTCCTGGTTGATGGGCTACACCATTAATCGGGTGAGCCTGTTCGCTCTGATCTTCTCCATCGGCATCCTGGTCGACGATGCCATCGTCATCATCGAGAACATCGCCCGCCACTGGCGAATGCGGGACGGTCGCGAACGAGTCCAGGCCGCCATCGATGCGGTGGCCGAGGTCGGCAACCCGACCATCGTGGCGACCTTGACCATCGTCGTCGCCCTGCTGCCAATGATGTTCGTTTCCGGGTTGATGGGGCCCTATATGAGCCCGATCCCGGCGAACGCCTCGGCGGCCATGGTGTTTTCCTTCTTCGTCGCGGTCATCCTGACACCCTGGCTGCTGGTACGCACCCACCGGGGATCGACGGCCAAATCCGACGAAGCCCACGACCACACCGGCGGGCTGGGCAAGCTCTATCTGAGAGTGGCCCGTCCGCTGCTGACCGGCCGCAGCCGGTCGAAGAAACTGCTGCTGGGCGTCACCATCGCCACCGTGCTGGCCTGTTCGCTGTTCGCCGTAAAGGCGGTGACGGTCAAGCTGCTTCCCTTCGACAACAAGTCCGAGGTGCAGGTCGTGCTGGACCTGCCGCGCGGCAGTTCGTTGGAGGAAACCGACCGGGTGCTGACCGAGGCCGCCGACAGGCTGGCCAGTTTGCCCGAGCTGGTGGACATCCAGTCCCAGGCGGGGACCGCCGCCCCCTTCAACTTCAACGGCCTGGTCCGCCATTATTACCTGCGCACGGAGCCGCAGCAGGGCGACCTGATGGTCAACCTGACGCCGAAAGGCGACCGCCACCGGGGCAGCCACGAGATCGCGCTGGACATCCGTCGGCGGCTGAAATCGCTGTCGTTGCCGGCAGGCAGCAGCATCAAGGTGGTGGAGGTGCCGCCGGGACCCCCGGTCCTGTCGACTCTGCTGGCCGAAGTCTACGGACCCACCCCCGATGCCCGCCGCGCCGCCGCCGCCAAAGTCCGCAAGGCGTTCGAGTCGGTCGACTTCATCGTCGATGTCGATGATTCCTACGGGGTGCGCAGCAAGCGCCTGCGAGTGACCCTCGACCGCGACGCCATGGAATTCCATGGCGTCGAGGAGCAGAACGTCTATGACGCCATCAACGCCCTGATGAACGGCGTCAGGGTCGGCTATTTCCAGCGGGGTCACGGCGAGCGGCCGGAAGAAATCGTCGTGCGCCTGCCCAACCGGGACAGCTTCCCGGGCGAATACCTTGCCTCGACGCCGGTTCCGGCGCGCAACGGCACGGTGGAGCTGGGCGACGTGGTGAAGGTCGCCTATGAGCCGGCGTCGTTCCCCATCTTCCGCCGTGACGGGCGCTTCGCCGAAATGGTCATGGCCGACCTGGCCGGGCGCTACGAGGCGCCGATCTACGGCATGCTGGCGGTCGACAAGAAGCTGGAAAACAGCGGTATCGACATCAGGTTCCACGGCCAGCCACAGGACGAAAGCCGCCCGACCCTGCTATGGGACGGCGAGTGGGAGATCACCTACGTCACCTTCCGCGACATGGGAGCCGCCTTCGCCGTCGCCATCCTCGGCATCTATCTGCTGGTGGTGGCACAGTTCGGGTCGTTTCGCATCCCCCTGGTGATCCTGGTGCCGGTGCCGCTGACCCTGGTCGGCATCGTGCTCGGCCACCTGCTGTTCAGGGCCCCGTTCACCGCCACTTCGATGATCGGCTTCATCGCCCTGGCCGGCATCATTGTCCGCAATTCGATCCTGCTGGTCGATTTCATCCGCCACCGACGTGCCCAAGGAGTGACCCTGCGACGGGCTTTGCTCGATGCCGGAGCCATCCGCGTCAAACCCATATTCCTGACGGCGGCAGCGGCGATGATCGGTGCAGCTTTCATCCTGACCGACCCGATCTTCCAGGGGCTGGCCATCAGCCTGGTGTTCGGCCTGGCGTCATCGACCGCCCTTACCCTGCTGGTCATTCCGGCCCTCTATGTCTGGTTGCGTGACGATCATCTGGGATTCGATACCAAGGAGTCTCCCCATGAGTGACGAAGAAAAGGCGCAAACGGCCCGGGCGGTGATCGACGCTGTCCGCCGCATGGCGGTGCATTATGGGCTGTGGTTCGCCAACGCCGCTCAGAGGTTCGGCATCGATGAAGCGTTGGCGATGGAACAGGAGGCGGGAGACCGCGGGTTTTCCATCCTCGTCGACCGCCTTTGCGCGCTTTTCGGCATCGAACAGACGGACGGCATGCCGGCGCCGCTGGCGGCAATGGACGAGGAGCGGCGCCAGGCTTTGCTGAAAGCGGTGGCCGTCAACTGGCTGGCACTGGACGGTGTATGGTTCCAGGCGGTCGAGAAACGGGAAGGCATGGCCGCCGCCAAGGAGGTCAACGACGCCTGCTGGGCGTGGTTCTCGCCGCTTGAGGCGGCCCGTATCAAGGACCTGGCGGGGCTGCCGGAGGGCGGCGGCCTGGAGGCGCTGGCCGGCAGTTTTGCTCACCGCCTGTACGGCCCGATCAACGAGCAGGAGGTGTTTTTCGACACGGACGGCTCCCTGGTCATGCGCATGACCAACTGTCGGGTCCAGGCGGCACGCCAGCGCAAGGGCCTCGCCGACTATCCCTGCAAGTCGGGCGGCGTGGTCGAATACACCAGCTTCGCCCGCACCGTGGATCCCCGCATCACCTGCGAATGCATCGCCTGTCCGCCCGACCCGCACCCGGCCGGCTGGTTCTGCGCCTGGCGTTTCAAAATCGACCGTGGCGACGGGAAAGCGACCTGACGGGCGGCGATCGCCTCCAACCTTCGACTTGAGTGGCCGGCCGCGAGGCCGCATCATGGGTTGGTGGATTTGAACGACATTAGGTATCAGAATGATTGCGCTGTTGCGCCGACCGGCCGTTGCCCTGGGTGTTTGTCTGGGGCTATCGGGTTTACCCCTGGGGGCGCACGCCGCCAGCGACCAGACCGAGTTGAAGGGCCGGCCGGCCGACATGGTGGTTCCCCTGCCGAGTTGGGCACCGCTGATCAAACGGGTCCTCCCGGCGGTGGTGAACGTCTCCGCCGAGATCCCCCGTGACGCGGTATCGGCCGGAGACGAGCAACCCGACGAAGACCCCGACGAACAACCGCTGTCACCGGAGTCGCCGTTCTACGACTTTCTGCGGCGCTATTTCGGCCAGCGCGCCCTGCCGCCGCGAACGCCGCTTTTGCCGCCGGTACCGCCCCGCACCAATGCGGCTGCCGGCGGCAAGATCATGTCGCTCGGCTCGGCCTTCATCATCGACCCCTCGGGCTACATCGTCACCAACTACCACGTGGTGGCACGGGCGACGAAGATCACCGTGATCTTCCAGGACAACTCCAGGCACCTGGCCACCGTGGTCGGCACCGACCCGAAGATCGACATCGCTCTGCTCAAGGTGTCGGTCAGGCGGAAGCTGCCTTACGTCGAATGGGGAGACAGCAACAAGGTGGAGGCCGGCGACTGGGTCATGGCCGTCGGCAACCCTTTCGGGCTGGGCGGCACGGTGACCGTCGGCATCATCTCCGCCCTGGGGCGCGACCTGCAGCAAGGGCCTTTCGACGATTTCCTGCAGATCGATGCGCCGATCAATCGCGGCAACTCCGGGGGGCCGACCTTCGACAGGACCGGCCGGGTGGTCGGTATCAACACGGCAATCTATACGCCCAATGGCGGCAGCATCGGCATCGGCTTTGCCATTCCCTCGGGCGTCGCCAAGGTCATCGTCCGCCGACTGCGTGAAACAGGCCATGCCCGTCACGGCTATCTCGGCATCAGCGTCCAGCCGATCACTCCGGAAATCGCCCAGGCGCTGCATATGGACTCGGACAAGCCGCTGGGCCTCCTGGTCAACGACGTGGCGGCCGACAGCCCGGCGGCGGAGGCCGGCATCCAGCCCGGCGACGTGATCGAGGAAGCCGACGGCCACGCCGTGGCGGTGACGCACGACATATCCATCCTCGTCGTGACCGCCAGGGTCGGCGACAAGCTTCGCGTGAAGCTGGAACGCGACGGCGTGAAACGCAATGTCGAAGTGACCGTCGGTCAGGCGCCGAGCTCGGATGAACCGGCAACGGCGGCGCAGCACCCCGGCAAGGTGGCGGATACGCCGGTGGTCCGGGGGATGTGGTTCGCCAATCTGACACCGGACGTCCGCCGTGGGCTCAAGCTGGCGGCGACCGTGCAGGGCGTGGTCATCGGCGGCGTCGAGGCCAACAGCGCCGCCGCGACCATCGGGCTGGTTCCCGGTGACGTGGTCATATCGATTAACCGCCGGCCGGTTACGGAACCCGCCTCGGCCACCGAGAAGCTCCGCACGGCAGCCGATGCCGGAAGTGTGCTGCTTCTGGTCAACCGGCATGGGAGCAACCAGTTCATGGTCCTTCCGGCAAAGAACGAAAGCGGTGAAAACTGATCAAGATCGCCGGTTCATCGAGGCGGCGCCATTCGCGGCTGAAACGCCGGAGCGGCCTGGTCGAAGGCGGTACGCTGCTCGGGGGTCAGAACCGCGGCCAGGGCGCTGCGGGCGCTCAACACCTCGTTATGAAGCTGTAGCCCGACTTCGCGGTGGCTGGCGCGCATCTGCTCGCGTTCTTGAACGGTTTGTGGCGGTGACTGGAGCATCGAGCGGCGTTGGGCCTGGCGGGTTTCCCACGCATTGGTTATGGCGCCGCAGTAGGCCTTCCATTGCGGCTCCTGCTGGGCGGTTATGCCGAGCTGGTGCTTGAGTGCCGGCAGGGCCGCCGGGTCGTAGAGCCCGGCTCCGCCGCGCATCATTCCCCGACCAGCCCCCATTCCGCCGCCCATCCCGCCCCCCGGACCACCCAGAGGCGCCATTCCGGTGCTCCCCCCTTGGGCCGATGCGGCGAGCGGCAGGGCAGCGAGCGACAGGGCGAAGATTGCGGCGAAACATGTGGCGCGCATGGTGACCTCCTTGACTGCATCGGCGACTGCATCGGGCCCCTCGACCGCTCATAGTAGCAAATTACAATATGTCGCAGGAACCCGACGGACGATGTGGCCTCCGTCCGCCAGGTTCCGCCGGGCCGCACGACCGGCTGCCTTGCCGATTCTCTGCCAAAGATCTTAAGCCTCTTTTCCGCACCATAGGAATATTCGCCAATATCTTCTGCGTCAGCCGAAAATATTGAGAGGCCAGCGACCGAGGAATCGTATCAGCAACCCTGCACAACGCGATGGCTGGTGCAGAGAAGCGTGGGTTAAAGCATCGACGAAAGGCGCCGACCAAAGTCTTCGCCGCAAGAGATTCGTTGGCGGAAACAGAGGACCATTTCGATGGGCGCGGTGGCTGTAGGCTTGCTGTGCCATTTTTGACACACCTGTGCGAAATGGGCAGGATAAATTCTCGTTTAATTTACATTTCCATGACGGACCGGCTCCCTTGAAAGGGCAAGGAGAAAGCCCGCAAAGACGGGGATTGACGAAAGGGAGATTAGGAATGATTAAAAAATTTGTCTGTTGCGCCGCTGTTGTCGCTGCCGCGGGGTTCGTCAGCAATGTCGCTTCGGCCGAAGAACTGTGGGACCCCCATCTGTTCGGCATCAACGAAGGCCTGGCTCTTGGAGCGAACCCGCCGCCCGGCGTCTACGTTATCAACAACTCTTATTGGAATACGTTCAAGCTTCCGAATAATACCGCCATTAAGCTCGATGGCTACGTCGACGTGCCGGTCGTGTTGTGGAGCACCGGACTGAAGATCCTGGGCGCCGACTATGCCGTGGGCATTTCCCAGCCGTTCGACTTCACCAGCATTGGCCCGTCAGGTGCGCAGGCCAATCATTGGGGCACCTACAACACCCTCCTGATCCCCTACATTTTGTCCTGGGCGCTCCCCTACGACCTGCATGTGTCGACCAGCTTGGGCGTCTATGCGGACGACGCCAGTTCGTCGATGGCCGTCGGCCACACCCCGGCTGTCGGCGTCGGCGCCGGCATGGCCAACTGGACCATCGAGCCTGGCGTGGCCATCAGCTATCTGCACAATGGCTGGAACCTGACCTTGGAAACCTATTACGACACCAGCACCGAGGACAGCCACAGCGTTTTCGCCAATGGCGGGGCCTACCAGTCGGGTGACGAGTTCGGCACCTCCTTCACGGTGATGAAGACCGTCGGCAAGTGGTCGGGTGGCCTCGGCGGCTACACCCTCAACCAGTTGAACCACGACACGGCGCAGGGCGTCACCGTGCCCGGCGCGATGGACCAGAAAATCGGCCTTGGCCCGATCGTCGGCTACAACTTCGGCCCGCTGGAAGTGCAGGCGATGTACAACCACGACGTGGTTGACCATTACGCTCCTGGCGGCGACTTCTTCAACGTGCGCTTTATCGTCCCGATCAAGTACTAAGCGGGATATTTCGAATACTGGGGGAAGCGGGCAGCCGCCCGCTTCCCCCTTTTTATTTGAGCCCTCCGGGGACCGCGCCAATCAGGCAAAAAAAACGCAGCACCTGCCGTAGCGAGTGCTGCATTTAGTATGCTTAGCCAATCCAATGCTTATCGATTTGCGCCAGCTGAATAGGGGACCGCGCAAAATCTTTATGAGCCGACAATCGCATAGGACAAGAATCCATTGAAGTAAAATGTGCTTTAATAGGATATTCCCCCGAACTCTTCATGAATAAGTCTTCATTAAGATAAGCAATTATCTCTGTGGCACCCCCAGCAGCCTCCATCATAGCCAATTCAGCAACAGTCACATCGAGCGGCGATCAAGATTATCTTGATCATGTTCATCACACAATTGAACACATTCCACCGGCTCCGAGGTCACTAGGCCTATTTCTCCCATACCTTCGAGAATACGGCGAAAGGCCGTTATCTTTCTTGGGGAATCGACGATTTCGATGACGATCGGCAAATCCTCGGAGAACAGCACTTCGACCGTGTGCAATCGAGTTGATCTGCCGAATCCTTGGATTCCGCGATACACCGTGGCGCCGGCGCAATGGACCTGCCGAGCCTTGCGGATGATCATCTCATAGAGCGGCAGCTCCGTGTGCCGTTTGTCTTCGCCAATGTAAATCGTCAGGCGAATCATTTGTCTCGCGCTGGCCATTGCCTATTGCCCTTCTCCTTGCGGCGGCCGGATCAGACGCTCGAACATGGCCAGGACAGCCGGATGGGGAAGGCGCACCGGCGGGACGGCCTGGTAGTGCTCCCACCCCCCGCCAAGGCTCTTGAATACGGCAACGAACTGCTCGCCCGCCCCCTGTTGCGCGGCAATCAGATCCGCCTCGAGGGCATATTGCTGCCGTTCGGCGTCGACCACGTTAAGATAATCGGTCAGCCCGCGATCGTATCGTTCCGTCGCCAGCGCAACCGCCCGTTGGCTCTCCGACAACGCCTCCTCCAGGTTCCTGACCCGGTCCTGCTGGGCGCTGAAGGCGGAAACGGCGGAGTCGACATCCCGCACGGCATTCAGGACAGTTTGCTTGTAGCTCAGCAACTGTGCGTGGGTCTGCAGGTCCGCCACATCGACCAGTGCGTCCAAGGCACCGAAGTCGAGTACCGGCCAATAGGCCGAAGGCCCCAGCGACCACAAATGGGCATAATGGCCACTCGTCATCCTGGAGGACTGCACGCCGATACCGGCACCTATTGAGATATGGGGAAACAGATCGCCGACGGCAACGCCGGTGCGCGCCGTGGCCGCCGCAAGTTGGCGCTCGGCCTCCCGGATATCCGCCCGCCGTTGCAACAGGTCAAGCGGCAGGCCGGGCTCAATCTGTTCGGGAAGTGCGGGGATTGCCGCGGGCTTGGCCAATTCCCCTAATATTTCCTCGGGATAACGCCCAAGCAGGACGGCGATCGCATACTGCCCCGCCTCCACCGCCGCGGCCAATGGAGCGACTTCAGCCCGCAACGTGCTCAGCTCCCGCTCGGCCAGCGCCAGGTCCAACTCGTTGGTCAGGCCGTGCTCGTACCGCATCTTGACGAAATCGCGCGACTGTTCGGCCACCGTCACATCCTCACGCAACACCGCCAGCTTCGTCTGCGCCCCACGCAAATCGACATAAGCCCGCACCAGATCGGAAATGACGTTGACCAACACGGCGTTACGCGCCTCGGCCGCCGCCTCGGCATCATAGATCCCCGCTTCGATGGCACGCCGATATCGCCCGAACAGGTCCAACTCCCACAAGGTATCGAAGCCGGCCTCCTCGCGAATGTGCTGGAGTTCGTGGGCGTTGTCGCCCGACGACAGGACCGGTGGCACGCGGCCGCGCATGCCGTTGCGGCCACTGCCGTTCGCCGCCGCGCCCGCCGCATCCACCTGGGGAAGGGCGTTGGAGACCAGCACCGCCTCCTGGGTTCGCACCTGCTGCAGGCGGGTCAACGCGATCGCGATGTCGAGATTGGCCTTGATCGCCCGATCAACCAACGAATTCAGTTGCGGGTCGCCGAGGGTGCGCCACCATTGCGTATAATCGATCGGCACCTTGGCCCTCTCTGCCGCCGGTGCCGCAGCGAAGGATGGGGGCGTCGGTAATTCGGGCCTATGGTAATCGGGGCCGACGGTGCAGGCGGTCAATCCGCCGGCCAGCAGGAGCGGCAACGCCGCAATCCGGACGATCGGCGTCACCGCGCCGGCTCCGCAATGCTGCCGGCGGCGGGCTGTTGCTGCTGGGGCACCACCTTGACCTGTTCACCATCGACGATCTGGTTGCTGATATTGAGGACGACTTTGGCGCCGACCGATACTCCGCTCCCCAGATCCACCACGTTGCCATAGTCGCGGCGGATCGTAACCGGCACGAAATGCACGCGACCATCCGCCCCGACGATGGCGACTTCCGGGCTGCGGCTTCGAAAGACCAAAGCGGCGGCCGGCACCTCGACCGCTCCCTCATTGGCCAGCTGGAACGCCACCTCGACATACATGCCGGGTACCAGCGCGAGGTCGGGATTGGGTATGTCGATTTCCACCCGGAACGTTCTGGCTTGGGGACTGATGGCTTCGGAGGTCCGAGTGATCTTGCCGGTGAACTTGCGACCGGCCAGGTCGTGAGCGGTGATCACCGCAGGTATGCCAACTTTCATCAGATCCGCCTGCACGCTTTGCGGCGCCTCGACGAAAATACGGATCGGGTTGGCTTTGGACATGCGGTACAAGGGAGTGGTCTGAGCCGAACTTCCGGCCGAGACGAGATCGCCGATGTCGATCCGGCGTTGCGTTATGGTTCCGCTATAAGGAGCGGTGACCTGCTTGAACACCTGAAACGAGTTCAGCCGTTCGACCTCGGCCTCGTCGGCATTGACCTGGGCCCGAGCGGCGGCAAGCCTGGCTTGCGCACTGGCATATTGCGCCTTCTTGTCTTCCCGCTCCTGCTCGGATACCACCCCTTTCGGCGCATTGCGCCAGCGGGCATAGGTGGTCTCGGCGAATGCGGCTTCCGCCTCACGCATCCTCACCGTGGCGTTGGCCGAGCGCAATTTGGCTTTGGCCGCCACCAAGGCCGCGTCGAGTTCCGGCGTCTCGATGGCCGCCAGCACCTGGCCACGCTTCACATGGTCACCGATATCGGACCACCAGATCCGCACATAGCCATTGACCCGGGCATAAATGGTGCTGGCGTACCACGCCGCGGTTTCGCCCGGCAGCACGAGGGGCTGCCCCGCCGGCGCGGGGCCAACGGTGGCCACCACCACCTGCGGCGGAGCTGATGAAACGGCGAGAGCCTCGGTAGCCAGGCGGTGATCGTGATGCAGGCGGATTGAATACCGCAACAGGAAGCCAGCCGCCAAGATGAACATCAGACCGATGGCAAAGCGCCGAATGCGCCGCCCCGCCCTGCCTGCGGCCCGACCATCGCTGGGTGGGGGGGCCGAGGCCTCTTTCTCCGGTGGCGGACGGGAAGCCTGCGCCACGGTTCCGCCGAGTTGGTCGTCATGTGGTTGCAAGGGGATCCCCTCCCGGCAAGGTGGGTTGCCTACCGGCGGCCTGCCGGCGAAGCAGCCGGTACATGGTGGGAACGAAGACCAGGGTGGCGAAGGTGGCGAACAGCAGGCCGCCGATGACGGCCCGGGCCAGAGGCGCATTCTGCTCCCCGCCCTCGCCGACCCCGAGAGCCATCGGCACCATGCCGAGGATCATCGCGCCCGCCGTCATCAATACCGGGCGCAGCCGCGTATAGCCGGCGGCCGCCGCGGCACGCCAGGGATCGTCGCCGGCCGCCATTCGCTGGTTGGCAAAGGTCACCACCAGAATGCTGTTGGCGGTGGTCAGGCCGATGCACATCAGCGTGCCCATCAGGGCCGGAACGCTGAGATGCGTGCCGGTCAGATAAAGCATCCACATGACGCCGCTCAGGGCGAACGGCACGGCCATCAGGACGATGGCCGGATCGAGCCAGCTTTGGAAGTTAATGACCAGGAACAGATAGACCAGCACGACCGCTAGGGCCATGCCGGAAAACAGCCCGGCGTAGCTCTCGGCCATGGTTTCCACCTGCCCGCTCAAGGTTACCGTGATCGCTTTTTCCGGCGCCGGCCGATCGGCGGCAATGACCTTGCGGATCCCCTCGGCCACCGAATTCAAGTCGCGCCCCTGGACATCGGCCTGGACGTCGAAGACCGGCCGGATATTCAGCTGAGACATCACCATCGGCGTGGTGCCGCGCGGGAATTTCGCCAAATTCATCAGCATCTGGGGCGAACTGCCGCGTCTGTTCGCGGTAACCGGCAGCGTCCACAGGTCATTGGTGTTGTCGATTTTGTAGGTCGGCATCTGGACCACCAGCGGGTAGCTGACGCCGTTCTTCGGGTCGACCCAGAAGTTGGGCGTTGTCTGCGCGCTGCCGTTGGTCGTCACCAGCACGTTGTCCGCGGTCGTCCGCTGATCGAGTCCCAGTTGGTTGGCCAGCATTCGATCGACATCGATCCCCAGCGTGGGCGCATCTGGAACCTGGAAGACATGGGAATCGACGACGCCGCCCACCGTCTGGATATCGTGCGCGAGCTTCGCCGCCAGCCGATAGGCTTCGCCATTGTCGGGCCCCGAGACACGGATATCGATGGGAGCCGGCTGGCCGAAATTCAACACCTGGTCGACGATATCGGCCGGTTGAAAAAAGAACTCCAGCTGGGCGAAGCGACGCGGCAGTTCGCGGCGCAGGCGCGCGACGAGTTCCGCCGTGGGCGTATGCTTTTGTTTGAGAGAGATCAGAATTTCGCCGTCCATTGGCCCAATGGTCGCCGAATCGCTGAGGGCGATGTTCATGCCGCTGTACGGCAGCCCGATGTTGTCGAGCATGGTGTCGATCTGCCCAACCCCGACGATTTGGCGGATGGACTGTTCGACCTCGGCGAAATAGGTCTGGGTCCGTTCGATGCGCGTACCGGGCGGGGCACGCACATGCAGCCGCATCTGGCCGGCATCAACTTGCGGGAAAAAATCGCGGCCCAACAGGGGAAACAGCATCAACGATAGCGCCATCAGGCCGAGGAAGAAGCCGACGCCGATGCCGGGACGCGACAAAATCCATTCCAGCGACTCACGATAGATCTCGCGAAACCGCTCGAAACCCCTGATGAATAGGTGATGGACGGCAAGCAGCGGATTGCCGGATCGCCGCCCCGCCGCCCCGCCCGCTGCATGGTGTGTCGCCGCACCCGATCGCATCAGATATTGAAACAATACGGGCACCAGCGTGAACGACAGCGCCAGGCTGGCCACCAGCGACACAATCACCGACAATGAAAGCGGAGAGAACAGGTACTTCGCCGTCCCCTGGAGGAGAAAGACGGGAACGAAGACGATGCAGATGCACAAGGTAGCCAGAAAGGTGGGAAGACCGACTTCACCGGCGCCCTCGACAATCGCTGCAACGAGAGGCTCGCCCAACCCGACATGACGTTCGATGTTTTCGATGACTACCGTCCCATTGTCCACCAGGATACCGACCGCCAAGGCGAAGCCGCCCAGCGTCATGGTATTCAGCGTCTGGCCGCCGATATACATGATCAGCACCGCGGTGATGATCGACAGCGGAATGGAAGCGAGGATGATCAGCGTCAGGCGCCAGTTGCCGAGGTACAGCAGGATCATCAGAGCCGTCAGGCCGGCCGCCATCATGCCGCCCATCTTCACGCTGTTCAGCGAGGCCTTGACGAAGACCGACTGATCGAACAGCGCCTTGATGGATACGCCCCGAGGCAGGACCTTTTCAATTTCGGGCAGCGCCTCCCTGATCCCGTCAATCACCGCCAGCGTCGAAACTCCGCCGGTCTTCCGGATGGTAATCAGCGCCCCCGGCCGGCCGTCCACCGCCACCGAATTGGTCTGAACCTGATAGCCGTCATGAACATGGGCGACATCCCGCATAAACACGGTCTTGCCGTCGATCTGCTTGATGGGAAAGGCGTTGATGGCCTGGATCACGTTCGGGCTGTTGTTCATGTCCAGCGTGTAGTCCTTCGCCCCGATCTTCACGTCGCCGGCCGGTAGGATAACGTTCTGGTTGAGCAACGCCCGTGTGACGTCGGCCGGGGTCAGGCCGCGCGCGGTCAGCGCCTGCTGGTCCAGGTCGGCCATGATGACCCGCGGCTTGCCGCCATAGGGTTGCGGCACGTCGGCGCCGTGCACCACGGCAAGATCAGGGCGGATGATGTTCTGTCCGAGATCGTTGAGCTTGGTGTCCGGCAAGGAATTGCTCGACAGGCTGAGCTGGATGATCGGCACGTCCGTGGCGCTGTAGCGCAGCACCAAGGGCGGCGTGATGCCCGGCGGCAGGTATTTCAGCACCACCAGCGCGCTGCTGGCCACCTGGGACACCGCCCGGCTGACGTCGGCCCCCTCGTGAAGGTAGATCTTTTCGACACCGACGCCGGTATAGGACGCCGCGTCGATGCGGGATATATCGTCCACCAGCGCCGCCATCGAGCGTTCGTGCAGGGAAATGATGCGGTTCTGGATATCCTCGGCCTTCATGCCGTTGTAAGTCCAGACGACGCTGACCACCGGGATGTTGATCTCGGGAAAGATGTCCACCGGCATGCGCAGCGCAGCGCCGATGCCGAGAAGACAGATGAGGATCAGGCCGGCAACAACAGTGTAGGGGCGTCTCAGCACAAATCCGACGAGCGACATGGGGCGAGTGTCTCCCGGCTGTCTCTCCTGATGGTCAATGCAAGCGCAATGTCTCTTCTCAGGGCCGAGTTCCGCGATTTCAGCCCCGTTCGGAAATGGCGCAGTTGCATCCGAACAAACGCGTCGTGGAGCGCCGCCACGCAAATCTACAGGCTCGCCGTGCCTTGTCAGCTGCAAGCCAGCATGTGGTGCCGCATTCGCCGAACCACAATACCAATTGCCACTGGCGCGCGCCGGTTTCGCAGGGCGTCGCCGAATAAGCCAGGATGCCGCGGCCTGCCATCGCCGTCAATGACGCTGGCGTCTACCTCATGGCGATCGTCGACCTTGCCCAAACCCAACGCGAAGGCGAAACCATCGGGGTTTATGAGTGAATTTTAATGTTTGACTCATGACCTTCTCATCTAGACTGTATTAGAAACCGCCTCGCTGGCATAAGGCACCATTCGCAAGCCGGCCGATGACGAGGAGGTCAGATGCGGATCCTGATCGTCGAAGACGAACAGAAACTCGCAGGCATTCTTATGCGGAGCCTGAAAGGAGAAGGCTACGCGGTTGACTCGACCGAGACCGTCGCCGAAGCACTGGATCTGGTCCAGTCTGTGCATTACGATTTGGTGATACTCGATCTTCTTCTTCCTGACAGCTCCGGAACAAGCTTTCTGCGCAGCCTGCGGCAGCAGCAGCAGGATGTTCCGGTTCTGGTGCTGACCGCACGCACCGATATCGATGCCAAAGTCGAGAATTTCGAGGCCGGCGCAGATGACTACCTGACTAAGCCGTTCGCCTTCGCCGAATTGCTCATGCGGGTGCGCGCCCTGCTGCGCCGCGGCCCGGTGGTGCAGAAGAACACCCTGAAGATGGCCGACCTGGAACTGGATCGCCTGACCCGCCAGGTGCGCCGCGCCGGCCAGCGCATCGAACTGAGCCCGAAAGAATATTCCTTGCTGGAATACCTTCTGCTGAATCCTGGCCGCGTGTTGTCACGGTCGATGATCATCGACCGAGTGTGGGACCATTCCTTCGAAGGATTCACCAACATCGTCGACGTTTATGTGCGCCAGCTGCGCAAGAAAGTCGACGAAAGCTACGAACCAAAGCTGATCCGCACCGTCCGGGGACTCGGCTATTCGATCGACCTGGACGCCGGCCAGTGAACCGGCGGTCCCTCACCTTCCGGCTGGTCGCCTGGTATTGCGCCCTCCTATTCCTGCTGGGGGTGGGGTTTGCCGCCTATACCTATACCGATTTCGATCGCTATGTCCGCACCAGCACCAAGGCGACGCTGGTGGCGCGGGCCGATACCATCCGCGACATCGCCGGCACCGCCCTGGACGATAGAGCCGCCCTGGCCCCGCTGATTGAGCAGCGTTTCGCTCCGGAACTGAGGGCACGCTTCATCCGGGTGATCGTCAATGGCCAAGTGGCCTACATGTCCGGGCCGCCGACCGAGCACGAGTTCGACCCGTCGATCATCCCGCTGCCGACGACGGTCAAGACGCCGCGACTGGAGCGGTTCAGCCGCCTGATCGTCTATGTCCGCTCCTACAAGCTTGCCGACGGCAGGGTCCTCACCGTCGAGACCGGCGAAGCCACCGGGATGATGCGGGCCGTCGAAAAGGGCCTTGCCGTCGCCATGCTGTTCGGGCTGCCGGTTCTTCTCATCCTGGCGGCCGGCGGCGGTTATGTACTGGTGCGCCGGGCGCTGACCCCGGTGGAAAGCATGATCAAGGCGGCCGAGGCGCTGACCTTCAACAGCCCGCACAACAGGCTGCCGCCCACCGGCACCGGCGACCGCATCGAAGCATTGGGCCAGGCGCTCAACCGCATGCTCGAGCGCCTCGACAACGCCTATCAGCACGCCAGCCGGTTTTCGGCCGACGCCGCCCATGAGATCGGCACGCCGCTCAGTATCATGCGGGGCGAGATGGAACTGCTGGCCACCCGGCGCGACCTGCCCCCCGATGTCCTGGCGGCGCTCGGCAGCACGCTGGACGAAGCCGTGCGCCTCAGTCAGATCGTTGAAAACCTGATGGCCCTGTCGCGGCTTGAGAGCATCGCTGGCAAACGCACCCACAAGGCCGTGGATTTGACGGCCCTGGCCGATGAAACCATCGACCAGATGCGCCTGCTGGCCGAAGACAAGAACATTCGGCTGGACGGCCCCAGCGGCCGCTCCGTGGTGGTCCTCGGTGACCGCAACCGCCTGAAGCAGGTGCTGGTCAACCTGTTCGACAATGCCGTCAAGTACACACCATCGGGCGGCCGTGTGTCGGTGGCGGTGGAAGCCGCGGGCACGAACGCCGTTCTCACCGTAGCCGACACCGGCATCGGCATCGCGCCCGAGCATCAGCAGTTGATCTTCGACCGCTTCTTCCGGGTGGCGGCCGACCGTGGCGAAAGCGGGGCCGGCCTCGGCCTTGCCATCGTCAAGTCGATCTGCGTCGCTCATGGCGGCCGGGTCTCGGTCAACAGCACACCCGGCCAAGGCAGCCGATTCTGCGTCGAACTGCCGCTGGCTTCGGCCGCCGATCTGGGCGAGGGGCGCGCCGCACCGCCGGCGACACCCCCCTGCGCACCGAGGATGATCGACCGGCTGGTTCCAGCAGGTCGAATAATTTGATTTAGTTCAACTTTACCAGAATAAAAAATAGAGTTTCCGGAGATCAGGAATGTGGATTGTCAATATTGCCCTACGGCGCCCCTACACGTTCATCGTGTTGGGATTCTTGATTTCCATATTTGGATTTCTATCTATTCTCAAAACTCCCGTTGATATATTCCCGAACATCAATATTCCAGTCGTCAGCGTCGTCTGGACCTATAACGGCATGCTTCCCGACGACATGTCGGGCCGGGTGATCTACTATTACGAACGGACACTGACCAGCCAGGTGAACGACATCGAACACCTGGAATCCCAGTCGCTGCCCG
>JAJXWP010000098.1 GCA_021781575.1 Pseudomonadota bacterium
CGCATCACCAGTTGCCCGTTATGGCCGGCCCGATGGCCGGCCAACCCCATGCTCTTGCCTGCATGGCAGCCACCCGACCGGCCCAAACATTGTACTTGACACGCCGCGCCTCATATAAGGCCCCGCCAGAACTGGCGAGGCCGTGCCGCTCGGGCGCCGGACCCATGCGCCTGGTGACCGAAAGGAATATGGGGAACAAGCGCGCTATCGGCGAGCAGATCACCCACGGCATTGCCACTCACCGTCCTCCCACCACCACCTCTCCTACCTCCGCCGGCGCCGTAGCCGGCGCGGGGCTGGGGCGTCTTTCTCTTGCCGGCCGCCGTCGAGATCGGCAAGGACGTCTTCGACTCCTGCCGCCTCTGCACGCAGCAGATCCTCGAACAAGGTCAGGCCCGGTCCGCGCCACTGCTCACCCAGCCGCTGAAGGGCGAGGGAGATATGGACCAGTTCGTGGGAATCGGCGCGCCACCCGGTGTGGCGATCGCCGTGTTCGACCACGGCGCGCGCCACGGCGTGCACCTCCTCCGGCCACACCGCCACAACGTCCGAGAGGGCGGACACCAGGAATGGTTCCGGCCGCGCGCGGGCCAAGGTTTCGCCCGAGGCGATATCGGCGAGCACAATGCGGGTGGCCTCGTCGCCCGGCAGCGGTGTCGGAGCGTTGCGAAAGGCGTCCATGACGGCGTGGGCGGTGTCGGCGTCTGGGGCGGCCGCGAGCCGGCCCAGCAGCCGGGCAGCGGCACGGCGGAATTCAGGCTCGCCCCACTCATTGGCGGCGGCGAAGGCTAGACCGGTACGCTCGCCGTGGCGTTCGTCGGCAAAATTGGCGAGCAGGTTGTCTATCACTGCGACAAGGGTCGCATCCTCGGGCTGGAGCAGATGGCGCAGCCCGACCAACTCACCGAACGCTTGCCCCCCCCTTGACCATCCTGAGGCCCGGATCATCTCGGCCCAGCGCAGGTACTCCGGCGGGGCCGACCACGACCATGTGTGCGCAACCAGCAGCGCCGCCCCTTCGCCTGCTGCAACCTGGGGATATCGAGTCAACAGGGTATCGATGAAGCGCCTGGCCAAGTCGGGACTGCAGAAGCGGAAATTCTTGGGCAGATCGAACAGGATGAAGTGCCGCCAAGTCTCTGCCCGCTCCCGCCGGTCCAATTGATCGAGCGCTGGGCCCAAGCCGTCGTCGGCGCGGGGTGGATCCTTCATCAGGTAGCCCCACCAAAGCGCGGAGAGCAGCGGGTAGTTGCCGTGCGGCACGCCAGCCATCAGACCGAACGGCCAGAGGATGGCGCTTGGCACCTCTTCCTTCTTTGCCGATGGAGGATTGTCGGCATCAACGGCCTCCTCGGCATCGGTCAGGCTGGCGGCGAACAGGGCCAGCAGGTCATCCGGGAGACCGTCGGGCTGCTCGGCCTTTTGCGTGCATACCAAGGCCAGGCTGCGGACGAACTCGATGCCGCCATGGCCGCGTGCCATCTGATGCCGGGCGAAGGCGAAGAATTCGTCGCGCGGTAGGCCGGCCCCAAGGTTCCTGAGGGCATAGTCTAAGGTTTTGCTGAATCCCCCTACAGGCAGGCGGTCGAGGATCGCCGCCGCCCGCGCCGGAGCAGACTTACTGAACTCCGCGAAGGCGGAATTGACCGTATGATGATCGTGGTCGAGACCATGCCGGATACCGGGAGCGGACGCGGCCGCGTACTTGGTCATAAAGGCGATGATGTCGTCGTCATCGGCCTTGACCATGTCGTCGGCCGACATCGGGCTGGTAACGATCGACATAATGTGAATCGCGTCGGATTCGGGTTCGGGCCTAAAACCTGTGCAGGCCCGCTCTTCCTCGGCGATCCACCGGCGCCGGGCGTCGTCGAGGACCTCGGGCGGGAATGCGGTGAGCAATTCGAGGCGCTCCTCCCGCACATTCTTGGCCCATTGGCGACGGCGATCCACTTCCTCTGCATACCATTCGGGTTGGGGTGGCGACCATACCTGGACGGAGGCGAACAGCCGGTCGATTTGCGGCTGATCGCTCGCGGAACAGACCCGGGCAATAAGGCGACACGATTCCAGGTGGCGGGCGCTGTGGAGATCGTTGCCGATCTGCAGGCGCCGCGGCTCTTCGGTCAGGTAGTCCACCACCAGATCGGGGCGGACCGCTGCCAGCTCCTCCAGGGCGCGGGCCATCAGGCGGTGGCAAATGTCGATGTTGCTTGCCCGCCAGGCGGCAGACGCGGCAACGAACCCCGCCGGATCACGCGCGGCATATCCGCGCATAGTGGCCAGCATGGCGGCCAAGACTTCATTCTGGGGCAATCCAGTGTCGGCGCGGATCTCGAAGTGCAAGCGGCTGAGCCGGTAGTTGCGGTGATTTCCCCAGGTGCAGAATTCCATTGCCTCCAGGAACCATGAGCCAGCCAGATGAAAAAAGGTCACCGGGGCGGCCTGGGCGATAGCGGCGAGTTCGTACCAATCGCCGGGACGTTCGAGAGCCTTGCAAGTTGCTGTCTGCGCGTAACTCCTTGCCCATGCGTCAGTCCCGTCTTCCCGCGGTTCTGCCGCCGCCCGCCGATCCGCCTCCATCAGCGGCGTGGTTCGCCATTTCAAGCGCTCCACCACCAAGGCCGCAGCGTCGTCGGGGCGGGACGCGCCCATGGTCGTCGCCAGCCAGCACAAGCTGGCATCGGCGATTTCCTCAGCGGTAGCCAGCGGCCGGGCAAGCGCGACTGCGTCATCGTCCCAATCATTCAAGGCGACCAGTACGTCGATCCGTTGCGGCAGTCGCGTTTCCGTCCAATTTCGGGCCATCAGTCGAACCGCCTCGGGACGGGCAAACGGCAGCGCGAGGCGCAGCAGGGCGACGGCGGCGTGACGTCGCGGCGGGTCGGCCACCATCAGGTCGCCCAGCTTGTGGGCGGCGATGATGGCGAACCAAGCGCGGTTGCCGGCGGTCACGCGCGCGGCTTTCATCGCCAGACCGTCGTCATCGAAGCACGGCAGCAGCAGCCGTTGTTCCAGCGCGCCGGGATCGCTGCGTGAGCCCAGGAAATCCAGCAGCAGGTGACGCAGGTGCAGCCGAAGGCCCGGCAAGGTCCAGATGGCTTCCAACTCGCGGCGATAGGTTTCGGGCGCTGCCTCGCGGAGATAGGTCAGCACGCTCCAGATACGCGGGCGCGGGAACAGCGAATCCTGATGGATGCGAACGTAGTCCAGCAGCCTTTCGCCGGCCTCGACGAAGGCGCGGGCTACGGCGTGGTCGAACAGGGTCTGGTGGCGGAACGACACCCGCAGCCCGTCGGCCATCGGCCATAGCACCCCTGCGGCGACGGCCGCTTCGACGGCCTGACGCCGGGCATGCCAGCGCACCAGCGGCTGGTGTTAACGGTGGCGTAGAAGCGCGTAAATCTGGTGAAGAGAGCGCGGGTATTTGACGGGGCCGGCTGGCCCCGTCGTTGTGATGGCGATCAGAACGGCAGGTCATCGTCGGATATGATGAGGGGAT